>JAZKFQ010000063.1:0-64811 GCA_040386375.1 Pseudomonadota bacterium
TGCTGGCGCAGGATCTCCATCGCGATCGTGCCCTGGCCGGCGATCACGTCGGGGTCGTCGAAGGGGTGCACGAAGGTCAGGCCCTGGCTCTGCTGCACCGCCAGCGCATGGCCGTAGGCATCGGAGTAGCTCTCGCCGTGCAGCAAGACCTCGCCGCCCAGGGCGGCCACGGCGTCGACCTTCAGCTTGGGGGTGGTCACCGGCATCACGATCACCGCGCGGCAGCCCAGCTTCTTGGCCGACAGGGCCACGCCCTGGGCGTGGTTGCCAGCAGAGGCGCAGATCACGCCCTTGGCCAGGGCCTCGGCGGACAGATGTGCCATCTTGTTGTAGGCCCCGCGCAGCTTGAAGCTGAACACGGGTTGCTGGTCCTCGCGCTTGAGCCACACGGTATTGCCGATGCGCCGCGACAGGCTGCGCGCGGCGTCCAGCGGTGACTCGATGGCCACGTCATAGACCCGGGCCGTGAGGATCTTCTTCAAGTAGTCGGGCGTGGACTTGGTGCGGGCCATGCGGCAGCCTTGTGGTCGTCGATCGGGTTTGTGCAGCGCGGCATGATAGACGCCGGCCCCCGGGACACCCGCCCAAGAAAAAAGCCCGGGGCTTGCGCCCCGGGCTGAATCCACCAATGGAGGAGGTGGAGGAGACAACTGGATCAATGTCTGGAGGACGGGCAACCGGCGGACCCACGGCCACCCCATCGATGCCCGCAGTCTAGCGGGGCAAATGCTGCGCCGCAATATGATTGCGCAGGGCCAGTTAGAGCGGCCGCTCCAGAGCCTGGGGCGGTGGTGCACGGCTTCGGTGCGGCGCATGGTGCGCGCGGCCAGAACACGGCAACAGCGGCGGCGACGCCGAGGAGACACAGCGATGGAATGCACGATCCAGTGGATGCCCGCTAGCGGCATGGCCTTTGTGGCGGAGACCGGCAGCGGCCACCTGCTGACCATGGACGGCGCGCCCGATGGGGGTGGCCGCAACCTGGCACCCAGGCCGATGGAGACCCTGCTGGCCGGCGCCGGTGGTTGCACCGCCTACGACGTGGTGCTCATCCTCAAGCGCGGCCGCCAGGACGTGACCGGCTGCGAGGTCAAGCTGACGGCCGAGCGTGCCGACACCGACCCCAAGGTGTTCACCAGCATCAACCTGCACTTCACCGTGCGCGGCCGCAACCTGGCAGAGGCGGCCGTCGCGCGTGCCATCGCGCTGTCGCACGAAAAGTACTGCTCGGCCACGATCATGCTGGCGAAGACGGCGCAGATCACCACCAGCCACGAGATCGTTGCAGCCTGATGGTTCGCCACGGGAGCGTGGCCGCCTGAACATGCGCCGGCCCGGGCCGACGCCAGGCTCAGATCACATGCGCCGTGCGGGTCATCACCCGGGCCGCTGCGCGCATCAGCCAGCGCACCGGCGCGGGCATGGGGGCGCCCCCTGCGGCCAGCGCATCGTCGGCATGGCGGGCCTCGTCGGCCTGCATCTGCGCCACCAGGGCGCGTGAATCCGCATCCCCTGGTGGCAGGCGCTCCAGGTGGCCGGCCAGATGCGCTTCCACCTGGCGCTCGGTCTCGACCACAAACCCCAGGCTGAGGCGGTCACCGGCGCGCCCGGCCGCCAGGCCGATGGCAAACGCGCCGGCATACCACAGCGGGTTCAGCAGGCTGGTGCGGCCGCCCAGCGCATCCAGGCGCTGCTCGATCCAGGCCAGATGGTCGGTCTCTTCCCGGCCAGCCGCCAGCATCTGGTCGCGCAGTTGCGGTGTGCGTGCCGTCAGGGCCTGGGCGGCATAAAGCGCCTGCGCGCACACCTCGCCCACGTGGTTCACACGCATCAATGCAGCCGACAGGCGGCGCTCTGCCGGGGCCAGTGCCGCATCGTCGGCGGGGATGGCTGCTCGGGGCATGGCACGGCCGGCGCGGGCGCCGCGGTGCAGGGTGCGCAGCGCCAGGTCAGCGCTCGCAATCAGTTCATCACCTGAAATCATGCGGCCAGAATAGCGCAGCAGGCTGGGCACCGGCTCGTTGTTGTCAGACAACAGCCCTGTCCCTTTTTCGCCCCGAATCTTTGCGCTGGCGCCGGGGGTCTGGTGCAATAGCGACAACTTCCGATGAGGAGGTTGGCCTGACCGGCCCCCACCGCTCCCGGTGAGAGGGTTCTCTACGGGGTCGGGACCTCTTGTTCAACCTAGGAGATAGTTGCAATGAAAAAGTCACTGATTGTTTTGGCCGCCCTGGGCGCCTTCGCCGGCGTCGCTTCGGCCCAGTCCAGCGTCACCCTGTACGGCCGTGTGGACCTGTCCATCAACAAGCCCACCGGTAGCGCCAACAAGAACATGAGCAATGGTTCGGGCAGCCGTTTCGGCGTGCGCGGCGTTGAAGATCTGGGCGGCGGTCTGTCGGCCTTCTTCAACCTCGAGCATCGCTTCGACGCTGACACCGGTGCCCAATCGGCCGGCCCGATCGCCGCCAGCGCCACCTCGAACGCTGCTCCGCTGAGCCGCTTCTGGACTGGCCGTTCGATCGTTGGTCTGCAAGGCGGTTTCGGCAAGATCACCCTGGGCCGCGAATACACCACCGCGTTCCTGCAGTCGCAACTGGCTGCTGATCCGTGGGGTTGGGACACCGTCGTGTCCGGCACCCCCAGCGGTGGTCTGAACCAGCTGATCACCGGCGGCGCCATCGCCCGCGTGCGCAATGACAGCTCGCTGACCTACAACTTCTCGGCCGCCGGCTTCTCGGTGGGTGCCCAGATCGCTGAGGCCACCGACACCATCAACAACTTCAACAAGAAGCCCTTCAACTTCGCACTGAACTACGCTGCTGGTCCTGTGAGCCTGGGCCTCGGCTACGAGAAGACCGGCCAAGTGGCTGCCGACACTGCCAAGTGGCTGACCGTCAACGGCTCGTTCAACCTCGGCGCCGTGAAGCTGGGCGCCCTGTACGGCAAGGGCAACACCGCTGCTGGCGCCGACCACAAGTCGTACCTGCTGACGGCCGTGGCTCCCCTGGGCCAAGGCGAATTCCGCGCCAGCTACGGCCGCCTGAAGAACGAGACCGCCAACGTCGACGCCGCCAAGGGCTTCGCGCTGGGCTACCACTACGCTCTGAGCAAGCGCACCACGCTGTACACCGACTTCCTGCGCAACACCGCGCTGGCCACCAACAAGACTGGCTACGACTTCGGCATCAAGCACAACTTCTGATCATCAGAAGCGCACTGGTCAGGCCTCCAGGCTTGGCCGGCGCGACGGAAGCCGCCTTCGGGCGGCTTTTTTTCGTGCGCGGTTCATCCGTTGTTGCGGCGTCGACATCCGGGGGTTCTCCCCTTGGCGCCGGGCACGGGCTTTGCGGATGATGCGCAGTGTTCCGCACGGATGGCTGCCCATCCAGCCTTGTTCCAGGTCTCCATGCTCGCCTTCGTCATCCGCCGGCTGGTGCAGGCCCTGATCGTGATGCTCACGGTCGCCCTCATCGCCTTCATGCTGTTCCAGTTCGTCGGTGACCCGGTCACCAACCTGATGGGCCAGGACGCCACGGCCGAGCAGCGCGCCCAGCTGCGCGCCGAACTGGGGCTGGACCAGCCTTTCATCGTGCAGTTCGCGCACTTCATCGGCAACGCCGTGCAAGGTGAGTTCGGCATCAGCCTGCGCCAGGGCCGCAAGGTCTCGACACTGATCGCCGAGCGCTTTCCCGCCACGCTGGAGCTGGCGGCCGTCGCGGCCGTGATCGGCCTGGCCCTCGGCGTGCCGCTGGGCGTGTACGCGGCGCTGCGGCGCGGCAAGTTCATGTCGCAACTGGTGATGACCGGCTCGCTGCTGGGTGTGTCGCTGCCCAACTTCCTGATCGGCATCCTGCTGATCCTGGTGTTCTCGGTGCTGCTGAAGTGGCTGCCCAGCTTCGGCCGGGGCGACGTGGTGACCGTGGGCGCCCTGAGCTTCGGCCTGCTCACCTGGGACGGCATCAAGCACCTGCTGCTGCCGGCATTCACGCTGGCGCTGTTCCCCATGGCCCTGGTGCTGCGCCTGGTGCGCAGCGAGATGCTGGAGGTGCTGCGCACCGACTACATCAAGTTCGCCCGTGCGCGCGGCCTGCCGGATCGCAGCGTGTACTTCGGCCATGCGCTGAAGAACACCCTGGTGCCGGTGATCACCATCGCTGGCCTGCAGCTGGGCGGCATCATCGCCTTTGCCATCATCACCGAGACGGTGTTCCAGTGGCCGGGCATGGGTCTGCTGTTCATCCAGGCCGTGCAGTTCGCCGACATCCCGGTGATGGCGGCCTACCTCTGCCTGATCGCACTGATCTTCGTGGTCATCAACCTGGTGGTCGACCTGCTGTATTTCGCGGTCGACCCACGCTTGCGCATCGAGCGCGCGGGAGGCCACTGATGGCCGGAACACCTTCCACGCCGCTGGCGCCATCTGCTGGCGCGCTGGCCCGCTTCCTCGACGGGGACGTCTGGCACAGCTTCAAGCAATCACCCACCGCCATGGTGGCCGCGGTCATCGCCCTGGTGTGCGTGGTGTGCGCGGTGTTTGCACCCTGGCTGGCACCACACAACCCGCAGGACCTGGCTTCGCTGCAGCTGATGGACGCCCGCCTGCCACCCGCCTGGGTGGCCGACGGCCAGGCCCGCTACCCGCTGGGCACCGACGACCAGGGCCGCGACATCCTGTCGGCACTGATGTACGGCGCGCGCATCTCGCTGTTGGTGGGCTTGGCCTCGGTGCTGCTGAGCGTGGTGCTGGGTGTCGGCCTGGGCCTGCTGGCCGGCTTCGTGGGCGGGCGCATCGACAGCTTCATCATGCGCGTGTGCGACGTGATGCTGTCCTTTCCCGCCATCCTGGTGGCGCTGCTGATCGACGGTGTGGGCCGGGCCATGTTTCCCAATGCGCACGAGACCCTGGCCTTCACCGTGCTGATCCTTGCGATCTCGCTCACCGGCTGGGTGCAGTACGCCCGCACCGTGCGCGGCAGCACCCTGGTGGAGCGGCAGAAGGAATACGTGCAGGCGGCGCGGGTGATCGGCGTCTCGCCGCTGCGCATCATGCGCCGCCATGTGCTGCCCAATGTGCTGGGGCCGGTGCTGGTGCTGGCCACCATCCAGATCGCCTCGGCCATCATCACCGAGGCCACGCTGTCCTTTCTGGGTGTGGGTGTGCCGCCCACCTCGCCGTCTCTGGGCACGCTGATCCGCGTGGGCCAGGATTTCCTCTTTTCGGGCGAATGGTGGATCACCATTTTCCCCGGCCTGGTGCTGGTGATGATCGCGCTGAGCGTGAACCTGCTGGGCGACTGGCTGCGCGATGCGCTGAACCCGAGACTGCGCTGAGACATGGCATCGCCTCTTCTGGACGTGCAACACCTGCGGGTGGAATTCCCCACCCGGCGCGGCACCCTGCTGGCGCTGGACGACGTGAGCTTCACCATCGCGCCCGGCGAGATCCTTGGTGTGGTGGGTGAATCGGGCGCGGGCAAGAGCCTCACCGGCGCCGCCATCATCGGCTTGCTGGAACCACCGGGCAGGGTGGCCAGCGGGCAGATCCTGCTGGCGGGTGAACGCATCGACAACCTGCCGCCCGAGGCCATGCGCAAGATCCGTGGCAAGCGCATCGGTGCCATCTTCCAGGACCCGCTCACCTCGCTGAACCCGCTCTACACCGTGGGCCGGCAGCTGATCGAGACCATCCAGGTGCACCTGGGGCTGGATGCATCAGCCGCACGCCAGCGCGCCATCAGCCTGCTGCAGAGCACCGGCATCCCGGCGGCCGAGCAGCGCATCGACCAGTACCCGCACCAGTTTTCCGGCGGCATGCGCCAGCGGGTGGTGATCGCCCTGGCGCTGGCGGCGCAGCCCGAACTGATCGTGGCCGACGAACCCACCACCGCGCTGGACGTGTCGATCCAGGCCCAGATCATTGCGCTGCTGAAGAACCTCACCAAGCAGCAGGGTGCAGCGGTGATGCTGGTGACGCACGACATGGGCGTGATCGCCGAAGCATGCGACCGGGTGGCGGTGATGTATGCCGGCCGGGTGGTGGAGATCGGCCCGGTGGCCCAGGTCATCCACCACCCTGCCCACCCGTACACCGTGGGCCTGATGGGCTCCATCCCCGCCATGGACAGCGAGCGCGAGCGCCTGATGCAGATCGACGGTGCGATGCCGCGGCTCAACGCCATCCCCGCCGGCTGCGCCTTCAATCCGCGCTGCCCGCAGGTGATGGACCGCTGCCGCACGCAGCGACCTGACCTGCTGGAGGCTGGTGCCACGCGCGCGGCCTGCTGGCTGCATGATGCGCAGGTGGCGGCATGACGGCCCTGGTGGAAGTGAAGGGCCTGGCCAAGACGTTTGATGTCTCGGCCCCTTGGCTCAACCGCGTGATCGAGCGCCAGCCGCGGCGCTTCGTGCATGCGGTCGACGGTGTCAGCTTCGCCATTCCACGTGGCACGACGCTGGCCCTGGTGGGCGAATCGGGCTGTGGCAAGAGCACCGTGGCGCGCCTGCTGGTGGGCCTGTATGGCCCCAGCCGTGGCACGGTGGAGTTCGACGGCATCGACACAGCCACCACGCTGGCCTCACCCGCTGCACGTGCGCTGCGCAAGCGCATGCAGATGATCTTCCAGGACCCGTATGCCAGCCTGAACCCACGCTGGAAGGTGCGCGACATCGTCGGCGAACCGTTGCGTGAACACGGCCTGGCGATGACCGAGCCCGAACTGGAGGCCAAGGTGGCGGCGCTGCTGGCCCAGGTGGGCATGGGGGCGGGCGACATGGAGAAGTTTCCGCACCAGTTCTCGGGCGGGCAGCGCCAGCGCATCTCCATCGCCCGCGCCCTGGCCACCGAGCCCGAGTTCCTGATCTGCGACGAGCCCACCTCGGCGCTGGACGTGTCGGTGCAGGCCCAGGTGCTCAACATCATGAAGGACCTGCAGCGCCAGCGGGGCCTGACCTACCTGTTCATCTCGCACAACCTGGCGGTGGTGCGCCATGTGGCCGACAGCGTGGGCGTGATGTACCTGGGCCGGCTGGTGGAACTGGCGCCGCGGCGCGCGCTGTTCGCCACGCCGCGCCACCCCTACACCCGCATGCTGCTGGACGCGATTCCCGACATCGCCATGACCGGCCGCCAGCGCACGCCGGTACAGGGCGAGGTGCCGAACCCGCTGAACCCGCCAGCCGGCTGCGCCTTCCATCCACGCTGCCCGCATGCTGATACGCGCTGCGGCAGCGAGCGGCCCGAACTGGTGGACTTCCAGGGCATCCGCATCGCCTGCCACGCCGTCACCGAAGGACGGATTTGAATTGAGCCCCCCGTGCGCGGCATGGCGCGCACGATCTCCCGGGGGATCAGTGGCCTGCTTCCCGATCAGTCGGGCAAGAGTTCGTCGCGGAACAGGTCGGCCACCGTCTCGCGGCGGCGGATCAGCGTGGCGCGGCCCTTGTCCACCATCACCTCGGCCGCACGCGGGCGGGTGTTGTAGTTGCTGGCCATGGTCATGCCGTAGGCGCCGGCCGACAGCACGGCCAGCACATCACCGGGCTGCACCGCCAAGGCGCGGTCGCGGCCCAGCCAGTCGCCCGATTCACACACCGGGCCCACCACATCCCAGGTCAGCGTGGGTTCACTGCGCTGGTGGCAGGGCACGATGCCCATCCAGGCCTGGTACATCGCCGGCCGGGCCAGGTCGTTCATCGCCGCATCGACGATGCAGAAGTTCTTCTCGGCGCCGGGCTTGAGCACCAGGGCCTCGGTCAGCAGCACCCCGGCATTGCCCACCAGGGAGCGGCCGGGTTCCATCAGCACCGTGCGCTGGCCATGGCCGCGCGCGTCGATGCGCGCCAGCAACTGGCCTACCAGCACATCGGCCGCCGGTGGCTGCTCGTCGGTGTAGGTGATGCCCAGGCCGCCGCCCAGGTCGATGTGGGCGATGGCGATGCCGTCGGCCTCCACCTGTTCCACCAGGTCGAGCAGGCGGTCCAGGGCATCGAGGTAGGGCGCCACCGTGGTGATCTGCGAGCCGATGTGGCAGTCGATGCCCACCACCCGGATGCCCGGCAGGCCGCCAGCACGCTGGTACACCGCACGCGCCTGGTCGTGTGCCACGCCGAACTTGTTGCCCTTCAGCCCGGTGGAGATGTAGGGGTGGGTCTGGGCGTCGACATCCGGGTTCACGCGCAGGCTGATGGCGGCCGTCTTGCCCATGGCGCTGGCCACGGCCGAGAGTGTCTCCAGCTCGGCCGCGCTCTCCACGTTGAAGCAGTGCACACCGGCAGCCAGGGCCGCGCGCATCTCGTCGGGCCGCTTGCCCACGCCGGAGAACACCACCCTGGCCGGGTCGCCGCCGGCGGCGATCACGCGGGCCAGTTCACCGGCCGAGACGATGTCGAAGCCCAGGCCCAGGTCGGCAAAGGTCTTCAGCACCGCCAGGCTGCTGTTGGCCTTCATCGCGAAGCACAGCAGGTGCGGCCGGCCGGCCAGGGCACGCTGGTAGGCGGCCGCGGCGTCGTGCATGGCGCTGCGCGAGTACACGTAGAGCGGCGTGCCGAACTCGGCCGCCACGTCGGCCAGGCGCACGCCGTCCAGCCAAAGATCAGCACCCCGGCGGGCCAGATGGGGCGTGCCGGGCAGGATTTCTTGGGTCATTTGATGGGCGCCGAGGCAGCGCCAGCCGGGGGTTTGGGCAGTGTCAGCGGGCCCTTCTGGCCGCATGCCGACAGGGCCACGCCGCCACAAAGCAGCACCAGCAGCAGGGCGGCACGTCTCGCTAAACTCGATCGCAATTCCATCCCCGGATTCTATCGACCATGACTTCGAGCACACCTGCCGCAACGCCCACCGGCGCGGCGCTGACCGACAGCGAGTTCCACCGCCTGTCGCATGCCGTGCTGGCCCAGATCGAGGCCACGGTCGACCGCTGGCTGGACACCGACGTGGTCGACATCGACAGCCAGCGCACCGGCGGCCTGCTGGAGCTCAGCCTGCCCGGTGGCAGCAAGATCATCCTCAACACCCAGCCACCGCTGCACGAGATCTGGCTGGCGGCGCGCGCCGGCGGCCACCACTACCGGCACGTGGGCGCGGCGGGGGCCGGCCAGTGGCTGGACACCCGCGATGGCAGCGAGTTCTTCGACGCGTTGTCGAAGCACACCAGCGCCCAGGCCGGGATGGCCCTGCGCTTCGAGCCCTGAGCCAGGCGCTTGCCGGCCAGCACGCTGGCAGAGCGTGCGCCAGGCACCCGTGACCCGCAGGGGCTCGCCCGGTCCAGGCTCACCTGAACAGGTCGAGGATGCTCTTGCGCTCGGTCTCGCTGGGTGGCTCGGGCAGCTTGTCCTCCAGGCCCACGCTGCCGACGCCGCCGCCGCCGGCGAACTCGTCGAAGATCCAGTCACTGCCCTGCTGCACCAGGCCTTCGGGCACCTCGGCCACCTGCTGGGGCAGGCCGCGCAGCGCGTGCGCCATGTACTCCAGCCACACCGGCAGGGCCAGGCCGCCACCGGTCTCGCGGTCACCCAGCTTGCGCGGGTTGTCGTAGCCGATCCACACCACGGCGGCCAGGTTGGTCTGGTAGCCGGCGAACCAGGCGTCCATCGCATCGTTGGTGGTGCCGGTCTTGCCGGCCAGGTCCATGCGCTTGAAGCTGCTGTACACCCGCGCTGCCGTGCCCGAGCGCGCCACCTCGCCCATCAGCTGGGTCATCACGAAGGCGTTGCGGGCGTCGATGGCGCGCATGGATTCGTCAATCACCACCGGCGGGCTCTGCTGCAGCACCCGGCCCTTGTTGTCGGTGATGCGGGTGATCAGCATGGGGTTGACGCGGTAGCCGCCATTGGCGAACACGCTGTAGCCGGTGGCCATCTGCAGCGGCGTGACCGAGCCGGCGCCCAGGGCCATGGTGAGGTAGGCCGGGTGCTTCTCGGCCTCGAAGCCGAAGCGTGTGATCCAGTCCTGCGCGAACTGCACGCCGGTGGAGCGCAGCACCCGGATGGACACCATGTTCTTGGACTTGGCCAGCGCCGTCTTCAGTGGCATCGGGCCGTCGAACTTGCCGTCGTAGTTCTTGGGCTCCCAGGGCTGGCTGCCCGTGGTGCCGGCGTCGAAGAACAGCGGCGCATCGTTGACCAGGGTCTGGGGCGTGAAGCCACGCTCCAGCGCCGCCGAGTAGATGAAGGGCTTGAAGCTGGAGCCCGGCTGCCGCCAGGCCTGGGTGACATGGTTGAACTTGCTCTTGCCGAAATCGAAGCCGCCCACCAGCGCCCGGATCGCGCCGCTGCGTGGGTCCATCGCCACGAAGGCGCCCTCCACCTCGGGCTGCTGGGTCAGTGTCCAGTCGCCCTTGGGACCACGCACCGCACGCACCACGGCGCCGCGGCGGATCTGCTTCTGCGGTTCGGCGTTGTCGGCCAGGCCGCTGGTCACCGGCTTCAGGCCGTCGCCGGTGACGGTGATGCTCTCGCCCGACTGCAGCACGGCCACCACCTTGCGTGGCGAGGCTTCCAGCACCACGGCGGCCTTGAGCTCGTCGTTGTCGGGGTGGTCGGCCAGGGCTTCGGCGATGCGGGCGTCCAGGGCCGCGGCATCGGTGGGCAATTCGATGCGGTCCTCGGGGCCGCGGTAGTGCTGTCGGCGCTCGTAGTCCAGCAGGCCGCGGCGCAGCGCGCGGTAGGCCACGGCCTGGTCGGCCGCGTTCACCGTCACCTGCACGTTCAGGCCGCGGGTGGTGGTCTCGGCGCCGTACTGGCTGTGCACCAGCTGGCGCACCGCTTCGGCCACGTATTCGGCATGCACCACGGCGTCGGTCGGGGTGCGCAGCTTCAGCACCTCGGCGCGGGCGGCGATGGCCTGCTCCTCGGTGATGAAGCCATTGCTCTCCATGCGGTCGATGATGTACTGCTGGCGGCGGGTGGCGCGCTTGGGGTTGCTCACCGGGTTGTAGGCGCTGGGCGCCTGCGGCAGGCCGGCCAGCATGGCCGCCTCGGCCACCGTCAGGTCGGCCAGCGGCTTGCCGAAGTAGATGTCGGCCGCCGCCGCGAAGCCGTAGGCCCGCTGCCCCAGGAAGATCTGGTTCATGTAGACCTCCAGGATCTGCGGCTTGCTGAGCTGCCGCTCGATCTTCAGCGCCAGCAGGATCTCGTAGATCTTGCGGGTGAAGGTCTTCTCGGTGCTGAGGTAGAAGTTGCGCGCCACCTGCATGGTGATGGTGGACGCCCCCTGGCTCTTGGCCTTGTTGAACTGCGCCAGCGCGGCACGCGCCACGCCCAGGTAGTCCACGCCGCTGTGGCGGTAGAAGCGGGCATCCTCGATGGCCAGCACCGCCTCCTGCACCACCTTGGGGATCTGGGCGATGGGGGTGTAGATGCGGCGCTCCTCGCCGAATTCACCCAGCAGCACGCCGTCCGCCGAGAGCACTCGCAGCGGCAGCTTGGGCCGGTAGTCGGTGAGGCCGCCGATGTCGGGCAGGTTGGGGTAGGCCACCGCCAGTGCCACGCCCACCAGCAGCAGCACCGACAGCACCAAGGCCAGCGTCAGGCCCAGCAGGCCGCCGAAGATGCGGGCCAGCAGGCCCATGGCCGTGCGGCCGGAGCGCGCTGCGGAGGCGCTGGAAGGGGCGGCCGGCGCGCGCTCAGGGTCGTTCATGTTGGCCTGCAGTGTATAGAAACGCCGCCGCCCGAGACCCGCGCCGGCGCCCGCACTGCGTTGCCGAGCATGTTGTCAAATGGCGTCAAATTAGTCGGCAGATCACAACGCCGCACCGTGTCAGAAGCGGTAAATTCCTTTGGGTTACAAAGGCTTTACTGCTAGCATTGAAGTAACTTATTAAGTTCAGATTGCTGAACTCCGCCATCTCCGCCCACCCAT
This sequence comes from Pseudomonadota bacterium, assembly GCA_040386375.1. Lineage (GTDB taxonomy): Bacteria > Pseudomonadota > Gammaproteobacteria > Burkholderiales > Burkholderiaceae_C > Pseudaquabacterium. The sequence continues at coordinate 11,858 of JAZKFQ010000063.1, forward strand.
TTTGCACGTTGGGAGACGCCATCCGTGAGCCTTTTGGACCTGCTGCTGGGCCGCAAGCATGTGCCGATGATCGGGCTGGACATCAGCTCGTCCAGTGCCAAGCTGGTGGAACTGGGCATGTCGGCCACGGGCGAATACGTGCTCGAGCGGCTGGCCTCCGAGCCGTTTGAAAAGGGCTGGATCACCGACGGCCAGATCGAGAAGTTCGACGAGGTGGTGGGTGCCGTGCGCAAGCTGATCGACCGCAGCGGCACCAAGACCCGCCAGGTGGTGATGGCCATGCCGCAGTCGGCGGTGATCACCAAGCGCATCATGCTGCCCGCCGGCCTGCGCGACGAAGAACTGGAGCTGCAGGTCGAGAGCGAGGCCAACCAGTACATCCCGTTCTCGCTGGACGAGGTTAGCCTGGATTTCTGCGTCATCGGCCCCAGCCCCACCTCGGGTGGCGACATCGAGGTGCTGATCGCCGCGTCCCGCAAGGAGCGTGTGCAGGACCGGCAGGGCCTGGCCGAGGCGGCGGGGCTCAAGCCCGTGGTGCTGGACATCGAGAGCCATGCCTCGCTGCTGGCCATGGCCCGCATCGTCGACACCCTGCCCAACGAGGGGCGCGACGCCCTGGTGGCGCTGTTCGAGATCGGCGCCGACACCACCAGCCTGAAGGTGCTGCGCGATGGCGAGATGCTCTACGACCGCGACCAGGCTTTCGGTGGCTCGCAGCTGACCACGCTGATCTCGCGCCAGTACGGCCTGTCGTTCGAGGAGGCCGAGCAGAAGAAGCTCGCCGGCGACCAGCTCGAAGACTATGAATCCCAGGTGCTGACCCCCTTCGTCGACAGCCTGTCGCAGGAGATCGGCCGCGCGCTGCAGTACTTCTTCACCAGCACGCCGCACCACAAGGTGCACTACGTGATGCTGGCCGGTGGCACCGCCACCCTGCCGGGCCTGAAGGACCGCGTGACCGAGCTGACCGGCTTTGCCTCGATGGTGGTCAACCCCTTCGACGGCATGAAGATCGGCAGCCACGTCAAGGAGACCAAGGTGCGCAAGGAGTCTCCGTCCTACCTCACCGCCTGTGGCCTGGCGATGCGGAGGTTCCTGCAGTGATCCTCATCAACCTGCTGCCGCACCGCGAGGAGCGGCGCAAGCAGCGCAAACGTGCCTTCTTCGTGGGCCTGGGCGTGGCGGCGGGCTGCGGCCTGCTGGTGGCCGGCCTCTGGTATGGCGCCCTGCAGCAGATGACGCAGGCCCAGCAGGCACGCAACAACTTTCTGCGCGACGAGATCACCAAGCTCGAAGGCCAGATCAAGGACATCGCCACGCTGCGCGCCGAGATCGACAGCCTGAAGGCGCGCCAGGGCGCGGTGGAAGACCTGCAGCTCAACCGCAACGTGCCGGTGCACCTGCTCGACGAACTGGTGCGGCTCACGCCCGAAGGCATCTACCTGTCCAGCATCAAGCAGACCGATGGCTCGGTGCAGGTCAACGGCGTGGCGCAGACCAACGAGCGGGTGTCGGAATTCCTGCGCAACGCCCAGAGCAATTCACCCTGGCTGGAGCGCATGGATCTGGTGGAGATCAAGGCCGTGAACCAACCCCCGGCAGCGGGCTCGCGCGAGCAGCGCCGCCTGTTTGAATTCGCCCTGCGGGTGTCGCTCAAACAGCCCGGTGCAGCGGCCTCGGCGCCGGCTGGCGCGGCCTCCGGCGGCAAACCAGTGTGAGGGCCAGCCCATGGTGAACACCACCCGCCCTGGCAGCATCGACGTGGGCACCGCGTTCGACCGCGCGCAGCTGCAGTTCAAGGGTCTCAATCCGCAGGAGCCGGGCCAATGGCCGCTGCTGCCCAAGGCGCTGGCCTGGTTCGGCGCCGGTGCGCTGGCACTGGTGCTGGGCTGGGTGGTGCTGGTCTCGAGTGCGGCCGATGAACTGGAGGCCGCACGCAACGTCGAGCCCGGGCTGAAGGACGACTTCCGCGCCAAGCTGGGCCAGGCGGTCAACCTGTCCGAGCTGCGCAAGCAGAAGCAGCAGGTGCAGGAATACGTCACCCAGCTCGAGCGCCAGCTGCCCGGCAAGGCCGAGATGGATGCGCTGCTGTCCGACATCAACCAGGCCGGCATCGGCCGCGGTTTGCAGTTCGAGCTGTTCCGGCCGGGCCAGGTGGAGATCAAGGACTATTACGCCGTGCTGCCCATCACCCTGCGCGTGACCGGCCGCTTCCACGACATCGGCGCCTTCACCGCCGACGTGGCCAACCTCTCGCGCATCGTCACCCTGCACAACCTGGCCATCGCGCCCACCAAGGACGCTGCCGGCAATCTGTCGATGGACGCCGTGGCCCGCACCTACCGCTACCTCGACGTGGTCGAGCTGGCCGAGGTGCGCCGGGCGCGCGAGGCCGAGGCCAAGACCAAGGCGCCGCGCAAATGATCACCATGCAGCGGCCCCCGAAGCTCCCGGCCTTGCTGGTCCTGCTGGCCCTGGCCGGCTGCGGCGGCGAAACCCAGGAGTTGCAGGACTGGATGGACCAGCAGCGCCGCGAAGTGCGCCCCAGCGTGCAGCCGCTGGCCGCGCCCAAGAAGTTCAACCCCGTGCCCTATGCCAATGCGCAGCAGGTCGACCCGTTCAGCACGCAGAAGCTGAGCGTGGCGCTGAAGCAGGAAGCCCGCCAGCCCAACTCGATGCTGGCCGCCGAGATGAGCCGCCGCAAGGAGCCGCTGGAATCCTTTCCGCTGGACGCCATGGCCATGGTGGGCAGCGTGTCCAAGGCCGGCCGGCCCATGGCCTTGCTGCGGGTGGACAACCTGCTCTACCAGGTCAAGGCCGGTGACTATCTGGGCCAGAATTACGGACGCATTCTGCGCATCACCGAGACCGAAGTGGCGCTGCGCGAGATCGTGCAGGATGCCGCGGGCGAGTGGATCGAGCGCAACGCCACGCTGCAATTGCAGGAGCGTGGGCAGGAGGGGCCCAAGTGACCACCACGACGACCCATCCGCTTCCAGAACGGGCTGACGGTCCGCAGGAGAGAACAACCATGCCCCAGTGGCGACACCGGATTGCCGCCTTGCTGTTGGCATGCGCCGCCCCCTTCCTGGCCCCCACCGCTGCCCAGGCCCAGACACCGGCGGCCGGCAACAGCATCCAGTCCATCACCAGCACCCAGCAGGCCGGTGCCGAGGTGGTGCGCATCGAACTGTCCGCGCCGCTGGCGGCCGTGCCCAACGGCTTTGCGGTGCAGGCGCCGCCGCGGGTGGCGCTCGATCTGCCGGCGGTGGGCAATGCCATCGGCAGGAACGTGGTCGACATCAACCAGGGCAATCTGCGCAGCGTGGCGATCGCCCAGGCCGGTGACCGCACCCGTCTCGTGCTGAACCTGCGCCAGGCCTCCAGCTACCGCGCCGAACTGCAGGGCAAGGTGCTGGTGGTGGTGCTGGAGAACAACGCAGCGCCGGGCCTGGCAGCCAGCACCGGCGAGCCGGTGCACTTTGCCGCGGCACAGAACCGCGACCAGCTGCCGCTGCGCGACATCGATTTCCGCCGCGGCACCGATGGTGCGGGCCGCGTGGTGGTGGCGCTGGCCAGCACCCAGGTGGGCGTGGACATCCGCCAGCAGGGCCAGAGCCTGGTGGTGGAGTTCCTGCGCTCCAGCCTGCCCGAGACCCTGCGCCGCCGGCTCGACGTGGCCGACTTCGGCACGCCGGTGCAGAACATCGCCACCTTCCAGAGTGGCGACCGTGTGCGCATGGTGGTGGAGCCGCGTGGCAACTGGGAGCACAGCGCCTACCAGAGCGACAACCAGTTCGTGCTGGAAGTGCGGCCGCTGAAGGCCGATCCGAACAAGCTGACGCAGGGCCCGGGCTTTGCCGGCGAGAAGCTGAGCCTGAACTTCCAGAACATCGAGGTGCGCGCCCTGCTGCAGGTGATCGCCGACTTCACCAACTTCAACGTGGTGACCAGCGACACCGTGACCGGCAACGTCACCCTGCGTTTGAAGGACGTGCCCTGGGACCAGGCGCTGGACATCATCATGCAGAGCAAGGGCCTGGGTGTGCGCAAGAACGGCAACGTGCTGTGGATCGCGCCCAAGGACGAACTGGCGGCCAAGGAGCAGCTGGATCTGGAATCGAAGAAGAAGATCGCCGACCTGGAGCCCACCCGCACCCAGAGCTTCCAGCTCAACTACACCAAGGCCGAGGTGGTGGCGCAAGGCCTCACCGGGCAGTCGGGCAGCAGCAGCGGTGGTGGGGCGTCCGGTGGCAGCGGCAGCAGCAGCGGCGCCAGCAACCAGGCCACGCGCATCCTGTCGCCGCGTGGCAGCGTGATCTACGAGACCCGCACCAACCAGCTGTTCGTCACCGACATCCCCTCCAAGCTGGAAGAGATCCAGGTGCTGATCGGCAAGATCGACATCCCGGTGCGCCAGGTGCTGATCGAGGCCCGCATCGTGGAGGCCGATGACCGGTTCGGCCGCACGCTGGGGGTGAAGCTGGGTGCGTCGGACATCCGTGGCATCCAGGGCGGCATCCCCGGCTACAAGATCGGCGGCGGCAACTACGTCACCATCGGGGGCAACACCACGGCGGTGGGCAACCAGACGCTGCAGGCCGGCCTGTCCGGCAACGCCGCGCTGACTGCGGCCTACAACAACAGCAACTTCGTCAACCTGCCGGCCAACACCATCAACTCGGTGTTCCAGGGCGCCGACAGCCTGCCCAGCTTTGCGCTGAGCCTGTTCAGCCCGGCGGCCAACCGCTTCCTGAACCTGGAGTTGTCGGCGCTGGAGGCCGACGGCAAGGGCAAGATCATCAGCAGCCCGCGGGTGATCACCGCCGACCAGAACAAGGCCATCATCGAGCAGGGCACCGAGCTGCCCTACCAGGTGGCCACCAGCAGCGGCGCCACGTCCATCCAGTTCCGCAAGGCCAACCTGAAGCTGGAAGTGAAGCCGCAGATCACGCCCGAGGGCAGCGTGATCATGACGCTGGACATCAACAAGGACAGCGTGGGCCAGTCCACGCCGCAGGGTTTTGCCATCGACACCAAGCATGTGCAGACCGAGGTGCTGGTGGAGAACGGCGGCACGGTGGTGATCGGCGGCATCTTCACGCAGAACGAGAGCACCGAAGTCAACAAGGTGCCGCTGCTGGGCGACATCCCCTACGCCGGGGCACTGTTCCGCAACACCGCCCGCGTGGCCACCAAGACCGAGCTGCTGATCTTCATCACGCCCAAGATCGTGACCGAGCGCGCCGCGGCCCGCTGATTTCCGCGGCGCCCCACAGCGGCGCCACGCCCGACAGGGAGTTTTCTTCATGCGTTTCTCGAATTTCAAGTCCTGGCTGGCTGGCCTGTGCGTGCTGGCGCTGGTGGGTTGTGGTGGTGGCGGTGGTGGTAGCGGCGGTGATCCAATCCTTCCCGGAGACGGCTCTGGGTCGAATGGCGGCGGCACAACCGCACCCACCTTGACACTGGATGTGACGCTGGTTGACAGCACGGGTGAGGGCACAACGGACGTGGTGGCCGGTCAACCTGTGCGTGCGCAGGCTGTACTCAAGCGCAGTGGCGTGGCCCTGGTGGGGCAAATCGTGCAGTTCTCGGTCGATCAGAGCGTGTCGCTCGTCAAGCTCGACCCTGAGTCCGGATCACAGCTGACGGGCGCTGGTGGGCTTGCCGCGCTGACCGTTTCTTCATTGGGCGCGGCGACGGGAGCCGGTCGGGTGGTGGCCACGACCACCGTGGGCACGCAGACAGTGACGGGCTCCGCCAACTTCTTCGCCTCTGGCTCGGTGGGCACCCAACCGACAACGCTGACGCTCGAATCGCCGGTGGTGCTCTCGCCCAGTGTGTCCGCATACGGGTCGACGGGTATCACAGTTCAGGTTCGGCAGAACGGGCAACCCTATACCCAGCCCGTGACCGTGAGCTTCACCAATTCCTGTGCCGCTGGCAAGGCGACACTGACGCCCAGCGCCATCACCCAACCCACTGGCATTGCCGTGGCGACGTTCGTCGACAACGGCTGCGCGCAAACCGCCGATGGCGATGTGACCATCACGGCGTCGATTGGGTCCGACACCAAGTCGGCCACGGTGCGCGTGATCGCTCCGACCGCCGGTAGCCTGCGCTTCGTGTCCGTTACGCCGTCGGACAAGTCCATCACGCTTCGCGGCCAGGGTGGTAACGGACGGCAGGAGAACGCCAGCCTCGTCTTCAGGCTGGTCGACCTTGCCGGCAACGGTGTGGCAGATGCCGATGTCTGTTTCGATTCCACCACCTACGTCGGCAACCTGAATCTGGACGGATTTCTGCCGATCGGCGGCGTGCCGGCCAATCCACCGGCCTGCGGCACTGCCGACGTGTTGAGCAAGGTGAACTACATCAAGCGCACCAATGCCGACGGTACGGTGATCGTGCAGATCAACTCCGGCAGTGTGCCCACGCCAGTGCGCGTTCGCGCACGCACCTTTTACGCGGGCAAAGTGCTCGAGACCTACTCTGACACCTTGTCGATCTCAACCGGGCTGCCACTGCAGCGGTCTTTCTCGTTGTCGGTGGATAAGGCCAACATCGATGGTGGCAACTTCGATGGAGAGATTGCGATCGTCACCGCGCGCTTGGCCGACCAGTTTTCGAATCCGGTTCCCGATGGCACGGTGGTGAACTTCGTGGGTTCCGGGGCATCGGTTTGCACGGCGAACAACGGCTCTTGTAGCACCGTGAACGGAGCGTGTTTCTGCAACGTCGTATCCCAGGAGCGTCGGCCGCAGGACCATCGTGTGGTTGTCACGGCCTATGCCGTCGGTCTGGAAGACTTCGACGACAACAACGGCAACAACGTCTATGACCTTGCCGCGGATCGCTTCACCGATCTGGGGAACGTCTTCGTCGATGCCAACAAGGATGGCATTGCTGGTGCCCCGACGCGGCCGATGAACTGTGTGCCCAATCTACCTGACGACGGTTCACCCAATGCCACGGTTAATGGGGACACTGATATTCTGATTCCATTCCAGAGTACGGCATTCCAGCGTTGTGGTGACGGTGTGCGAAACACCGCCCACATTCGTGCGTCGACAGTTATTTACTTGAGCAACGCGTCAACCGGTGGTGATCCAACGGCCATCCTGCCGCTGACGCAATTCAGCCGTGAGCAGAACTTTTTGGGCACGGGCATCCCGTCTGCCAACTTCATTCGTCTGCAACCCTCGTGCCCGGAGGGTACCCCGGTCCCGCAGGCCACCATTGCGCTTTTGTTGGAGGACGGGTGGGGGAACCCCATGGCAGCGGGGACGCGTGTGGCAGCGGTTGATTCGAGTGACAACGTCAATGCGAACACTGTTCGGCCGGGCCAGGTTCTGGCTTTCGGCGCCCGCCCACCGAGCCCGCTGATTGATTTGCCTAACGTCGCGAAGCCTTTGACATGGACGCAACTTCCGGATGGTGTGGCCAAGGCCAACGGCACCGTGTTCTCCAACCATTCAATCCTGGTGCGTGGCGTGCAAGACAAATGCGCCGGGAATGGTGCGTTTGCGCTGGAAGTGACCTCTCCGCGTGGTGGTGCAGCCGCTGTGCGCCTGCTGTACGACGGCGAGGCGCGTGATGTATCCCGTGGCGGCTTTGCCGTGCGGTACAGACCGGACGGCGCTTCTTTGGCGGTGTCGTTGTCGAACAACCGCGCGGACTTGACGACGGCCGCATTTGTCGGTCAAGTGGATTCGCAGGCGGTGGTGGTTTCGGGGACCATCGACTGGAATGATGGCCGGCCCGCGCAAGCATTCGGTACCGCTGCCAATGGTGTGATCTCGATTCCTGTTGCATTTCGCTCAGCCACTTACGCCAGCAACGGGCTGAAGACCGTCCGGCTCAGTTTGTTGTTGACCGATGGCAGCACGGTGTCCGCGACGGCGAACATCACGGTGTCTGGGCTCTGACGGGCGTTGACCTCACCGTGGATGCGGGTCCGTCCGCTCCTGGCCCAAGCCCACCCCTGGCCCTGGTGGGCATGCCCGGCAGCGGCAAGTCCACCGTGGGCCGGCACCTGGCGCGCCAGCTGGGCTGGAAGTTCATCGACAGCGACCACGAGATCGAGCACGCCATCGGCGGCTCGATCCGCGCCTACTTCGAGCAGCAGGGCGAAGCAGCCTTCCGCGACCTGGAGCAGCAGACCATCGCGCGCCTGAGCATGCAGCCCGGCACGGTGCTGGCCACCGGCGGTGGCGCGGTGCTGCGGGAGCCCAACCGTGTCGCGCTGAAGACCCATTGCCAGGTGATCTACCTGCGCTCCACGCCCGAGGAGCTGTTCCGCCGCCTGCGCCACGACACCCAGCGCCCCTTGCTGCAGGTGCGTGATCCGCTCAAGCGCCTGCGTGACCTGTACCGCGAACGTGACCCGCTCTACCGCGACACCGCCCACTTCGTGATCGAGACCGGCCGGCCTTCGGTGCCCACCCTGGTCAACATGATCCTGATGCAGCTGGAGCTGGCGGGCCTGATCGACCCGCTGCAGGTGCCGGCCACCGTCGGCCGGGTGATGCCGCCCATGGCCTGAGCCTGCGCGCAGCTGCGCCGGATGGCGGCGCATACACTGCCGCCCCATGACTGCAGCGGCTTCCAGCACCCCGGCCCGTGTGCCCACGGTCCACGTCCCCATCGCCCTGGGCGATCGCAGCTACGACATCCACATCGGCAGCGGCCTGCTGGACGATCCGGCCTCCTGGGCCGGCCTGCCCGCCTCGGCCGATGCACTGATCGTCAGCAATGCCACCGTGGCACCCCTGTATGCCGGGCGCCTAGCAGCCCAGTTGCAGGCCCGCCACCGCCGTGTGCTGCAACTGGCCCTGCCCGACGGCGAGGCGTTCAAGACCGCCGAGACCCTGAACCTGGTCTACGACAGCCTGCTGGGCGCCGGCTGCGACCGCAAGACCGTGCTGTACGCCCTGGGCGGCGGCGTGGTGGGCGACATGACCGGTTTTGCCGCCGCCTGCTACATGCGCGGCGTGCCCTTCGTGCAGGTGCCCACCACCCTGCTGGCGCAGGTGGATTCATCGGTGGGCGGCAAGACGGCCATCAACCACCCGCTGGGCAAGAACATGATCGGCGCCTTCTACCAGCCGGCGCGGGTGCTGTGCGACCTGGACCTGCTGGACACGCTGCCAGCGCGTGAGCTGTCGGCGGGCCTGGCCGAGGTGATCAAGTACGGACCGATTGCCGACGTGGCGTTCCTGGCCTGGATCGAGGCCCATGTGGACGAGCTGGTGGCGCGTGACAAGGCGGCGCTGGCCCATGCCGTGCGGCGCAGCTGCGAGATCAAGGCCTGGGTGGTGGGGCAGGACGAGCGCGAGGGCGGCCTGCGCGCCATCCTGAACTTCGGCCACACCTTCGGCCATGCCATCGAGACCGGCCTGGGCTACGGCGCCTGGCTGCACGGCGAGGCCGTGGGCTGCGGCATGGTGCTGGCGGCCGCGCTGTCGGCCCGGCTGGGCCTGGTGGAGGCGGCGCTGGTGCCACGCCTGCAGCAGCTGTGCCGGCGTGCCGGCCTGCCGGTGCAGGCGCCCCCGCTGTCGGTGCTGCCCATCGCGCGCTGGATGGACTTGATGCGGGTGGACAAGAAGGCCGAGGGCGGCGAGATCCGCTTCGTGCTGATCGATGGCCTGGGCCGTGCCGCCCTGCGCGCGGCGCCCGATGCGCTGGTGGCCGAGGTCATCACGGCCCACGCGGCGCCGGGCTGAACCGGGCGAGCCGCAGCATGCCCTTGGCGGCCTATGCCAGCCATGCCGCGGCCAGCCGCGGCCGCCGCCACCCTGAGCCCGAGGTGCGGCTGCGCGACGCCTTCCAGCGCGACCGTGACCGCATCGTGCACAGCACGGCCTTCCGCCGCCTGGTCTACAAGACGCAGGTCTTCGTCAACCACGAGGGCGATCTGTTCCGCACCCGGCTCACCCACTCGCTGGAGGTGGCGCAGCTGGGCCGCTCCATCGCCCGTGGCCTGGGGCTGAATGAAGACCTGGTGGAGGCCATCGCGCTGGCGCATGACCTGGGCCACACACCTTTCGGCCATGCCGGGCAGGACGCGCTGCACGACTGCATGCGTGAACACGGTGGCTTCGAGCACAACCTGCAGAGCCTGCGGGTGGTTGATCGGCTGGAGATCCGCTACCCGGCCTTCGACGGATTGAACCTCAGCTTCGAGACCCGCGAGGGCATCCTCAAGCACTGCAGCCGGCGCGATGCGCTTGCGCTGGAGGCGGAAGAACCTGGCGGCGTGGCGCGGCGTTTCCTGGATGGCAGCCAGCCCGGCCTGGAGGCCCAGCTGTGCAACCTGGCCGATGCCATCGCCTACAACGCGCACGACATCGACGACGGTGTGCGCTCGGGCCTGATCTCCCTCGACCAGCTGGCCGAGCTGCCGCTGGTGCGGCGCCACCGCGACGCCACGCTGGCGGAGTTTCCGGCGCTGGCGGGCCAACCCGGTCGGCGGCTGCTGTTCGACACCATCCGCCGCATGCTGTCGGCCCAGGTGCACGACGTGATCGATGCCAGCGCCGCCGCGCTGGCCGCCGCAGCACCCGGCAGCGCGGATGCCGCGCGCCAGGGCCCGCGCCTGCTGCAGCATTCGGCCGCCATGCATGCCGAGGGCACCGAACTCAAGCGCCTGCTGTTTTCCGCGCTCTACCGCCACCCGCAGGTGATGCGCACCACCGACGTGGCGCGCCAGGTGGTGCATGCCCTGTTCCACGCCTACCTGGACGCACCGCAGGAAATGCCGGCCGAACATGCCGCCCAGCCCGACCGCCACCGTGCGGTGGCCGATTACGTGGCCGGCATGACCGACCGCTTTGCCACCCGCGAGCACCGCCGCCTGACCGGCTCAGACCTGTTTGGCGACCTGGCGGGCGCGGGTGCGCCCGGAGGCTGAGCGTGGCACGCCTGCCCAGGCTGGCGGTGGCCGGTCAGGCCCACCTGGCCCTGATGCTGGGCCACAGCGCCCAGCCGGTGTTCGTGGACGACGCGGACCGCCAGCAGTTCCTGGCGGCGCTGCGTGAATCGGCGCTGCAGCAGGGTGTGGCCGTGCATGCCTATGCCTTGCTGCCCACCGAGGTGCTGCTGCTGCTGACGCCGGCCACCAGCGGTGCCTTGGGCGCGCTGATGCAGGGCCTGGGCCGGCGCTACGGCGCGGCCTTCAACCGCCGCCACGGCCGACGTGGCAGCCTGTGGGCCGGGCGCTTTCGCACCGCGGTGGTGCAGGCCGGGCCGGCGCTGCTGGAGGCCATGCTGTTCGTCGATCTGCAGGCCGAGGCCGGTGGTGGTGCGGCCTGGGGCAGCCTGGGCCACCACCTCGGGCAGCGGCGCGACCCGCTGATCACCGACAGCAGCGCCTGGTGGGCGCTAGGCAACACACCCTTCGAGCGCGAGGCGGCCTACCAGCGCTGCGTGGCCGATGGCCTGCCCGCCGTGCGCGCCACCACCCTGGCCGATGCCGTCCACAAAGGCTGGGCCGTGGGCGATGCCGCCTTTCTGGCGGCGCTGGCGCAGCAGGCTGCCCGCCCGGTGCAGCCCCGGCCGCGTGGCCGGCCACCACGCGCGGCCTGAGCGCTGCCAGGGCCCGCAGGCGCGGGTCTTGCAAGCCGACACCAGCATGCTGCACGCATTTGATCTGTCCCTATTTTTCCAGCGAGCGAGCAGCAAATCCAGTCTTAAATAAGACTGACCCTATTTATTTCTGCTTGAAGCACGTGTTGCACTGCAGTAAATTCCGATCCCCCGAATTGCGAAGGAGCGCCCCATGACCAACCCATCCTCTGGCATGGCAGCCACCCCGGCCCCGGCAACCCAGGCCGAGATCGACAGCCTGGCCCAGCATGGCCTGTACGACCCTTCCAACGAGAAAGACGCCTGCGGCGTCGGCTTCGTCGCCCACATCAAGGGCCAGCGGGCGCACAGCATCGTGGAGCAGGGCCTGAAGATCCTGGAGAACCTGGACCACCGCGGTGCGGTGGGCGCCGACAAGCTGATGGGCGACGGCGCGGGCATCCTGATCCAGATCCCCGACGAGTATTTCCGCGCCGAGATGGCGGCCCAGGGCGTGGCCCTGCCGCCGCCGGGTGAATACGGCGTGGGCATGATCTTCCTGCCCAAGGAGCAGGCCAGCCGCCTGGCCTGCGAGCATGAGCTGGCGCGGGCCGTGCGGGCCGAGGGCCAGGTGCTGCTGGGCTGGCGCGACGTGCCGGTCAACCGCGACATGCCCATGAGCCCTGCGGTGCGCGCCAAGGAGCCGGTGATCCGCCAGATCTTCATCGGCCGCGGCACCGACGTGATCGTGCCCGACGCGCTGGAGCGCAAGCTCTACGTGATCCGCAAGACCGCCAGCGCGGCCATCCAGAAGCTGCAGCTCACCCACAGCCGCGAGTACTACGTGCCCAGCATGAGCTGCCGCACCATCATCTACAAGGGCCTGCTGCTTGCCGACCAGGTGGGCCAGTACTACATGGATCTGGCCGACGAGCGGGTGGTCTCGGCCCTGGCCCTGGTGCACCAGCGCTTCTCCACCAACACCTTTCCCGAATGGCCGCTGGCCCACCCCTACCGCATGGTGGCGCACAACGGCGAGATCAACACCGTCAAGGGCAACTTCAACTGGATGCGCGCGCGTGAAGGCGTGATGAAGAGCCCGGTGCTGGGCGACGACCTGAAGAAGCTCTACCCCATCAGCTTCGAAGGCCAGAGCGACACCGCCACGTTCGACAACGCGCTGGAACTGCTCACCATGAGCGGCTACCCGCTGGCCCATGCGGCGATGATGATGATCCCCGAGGCCTGGGAGCAGCATGAGCTGATGGACCAGCGCCGCCGTGCGTTCTACGAGTACCACGCCGCCATGCTGGAACCCTGGGACGGCCCGGCCGCCATGGTCTTCACCGACGGCAAGCAGATCGGCGCCACACTCGACCGCAACGGCCTGCGCCCGGCGCGCTACATCGTGACCGACGACGACCTGGTGGTGATGGCCAGTGAATCCGGCGTGCTGCCGTTTGCCGAGCGCAAGATCGTCAAGAAGTGGCGGCTGCAGCCCGGCAAGATGTTCCTGATCGACCTGGAGCAGGGCCGCATCGTCGACGACGAGGAGCTGAAGAACCAGTTCGCCTTTGCCAAGCCCTACCGGCAGTGGATCGAGAACGTGCGCATCCGGCTCGATTCCATCGACGTGATCGGCGAACCGCTGTCGTTCAGCGAATCCCTGCTCGACCGCCAGCAGGCCTTCGGCACCACGCAGGAAGACATCAAGTTCCTGCTGGCGCCCATGGCCACGGCCGGTGAAGAGGCCATCGGCTCCATGGGCAACGACAGCCCGCTGGCCGTGCTGAGCGACAAGAACAAGCCGCTGTTCAACTACTTCAAGCAGTTGTTCGCCCAGGTGACCAACCCGCCGATCGATCCGATCCGCGAGGCCATCGTGATGAGCCTGAACAGCTTCATCGGCCCCAAGCCCAACCTGCTGGACATCAACGCGGTGAACCCGCCGATGCGCCTGGAGGTGGCCCAGCCGGTGCTGGACTTCGACGACATGGCGCGGGTGCGCGCCATCGAGCAGCACACCGGCGGCAAGTTCAAGAGCTACGAGCTGGACATCACCTACCCGCTGGCCTGGGGCCACGAAGGGGTGGAAGCCAAGCTGGCCAGCCTGTGCGCCGAGGCGGTGGACGCCATCCAGGGCGGCCACAACATCCTCATCATCACCGACCGCCGCATGGGGCGCGAGCAGGTCGCCATCCCCGCGCTGCTGGCGCTGAGCGCCGTGCACCACCACCTGGTGCGCGAGGGCAAGCGCACCACCGCCGGCCTGGTGGTGGAGACCGGCTCGGCACGCGAGGTGCACCACTTCGCAGTGCTGGCCGGCTACGGCGCCGAGGCCGTGCACCCCTACCTGGCGATGGAGACGCTGGCGGCCCTGCATGCCGAGCTGCCGGGCGCGCTGAGCCCCGAGAAGGCGATCTACAACTACGTCAAGGCCATCGGCAAGGGCCTGTCCAAGATCATGTCCAAGATGGGCGTGAGCACCTACATGAGCTACTGCGGCTCGCAGCTGTTCGAGGCCATCGGCCTGGAAAAGAGCTTCGTGCAGAAGTACTTCCGCGGCACGGCCACGCAGGTGGGCGGCATCGGCGTGTTCGAGGTGGCCGAGGAGGCCTTGCGCACCCACCGCGCCGCCTTCGGCAACGACCCGGTGCTGGCCAGCATGCTGGAGACCGGCGGCGAATACGCCTGGCGCGCCCGCGGTGAAGAGCACATGTGGACCCCCGACGCCATCGCCAAGCTGCAGCATGCGGCGCGCTCGGGCCAGTTCGACACCTACAAGGAATACGCCCAGCTCATCAACGACCAGAGCAAGCGCCATGTCACGCTGCGCGGCCTGTTCGAGTTCAAGCTCGACCCGGCCAAGGCCGTGCCGCTGGACGAGGTGGAGAGCGCGGCCGAGATCGTCAAGCGCTTCGCCACCGGCGCCATGAGCCTGGGTTCGATCAGCACCGAGGCCCACAGCACCCTGGCCATCGCCATGAACCGCATCGGCGGCAAGAGCAACACCGGCGAGGGTGGTGAAGACCCGGCGCGCTACCGCGACGAGCTGAAGGGCATCAAGATCGTCAAGGGCACCAAGGTGTCCGACGTGGTGGGCAGCAAGGTCATCGAGGCCGACTACGAACTGCAGGACGGCGACAGCCTGCGCAGCAAGATCAAGCAGGTGGCCTCGGGCCGCTTCGGTGTGACTACCGAGTACCTGGTCTCGGCCGACCAGATCCAGATCAAGATGGCGCAAGGCGCCAAGCCGGGCGAGGGTGGCCAGCTGCCGGGCGGCAAGGTGAGCGACTACATCGGCATGCTGCGCTACAGCGTGCCGGGCGTGGGCCTGATCAGCCCGCCGCCGCACCACGACATCTATTCCATCGAAGACCTGGCCCAGCTGATCCACGACCTGAAGAACGCCAACCCGCGTGCCAGCATCAGCGTCAAGCTGGTCAGCGAAGTGGGCGTGGGCACCATCGCCGCGGGCGTGACCAAGTGCAAGGCCGACCACCTGGTGATCGCCGGGCACGACGGTGGCACGGGCGCCAGCCCCTGGAGCAGCATCAAGCACTGCGGCACGCCCTGGGAACTGGGCCTGGCCGAGACCCAGCAGACCCTGGTGCTGAACCGCCTGCGCAGCCGTGTGCGGGTGCAGGCCGACGGCCAGATGAAGACCGGCCGCGACGTGGTGATCGGCGCCCTGCTGGGTGCCGATGAATTCGGCTTCGCCACCGCCCCGCTGGTGGTGGAGGGCTGCATCATGATGCGCAAGTGCCACCTGAATACCTGCCCGGTGGGCGTGGCCACGCAAGACCCGGTGCTGCGCAAGAAGTTCGCCGGTAAGCCCGAACATGTCGTCAACTACTTCTTCTTCGTCGCCGAAGAGGCGCGCCAGATCATGGCGCAGCTGGGCATCCGCAGGTTCGACGAGCTGATCGGCCGCAGCGACCTGCTCGACACCAAGAAGGGCATCGCCCACTGGAAGGCCAAGGGCCTGGACTTCAGCCGCGTCTTCCACCAGCCCGATGCGCCCGCCGATGTGCCGCGTTACCACACCGAGGGCCAGGACCACGGCCTGGAGAACGCACTCGACGTGCAGCTGATCGCCAAGTGCCAGCCCGCCATCCTGCGTGGCGAGAAGGTGCAGTTCATGCAGGACACGCGCAACCGCAACCGCAGCGTGGGCGCCATGCTGTCGGGTGAACTGATCCGCCACCGGCCCGAGGGCCTGCCCGACCACACCATCTTCATGCAGATGGAGGGCACGGGCGGCCAGAGCTTTGCCGCTTTCCTGGCCAAGGGCATCACCCAGTACCTGATCGGCGACGCCAACGACTACGCCGGCAAGGGCCTCAGCGGTGGCCGGGTGGTGGTGCGGCCCAGCATCGATTTCCGCGGTGATTCCACCAAGAACATCATCATCGGCAACACCGCGCTCTACGGCGCCACCAGCGGCGAGGCCTTCTTCCGCGGCGTGGCGGGTGAGCGGTTTGCGGTGCGCCTCTCCGGCGCCACCGCGGTGGTGGAAGGCACGGGTGACCACGGCTGCGAATACATGACCGGCGGCACGGTGGTGGTGCTGGGCAAGACCGGCCGCAACTTCGCCGCCGGCATGAGCGGCGGCATCGCCTATGTCTACGACGAGGACGGCCAGTTCGCCAAGCGCTGCAACAGCGCCATGGTGTCGCTGGACAAGGTGCTCGGTGCGCAGGAGCAGGCCGCCAGCGTGGACCGTGCCATCTGGCACCAGGGCCAGGCCGACGACGATCTGTTGAAGGCGCTGATCGAGCAGCACCACAGCTGGACCGGCAGTCTGCGTGCGCGCGAGATCCTGGACGACTGGGCCACGGCGCGTGGCAAGTTCGTCAAGGTCTTCCCGAACGAATACAAGCGTGCGCTGGGCGAGATCCATGCCGCCAAGGCCAAGGACGCGACGATTGCCAAGGCCAAGGGCGAGGTCAAGACCAAGACCGTCCCCGCCAAGTGAATGTCAGCCCCGGCTGCGGCGTACCGCAGCCACCCCCGAGGGGTGCATTCAGGCTTGGGGCGGCCCAGCGCCTGAATGCGCCCTTCGACAGGATTGCAGCAATAGCACAGTGAGATCAGCATGGGAAAAGTCACCGGCTTCATGGAGTTCGAGCGTCTGGAAGAGGGCTACGAGCCCGTGCCCCAGCGCGTCAAGAACTACAAGGAATTCGTCATCGGCCTGAACAACGAGCAGGCCAAGATCCAGGGTGCACGCTGCATGGACTGCGGCACGCCGTTCTGCAACAGTGGTTGCCCGGTCAACAACATCATTCCGGACTTCAACGACCTGGTGTACCGGGGTGACTGGCAGAACGCCATCACCGTGCTGCACAGCACCAACAACTTCCCCGAGTTCACCGGCCGCATCTGCCCTGCGCCCTGCGAGGCCGCCTGCACGCTGAACGTCAACGACGACGCGGTGGGCATCAAGAGCATCGAGCACGCCATCATCGACCGCGCCTGGGCCGAGGGCTGGGTCAAGCCCATGCCGCCGGTGGCCAAGACCGGCAAGACCGTGGCCGTGGTGGGCAGCGGCCCGGCCGGCTTGGCGGCGGCCCAGCAGCTGGCGCGTGCCGGCCACAGCGTGACGGTGTTCGAGAAGAACAGCCGCATCGGCGGCCTGCTGCGCTACGGCATCCCCGACTTCAAGATGGAGAAGACCCACATCGACCGCCGGGTGGCGCAGATGGAAGCCGAGGGCGTGGTCTTCAAGACCGGTGTGCTGGTGGGGGCCTGGCCTGCCGAGGGCGCTGCCAGCAAGGTCACCAACGACGCCAAGACCACCATCACCGCCGATGCGCTGAAGGCCCAGTTCGACGCCGTGCTGCTGACCGGTGGCAGCGAGCAGAGCCGCGACTTGCCGGTGCCCGGGCGGGACCTGGACGGCGTGCACTACGCGATGGAATTTCTGCCGATGCAGAACAAGGTCAACGCCGGTGACAAGCTCAAGGGCCAGATCCGCGCTGACGGCAAGCATGTGATCGTGATCGGCGGCGGCGACACCGGCAGCGACTGCGTGGGCACCAGCAACCGCCATGGTGCGGTCAGCGTCACCCAGTTCGAGGTGATGCCCATGCCACCCGAGCAGGAGAACAAGCCCCTGGTCTGGCCGTACTGGCCCACCAAGCTGCGCACCAGTTCCAGCCATGAAGAAGGCTGCGTGCGGGAGTTCGCCATCGCCACCAAGGAGTTCATGGGCAGCAAGGGCAAGGTGACCGGCCTGAAGACGGTGCACATCGAGCTCAAGGACGGCAAGTTCGTCGAGATCGCCGGCACCGAGAAGGAGTACAAGGCCGACCTGGTGCTGCTGGCCATGGGCTTCACCAACCCCGTCGCCAGCGTGCTCGATGCCTTCGGCGTGGCCAAGGACGGCCGTGGCAATGCCAAGGCCCACACCGACGAAGGCGGCTACCGCACCAATGTCGACAAGGTGTTTGCCGCCGGCGACATGCGCCGTGGCCAGAGCCTGGTGGTCTGGGCCATCCGCGAAGGCCGCCAGGCCGCGCGCGAGGTGGACGGCTTCCTGATGGGCGGCAGCACCCTGCCACGCTGAGCCAGCGCCGGGCGGCGGACTTTACACAGCTTGACCGCCTTGAATCAGTGCCAACCCTGAGGGATTGGCACTGCATGCGACAATTTCTGGAGTTTGTTCATCCGGCCCGTCCGGGGTTGCTGCATTGGCCAGCACGCCCCGTGCGCATGCCCACCCACCCCCTTGCACCCTGACCCGCTGATCGAGATCGACCACGTCACGTTTGGCTACGACAGCAGTCGCACCATCCTGAACGACGTCAACCTGCGCTTTGCGCGGGGCCAGGTCACGGCCGTGCTTGGCGGCTCGGGCTGCGGCAAGACCACGCTGCTGCGCCTGATCGGCGGTGTGCATGCGGCCACCAGCGGGCGGGTGGTGTTCGACGGCGAGGTGATCGACACCCGCGACCGCGCCCAGCTGTTCCGGCTGCGCCGGCGCCTGGGCATGCTGTTCCAGTTCGGCGCGCTGTTCACCGACCTGTCGGTCTACGACAACGTGGCCTTTCCGCTGCGCGAGATGACCGACCTGCCCGAGCCGCTGATCCACGACATCGTGCTGATGAAGCTCAATGCCGTGGGCCTGCGCGGTGCGGCCCAGCTCAAGATCGCCGAGGTGTCGGGTGGCATGGCGCGGCGCATCGCGCTGGCGCGTGCCATCGCGCTCGACCCCGAGCTGATCATGTACGACGAGCCCTTTGCCGGCCTGGACCTGATCAGCATGGGTGTGGCGGCCAAGCTGATCCGCACCCTCAACGACGTGACCGGCGCCACCTCGCTGGTGATCAGCCACGACGTGCCCGAGTGCATGTCGATTGCCGACTGGGTGGTGCTGATGGCCACCGGCGGGCGCATCGTGGCCCAGGGCACACCGGCCGAGCTGATGGCCAGCACCGACCCCGAGGTGCGCCAGTTTGTGCGGGGCGAACCCGATGGCCCGGTCAAGTTCCACTACCCGGCCCGGCCCATGGCCGACGACTTCGGTCTGGGTGGCCCGGCATGAACGTCGTGCAGGCCATTGGCGCCAGCGTGCTGGCCTCGCTGCAGGGCCTGGGCCATGCGGCGATCTTCTTCGTCGGTCTGCTGGGTGTGCTGCCGCAGTCGCTGCGCCGCTTCGGCCTGGTGCTCACGCAGATCTATGCCATCGGCAACCGCTCGCTGGTGATCATCCTGGCCTCGGGCCTGTCGGTGGGCTTCGTGCTGGCGCTGCAGATGTACTACGCCCTGGTCACCTACGGCGCGGCCGAATCGCTGGGCCTGGTGGTCAACCTCAGCCTGGTGCGTGAGCTGGGCCCGGTGGTCACCGCCCTGCTGTTTGCCGGCCGGGCCGGCACCTCGTTGACGGCCGAGATCGGCCTGATGAAGGCCGGCGAGCAACTGGCGGCGATGGAGCTGATGGCCATCGACCCGCGCGCCCGGGTGCTGGCGCCGCGCTTCATCGCCGGCGCCATCAGCATGCCGCTGCTGGCCATCCTGTTCTCGGCCATCGGCATCCTGGGTGCCTGGGTGGTGGCGGTGGGCCTGATCGGCATCGACGCCGGAAACTTCTGGTCCATCCAGCAGAACAAGGTGGACATCTGGCGGGACGTGGGCAACGGCGTGGTCAAGAGCGCGGTGTTCGGCGTGATCTGCACCTTCGTGGCGCTGTACCAGGGCTACGAGACCCAGGCCACGCCCGAGGGCGTGGCCTATGCCACCACGCGCACCGTGGTGATCTCGTCACTGGCGGTGCTGGCGATGGACTTCATCCTCACCGCACTGATGTTCTCCACGCCATGAATCTGGCAAGCTGCACCGTCGACAGGAATCAAGCATGAGCAAGAAGGGGATCGAGACCGGCGTGGGGCTGTTCGTGCTGCTGGGGCTGGCGGCGCTGCTGTTCGTGGCCCTGAAGGCCGCCAACCTCACCAGCTTCGGCCAGGCCGACACCTACACCGTGACCGCCCGCTTCGACAACATCGGCGGGCTGAAGGCGCGTGCGCCGGTGCGTGCCGCCGGCGTGGTGATCGGCCGCATCACCGCCATCAGCCTGGACCCCAAGACCTTCCAGGGCGTGGTGACCATGGAGATCGAGCGCGGCTACCAGTTTCCCAAGGACAGCTCGGCCAAGATCCTCACCGCCGGCCTGCTGGGCGACCAGTATGTGGGCCTGGAGGCCGGTGGCGAGGTCGACAACCTGGCCGCCGGTGCGGTGATCAAGCAGACCCAGTCGGCGGTGGTGCTGGAAAACCTGATCGGCCAGTTCCTGTTCAACAAGGCGGCCGATGCCGGCAGCGCCGACGCGGGGGCCAAACCATGATGCGCCGACTGGCTGCTCCTCTCACCCTGGCCGCTGCGCTGGGCCTGGCCGGCTGTGCCACCACGCCGCCGGGCGAGACCGCACTGGGCGACCCCTGGGAGCGGCTGAACCGCCAGACCTTCGCCCTCAACGAGGCGGTGGACGCGGTGGCCATCAAGCCGGCTGCCCAGATCTACCAGGCCGTGGTGCCGGGCGTGGTGCGCCAGGGCGTGGGCAATGTGTTCGGCAACATCGGCGACGCCTGGACCACCGTCAACCTGTTCCTGCAGGCCAAGCCGACGGCCGGGCTGAACATGGGCATGCGCACCATGGTCAACAGCGTGCTGGGCGTCGGCGGCCTGTTCGACGTGGCCGAGGAAGCCGGCCTGGAACGCTTCACCAGTGAAGACCTGGGCCAGACCTTCGGCTTCTGGGGCATCAAGAGCGGGCCGTATCTGGTGCTGCCGTTCCTGGGCCCGTCCACCCTGCGCGACACCGCGGCCTATGCGCTGGAGGCCAATGATTCACCGGTGGGCCGGGTCTGGCACGAGCCCAGCGACCGCAACCCCGCCATGGTGCTGCAACTGCTCGACACCCGCGCCAGGCTGCTGAACGCCGGGCGGGTGTTCGACGAGATTGCGCTCGACAAGTACGTGCTGATGCGTGATGCCTTCCTGGCGCGCCGCCGCAGCCAGATCTACGACGGCGAGCCGCCGGAGGACGAGGCAGCCGCACAGGCGCCGTTCAAGAAGCAGCTGAGCCCCGGCAAGTGAGCGTGGCCCCGGCCAACCGCTGGCCGTTGTGCTGCGTTGAAGACCAGGCCGGCATCTGCGCCGGCGCCCCGAAAGGATGAACTGATGCAACGACGTTTCTGGATGGCTGCCCTGGGCGGCACGGCACTGCTGCTGGCCAGCCCCCTGCTGCGGGCCCAGGCCCTGGCGGCCGACGCCTTTGTCAAGCAGGTCTCGGCCGACGTGATCGACGCCGTCAAGGGCGACAAGGCGATCCAGGCCGGCGACGTGACCCGCATCCGCGCCCTGGTGGATGCGAAGGTGATGCCGCATGTCAACTTCCAGCGCATGACGGCGAGCTCGGTGGGCCCGCAGTGGCGCAGCGCCACGCCCGATCAGCAGAAGCGCATGCTCACCGAGTTCCAGACCCTGATGGTCAACACCTACTCGGGGGCGCTCACCCAGGTGAAGGACCAGGCCGTGGTGGTCAAGCCCCTGCGTGCCACGCCCGACCAGACCGAGCTGGTGGTGCGCAGCGAGGTGCGTGGCAAGGGCGACCCCATCCAGCTCGATTACCGGCTGGAGAAGGCCGGCGACGGCTGGAAGATCTACGACGTGAACGTGGGTGGCTTCTGGCTGGTGGATGCCTACAAGGGCCAGTTCGCCAAGGACCTGAGCGCGGGCGGCATCGACGCGCTGATCACCCGCCTGGCCGAGAAGAACAAGAGCCTGGCCGCCGCCAAGAACTGAGCGCTGCGGGCATGACCACCATCAAGCTGCCGGCGCGCATCACCATGGGCGAGGCGCGGGCCACGCTGGCGCAGCTGCAGCCGCTGCTGCAGGCGGCCGATGCGCCGGTGCTCGACGCCACTGCCCTGGTGGAGCTGGACACCGCCGCCCTGGCCCTGCTGCTGGACTGCCAGCGCCAGGCGCGCGCGCGTGGCAAGCAGCTGCAGCTGGTGGGGGCGCCCGCCAAGCTGGGCCAGCTGGCCATGCTGTACGGCGTGGCCGACCTGCTGGGCCTTCAGCCCGGCGCCATGTAGCGCTTGGCGCGCAGGTTGCGCTTGATCTCCTGCATCATCGGCCGCAGTGCCGGCCCCAGGCGCAGGGCCACGCCGGTGGTCAGGATGTCGATGATGGTCAGGTGCAGCAGGCGCGACACCATCGGGCTGTAGCGGTCGTAGTCTTCCGGGTGGTCGGCCGCCAGCAGCACCTGGCCGTTGCCCTGTGCCAGCTGCGCCAGCGGTGAACCGCTGGCGGTGATCACGATCACCGTGGCGCCCTTGCGGCGGGCGATGTCGGCGGCGTCGATCAGGTCGCGGCTGCGGCCGGAGTTGCTGATCACCACCGCGCAGTCACCAGGGCCCAGCATGGTGGCGGCCATCACCTGCACATGGCCGTCGCTCACCGCCGTGGCATGCACGCCCAGGCGGAAGAACTTGTGCTGCGCATCCTGCGCCACGATGCCGGAGTTGCCCACGCCGTAGAACTCGATGCGCTTGCCGGCCTGGCCGGCGGCGGTGAGCGCCGTCAGCGCCTGCTCGAAGGCATGGCCGGCGGCGTTGTTGCGGTACTTCAGCATGGCCGCCACCGCGTTGTCGATCACCTTGACGATCAGGTCGCCGGGCTTGTCGTCCTCGTCGACCGCGCGGTGCACGAAGGGCACACCCTCGTTGACCGTGCCGGCCAGCTTGAGCTTGAAATCGGCCAGGCCGTCGTAGCCCACGCTGCGGCAGAAGCGCACCACCGTGGGCTTGCTGACATGCGAGCGGTCGGCCAGCTCGCTGACCGGCAGGGTGGCAAAGCTGCGCGGGTCGGCCAGCAGCAGCTTGGCCACCCGCTGCTCGGCCGGCGGCAGGGCGGGGATGGAGGCCTTGATCCGGTCAAGCATCGTGTTGTCTCACTGTTCTTCGTCCCAGGTGCAGCCGTCCCTGGCGACCATCGCGCTCGAGGCCGGCGGCCCCCAGGTGCCTGCGGCATAGGGCCGCGGGCCATTCGGGTCGGCTTGCCAGGCTTGCAGGATGGGTTCCACCCAGCGCCAGGCCTGTTCCTGCTCGTCGCTGCGCACGAACAGGTTCAGCCGGCCGGCGATGGCGTCCATCAGCAGCCGTTCGTAGGCACCCACACGTTCGCTGGCGAATGCCTTGTCAAAGTCGAGGTCCAGGCTCACCGGCGCCAGCAGCTCGCCCTGGGCGCTGCCCTTGGCAGCCAGCAGGTGCAGTTCCAGCCCATCCTCGGGCTGCAGCTTGATCACCAGCTTGTTGGCCCGTGCCGAGCCCGGGAAGATGGGATGCGGCACCTCGCGGAAGTTGACGACGATCTGCGCATGGCGCCCGGCCAGGCGCTTGCCGGTGCGCAGGTAGAAGGGCACACCCGCCCAGCGCCAGTTCTGCACCTCGGTGCGCAGCGCCACGAAGGTCTCGCAGTGGCTGCCAGGGGGCACCTTCACCTCATCCAGGTAGCCAGGCACCGCTTCGCCCGCCACGGTGCCGGCCTTGTACTGGCCACGCACCACGTCGCGCGCCACGCTCTCGGGCGTGAACGGCCGCAGCGAGCGCAGCACCTTCAGCTTCTCGTCGCGGATGGCATCGGCGTCGTTGGTGGACGGCGGCTCCATCGCGATCATGGTCAGCAGCTGCAGCGCATGGTTCTGGACCATGTCGCGCAGCGCGCCGGTGGTGTTGTAGTAGTCGCCGCGGGTGCCCACGCCCAGGCCCTCGGCCAGGGTGATCTGGATGTTGGCGATGCTCTCGCGCCGCCACAGCGGCTCGAACAGCGCATTGCCGAAGCGCAGCGCCATCAGGTTCTGCACCGCCGGCTTGCCCAGGTAGTGGTCGATGCGGAAGGCCTGCCGCTCGTCGAACACGGCGCTGACCACGCGGTTTATCTCCTGGGCGCTGGCCAGGTCGTGGCCCAGCGGCTTCTCCAGCACCACGCGCACGTTCGGGCCGTTCAGCCCGGCGGCGCCCAGCTGTTCGCAGATCACCGGGAACAGATAGGGGCTGGTGGCCAGGTACAGCACGGCGGTGTCGGCGCCACGCGCGCTGATCCACTGCTTCAGGCCGGCGTAGTCCTCGGGGTGGGACAGGTCCATGCGCCGGTAGTGCAGCAGTTCGGCAAAGCGGGCGAACTCGGCATCGCTGGGGCGCTTGGCGCTCTCCACCTCGGGGAAGCGCTCGCGGATGAACTCGCGGTACTCGGCGTCGCTGCGCTCGTCACGCGCGACGGCCAGAATGCGCCCGCCGGGCGGCAGCTTGCCATGGCGGAAGGCCTGGAACAGGGCTGGCATCAGCTTGCGCCAGGTGAGGTCGCCGGTGCCGCCGAAGAAGACGAGGTCGAAGGACATGAACGGGTCTCGTGCTGTGTGGGCTGGCCACTGGATTGGTAACTAAATTACGGGCAGAATGATGCAGCAGTTTCTTCGGCGGGTCAATGCGCAGCCCGGGCCACCGCGGTGGGCCTGGTGCGGGCAGCACCTGCCACGGCATGATCGCGGTCTGACACCGCCCCCACCCAGGAGCAGCTTTCACCATGCACCAGCTCGACCAGCTCAAGCAGTTCACCACCGTGGTGGCCGACACCGGCAACTTCAAGCAACTGGCGCAGTTCGCCCCGCGTGACGCCACCACCAACCCGTCGCTGATCCTCAAGGCGGTGCAGCAGCCCGACTACGCACCGCTGCTGGCCGGCACCGTGGCCCGGCACCGCGGCCAGCCGCTGGAGGTGCTGGTCGACCATGTGCTGGTGGCCTTCGGCCTGGAGATCCTGAAGGTGGTGCCCGGGCGTGTGTCCACCGAGGTGGATGCACGCCTGAGCTTCGATGCCGACGCCACGCTGGCGCGGGCGCGCCGGCTGATCGGCCTGTACGAAGCCGCCGGCATCGGCCGCGACCGGGTGCTGATCAAGATCGCCGCCACCTGGGAGGGCATCCAGGCCGCCCGGGTGCTGGAGGCCGAGGGCATCCACTGCAACCTCACCCTGCTGTTCGCCTTCTGCCAGGCCGTGGCCTGTGGTGATGCCGGGGTGCAGCTGATCAGCCCGTTTGTCGGCCGCATCTACGACTGGCACAAGAAGCAGGCCGGTGCGGCCTGGGATGAAGCCGCCCGCGCCGGCGCCAATGATCCCGGCGTGTTGTCGGTGCAGCGCATCTACACCCACTACAAGCACTTCGGCATCCACACCGAGGTGATGGGCGCCAGCTTCCGCAACGTGGGCCAGATCACTGCCCTGGCCGGCTGCGACCTGCTGACCATCAGCCCCGAGCTGCTGGCCCAGTTGCAGGCCAGCGAGGCGCCGCTCAGCCGCCGGCTGGACGCGGCCAAGGCGCGCCAGGCCGACCTGGCCGACCTGCACTACGGCCCGGGCGACGAAGCCGCCTTCCGCTTCGCGCTGAACGAGGACGCCATGGCCACCGAGAAGCTGGCTGAGGGCATCCGTGCCTTCGCCGCCGATTCGGCCAAGCTCGATGCCCTGATCCAGGAGCCGTGACCATGGAACATCCCCGCTGTGATGCCACCGTGGCCTGGGCCGCGCTGCAAGGCCACTTCGAAGCCCATGGGCGGGACCTCGATCTGCGCGAGGCCTTCAACCGCGATGCCGGCCGCTTCGCCAGCTTCAGCCTGGAGGCGCCCGGCCTGTTTGCCGATCTCTCGAAGAACCTGTGGGACCTGAAGACCCGCAAGCTGCTGGTCGAGCTGGCGCGTGAATGCGGCCTGGAAGCGCGCCGCGATGCCATGCTGGCCGGCGCCCCGATCAATGCCACCGAAGGCCGGGCCGTGCTGCACACGGCGCTGCGCGCGCCGCGTGGGCAGGGCCTCTTCAGCGACGATGTGCACGGCGTGCTGGACCGCTTGTTCGAGTTCGCCGAACAGGTGCGCGACACCAGCAGCTCGGGCATCCGCCATGTGGTCAACATCGGCATCGGCGGCAGCGACCTGGGCCCGCAGATGGTGGTGCCGGCGCTCGACGCCTGGGCCCACCCCGGCATCACGCTGCACTTCGTCAGCAATGTCGACGGCCACGACATCACGCCGGTGCTGCGCAAGCTGCGGCCCGAGAATACGCTGTTCATCATCGCCAGCAAGACCTTCACCACGCAGGAGACCATGGCCAACGCGGCGGTGGCGCGGCAGTGGTTCCTGGAGCAGGGCGGCACCGACATCGGCCGGCATTTCGTCGGCGCCACCACCAACCTGAAGGCGGCGGCCGATTTCGGCATCCACACCACCTTCGGCTTCTGGGACTGGGTGGGCGGGCGCTACTCGCTGTGGAGCGCCATCGGGCTGCCGATCGCCATCGCCGTGGGCAGCGAGCATTTCCGCGCCCTGCTGGCGGGCGCCCATGCCATGGACCGGCACTTTGCCGAAACACCGCTGGAAGCCAACCTGCCGGTCCAGCTGGGCCTGCTGGACGTCTGGTACCGCAACTTCCACCGCTTCACCAGCCGCAGCGTGGCGCCCTACCACCAGGGCCTGCGGCGCCTGCCGGCCTATCTGCAGCAGCTGGAGATGGAGAGCAACGGCAAGTGTGTCGACCTGGACGGCAATGCGCTGCCCTTCGGCACCAGCCCGGTGGTGTGGGGCGAGCCGGGCACCAACGGCCAGCATGCCTACTTCCAGATGCTGCACCAGGGCACGGACGTGATCCCGGTGGAGTTCATCGCCGTCAAGCACCCCACGCATGCCCATGCCGACCTGCATGCCAAGGCCCTGGCCAACTGCCTGGCGCAGAGCCAGGCGCTGATGCTGGGCAAGCGCACCGATGTAGCGCTGGGCGAAAAAGCGCCTACTGCCTCGGCCAGCCTGGACCCGCTGACGGTGGCCCGCCACCGCAGCTTCCCCGGCAACCGGCCCAGCACCACGCTGCTGATCGACACGCTGACACCGCATGCGCTGGGCGCGCTGATCGCGCTGTACGAGCACCGGGTGTTCACCAGCGGCGCGGTCTGGGGCATCAACAGCTTCGACCAGTGGGGGGTGGAGCTGGGCAAGGCCCTGGCGGGTGAACTGCTGCCGCGCATCACCGCCGCCGGTGCCGCCGACGGCAGCGGGCTGGATGCGTCCACCGCCGGCCTGCTGGCGCGCCTGAAGGCCTGAGGCGCGTGCCGGCCGCCAGCGCCGGTGGCCTGCCCACCGTGGTGTTCGACGTTGCCGGTGCGCTGTTCTTCCTGTCCAACATGCCGGCGCCTGATGCCGACCATCTGTAGCGGCAGCATGCGTTCCTGCGCTGCTTCCGGGACGGCATCTATTCCGGGCGTGTGCAGCAGATCAAGCCCGAGCGCGCCATCTTCGACCTGGCGGCGCAGCGCTTCGGCCGCCCACCGGGCGCGCTGCTGTTCTTCGACGATGTGGTCGCCAATGTGGCGGCGGCGCAGCAGGCCGGCTGGCAGGCTTGCCACTTCACCGGCGCAGCGTCTGCCAGGCAGGCGCTGAGCGCAGCAGGCTTCGACCTGGGCCGGTGACATCCACCCGCCCAGGAGACAGCACTTGCCCCAAGACACCCCGGCCCTGAACGGCGCCGAAAGCCTGGTCACCACACTCGCCGCCAGCGGCGTGCCTCTGTGTTTTGCCAACCCCGGCACCTCGGAGATGCACTTCGTGGCGGCGCTGGACCGCATCCCCGGCGTGCGCTGCGTGCTGGGCCTGTTCGAGGGCGTGGTCACCGGCGCCGCCGATGCCTACTACCGCATGGCCGGCACACCGGCGGCCACCCTGCTGCACCTGGGCCCCGGCCTGGGCAACGGCCTGGCCAACCTGCACAACGCGCGCAAGGCGCGCTCGGGCATCGTCAACATCGTCGGCGACCATGCCCACGACCACATGCGCTTCGAATCGCCGCTGAAGAGCGAGGCCGAGGCCATCGCCCGCAGCGTGTCGCACTGGGTGCGCAGCAGCGGCAGCGCGGCCGATGTGGGCGCCGACGGCGCGGCAGCGGTGCAGGCTGCGCGCGACGGTGCGGAAGGCCGCATCGCCACCCTGCTGCTGCCGGCCGACACCGCCTGGACGGCCGGTGGGCAGGCGGCGGTGGCGCGCGCACGGCAGGCGCCTGGTGTGGTGCTGGACGCCGTTCCCGCGGCCGCCCGGCTGCTGCGCCAGCTGGGCCCGAAGGCCGTGTTGCTGCTGGGCACCGGTGGCAGCCGCAGCCTGGCCGCACAGCAGCATGCGGCGGCAATTGCCGCCCACACCGGCTGCCGCGTGATGGCCGAGTTCTACAACGCCCGCATGCCGGGTGGCCGTGGCACGCCGGGCATCCAGCGCCTGCCCTATGCGGTGGACGCCGCCGCCGCCAAGCTGGCCGGCGCCGAGGCCCTGGTGCTGGCCGGCAGCACCGAGCCCATCGGCTTCTTCGCCTACCCCGGCAAGCCCTCGCAGCTCAAGCCCGCCGGCGCGGCCCTGCTGCAGCTGGCCGAGCCGCAGCACGACGTGCCGGCGGCGCTGGCGGCGCTGGCCGCCGAACTGGGTGCGCGCCCTGTGGAGACGCCGCAGCGCGCGGCCGCCACCGCCTGGCCCAGCGGCCCGCTCACCGCCGACAGCGTGGCCGCCGTGGTGGCCGCGGTGCTGCCCGAGCAGGCGGTGGTGGTGGACGAGGCGGTGAGCAATGGCCGCGGCTTCGGTGCCGTCATGGTCGATGCCGCACCGCACGACTGGCTGCAGACCATGGGCGGCGCCATCGGCTTCGGCCTGCCGGGTGGCGTGGGTGCGGCCCTGGGCGCACCCGGCAGGCCGGTGCTGGTGCTGGAAGGCGACGGCAGCGCCATGTACACCGTGCAGGCGCTGTGGACCATGGCGCGGGAATCGCTGCCGGTGGTGGTGCTGGTGTTCGCCAACCGCGCCTACCGCATCCTGCAGGGGGAGTTGCAGGGCGTGGGCGCCAGCATCAGCGGCGACAAGGCCACGGCCATGCTGTCGCTGGGCAATCCGGCCCTCGACTGGGTGGCGCTGGCGCGGGGCCACGGTGTGCCCGGTGTGCAGGTGGACAACACCGACGCCCTGGCCCGGGCGCTGCGCGATGGCTTTGCCAGCCGCGCGCCGCTGCTGATCGAAGCCCTGGTGTAGGGCGGCGCCTCGGGTTGATCCCAGGGCCGATTCGGCCTTGGGCAATGGCACGGAACTGGCTAGCCCGGTGACAATAAGCTGACCATTTGGTTAAGTTTTCAGCCCGCCGCACCGTCCCAGCCCATGCATGCACCCGAACGGCCCGCCGCCACGCCGGCCACCCCTGCGCCGGCAGCCCCCCAGGCCGCCGTCGATGTGCGCCGCGCCAGCGTGGTCTACCCCTCCGCCGATGCGCCGGTGCATGCGCTGTCGGACATCGACCTCAGCATCGCCCAGGGTGAGTTCGTCTCGCTGATCGGCCCCTCGGGCTGCGGCAAGACCACGCTGCTGCGGGTGATCGCCGACCTGGAGCCCATCACCAGCGGCAGCGTGCTGGTCAACGGCCTCACGCCGCACGACGCGCGCCTGGCCCGCGCCTACGGCTATGTGTTCCAGGCGCCGGCGCTGTTCCCCTGGCGCACGGTGCTGGCCAATGTGATGCTGCCGCTGCAGATCCAGGGCCGGCCCAAGGCCGAGGCGGAAGCCGTGGCACGTGAGCAACTGGGCCGGGTGGGCCTCACCGGGTTCGAGAAGAAGTATCCCTGGCAGCTGTCGGGCGGCATGCAGCAGCGTGTGTCCATCGCCCGCGCGCTGGGCTTCGAGCCCAAGATCCTGATGATGGACGAGCCCTTCGGCGCGCTCGACGAGATCACCCGGGATGGCCTGAACGACCAGCTGCAGCAGCTGTGGCAGCGCGAGCGGCGCACCGTGGTCTTCGTCACCCACAGCATTGCCGAGGCGGTGTACCTCAGCACCCGCATCGTGGTGATGAGCCCACGCCCCGGGCGCATCCTGAAGATCATCCCCAGCACCCTGCCGGATGCGCGCACGCTGGACCTGCGCGACACGCCGGAATTCATGGCCCTGGCGCACGAGGTGCGTGAAGGCCTGGCGCACGGCCACGGCGGCGGGCACTGAACCATGAGCGCACCGACCGCGGAAGACGAGGGGCGGGCCGAGCGCCGGGCCGCTCCCAAGCCGGCCCGCCATCCCCTCGGGGGATCGGCCGCCGTACCCGGCGGACGAGGGGCCGTCATGACGCGCTGGCTGCCGGTGGCCACGGTGTTGGCCCTGGTGCTGGTGCTCTGGTATGCCGGCGCCGTGGGCCTGAACCGTGCCGGCGCCGTGGAGCGGGTGCTGCCGAACAGCCATCCCAACGGCGACTGGACCTGGCGTGACCTGGTCGGCGTGACGCTGAACATGGAGCGCCCGGTGCTGCCCGCGCCCCACCAGGTGGCGGCCGATCTGCACAGCAGCATCGCAGACTGGCCGCTGGATTCCCCGCGCAACCTGCTGTACCACGCGGCGGTCACCGCGCAGAGCACCCTGGTGGGCTTTGTGCTGGGCACGCTGCTGGGCGTGGTGCTGGCGGCGGCCATCGTGCACAGCCGCACGCTCGACCGGGCCCTGCTGCCCTGGATCGTGGCCAGCCAGACGGTGCCGGTGCTGGCCATCGCGCCCATCGTGCTGGTGATCCTGGGCAGCCTGGGCTTCAGCGGCGTGGCGCCCAAGGCCACCATCGCCATGTACCTGTGCTTCTTTCCGGTGACGGTGGCCATGGTGCAAGGCCTGCGTGCGCCACAGAAGATCGAGACCGAGCTCATGCATACCTATGCCGCCAGCAAGCTGCAGGCCTTCTGGCTGCTGCGCCTGCCCTCGGCCTTGCCCTATCTGTTCCCCAGCCTGCGGGTGGCGATCGCCGCCGGCCTGGTGGGCGCCATGGTGGCCGAGCTACCCACCGGCGCCCAGGCCGGGCTGGGCGCACGCCTGCTCACCGGCAGCTACTACGGCAACACCGTGGGCATCTGGTCGGCGCTGGTGCTGTCGGCCCTGCTGGGCCTGGGGCTGACGCTGGCGGTGGCGGGGCTGGAGCGGCTGGTGCTGCGGCGGGGGGTGGCGGCATGAGCTTGGTCGGCGCCGTGTCCACCCCGCCTGCCAAGGCCGGCTTCGCCGTGGTGTCCAGCACGGCGCTGGCCGCCGTCCTGTGGTGGCTGGTGGCGCAGGCCCAGGGGCAGCCCGACTTCGAGCCCCTGCACCTGGTGGCGCCGCTGCTGGCCGTGGTGTTCATGGCAGGCCTCAGCGTGCACCGGGTGGCAGCGCTCGATGGCCGGCCCTGGTACGCCACGGCCACCGCCGCGCTGTTCGGCCTGTGGGTGCTGTACTTCTGGCAGGTGGGCGTCACCTTGTTCGACGTGCCGCGGGTGCTGCTGCCAGCACCCGCCTGGATCGCCCAGATGCTCATCGACCGCTGGGACACGCTGGCCGGCGACTTTGTGCAGACCGTGGGCAAGGCGGTGCTGATCGGCTGGGCCCTGGGCTCGGGCCTGGGTTTTGCCGTGGGCGTGGCGATTGACCGTGCACCCTTTCTGCAGCGTGGCCTGCTGCCGCTGGCCAGCCTGACGTCCACCGTGCCCCTGGTCGCGGTGGCGCCCATCATGGTGATGTGGTTCGGCTTCGAATGGCCCAGCAAGGCCGCAGTGGTGGTGCTGATGACCTTCTTCCCCATGCTGGTGGCCACGCTGGCCGGCCTGCAGGCGGCGGGCAGGCTGGAACTGGAGCTGATGAAGACCTATGCCGCCGGCTACGCGCGCACCCTGGTCGACCTGCGCCTGCCCATGGCCATGCCCTTTCTGTTCAGCGCACTCAAGGTGAACGCCACGCTGGCGCTGATCGGCGCCATCGTGGCCGAGTTCTTCGGCTCGCCCACGGTGGGCCTGGGCTTCCGCATCAGCACCGAGGCGGCGCGCATGAACATGGGCCTGGTCTGGGGCGCCATCGTGGTGGCCGCGGTCACCGGCTCGGTGGCCTATGCGCTGCTGGTACAACTGGAGCGGCGGGTGGCCTTCTGGCACCCCTCGGTCCGATCCAAGTGAGTTTTCCAACCAACGTGACACAGGAGCGAGCGATGAAGGCTTTCACGATCAAGGGTGCGGTGCTGGCCGCCATGCTGGCGACCACGGCGCTGGCGGCGCAGGCCGCCGACAAGGTGGTGGTGCAGATGAAGTGGGTGCCGCAGGCCCAGTTCGCCGGCTACTACGTGGCCGCCGCCAAGGGCTACTACAAAGAGGCCGGGCTGGACGTCACCATCAAGCCGGGCGGCCCCGACGTGAGCCCGGTGCAGGTGCTGGCCGGCAACCAGGCCGATGCCATCGTCAACTGGATGCCGGATGCCCTGGCCGCGCGTGAAGCCGGTGTGCCCCTGGTCAACATCGCCCAGATCTTCGACAAGAGCGGGCTGATGCTCACCTGCAAGAAGGCCAGCGGCGTGGCCAGTCCGAAGGACTTCAAGGGCAAGACCCTGGGCGTGTGGTTCGGCGGCAATGAATACCCCTTCCTGAACTGGATGGCCAAGCTGGGCCTCAAGCCCGACAGCGACGTGAAGGTGCTCAAGCAGGGCTTCAACGTCGACCCGCTGCTGCAGAACCAGGCCGCCTGCATCAGCACCATGATCTACAACGAGTACTGGCAGGTGGTGGACGCCGGCGTGAAGGAGGCCGACCTGATCACCTTCTTCTACGAGAAGGAAGGCGTGGCCTCGCTGGAAGACGGCCTCTACGTGCTGGAAGGCAAGCTCAAGGACCCGGCCTTCGTGGCCCGCATGGGCAAGTTCGTCAAGGCCACGCTCAAGGGCTGGAACGACGCGGTGAAGGACCCGGCGGGCGCGGCCAAGATCGTGGTGGCGGCCGACCCGTCCGGCAGCGCCACGCTGAAGGTGCAGGAGCGCCAGATGAAGAACGTGGCCACCCTGATCAGCAACGCCGGCACCGCCAAGATGGGCTACCTGGAGCCGGCGGCCTACGAGCGCACGGTGAAGGTGCTGCTGGCCGGTGGCAGCTCGCCCGTCATCAAGAAGGACCCAGGCAAAGCGGCGTATACACACGCCGTCTTCGACGCAGCGAGCAAGTGACGCTGCCGCCGTGCCTGCGTTGGCCGATGGCGATGCCCCCAACAAGGGCCTGATCCGCCAGGCCAACGAGGCGCGCATCCTCGGCGCGGGCGAGAAGGTCTTCGCCCGCGCCGGCCTGCATGGCGCCACCATGGCCGCCATCGCCGACGAAGCCGGCCTGCCCAAGGCCAACCTGCACTACTACTTCGGCAGCAAGACCACGCTCTACCAGGCCGTGCTGGCGCGCACCCTGCGCGACTGGCTGGTGCCGCTGGACGCCCTGGTGCCCGAGGCCGACCCGGCCCTGGCCCTGGCCACCTACATCCGCGCCAAGATGGCGATGAGCGCCCAGCGGCCCGATGCCAGCCGCGTGTTCGCCAACGAGCTGCTGCATGGCGCGGCGGTGGTGGGTGATCTGATGCGGGGTGAGCTGCGCAGCAAGGTGCGCGAGAAGGCGGCCGTGATCGACGCCTGGGTGCACAGCGGCCGCATGGCGCCGGTGGATGGCACGCACCTGTTCTTCACCATCTGGGCCGCCACCCAGACCTATGCCGACTTCGAGGTGCAGGTGTGCGCGGTGCTGGGCCAGCAGCGCCTGGAAGCGGCCGACCATGCGCGTGCCACCGCCCATGTGGTGGGCCTGGTGCTGCGCGGCTGCGGGCTGGCGGATTGACCATGGCCAGACCCCCAGCCGGCCCCGGGCGTGGCAAGATCCAGGCATGAGCCAAGGCTTGGGCGGCGAGGCGCCGCGTCCCCACACCCACACCGCGCACCGGCCACCGGCGCGCTTCCTGGTGGTCATCGATTCGGGTGGCTTCGCGGTGGCGCGGCTGTTCCTGGCCAGCCGCGAGCAGGTGGCCGAGTTCGATGCCAGCACCGAAGAGACGGCCCAGATGACCCGCGGCCTGGCCCCCGCCAAGAGCGCCGGCGGCCCCGACTGGGACCAGGCCCTGCAGGGCCACAGCCGCAGCGAACGCGCCGCTGCCGACGTCTACACGCTGGACATCTGATCCAGCCCGCCGCCGCCCAAGGCGGTGCGCAGATGGTCCAGCAGCGCCCGGTTGCGCAGCAGGCGCAGGCGCTCGGTGGTGGCCACGGCGGTGATGCAGTCGCCGAACTTGGTCACCGGTGTCCAGCCGGGCAGCAGGCGCTGCAGCCGGCCATCGGCCAGCGCGTCCTGGCAGACATAGACCGGCAGCAGGGCCACCCCCAGCCCGGCCAGCGCGGCCTGGGCCACGGCCTCGGGATTGTTGGCGTGGTAGCGGCCCTGCACCCGCACTGTGTGGCGCGCACCGTCCCTGTCCTGCTGCAGCACCCAGGCGTCGTCGGAACGCTCACGCCAGTAGCTCATGCAGGGATGGCCCACCAGGTCGGCCGGCAACGCGGGCATGCCGGCGCGCGCCAGGTGGGCGGGCGCGGCGCACACCACCCAGTCCAGCCGGGCCACCGGCGTGGCCACCAGGTCGGGCGCGCCGGTGGCGCTCATGCGCAGGGCCAGGTCGATGCGCTCGTGGGCGATGTCCATCAGCCGGTCGCCCAGCAGCAACTCGATCTCGATCGCCGGGTGCGCCGCCAGAAAGGCCGGCAGCAGCGGCGCCAGCACATGCTGGCCCCAGCTCACCGGCGCGGTGATGCGGATCTGGCCCGACAGCTCCTGCCGCAGATCGCGCAGGCGCTCGTCGGCATCCGCCACGGCACGCAGGGCGCTGCGGGCGAAGTCCAGGTAGGCCTCGCCGGCCGGGGTGAGGGCCACACGGCGTGTGCTGCGTGCAAACAGCGTGGCCCGTACCGCCTGCTCCAGCTGCGCCACCCGCTTGCTGACCACGCTCTTGCTCACGCCCAGGGCCTGGGCGGCGGCGCTCACGCTGCCGTGTTCGGCCACCTGCAC
The DNA here is from genome assembly GCA_040386375.1 of Pseudomonadota bacterium. Lineage (GTDB taxonomy): Bacteria > Pseudomonadota > Gammaproteobacteria > Burkholderiales > Burkholderiaceae_C > Pseudaquabacterium. The sequence goes on from JAZKFQ010000063.1 coordinate 46,845, forward strand.
AAAGGCCGCCAGCATGTCGGTGGAGAGTGTCACTGTCGCCCGATCGAGAACAATCGGTTTGCATTGCAGCCGATGCGTTGATCCGGGTCAATCCATAGACTGGCCGGCAGCCGGCGCCCACGCTGTCAGCAGAGCAGCGCGGCGCCGGTGTCCACACGCCGACCCCTTCACTGGAGACAAGCATGCAGGTGTACGCAGATCCCATCACGGTCAACTGCCGCAAGGTGCTGGCCGGGCTCGACTTCCTGGGTGTGCCGTTCGAGCGCGTCCATGTCGACTACTTCAAGGGCGAGCAGAAGGAGCCGGCCTACACCGCGCTGAACCCCAATGCCAGCGTGCCGGCCCTGCGCGATGGGGACTTCGTGCTGTGGGAGTCGAACGCCATCCTGCAATACGCCGCCGACAAGGCCGGCCGCGACCTGGCCTACCCACGTGAGCTGCGCCAGCGCGCCGACATCAACCGCTGGCTGCTGTGGGAATCGTCGAGCTGGTTCCCCTGCACCTATGTGTTCCTGGTGGAGAACTGCGTCAAGCCGCTGCTGGGTGGCGAGGCCGATGCGGCGGTGCTGGACGCGCAGGCCGTGCAGTTCCACAAGCTGGCGGGCATCCTGGATGCGCGCCTGGCGCAGAGCGCCTGGGTCTGCGGCGACGCCCCCACCATCGCCGACATCGCCCTGGCCGCGCCCATCCACCTGCATGCCTGGCAGAAGCTGCCGCTGGCCGACCATCCCCACCTGCGGCGCTGGATGACCGAGCAGGTGGAGCAGCTGCCCTGCTGGCAGCGCACCCATGTCGGCACCGGCTTCACCCTCACCCCTGCCCAGTGACACCATGACCCAAGCACCCCTGGGCCCGGCCGTGCGTGCCACGCTGAACTACAGCGTGGACAACGGCATCCCGCCCGACTACTACTTCTACGAGCCCGATCCGGGCGTGCAGCTCAACCCGCCGGGCACCGACCCGCACGAGGTCGACATCCACGACGGCTGGCCCCGGGTGGACCAGTTCTCGCTGGACCGCGAGGGCTTCGAACTGCACCGCTTCGAGGGCCCGGGTCCGGTGTTCGACCAGTTCGACGACGATGCGTCCATCCATGCCCAGTTCTATCCGCAGGTGATCGCCCATGTGCAGCGCCACACCGGGGCCAAGCGGGTGGTGGTGTTCGACCACACCATCCGCAAGCGGCTGCCGGCCGACCTGAAGGCGCAGACCGAGGTGCAGCGCCCGGCGGTGCTGCTGGTGCACAGCGACTACACCGTGGCCAGCGGCCCGCAGCGGGTGCGCGACATCCTGGGCCGTGAGGCCGAGCCCCTGCTGCAGCGCCGGGTGGCGTTCTACAACCTGTGGAAGCCGCTGTACCGGCGGGTGGAGGAACTGCCGCTGGCCATGTGCGACGCCAGCACCCATGCGCCCGAGGACATGCTGCGCATGGACCTGAAGTACCGCGAGCGCACCGGCGAGATCTACGTGATGCGCCATGCGCCGCAGCACCGCTGGATCTACTTCCCGCAGATGGAAGCCCACCACGCCCTGCTGCTCAAGACCTACGACAGCGAAACCGACGGCCGCGCGCGCTTCATGGGCCACACGGCCTTCGAGGACCCCGGCACGCTGCCCGGCGCACCCAGGCGCGAGAGCATCGAGGTGCGCACGATGGCGTTCTTCTGACCACCCGCCACGCCCGGGCCGGCCAGCCGCTATGCTGGCCGGCATGACGCTCGAAACCCTGGAACTCCAGTCTGGCGACCACCCCGTCGCCAGCATCGTGGTGCTGCACGGCCTGGGCGCCGACGGCAACGACTTCGTGCCCATCGCCCAGGAGCTGGACCTCTCGGCCGTGGGGCCTGTGCGCTTCGTCTTCCCGCATGCGCCGGTGCGGCCGGTCACGCTCAACGGCGGCATGGCCATGCGCGCCTGGTACGACATCCTGGGCACCGGCCCCGGCCGGCCGGAAGACGAGGCGGGCCTGCGCCAGTCCATCACCGAGGTGCAGGCCCTGCTGGACCGCGAGGCCGCACGTGGCATCCCGCCACAGCGCACCGTGCTGATGGGCTTTTCCCAGGGCTGCGCCATGACCCTGCTCACCGGCCTGCGTGCACCGCAGCGCCTGGCCGGTCTGGTGGGGCTGTCGGGCTACCTGCCGCTGGCCGCCACCACCGCCGCCGAGCGCAGCGCTGCCAACCGCGACACCCCGGTGTTCCTGGCCCATGGCCGCTTCGACCCGATGGTGGTGCTGGCGCGTGGCACGGCCACGCGTGACGCGCTGCTGGCTCTGGGCCAGCCGGTGGAGTGGCATGAGTACCCGATGGAGCACTCGGTCTGCGCCGAGGAGATCGCCGACCTGAACCGGTGGTTGCTGCAGGTGCTGGCGCCAGCGCCCGCCTGAGCGCCAGCGCCCGCAGCAGCCACATGGCCGACCTGCCGCCGCTGCAGCATGCCGATGCCGGCGTGCTGCGCATCGCCCACCTCGACGCCGGCCCACGCCACGGCCCGCCGGTGTTCCTGATGCACGGCTTCCCCTACGACATCCACGCCTATGCCGGGGTGCTGCCGCGCCTGGTGGACCAGGGCTGCCGGGTGGTCGTGCCCTGCCTGCGTGGCTTCGGCCCCACCCGCTTCCTGTCGGACCACACACCCCGCTCGGGCGAGCAGGCGGCGCTGGGTGCCGACCTGCTGGCGCTGATGGATGCGCTGGCCATCCCGCGTGCGGTGCTGGCCGGCTATGACTGGGGCGGCCGCGCCGCCTGCGTGGTGGCCGCGCTGTGGCCCGAGCGCTGCAGCGGCCTGCTCAGCGTCAACAGCTACAACATCCAGCACATCGCCAGGGCGATGGCGCCCGACACCCCCGAGAACGAGCAGCGTCTCTGGTACCAGTACTACCTGCACAGCGAGCGTGGCCGTGCCGGCCTGGCGCAGGACCGGCGCGGCCTGTGCCACCTGCTGTGGCGCACCTGGTCGCCCACCTGGCGGTTCGACGCGGCCAGCTTCGAGCGCAGCGCCGCGGCCTTCGACAACCCTGACTTCGTCGACGTGGTGGTGCACAGCTACCGCCACCGCTTCGGCCTGGTGGCTGGCGATCCGGCGCTGGCCGGCATCGAGGCGCGGCTGGCGCAGCAGCCCGCCATCAGCGTGCCCACGCTGAGCTTCGACGGTGCCGACGACGGCGTGCGCCCACCGGCCACGGCGGCCCAGCATGCGCGGCGCTTCACCGGCCCGCGTGAACACGCCGTGCTGCCGGGCGTGGGCCACAACATGCCGCAGGAAGTGCCGGCGCTGTTTGCCGACGCCGTGCTGCGCCTGGTGCGGGGTGAGGTGCGCGGTGCCGTGCGCGGCGGCCCGGGCTGACACACCAGGGCGGGCGAGGTCGCCCGCGTGACGCCGGCCCGCGGCCGCGCCGCCCTATGCTCGCCGCCTGATCCACCGACCTCCGCGAAGGCATTCCCATGGGCTACAGCACCCTGAACTGGCAGATCGATGACCGCGTGTTGACGCTGACGCTCAACCGCCCGGCCCAGCTCAACGCCTTCACCACCACCATGGCCGAGGAGCTGATCGACGCCTACAACCGCGCCAGCGCCGACGACGCGGTGGGTGCGGTGGTGGTCACCGGCGCCGGCCGGGCCTTTTGCGCCGGCATGGACTTGTCGGTGGGCGGCAATGTGTTCGGCCTGGACGAGGCGCTGAACCCCAGCCTGGACCAGCTCAACACCTTGTGGGACGACCCGGCCATCGTGCAGGGCGTGCGTGACACTGGCGGGCGGGTGTCGCTGGCGGTGTACGACTGCAAGAAGCCGGTGATCGCCGCCATCAACGGCGCGGCGGTGGGCATCGGCGCCACCATGACGCTGCCGATGGACGTGCGCCTGGCCAGCGACAAGGCCCGCATCGGTTTCGTCTTCGGCCGCATCGGCGTGGTGCCCGAGGCCTGCAGCACCTGGTTCCTGCCACGCATCGTGGGCCAGCAGCAGGCCATGGACTGGATCTACAGCGCCGACATCCTCACGCCCGAGCAGGTGCTGGCCGGCCGGCTGGTCAAGGCCGTGGTGCCGGCCGACCAACTGCTGGACCAGGCCCATGCACTGGCCCACAGCTACATCGACGGCCGCAGCCCGGTGTCCATCGCGCTGATGCGCCAGATGCTGCTGCGCAACGCGGCGCTGCCGCACCCGCGCGACGCCCACGCCATCGAATCGCTGGCCATGCTGCACACCAGCCGCAACGACGGCAAGGAAGGCGTGGCGTCGTTCAATGAAAAGCGTGCACCCAGCTACAGCGGCCGGGCGTCCGACGGCCTGGGTGATTTCTACCCGTGGTGGTGAGCAGCCACCCGCAGCAGCAACAACAGCAGGAGACAGGCATGGAAACCAAGGTGTGTGTGGTCACGGGCTCGTCGTCGGGCATCGGCGCGGCCACGGCCAAGCTCTACGCCAGCCGCGGCTGGAACGTGGTGGTGAACTATTCGCGCGAGGCGGCGCCGGCCGAAGCGGTGGCGGCCGAGTGCCGCACGCTGGGCGCCGAGGTGCTGGTGGTCAAGGCCAACGTGGCCGAGGATGCCGACTGCCGAGCGCTGGCGGCTGCGGTGGACGCCCGGTGGGGCCGCTGCGACGTGCTGGTGAACAACGCCGGCACCACCAAGTTCGTGCATGTGCGCAACTTCGACGGGCTGGACGCAGCCGACTTCCAGCGCATCTACGGCGTCAACGTGGTCGGCGCCTTCCAGATGGTGCGGGCCTTCACCCCGCTGCTGCAGAAGAACCCGGGCTCGGCGGTGGTCAACATCTCGTCCATCGCCGCCGCCACCGGCCTGGGCTCCTGCCTGGCCTATGCCGCCAGCAAGGGGGCATTGAACACGCTCACCATGTCGCTGGCGCGCGCCCTGGGCCCGGTGGTGCGTGTCAACGCCATCGCCCCCGGCCTGGTGGAGACACCCTGGCTGCAGAACGGCATGGGCGCCGAGAAGTACGCCGCCGGTGTCGAGGCCTACAAGTCGCGCTCGGCGCTGGCCGCCATCATCCTGCCCGAGGACATCGCGCGCACCGCCTGGTACCTGGGCGTGGATGCGCTGAAAACCACCGGCGAGGTGCTGCTGGTGGATGCAGGCACCAAGCTGCCGCCACCCTGAGGCTGCCGCTCAGTGCCAGCGGTGCGGGCCGGTGGCACCCGGCGTGGCCGCTGCAGCGTCGCAGGCCGGCGCCTGGCCGGCCTGGGCGGCCAGCATCGCCTGGGGACAGGGCAGGGTGGCGGCGCAAGGGTTCTGAATTCGTTATTGCGAATCGTTCGTATTCTTTGTAAGATGCGGGCAGCGTCCCTTCCTGGCTCTCCCACCATGATCGTCTGTGTCTGCAACCGCGTCTCCGAGCGCGACATCGAGCATGCCGTGCGCGCCGGCAACCACCATTTCGACGCCCTGTGCGACGAGACCCGGGTGGCCTCGTGCTGCGGCCGTTGCCATGATTGCGCACGCGAGGTCTTCGACGCCGCCTGTGCCCGCCACGGCGTGGCCCCGGCCGGCGGCACCGGCCCGGCTGGCCGCAGCCTGATGCTGGCCGTGCAGGCCTGAGCGCCGGAATCCTGCTGCGCCCGCGGCCGGCCCAGGTCGCTGCGCATCCACGCCATGCATGAACTGTCCCAACTGCAGCAGCTGGGCCTGAAGGCCACGGCACCACGCCTGATGGTGCTGGACATCCTGCGCCGCGGCCCGCAGCGCCACCTCAGTGCCGACGAGGTGCACCGCGCCCTGCAGCAGGACAGTGCCGGCCTCAGCCTGGCCACGGTCTACCGCGTGCTGGGCCAGCTGGAGCAGGCCGGCATCCTGGCGCGCCGCAGCTTCGACACCGGCCCCGCGGTCTACGAGATCGACGACGGCAGCCACCATGACCATCTGGTGTGTGTGCATTGCGGCCGTGTCAGCGAGTTCGAAGACCCCGCCATCGAGGCGCGCCAGGCCCAGGTGGCGGCGGCGCAGGGCTTCCGGCTCAGCGACCACCGCCTGGTGTTGTACGGCCTGTGCCGGCACTGCCGCGCCGAGGCCGTGGCTGCGCCGTGATGCCTGGGCGGCCGGCTGGCGCCACGTGGGATCATCGCCGGCTCATGCCGACACCCGACACCCCGACACCGGTTCCGGAGCCACCACCCTGGCGGCCGGTGTCGCCGCGCCAGCGGCTGTGGCTGCTGCTGCTGACCGTGCTGACGGTGCTGGGCCTGGCCTATGTGCTGCAGCGCCCGCACCAGCGGCTGGTGGCGGCCAAGGCCACCCAGCAGCAGGCGGCCTGCCAGGGTGAGGCCGCCAGCCGGCCGGCGGGATGCCCGGGGGCACGCATGCCGGTGCTGCTGATGCCGCCGAGCCCGTCCAGCGCCGTGCGGCGCTGAGCCAGCGGCCCGGCAGCGCCCGGGCTCAGGCGGTGGTGCCCGGGTCGCCGGCGGCCGCCAGCTGGTCGGCCGCCGGCACCGCGGCCATGGCCGGCGCCAGCTGCACCAGCGCCCGCTTCAGCCCGGCGGTGCTGGGTGTCTCGACGAACACGCAGCGCTTGCCGGTGCGCTTGCAGTGGTCCTTCACCCGCCAGTAGGCGTTGTGGCTGACGCAGCCGGTCTGGCAGATCACCAGGTCGGCGGCGGCCAGGGTGGCGTCCAGGCGGGCACTGCTGTCCTGCTCACCACCGTCGTGGTGCATGAAGCGTGCACCGCTGCGTTCGACGATCAGCCGGTACAGCGGCACGGCCGAGGCCCGGCCCCCCACACACAGCACGGCATGGTTGTCCAGCCGCACCGGCGCGGGCGGGTCGGCATCCGGCGCGCTGCTGCCGTGGCCGGCCTCGGCCTCGGTGCCTGCGGCGGTGTCGCTGCGCTCCTCGCGCAGGCTTTGCAGCTGGCTGGCCAGCTCGGCCGTCATGCGCTGTGCCCGCTCGGCCTCGTGCCGGGCCTGCAAGCACTGGCGCTCCAGCAGCTGGATGCGCTCGGCCTGGGCGCGGGTCTCGGCCGCCAGGGCGCTGCGGGTCTTCAGTCCGGGCATGGCGGCTTCCAGCGCGGCCTGCGCCTCCTGCTGCTGGGCCAGCTGCATGTCCTGCGCCATCAGCCGCGCGCGCAGGCGCATGGTCTCGGCCTGCATGGCCTCGGCACGCTGCTGCTGCGCAGCGGCCAGGCGCTGGTGGCGGGCCTGGGCCGCGCCCAGCGCACGCGCCAGCACGGCGTTTTCATCGAGCAAGGCCTCGAGCCGGTCCAGGTCCGCCCGCGTGGCCATGCCGGCCTGGTGCTGCAGCATGTGCATGTGGCCCAGCACGCAGTCTTCCAGCGCCGGGGTGCAGCGTGCATGGGTCAGCGTGGCCCAGAAGGCGCCGGCCAGATCCTGGCCCTGCATCTCGCCGTCCCACCAGGCGGCCAGGGCCTCGGTGGTCTTGGCCTGGGCGGCGCGGCGCAGCGGCAGCAGGTAGCGCCGGTCCAGCTCACGCTGCAGGGCGTCGGCCACCGGGCTGCGCTGGCGGCAATCGGCCACCACGCTGCAGTGCAGGGCGTAGTCGTCAGGGTGCGGGCGCGGACCATTCAGCTTGTCGACCAGCCTGCGCAGGGCCTGGATCGGCAGGCACACGCCCACCACCGGGCAGTGCGCGGCGGCAGGCAGATCCCACAGCCGGCGCCGCCGGGAGCCGGTGGTGCTGGGGTTGGCGGTGTGGGTGCCGGTGTCGGCACCCGCCGACAGGGGCCGGGCGGTCAGGGCCGTCAGGCTGGGTGTGGGGCGTGGGATGCACATGCCCTATGCTAATGCGAATAATTCGCATTAGCAAGTGAGTGCCACCAGCCCGGGATCAGGACATCTCGCCCATTTGGCTTTGCAGCCAGTTGGCCTCGCCCACCTTGGCCACCAGCTCGATCTGGGTCTCCAGGTGGTCGATGTGCTCCTCGGTGTCGTCCAGGATGTGCTGCAGCACGTCGCGCGAGACATAGTCGCGCACCGCCTCGCAGTGGGCGATGGCGTCCTTCAGCAGGCCGTGCGAGCCGCCCTCGATCTTCAGGTCGCAGTGCAGGATCTCCACCGCGTTCTCGCCGATCATCAGCTTGCCCAGGTCTTGCAGGTTGGGCAGGCCGCCCAGCATCAGGATGCGGTCCATCAGCTGGTCGGCGTGCTTCATCTCCTCGATCGACTCGGCGTATTCGTGCTTGGCGAACTTGTTGAAGCCCCAGTTCTTCAGCATGCGGTAGTGCAGGAAGTACTGGTTGATGGCGGTCAGCTCGTTGCGCAGCTGCAGGTTGAGGTACTCCAGGACCTTGGGGTCGCCTTGCATGGTGGGGCTCCGGTGGCTTGTCGACAAGCCGCATTGTGGCCAGCATCCTGGCCGCACCCAACATGCAGGCGCAACAGGCCCCGGGCCGGGCCTGAATGCGAATGATCCCGGCTGCGGCGTCAGGCCGCCACGCTGTCCACCCGGAAGGCGGCGATCGCCTGGTTCAGCCCCTCGGCCTGCTGGCGCAGGCTGACCGCGGCGGCCGTACTCTGCTCGGCCAGCGCGGCGTTCTGCTGGGTCAGCGCGTCCAGCTGCTGCACGGCGGTGCCCACCGCGCTCACCGAGTCCGCCTGTTCAGCGCTGGCCTGGGCGATCTCGCCGATGATCTGGCTGACGCTGCGCACCTGGTCGACGATGCCCTGCATGGTGGTGCCGGCATGCTGCACCAGGCCGGCACCGGCGCTGATCTTGCCCACGCTGGTGTCGACGATGTCCTTCACCTGGCGCGCGGCGGCGGCGCTCTTCTGCGCCAGCGCACGCACCTCGGTGGCCACCACCGCAAAGCCGCGGCCATGTTCACCGGCCCGTGCGGCCTCCACCGCGGCGTTCAGCGCCAGGATGTTGGTCTGGAAGGCGATGCCGTCGATGACGCCGACGATCTCGCCGATCTGGCGCGACGAGCTCTCGATGTCGGCCATGGTGTGCACCACGTCGCCCACGATCTGGCCACCCTCGGCGGCCACGGTGCTGGCAGCGCCGGCCAGCGCGTTGGCATGGCGGGCGGAGTCGGCGTTCTGGCGCACGGTGGCGGTCAGCTCCTCCACCGCCGCCGCGGTCTGCTGCAGCTGCGAGGCCTGCTGCTCGGTGCGGCCGCTCAGGTCTTCGTTGCCGCGGCTGATCTCGCCCGAGCCGACATGGATCTGCGCTGCCGCGCCCTGGATGTTGCCCACGATGCCGGTGAGCGTGCCCACCATCGCGCCCAGCGCGTTCATCAGCCGGGCGGTCTCGTCGTTGCCGCGGCTGGTGGGCACCTGCACCAGGTGGCCCTGCGACACCGCCTCGGCCACCCGCACGGCCTCGTCCAGCCGGCGGGTGACGGTGCGCACCGTGCGCCAGCTGATGGCGGCCGACACCACGATGATCAGCCCTGCAATGCCCAGGATGGCAGTGAGCGATTGCTGCACCCGCGCGTCCACCGCGGCGCTCACCTCGGTCTGGCGCACGGCCATGCTCTCGACCTGCGCCTCGCCCAGCGTGGCCTGCTTCTGTGCCGTGTCCTTCAGCTTGTCGAGTGAAGCGGCCATCGCCGCCTCGCTGCCCAGCAGGCTGCGCTTGGCGCCGGCCACCTTGTCCACCGAGCCACCCACCTCGGCCATGCGGCCGATCGCGGTGTCCACCTGGGTGGCCAGCTGCGGCTTGCCCATCTTCACCAGGCCGCTGCGCATGGCCGCCATGTTCTGGCCCAGGCGCTTGTGCAGGGCCTGGATGTCGGCCTGGGCGCGCTCGGTCTCCTGGGGCGTGGCGGCCAGCATCAGCAGGCGCAGGCTGCCCACCATCTCGCGGATGTCCAGCGACACCTCCTCGCTGGTGACGACCACGCCGCCCGGCTCGTTGCGGGTGCGCAGCGCGGCCTCCAGCGCCTGGCGTTGCTTGACGGCCTGCACCTCGGTGTTGTCGAGCACGCCGTTGAGCTTGTTGCCGGTGGCCTCGATCGGGTCGAGCATGGCCTTGCGCTGCCGGGCATAGGCCTCGGCGGCGTCGGCCTTGCCGGCCAGCACGTTGGCGCGCAGCGCCAGCAGGCCGCTGCCGTCCTTGGCGAAGCTGTCCATCAGCGTGGCGGCCAGGGCACGGGTGTCCTTCAGCGCATCGTCGCCACCGGCCTCGGGGGTGAGCCGGGTGATGCCGTCGACGGCGCTCTTGAGCTTGTCCTTCAGCGGGTTGAGGCGGAAGCGGTTGGCCACCGTGTCGGCCTCGGCCACCACCATGGCCACTTCCTTCAGCCGGCCCTGGGCCGACAGCACGTTCTTCATGGTGCCGGCCAGGCGGCGGCTGGCGTCCTGCGCCGCGTCGGCGGTCTTGCCCGCATCCACGCCGATCTGCTTGACCGAGGCCCGGGTGGCGCTGATGGCCTCCTCGGCCTTGCCCAGCGCCACGCGTGCGGCTTCGGTCTCCTGCCGGTAGGCACTGGTGTCGGCCAGGCGCTGGGCCACGGCCTTGCCGATCTCGGCCTGCGAGCCGCGGAAATCCACCGCCTCGCCGCGGGCCTTGGGGTCGAGTGCGGCCAGCTCCTGGCGCAGCTGCTCGATGGCCTTCAGGTCGGCATCGGCGGCGGCAGCGGCCTGCGTGGCCTCGGCCGGGCTGCGCGCCAGGCTGAGCTTGAGCAGGCGGCCCATCGCCCGCTCGGTGCGCTCCTGCAGGGCGTAGGTCTTGCTCTGCAGCGGGGCGGCCTGCGACGTCAGCCCACGCAGATCGGTCTGGATGGAGGTGACCGCGACATAGCTGACGCCAGCCACGCAGACCAGGCCGGCGGCCGAGAAGCCGGACAGCGCCAGCAGACGGTGGGAGATCTTCATGGTGGGACGGGCCGGTGTGTGCGCGCCGCGCTCAACGCAGCTTGGTGATCTTGCCGCCCTGGATCTGCGTCAGGAACACGTCGGACAAGGCCTGGTGGTTGTTGGCGGCGAAGGCGAGCTTCAGGCCGCCCAGGTCATGGCCCTGCATGCCGTGCAGCGCCTTCACCAGGCTGGCGCGCTCGGGCGTCGCACCGGCACGCTCCAGCGCGGCCACCATCACCTTGGCGGTGATGCAGCCCTCGAAGTTGACGAAGCCCAGCTTGCCACCACCGTTGGCGCTGAGCGCCTCGCGGCACTCACGCTGGATCGGCAGATCGTTGTCGTCGGGGAAGGGCACGACCTGGCTGATCACCACGCCGTCGCCGGCCGCGCCCACGTCGCTGACCAGGTTGTCGGTGCCCACGAAGGACACCGTGGCCAGCTGCGACTTCAGGCCCGCGGCACGCGCCTCGCGGATGAAGGCGGCCAGCGGTGCATAGGTGCCCACCATCACCACCGCGTCGGGCTTGGCCTCGAGCATGGCGGCCAGGCCGGTCTTGATGGCCAGGGTGTTGCGCTGGAAGTTGCCCTTGGCGCTGATGGCCATGTTGCGCTTCTTCAGCGCCTTCTCGGTGCCCGACAGCACCGCGCTGCCGAAACCGTCGTCCTGGTAGAACACCGCCACGCTCTTGGCGCCCTTGGCGATGAAGTGGGCCACCAGGGTCTCGGCCTCGTCGTCGTAGCTGGCGCGCACGTTGAACACCTGGGCCGTGACCGGCTGGCGCAGGCTCATCGCGCCGGTGAAGGCGCCCACCAGGGGCACGTCCATCTCCTTGACGATGGGCAGCACGGCGTTGGCCGTGGGCGTGCCCACATAGCCGAACAGCGAGAACACCTTCTGCTGCTCGATCATCTTCAGCGTCTCGTCGATGGCCTTGTCGGGCTCGTAGCCATCGTCGCCCACCAGCAGGCTGATCTGCCGGCCGTTGACACCACCCTTGCCGTTGACGGCCTTGAACACCGCCTCCGCGCCCTGGCGCATGCCTTTGCCCAGGCCGGCGGCCGGGCCGGTCTGCACGTTGACCATGCCAAGCCTGACCTCGGTGGCGGTCAGGCCATCGACGGCGTGGGCCGGGCCGGTCAGGGCCGCAAGGCCGAGGCTGGCCAGGGCCAGAAGGGAAGGTTTGTGCATCGTGAACTCCGTCTCGGGATGGCGGCGCGCCGGGCGCCAGCGGTTGTGGTGGATCAAGGCCGCGGCTCTTGCGCAAGAGGGTCGGTCCATCCCCGGTATCGGTTGTGCGCCGCCGCACTTGAGCCAGGCCTTGCCACGCGCCAGGCCATGAAAAACGGCGCCCGCAGGCGCCGTCGTGGTGGTTGTCACGGCCGCTGGTGGCCGGGTGTGCTGCCTGTCACGGGCCGGCCACGCCGGCACGCTCCAGCATCGCGTGCAACAAGACGTTGCAGCCGGCCTCGATGTGCTCGGGCTTGGCGTCCTCGATCTCGTTGTGGCTGATGCCGTCCTTGCAGGGGATGAAGATCATGCCGGCCGGCGCCAGCCGCGCCATGTAGACGGCATCGTGGCCGGCGCCGCTGACGGCCTTCATGTGGCTGTAGCCCAGCTTCTCGGCGGCGCGGCCCACGGCGTCCACGCAGTCGGCGTGGAAGGGCTGGGCCGGGTAGGCGCTGACGGGTGTGATCTCGATCGGCAAGCCGCTCTCGGCGCTGAGCTTCGCGGCCACGGCACGGATGTCGGCGTCCATGGCGTCGCACAGCGCATCGCTGGCGTTGCGCAGGTCGATGCTGAACTTCACCCGGCCGGGGATCACGTTGCGGCTGTTCGGGTGCACGTTGACCATGCCCACCGTGCCACGCCCGTGCGGCGGGTGGCGGTGGGCGCAGGCCACCACCTCCTGCATCAGCGCGGCGGCCACCTGCAGCGCGTCCTTGCGCAAGGCCATGGGCGTGGGGCCGGCATGGGCCTCCATGCCGGTGACCACGCAGTCGTACCAGCGGATGCCCAGCACGCCGGTCACCACGCCGATGGTCTTGTCGTGGTCTTCCAGCACCGGGCCCTGCTCGATGTGGGTCTCGAAGTAGCTGCCGATGGGGTGCTCGCCCGGCTCCTCGTCGCCGATGTAGCCGATGCGTTCCAGCTCGGCCTTGACGCTCTTGCCCTCGCTGTCGGTGGCGGCATAGGCATGTTCCAGCGTGAAGGCCTTGGCGAACACGCCCGAGCCCATCATCACCGGCACGAAGCGTGAACCCTCTTCATTCGTCCACCAGGCCACCTCGATGGGCGCTTCCGTCTCGATGCCGGCGTCGTTCAGCGTGCGCACCACCTCGATGCCGGCCAGCACACCGTAGTTGCCGTCGAACTTGCCGCCGGTGGGCTGGGTGTCGATGTGGCTGCCGGTCATCACCGGTGGCAGGGCGTTGTTGCGGCCCGGCCGGCGCAGGAAGCCATTGCCGATCTTGTCGATGGTGATGGTCATGCCGGCTTCCCGGGCCCAGCGGCTGACCAGGTCGCGGCCCTGCTTGTCCAGGTCGGTCAGCGTGAGGCGGCACACGCCGCCCTTGGGCGTGGCGCCGATCTGGGCCAGCTCCATCAGGCTGTCCCAAAGGCGCTGGCCGTTCACACGCAGGCCGGCCACCTTCTCGGGCAGGGGTTGGGTCTTCATGTCCATGGGAATCTCCGGTTATCTGGCCACGGCCACAGGTGCTTCCAGCGCCGCCTTGCGCGCCAGCGGCGCAAACTGCGGCGCAAACGGCGGCCGCTTGATGTACTGGCCGGCGCCTCGCACCGCGCGCAGGTCGCCGTCGGCATAGACCAGCACACCATGGCTCAGCGTGTGCGTGGGCTTGCCCACCACGGTGCGGCCTTCGAAGATGTTGAAGTCGCCCAGGCTCTTCTGCGTCTTCACCGACAGCGTCTGCGTGGCGGCCGGGTCCCACAGCACGATGTCGGCGTCGGCACCCACGGCGATGATGCCCTTGCGGGGATAGATGTTGAACAGCCTGGCGGCATTGGCCGAAGTGACGGCGACAAACTCGCTGGGCGTGAGGCGGCCGCCGTTCACCCCCTCGTGCCACAGCACGGCCAGGCGCTCTTCCACCCCGCCGCAGCCGTTGGGGATGAGGCTGAAGTCGGCCTTGCCGGCCGCCTTCTGCTCGGCGCAGAAGGTGCAGTGATCGGTGGCCGTGGTGTGCAGGCTGCCCGATTGCAGACCACGCCACAGCATCTCGCCATGGCCCTTGGGGCGGAAGGGCGGGCTCATCACATGGCCGGCCGCCACTTCGAAGCTGGGGTTGCGGTAGACGCTGTCGTCCAGCACCAGGTGGCCAGCCAGCACCTCGCCGTACACCCGCTGGCCACGGGCGCGGGCGGCGGCAATCGCGGCGGCGCTCTCGGCACAGCTGACATGCACCACGTAGATCGGCACGTTCAGCACGTCGGCGATGGCGATGGCACGCTGCGCCGCTTCCGCCTCCACCGCGGGCGGGCGGCTCAGCGGGTGGCCCTCGGGCCCGAGGATGCCCTTGGCCTTCATCTCGGCCTGCAGCAGGTAGACCAGCTCGCCGTTCTCGGCATGCACCGTGGGCATGGCGCCCAGCTGCAGCGCACGCCGGAAGCTGTTCACCAGCGTCTCGTCGTCGCACATGATGGCGTTCTTGTAGGCCATGAAGTGCTTGAAGCTGTTCACGCCTTCGTCCTGCACCAGGGTGCCCATGTCGCGGTGCACGCTCTGATCCCACCAGGTGACGGCGACGTGGAAGCTGTAGTCACCCGCTGACTTCTCGGCCCAGCCGCGCCACTTGCGGTAGGCGTCCATCAGCGGTTCCTGCGGATCGGGGATCACGAAGTCGATGATGGTGGTGGTGCCGCCGGCCATGGCCGCGGCCGTGCCGCTGTAGAAATCATCCCGCGTCACCGTGCCCATGAAGGGCAGCTGCATGTGGGTGTGGGGGTCGATGCCGCCGGGCAGCACGTACTGGCCACTGGCGTCCAGCATCTCGCAGCCGGCAGGGGCATCGACCGTGCTGCCCACGGCGGTGATGCGGCCACCTTCGCACAGCACGTCGGCGCGGAACTCGCGGTCGGCATTGACGACGGTGCCGCCACGGATCAGCAAGGGTTTCATGGGCAGGGCTCCAGCTCGGGGGATCGGGTGATGGTTGCGCGGGCAGGGGGGCCCGTCAAGCCGGCACCGTCTTGCGCATCGGGTTGTTGGGGTGCGTGGTCCAGTTGGCCGGCGAGGCGCTCACCACGGCCCCGGTTCGGGCATCCACCTCACCCGGGGCCAGGCTGCGCAGGGTGATGCACTCGGGCACGGGGCAGACGGTGACACACAGGTTGCAGCCCACGCATTCGTTCTCCAGCACTTCGAAATGCCGCTTGCCGTCCTTCATGGCCGTGATGGCCTGGTGCGAGGTGTCCTCGCAGGCGATGTGGCAGCGGCCGCACTGGATGCATCTGTCCTGGTCGATCACCGCCTTGCTGACCGCGTTGAGGTTCAGGTACTGCCAGTCGGTGACGGTGGGCAGGGCGCGGCCGCGGAAGTCTTCCACCGTCTTGAAACCCTTGTCGTCCATCCAGTTCGACAAGCCGTCGGCCATCTCCTGCACGATCTTGAAGCCGTAGACCATGGCGGCGGTGCACACCTGCACATTGCCCGCGCCCAGGGCGATGTAGTCCAGCGCATCACGCCAGTTGCCGATGCCGCCGATGCCCGAGATGGGCATGCCGGCCGTCTCGGCCGTGCGGCCGATCTCGGCCACCATGTTCAGCGCGATGGGCTTGACCGCCGGGCCGCAA
The DNA here is from genome assembly GCA_040386375.1 of Pseudomonadota bacterium. Taxonomy (GTDB): domain Bacteria; phylum Pseudomonadota; class Gammaproteobacteria; order Burkholderiales; family Burkholderiaceae_C; genus Pseudaquabacterium. The sequence goes on from JAZKFQ010000063.1 coordinate 62,426, forward strand.
TAGCCGCCATGGCTGCCCATGCCGCCCGTCGCCGGGCTCATGGTCAGCGCATCGGGGTCGACACCGATGATGGAGTTGATGGTGTTGATCAGGCTCACCGCATCGGCCCCGCCGCGCTTGGCGGCGGCGGCCGGCACGCGGATGTCGGTGATGTTGGGTGTGAGCTTCACGATCACCGGCAGGCGGCTGTGCTGCTTGCACCAGCGGGTGACCATCTCGATGTACTCGGGCACCTGGCCCACCGCCGCGCCCATGCCACGCTCGCTCATGCCGTGCGGGCAGCCGAAGTTCAGCTCCACGCCGTCGCAGCCGGTGTCTTCCACCATCGGCAGGATGGCCTTCCAGGCGGCTTCGGTGCAGGGCACCATCAGGCTTACCACCAGGGCGCGGTCGGGCCAGGCGCGCTTGACGGCGCGGATCTCGTCCAGGTTCAGCTGCAGCGGCCGGTCGGTGATCAGCTCGATGTTGTTGAAGCCCAGCAGCTTGCGGTCGGGCGTGAGCAGGGCGCCGTAGCGCGGGCCGTTGACGTTGACGACGGGCGGGCCTTCTTCGCCCAGCGTCTTCCAGACCACGCCGCCCCAGCCCGCCTCGAAGGCGCGGTGCACGTTGACGGCCTTGTCGGTGGGCGGCGCGCTGGCCAGCCAGAAGGGGTTGGGGCTGCTGATGCCGGCAAAGTTGGAGCGCAGATCGGCCATGGTGTTGTTCCTCCGCTCAAGCTGTCAGTTGGGCATGGATCGCCCGGGCGGCACGCTTGCCGTCTTCCACCGCCTCCACCGTCAGGTCGCGCCCGCCCAGGCGGCAGTCACCCCCTGCAAACAGCCCGGGCACGCCGGTGTGGCCATCGTCGTCGGCCACCACCCGGCCCTCGCGCAGCGTCAGGCCGCAGTCGTCGAGCAGGGCGCTGTCCAGCTTCTGGCCGATGGCCTTGAGCACCATGTCGGCGGCCAGGGTCTCGTGCAGGCCGGTGGGCTGCAGGTGGCCGTGCATGGCCACCTGGCGCTCGAAGCGCACGGCCGCCACATGGCCATGCGCCGCGCCGGTGCCGGGCAGCAGGGCCTCGGGCACCAGCCAGTGGTGGATGCTGACGCCGTGCGTCTGGGCCCATTCCTGCTCGGCATGGCTGGCACCCATGGTGGCCGGTCCGCGGCGGTAGACCATGTGCACCTGCTCGGCGCCCAGCAGCTTGCTCTGCACGGCGGCGTCCACGGCCGTCATGCCACCGCCGATCACCACCACGCGGCGGCCGATGGGCAGGGTGGACGGATCGGCGGCCTGGCGCAGCTCGGCGATGAAGTCGACCGCATCGCGCACGCCGTCGAGCTGTTCACCGGGCACCCGCAGCGCCTGGGTGCCGGCCAGGCCCACGGCCAGGTAGACGGCAGCATGGTCGCGGCGCAGCGCCTGCAGCTGCTCGGCAGTCTGCAGCCGCCAGCCGGTCTTCAGGGTGATGCCACCGATGCCCAGCAGCCAGTCCAGTTCCCGCTGGGCGAACTGGCCGGCCACCTTGTAGCTGGCCAGGCCGTATTCGTTCAGGCCGCCGCCCTTGGCCTGCGCGTCGTGCAGCACCACGCTGTGGCCCAGGCGCGCCAGGCCCACGGCGCAGGCGAGGCCGGCCGGCCCGGCGCCGACCACGGCGACCGTCTTGCCGGTGGGGGTGGTGCGTGGGAACAGCGCGCTGATCGGCTGGTCCATCACCGCGTCCACCGCATAGCGCTGCAGCTTGCCGATCTCCACCGGCTTGCCCTGCTGCGTGGTGCGCACGCACACCTGTTCACACAGCACCTCGGTGGGGCAGACGCGGGCGCAGGTGCCGCCCAGCGGATTGGCCTCGAGGATGGTCTTGGCCGCGCCCCGCAGGTTGTCGTCGGCGATGCGCTTGATGAAACTGGGCACGTCGATGCCGGTGGGGCAGGCGGTGGTGCAGGGGGCGTCGAAGCAGTACAGGCAGCGCTCGGCTTCCACCAGGGCCTGGGTGCGCGACAAGCGTGGTGCCGCGTCGGCAAAGTGTTGGGCGTACTGCTCGGCGGCCAGACGGGCGGGCCGGATGTCGGGCCCGTGGTCGGTGCCGATGGCGGTGGTGGGCGTGGTCACGCGCAACTCCTGCAACACCAGGCGGATCGGTGGCCTGGGATCACCTCGAATCTGACCGTTTGGTCAAGATTTGCTGGAATCTTACGCAACCAGCGTGCCAGCGGGCGACCCCGGACAAACCCCCGCGGTCACCGCTCGGGCACCATGTTCGCGCACAGGGGCGGTGCATGTGTGGGCGCCCTGGCACGTGACTGGTGTGTGGCTGCACCGCTGTCGGTTTGGGCTCGTTACTGCCTGTCTTTGCTTGTTCTGAAAGCCGACTTTCATCGGTCGGAGCGATCGCGCCGGGCCGGGC
>JAZKFQ010000064.1:0-63098 GCA_040386375.1 Pseudomonadota bacterium
CACGCGGTGTTCGAGGACCTGATGTACCAGAACCTGCGCCAGGCCGGCGCCAACAGCGGCGAGCAATCGCAGCTGCCCACCGGCTTGCAGCTGGGCCTGGGGGTGCGCACCGTGGGCGTGGCGCGCAACTTCAGCCAGGGTGGCCTGCAGCAGACCGGTGGCGCCTACGACATGGCGGTGCTGGGCCACGGCTTCTTCCAGGTGCAGATGCCCGACGGCAGCACCGCCTACACCCGCGACGGCAGCTTCAAGACCAATGCTCAGGGCCAGCTGGTGACCAACGGCGGCTACCTGCTGCAGCCGGGCATCACCGTGCCGGCCAATGCGCTGTCGGTCAACGTCACCCGCGACGGCATCGTCGAGGTGACCACCAGCGCCAACCAGACCGCGCCCACCCAGCTGGGGCAGATCCAGCTCGCCGGCTTCGTCAACCCGGGCGGGTTGGAGCCACGCGGCGAGAACTTCTATGCCGAGACCGCCGCCTCCGGCGCGCCGCAGGCCGGTGCACCCGATTCCGGTGGCCTGGGCCCGATCCAGTACGGCAGCCTGGAGACCAGCAACGTCAACGTGGTCGAGGAGCTGGTCAGCATGATCCAGACCCAGCGCGCCTACGAGATGAATTCCAAGGCCGTGCAGACCTCCGACCAGATGCTGCAGAAGCTGTCCCAGCTATGACCCCCCCCGAAGCGACTTCGTCGTCCTTGCAGGCCGCGCTGGGCCAGAGGCCCAGCCCCTCGGCAGGCACAAACGGCGTGCCGTTTGTGTCCGGCCTCGGCCCCCCCAGGGGGGCGAACCCGGCGGCCCGGCAGAGCCGGTTCCGCGGCTTCCGCTTGCTGGCCGGTGGCCTGCTGCTGGCTTGGCTCACCGGCTGCGCCAGCGTGGGCCAGCGCCTGGCGCAGCTGCCGCCGGTCGACCTGGTGCTGCCCAGCGCGGCCATGCCGGTGGCCGAGCCGGTGGTGGTGCACAGCGAGCCGCCGGTGCTCAGCGGTGCCATCTTCCAGGCCGCCAGCTACCGCCCGCTGTTCGAGAACCACCGCGCACGCATCGTGGGCGACACGCTGACCATCAACATCGCCGAGAAGGTGAGTGCAGTGCAGAAGAGCACCAGCAGCCTGGACCGCAAGAGCTCGGTGGACGCCGGTCTGTCGGCCTTGCCCTTCCTCAAGAGCAGCGCGCTCACCCGGGCCAGCGCCACCGGCAACGGCAACAGCGCCTTTGCCGGCAGCGGCACCACCGAGAACAGCAACGACTTCTCCGGCGTGATCACCGCCACCGTGGTGCAGGTGCTGCCCAACGGCCACTTGATCGTGTCGGCCGAAAAGCAGATCGGCGTCAACGCCAATGTCGACGTGCTGCGCTTCTCCGGCCAGGTCGACCCGCGCGCCATCGCCCCCGGCAACACCGTGGCCAGCAGCCAGATCGCCAATGTGCGGGTGATGCAGCGTGGCCGAGGCCAGGCCGCCGAGGCCCAGTCCATCGGCTGGCTGGGCCGCTTTTTCCTCAACGTGTTGCCGATCTGATGCCTGTGACACCGACCATGCTGCCGCGCTTCAAACTCAACCCCGACCGCCTGCTGCGCGCCGTGGTGCTGGTGAGCCTGTTCGCCGCCAGCGCCGCCGTGTGGTGGCCGGTGCAGGCCGCGCGCATCAAGGAGGTGGCGCGGGTGCAGGGCGTGCGGCCCAACCAGCTCACCGGCTTCGGACTGGTGTTCGGGCTGGACGGCACCGGCGACCAGGCCACGCAGGCCCCGTTCACCCCCCAGGCCCTGGCCGCCTTCCTGCAGCAGAACGGCATCAGCCTGCCGCCGGGCGTGACCATGCAGCCGCGCAACCTGGCCTCGGTGGTGGTGACGGCCGAGCTGCCGCCCTTCGCCCAGCCGGGCCAGCGCATCGATGTCAACGTCTCGTCGGCCGGCAATGCCAAGAGCCTGAGGGGCGGCCTGCTGCTGCAGACCGCGCTGCGTGGTGCCGACGGCCAGGTCTACGCCATCGCCCAGGGCAACCTGATCGTCGGCGGTGCCGGCGCCTCGGCCGGTGGCGCCAAGGTGCAGATCAACCACCTGGCCGCCGGCCGTGTGCCCGAAGGCGCCACGGTGGAACGGTCCGTGCCCATGGCCATGAGCCACAACGGCGTGCTGCAGCTGGACCTGCAGAGCAATGACTTCGCCACCGCCCGCGCCGTGGCCGACGCCATCAACAAGGCCAAGGGCGATGGCACGGCCCAGGCGGTGGACGGCCGGGTGGTGAAGGTGCGCATGCCGGCACAGCCGGCGGCCCATGTGGCCTTCGTGGCCGACATCGAGAACCTGGACGTGGCCCTGCAGAAGCCCTCGGCCCGGGTGGTGATCAATGCCCGCACCGGCTCGGTGGTGATGAATGAATCGGTCACCCTGGGCAGCTGCGCCGTGGCGCATGGCTCGCTCACCGTCACCGTCAATTCCACGCCCCAGGTCAGCCAGCCCAATGCGCTGGCCGGTGGGCAGACGGTGCAGTCGGAGAAGAACGACATCGCCATCACCCAGCAGGGCGGCCAGCTGATGCACCTGCCGGCCGGCGCCAAGCTGGCCGACGTGGTGCGTGCCCTCAATGCCCTGGGCGCCACGCCGCAAGACCTGCAGGCCATCCTGCAGGCGATGAAGACCGCCGGCGCCCTCAACGCCGAGATTGAAGTGATCTGACCATGCCCGCTCTCCCGTCATCCCTGCTGTCCACCGCCGCGTCCGACGCCAAGCTGGCCAGCGACGGCCGCAACCTCAACGCCCTGAAGCTGGACGCGGGCAAGAACCCGCAGGGCGCGGCGCGTGAGGCGGCGCGGCAGTTCGAGTCCTTGTTCATGACCGAGCTGATGAAAAGCATGCGGGCGGCCACCGAGTCCAGCGGCCTGATGGACAACCCCGGCAGCAAGCTGGGCACCGAGATGCTGGACGCCCAGCTGGCCGCCAAGTCGGCCGGCCGGCCGGGTGGCTTGTCCGAGGTGATCCAGAAGCAGCTGGAGCGCCAGATGGCCCTGGTGCCCGGCCCCATCCCCAGTGCCCGGCGCGCCAACGAGAGCCTGCCCGCCGTGGCCGCACCCGATGCCACGCCCAAAGTGCCGGAGAAGAGCGCGGCCGGCTTCGTGCGCCAGCACACGGCCGCGGCCGAGCAGGCGGCGGCCGAGACCGGCATCCCGGCGCCCTTCATGCTGGCCCAGGCTGCGCTGGAGACGGGCTGGGGCAAGCGCGAGATCATCGGCCGTGACGGCAGCAACAGCCACAACCTCTTCGGCATCAAGGCCGGCGGCAGCTGGAACGGCCCCACGGTGGATGTGACCACCACCGAGTACATCGGCGGCCAGCCGCGCAAGCTGACCCAGACCTTCCGCGCCTATGCCAGCGAGGCCGAATCCTTTGCCGACTACGCCCGGCTGATGAAGAACAGCCCGCGCTATGCCAAGGTGGTGGAACAGGCCGCCGACGCCAAGGCCTTCGCCATGGGCCTGCAGAAGGCCGGCTACGCCACCGATCCGCAATACGGCGACAAGCTGGGCCGGGTGATCAACACCACGCTCCGGCTGCAGCGCGACATGGCCTGATGCACAGGCACATGCACAGGCACCTGCCACTGGCTGATCCGGCATGACCACCACCAGCTTGATGTCCCTGGGCACGGCGGCGCTGTATGCCGCCAACGCCCAGCTGCTGACCACCAGCAACAACATCGCCAATGCCAACACGCCGGGCTATTCGCGCCAGTCGGTGGAGCTGTCCACCGCCGGCAGCGCCTACAACGGCACGGGCTACTTCGGGCGTGGTGTCACCGTGTCCACCGTCAGCCGGGCGGCCAACATGTTCCTCGCCCAGCAGGCGGTGGCCACCGGCTCGGCCGCGGCGGCCGATGGTGTGCGCCGCGACATGCTGTCGCAGCTGGAGAAGGTGTTTGCCGGCGGCGAGGCCGGCCTGGGCCATGCCGCGACCCAGATCTTCAACGCCTTTGCCGACGTGGCCAGCAACCCGGCCGACCTGGCCGCGCGCCAGGCCGTGCTGGGCCGGCTGGAAGACTTCGCCTCGCTGGCCCGCTCGGCGTCCGACCAGATCGAGGCCCTGCAGGCCAATGTGGTGCACGACGTGCAGGGCGGCATCGCCGAGGTCAACACCCTGGCCAGCGAGATGGCCAAGCTCAACCTGGCCATCGCCGCCGCCACCAATCGCGGCCACAGCCCCAACGAGCTGCTGGACCAGCGCGACGAGCTGGTGCGCCGCATCGGCGCCCAGGTCAATGTGCACACGGTGCAGGGGCCCGACCAGACGGTGGCGGTGTACGTGGGCAGCGGCCAGACCCTGGTGCTGGGCGGTGCCTCGTTCAAGCTGGTGCCGCAGGCCGACGAACACGACCCCAGCCGCATCGCGCTGGGCATCAACATCGGCGGGCAGATCACCCAGCTGGGCACCGATGCCATCGGTGAAGGCCAGGTCGCCGGGCTGCTGCGCTTCCAGGAAGGGGATCTGGCCGAGGCGCGCAACCGCCTGGGCCAGCTGGCCGCCGGCCTCGGCACGGCGCTGAACACCCAGCAGGCCCTGGGCCTGGACCTGCAGGGCCAGGCCGGCAGCCCGCTGTTCCGCCTGGGCGCGCCGCAGGCCCTGGCGGCCGCCGGCAACGCCCGTGACGCCAACGGTGCGCCCATCGCCAGCGTGGCGCTGGCCATCACCGACGCCAGCGCGCTGACGGCCAGCGAATACCGGCTGGAGCCCGACAGCGCCAACCCGGGCCAGTACCGGCTCACCCGCCTGGCCGATGGCAAGGTGTTCCCGCCGCTGAACGACGGCGACACGGTGGACGGCTTCACCATCACCATCGGCGCCGACGCGCCCCAGGCGGGCGATTCCTTCCTGCTCAAGCCGGTGGCCGGTGCCGCGGCCGGCATCAGCCTGGTGCTGAAGAACCCACGTGGCCTGGCCGCCGCCAACCCCATGACCGGGGTCGTCCACCCGGCCAACACCGGCACCGCCACCATTGCCGCGCTCACCGTGCAGGCCGCGCCGGCGGATGCGGCGGCCGGCTACCAGGCCCTGAGCCTGCGCTTCACCGACGACAACGGCAGCTACGAGCTGCTGGACGCCAACGACGGCCTGCTGCAGGCCGGCAGCTTCAGCGCCGGCCAGCCCATCGTGCACGACGGCCTGGCCCTGAGCCTGAACGGCCTGCCGCGCGCCGGCGACCGCATCAGCCTCACGCCCACCAGCCACCCGGCGTCCAGCAACGGCAATGCCCTGCGCTTCGACGACCTGGCCAACCGCGGCCTGATCGACGGCCTGACCGTGGCCGACGCCTATGCCAACGTGCTGGCCGACGTGGGCGTGCGCATGCAGGGCGCGGCCGCCTCGGCCGACAACACCGCCACCGTGGCCGCCCGTGCCCGCGCCGAGCTCAGCGCCGAGGTCGGTGTCAACCTCGACGAGGAGGCGGCACGGCTGATCCAGTTCCAGCAGAGCTACCAGGCTGCCGCCAAGATGCTGCAGACCGCGCAGACCCTGTTCGACGCGCTGCTGTCCAGTGTCTCGCGCTGACATGCCACCCGCCCCCGACGCGCCTGCAGCGCTGCACCGCCTGGCGGCGCCCCCCGCTGCCCCGCAACGCCGGTGCCGCGGCCACCGCCCGGCCCGACGCGCCACCGACGAGAGCTAGCCCATGAGAGTCTCCACCGCCAACCGCTACGAAACCGCCGTCGACAGCCTGCAGCAGCGCCAGCGCGACATGGCCGAGGCACAGACGGCGATGACCAATGGCAAGCGCATCAACAAGCCCAGCGACGACCCCACTGGCGCGGCCCGGGCCGAACGGGCCTACCTCAGCGGCGAGCGCATCACCAGCGCGCAGCGCTCGGTGGACGCCAGCCGCAACGCCATGACCCTGGCCGAGGCCGCCCTGGGCCAGGCCGGCGAGCTGATGCAGAGCGCACGCGAGACCCTGGTGGCGGCCGGCAACGGCAGCTACAGCCCGGCCGAGCGTGCATCCCAGGCCAACCAGCTGGCCAGCCTGCGCAGCCAGCTGCTGGCCCTGGCCAACCAGGGCAATGGCGCGGGCGGCTACCTGTTCGGCGGGCAGGGCGGCACCACCATCCCGTTCCTGGACACCGCCGATGGCGTGGTGGCCGGCGCCGTGGCCGGCCAGTCCCTGCTGTCCAGCACCGAGCTGATGCCCAGCACGGTGGACGGCCAGGCGATCTGGTTGTCGGCGCGCAGCGGCAACGGCGTGTTCACCACCGCCGCCGACCCCTCGAACACCGGCACCGGCTGGGTCGACGCCGGCACGGTCAGCGACCCGGCGGCCATCACCGGCGGCAGCTACACGGTGGAGGTGGTCGACAACAACGGCGTGCTCAGCCTCAGCGTGCTCCACGGCGGCGCCCCCACCGCCATCGACAACCTGCCCTACCGCGCCGGCCAGGCCATCACCGTGGACGGCATGACCCTGCACCTGAAGGGCGAGCCGGTGGCCGGCGACCGCTTCAGCATCACGCCCTCGGTGCCCGACCTGGATGTGTTCGCGGCGCTGGACCGCAGCATCGCGGCGCTGCGCAACCCGGCCGCCAACGCCGGCCAGGTGGCCCAGGCGGTGAACAGCGGCCTGCGCGACATGGACGCGGTGATGGGCCACATGCAGGCCGCACGCGCCGAGGCCGGCAGCATGCTGACCCGGCTGGATGCCCTGGACGCCCGCAACCAGGACCGTGCCCTGTGGGCCAAGAGCGTGCAGGCCGACGCCGAGGACCTGGACATGCTGCAGGCCATCAGCACCTTCCAGAACCAGCAGACCGGCTACCAGGCGGCGCTGCAAAGTTACGCCATGGTGCAGCGCATGTCGCTGTTCGACTACGTCAAGTGATCCGCGGCACCTGCTGACGCACACAATCCCGCCATGACCGATTCCTCCGTGCTGGGCCAGGTGGCCCTGGGCTACTCGCCGATGATCGACCGCCACAAGGTCATCACCGCGCTGCGCCTCACCGTCTTCCCGATCCGGCCCGACGCGCAGCCCGACATCCAGGCCCTGCTGGCGGCGCTGGCCGACGCCTGGCCGGAGCCGTCGCACCGGCTGTCGCTGAACATCGTGGGCGAGGGCCTGCTCGACGCCGTGCTGCGCACCGACCTGCCGCTGAACATGATGCTGGAGGTGCCCGCCTTCATGGCCAGCGACCTGGCCTGCACCGACGCCCTGGCGGCGCTGCACACCCGCGGCAACACCCTGCTGATCAAGGGCCGGCCGCTGCAGCCGCTGCCGCGCGAGGTGCTGCCCTGCTTCGCCTACTCCATCATCGACCTGGCCGACGAGCGCCGCGACGGCATGCCGCCCCCGGGCGGCGTGTCGCGCAACATCCCGCATGTGCAGGCTGGCGTGATGACCAATGCCCAGATGGCCGACGCCTTCGGCCGCGGCGCCATCGCGGTGCTGGGCTGGCCCATCGACGACCCGCAGCCGGCCAAGCCCGGTGCCAGCCGTGGTGCCCAGCCCGAGCTGACGGCCGTGGTCGAGCTGATCAACCGGGTCGACCGCCAGGAGCCGGTGGACCGGCTGGAGGCGGTGATGAAGAACGACCCGACCATGGCCTTCAAGCTGATGCGCTACATCAACTCGCCGGCCTTCGGGCTGAGCGTGGAGGTGACCAGCTTTCGCCACGCCATCATGCTGCTGGGCTACCAGCGCCTCAAGCGCTGGCTGGCCCTGCTGCTGGCCGCCGGCAGCCGGGATGCCGGCATGAAGCCGGTGATCTACGCCGCCGTGCGGCGTGGCCTGCTGATGGAGGAGCTGGGACGCGACAGCGGCTGCGACGACGAGCGCCGCGGCGAGCTGTTCATCTGCGGCGTGTTCTCGCTGCTCGACCGGCTGATGCACCAGCCCTTTGCCGAACTGCTCAAGGGCATCCCCACCAGCGAGGCGGTGCGTGCGGCGCTGGTCGACAACAGCGGCCCGCACCAGCCCTACCTCAGCCTGGTGCAGGCCATCGAAGCGGCCTCGCTGCTGGACATCCGCGACGCCACCGACGCGCTGATGATGACGCCGCAGGCCGTCAACCAGGCCGTGCTGCGGGCCCTGGTGGCGGCACGCCAGCTGGACTGATCCGCGCCCCGGGCGGGTGGCGGCAGGCGGCGGCACCCCGGCCGCTAAACTGGCTTGATGTCCCTGCTGCCGCGCCCTGCCACGCTGCCGTCCAACGCCCAGCTGTCGGCACTGCTGGACGGCGTGGACGACGTGCTGCTGCTGCTGCTGGATGCCCGGCTGCGGGTGAGCTACCGCAACCCGGCGGCGCAGCGCCTGCTGGGCTGCGAGGCGGGGCAGCCGGTGGACCAGGCCCTGGCCTGGCTGGACGAGGCCTCGCGCGCTGCGCTGCAGCGGGCGCTGGCCCAGGGCCTGGGCAGCGAGCCTGCCGAGCCGCTCACCCTGGCCCTGGCCGACGGGCCGCTGCAGGGCCGGCAGCTGCCGCTGGTGCTGCAGCGTGGCGCCGGCGGCGGCTGGTCGCTGCGCGCGCCGGCCAGCCCGCCGCCACCGCCCCAGCCGCCGCTGGCGGCCAGCGCCACCAGCGAGCTGGTGCGCCTGCTCTGGGATTCGCCCCAGCCGCTGACGGTGCAGGACAGGCAGTTCGTGATCGTGGCCGCCAACCGCGCCTACTTCGACGCCGTGGGCCGCAGCCCCGACCAGGTGCTGGGCCACGATCCGCTGGATTTCGTGGGCCTGGAAGACCATGCCGACGTGCAGCAGTCGCGCCAGGACTGGCTGGCCGCGCTGGCCGCCGGCCGCCAGCCGGTGCGCCAGGTCGACCGCCGCCTGGTCGACGGCCAGGGCCGGCTGCGCTTCTTCCGCTTTGCGCCGCGCTGGGTCAGTGCCGACGACGGTGCGCCGCTGCTGCTGGCCATCCTGCAGGACGTGACGCTGGAGCACCAGGCGCGCGACGCCGCCGCCCAGTCCGACCATGAGCTGGACCAGTGGTTCGACCTGAGCCCCATCGGCATGCTGGTCTACGACAGCACCGGCCTGGTGGTGCGCAGCAACAGCGCCTTTGCCGAACTGGTGGGCCGGGTGCCCGGCCAGCTGCTGGGGGCACCCGACGACCTGTGCCAGCTGCTGGCCTGGCAAGCGGGCCAGCCCCGGCCCGACCTGCGGCCGGGCGAGCCGCCGCTGGAGGTGCTGGCCACGCTGGCCCTGCCCGACGGCCGCCGCCAGCGCCTGCGGGCGCGGCTGCGTGCCTTCCACACTGCCCAGGGGGCGGCGCAGCGGGTGATGGCGGTGGTGGAAGACCGCAGCCTGGAGGACGAGCACGACCTGGCCCAGCTGGAGATCGGCGCGCTGATGGACACCGCCAGCGTGGGCGTGGCCACCTACGAGGCCTCACGCGGCTGGCTGCAGGCACGCCCGGCGCGCAGTGGCGCCGCGGCGGCGGCCGCCGCGGGCGGGGCGCCACCCGGTCTGGCGGCGGGGCTGCAGTCGATCGGGCGCGACCAGGTCGACCCGGCCTCGCGTGACGAGTTCGAGCGCCTGCAGCGCGCGCTGCGCGAGGGCCGCCGGGCCCAGGTGCGTTATGCGGTGCAGGTGCCTGGGCTGGGCATGCGCTGGCTGCTGACCCGGGTGGAGCCCGGCGAGCTGACCGGCGGCCGCGCCGCGCTGTCGGTGGTGACGCTGGACATCACCGAGCAGGAGGAGGCCCACCGCCGCAGCGAGCAGCTGCTGCGCGAGCTCTCGGGCATCCTGGACGGCACCAGCGCCGGCATCGCCTACCTGCGCGGCCCGCAGCTGGTGCGCTGCAACCGCAGCTTCGAGGCCATGCTGGGCCTGGCCCCGGGCACCGCCGCCGGTGCGCCGCTGGCCGGCCTGCTGGCCGACCAGCCGGCGGTGCAGGCCCTGCTGCAGCAGGCGCTGGACGATCCACCCGCCGTCGGCGCCCCGCGGGACGGCCGGCTGGAGACCGAGTTCTCCCGCCCCGGGCCGGCCGGCCGGCCGGTGTGGCTGGCGCTGTCGGCCAGCCGTGCGCCGGCGGCCGATGCTGCCGGTGCGCCGGAGCTGGTGCTGGTGCTCACCGATGTCTCGCGCCTGAAGGCCCAGCAGGCCGAGCTGGAGGCCCTGGCGCGCGAGCGGGCGCTGATGTTCAGCCTGAGCGACGTGGGCCTGGCCTATCTGCGTGGCACCACCATCGAGCGCGCCAACGAGGCCCTGGCCCGGCTCACCGGCTATGCCGAGGGTGAACTGCAGGGCATGCACCTGGCGGCGCTGTTCCAGGACGAGCCGGATTTCGACCGGCTGTGGCAGCTGCAGCAGCAGGCGCTGGCCACGGCCGGGCGCTGGCAGGGCGAGCGCCGCCTGCGCCGGCGCGACGGCCGCAGCCTGTGGGTGCAGGTCAGCAAGCGCCGGGTCGACGAGGCCGATGCTGCGGCCGGCCTGATCTGCAGCTATGTGGACGTGGACGAGCGCCGGCGCGCGCGCGAGGCGGTGCAGCTGCAGGCCGAGCGCACCCGCGCCATCCTCGATTCGGTGCTGGTGGGCATCGTCACCGTGGGCGACGGCGGCATCGAGTGGATGAACCGCTCGGCACGCCGCATGTTCGGCGGCGAGCTGGCCGATTTTGTCGGCGAGCCCATCGCCATCGTGGCCACCGCCGAGGCCGACCACCCGCTGCGCGCCACCCATTACCTCCAGCACCTGGCCGACGGCCAGGCCGAGACCTTCGAATGCCGGCTGCGCGGGCGCGACGGGCGCGAGTTCTGGGTGGTGGGCAATGCGGTGGTCACCGGCCGCGGCGCCGATGGCGGCCTGGCCGGGGCCGACGCCGCCCTGGGCAGCGGCAGCCAGATCACCTTCGCGCTGCTGGACATCGAGCGCCGGCGCCAGGCCGAGGTGCGCATCGCCCAGGCGCAGGATTCGCTGCAGCGCATCATCGACACCGCGCCGCTGGCCATCGCGCTGTTCGATTCGGCCAGCGGCGCGGTGCTGCGGCTCAACCACATGGCGGCCATGTTCTTCGGCCGGCCGGTGGAGGCGGTGTCGGGCCGGCCGCCCGAGCAGTGGTTCAGCCCGGCCGATGCGGCCGCGCTGCGCGCCGACCTGCTGGCCGCCCAGCAGCAGACCGAGGTGCTGCGCCGCGAGCTGCCACGCCCGGTGCGCAGCGGCAGCGAGGACGGCGCGGTGGAGCAGCGCATGTGGGATGTGCGCATCGTCTCGCTGCAGTCTGCGCAGAGCGGGCAGGGGGAGGCGGAGGCCTCGCAACTGCTGCTGGTGGCCAGCGACGTGACCGAGCAGCGCGCGGCCGAGCAGGCGCGCTTCGACGCCGCGGTGTCGCAGCGCGAGATGCTGGTCAAGGAAGTGCACCACCGCATCAAGAACAACCTGCAGGGCGTGGCCGGCCTGCTGCAGCAGACGGCGGCGCGGCGGCCCGAGGTGGCCACCCTGATCAGCGAGGCGGTGGGCCAGGTGCAGGCCATCGCCCAGGTGCACGGGCTGCAGGTGGGGGTGTCGGGGCCGCTGCGGGTGCGCCCGCTGGTGGAGGCCATCGCCGCCAGCGTGCAGCGCACCTTCGGCCGCGCCATCACCGTGGCGGTGCAGGGCACGCCGGCGCACCGCTTTGCCCTGCCCGAGGCCGAGTCCATCCCCATCGCGCTGACGGTCAACGAGCTGCTGACCAATGCCATCAAGCACGGCGCTCCCGGCGACATCCACTGCGTGCTGCACTTCGACGAGGCGCGGCTGGCGATCCAGATCCTGAGCCCGGGGCAGCTCAGGCCCGGTTTCAGCCTGGCCCAGGTGCCGCCGGGGGTGTCGGGCCTGGGCCTGGTGCGGGCCCTGCTGCCGCGCCGCACGGCCACGCTCACCCTGGTGCAGCTGGGCGTGCAGGTGGAGGCCAAGGTGGTGCTGGTGCCACCCAGCATCAGCCTGCTGGAGCCGCTGTGATGCCGGCCGTGGCGGCTGGCGCGGCACAATCCGCAGCATTCCAACATCGGGCGAGCCGCATGGCCGAGCAAGGCAAGATCCTGGTGGTCGACGACGACCGGTTGGTGCTGGCCACCGTGGCGCATGGCCTGGCCCAGGCCGGCTACGAGGTGATCGACGCCGACAACGGCGACGAGGCCATCCTGCTGGCGCGCCAGCACCGGCCCGACCTGGCCCTGCTGGACATCCGCATGGAAGGCATGAGCGGCTTCGACGTGGCCGCCTACCTGCGTGACCACCTGCGTGTGCCCTTCATGTTCCTGTCGGCCTTTGCCGACGACGAAACCCTGCAGAAGGTGAAGGCCCTGGGTGCCGTGGCCTACCTGGTCAAGCCGCTGGACATCGGCCAGATCCTGCCCACGGTGGCCGCGGCCATGAACCAGCTGCCCACGCGTGCCACCGCCCAGGCCAGCCCGCCGGCGCAGGTCGCGCGGGCGCCCGATGGCGCGGCTGCGCTGGACCTGGTGCCGCTGGCCGTGGGCGTGCTGATGCACCGCTATTCGCTGCAGCGTGCCACTGCCCTGGAGCGCCTGCGCAAGCTGGCCGCCGACGAGCAGCGCAGCCTGGCCGACCAGGCCGGGCGGCTGGTGGATGCGGTGGAGCTGCTGTCCCGCGGGCAGGCCTGATCAGGCCTTCTTCAAACGGTAGGTGCGCAGTTCCGGCAGGTACTTGCGGGTCTGGATGTCCACCGGCGCCCTGCCGCCCAGCACCGCCAGCACATCCTGGCGCACGGTGGTGTTCAGGCAGTAGTAGCCGTGGCCGTCGGGGTCCTGCTTGCGGCTGGTGACCGGTTCGCAGTCGACCACGTTCACCTTGTCGGGCAGGGCGCGGGCGTTGCGCGGGCCGGCCGCGCCCAGGCGGTCGGGGTTGCCCTTGGTCACGTCGCTGGTCACCAGGGCCAGATCAGCGGCGTTGTGGTACAGGCTGAGGCGGCGCGCCATGTCGGGCAGGGACTGCAGCTTGTGTTCCAGCTCGAAGGCATCGTCGTCCTCGTCCGGCGCGAACATCAGGATGTGCTCCAGCAGCCGGCGCAGGGCGGTGCCGTTGTTGCCGCGGATCGACTGGAAGGCCCAGCGCAGCGCATAGCCGCCCATGCTGTGCGTCATCAGGTGCACGCTCTGGCCGCAGTAGTCCTCGGGCCGGGTGCCGCTCAGGAAGGCGGCCAGCTTCTGCAGGCCGCGCCCCAGAGCCACGCCGGAGGCGCGCGCATCGTCGCGGTCGCTGGCATAGGCCTTGAACGGCAGCATCGAGCCGTCGGAGGGCCAGGTGAACACCAGCCAGGTCATCGGCCGGTCGGCATAGAACTGCTTGAGCTGGGCGCAGCGCTGCAGCGCCTGGCGGAAGCTGACGTTGAAGCCGTGGATGAAGACCATGCAGTCCTGCTTGTGCGTCACCATCTCGGTGCGCATCTCCTCGAACACCTTGCGGCTGCCCAGCACCTGGCCGCTCAGGTCCTTGACCAGGGCGTTCTGCAGACCCACGTCCAGCTTCTCGGGCGCCACGTCCAGCTTGTAGCGGTCGAGCTTGGCGCCGGTGACCTCGGCGCTGCCGAAGCGCAGGTCGGTCAGGCCGCTGGCCGAGAAGCGGGTGCCGAAATCGGTGGGCGCGTCGGCATCGTTGGGGTCGCGGTTGGTGGCGAAGTAGATCTTCATGGAGGCTCCTCGTTCTGGTCAGCCTCCGAAGCTAGGTGCAGCGCCGCGCGGCGTCAATCCCGGCGTGCTCCCCGGTGTCAGTCCTTCAGGCGGAAGTGAAAGCGCGCCCCCTGGCCCACGGCGCTCTCGGCCCAGATCTCGCCGCCGTGCCGGCGCACGATGCGCTGCACCGAGGCCAGGCCCACACCCGTGCCCTGGAAGTCGCTGCTGCTGTGCAGGCGCTGGAACACGCCGAACAGCCGGTCGGCAAACCGCATGTCGAAGCCCGCGCCGTTGTCGCTGATGACGAAGCCAGGGCGGCCGTCCTGGATCTCGGGTTCGAAGCGCACCACCGACTGCGCCACCTTGGCGCTGTACTTCCAGGCGTTGCCGAGCAGGTTCTCCAGCGCCATGCGCAACAGGGTGGGGTCGCCCTGGGCCACCATGCCCGGGGCGATGTGCACGCTGACCTGGCGCTCCGGCGCGGCGCGCCTGAGCTCGTCCACCACGTAGCCGGCCAGCTGCGACAGGTTGACCGGCTGGCGCGCCAGCGGCTGGGTCGACAGCTTGGACAGCGAGAGCAGGGCGTCGATCATGTGGTTCATGCGGGCGGCGGCCGCCATCACCCGGTCGATGTGGTCGCGGCCGACCCGGTCCAGTGCCGCGCCATAGTCTTCCTTGAGGATGCGGCCGAAGCCCTCCACCACCCGGATCGGCGCCCGCAGATCGTGCGAGATGGTGTAGCTGAAGGCCGCATGTTCGGCCGCCAGGGCCTGGGTGGCGTTGTCGCTGCCGCCCTCGGTGGGCACCAGGCTCAGCAGCAGGCGGGCCTGCGCCGCGCCGCCGTCGCCGCCATCGGCCGGGCCCAGGCGGTGCAGCCGGGCCTGCCAGCCGTTGGCCTCGACCGCGTTGCCCGGCTGCAGGGCCAGCACCTGCTGGCGCAGGCCGTCGGGCAGGCCGGCCAGGGCCTGCGGCCAGGGCAGGGCGTGGCCGCCGCCCGCCTCGCCGGGCGCGGGCAGGCCGAGCAGCCGGCAGGCACCGGGGCTGGCCTGCTCGAGCTGCCAGCCGCTGCCGGTGGCATCGGGCCGGGCCAGGCAAAGCGCCGCCTGGCCTTGGCCCAGCAGCGCGTCCAGCGCCTGGCGGGCGGTGCTGGCCTGGTCGTCGGCCTCGGCCGGCCAGGCCACGCCGGTGTAGCCGTCGAAGCGGCCACGCCCGTCCAGCCGTGGCAGGCCGCGCAGGCGCCAGGCGCGTGGGGGGGCACCGCCGGGCTGGGCCTGCCACACACGCAGCTCGCCCAGCGCGCCCTGGGCCTGCATGCGGGGCTGCAGGCTGTGCTGGTCGTCGTCGAAGCGCTGCCAGAGACAGTCGCCGCTGAAGGAACCCGCCACCCAGGCCGAGGCCGGGGCGCCCAGCGGCGGTTGCAGCTTGACCAGGCGGTGGTCGGCATCGGTCTGCCAGCACCAGACGTCGACCAGCTGGCCCAGCAGCTGCACCTGCTGCCGTGCGTCGCGCAGGCGCTCGAGCTGGCGTTGCCGCCCCCAGAATGCACCGGCCAGCAGCGCCGCTGCGCTGCACAGCAGCAGGGCCAGGGCCAGCAGCCAGGCGGGCAGCACGCCCTGGCCAGCCACCAGGGCGGCCACCAGGGCCGCCAGCAGCAGCATCAGCGGCATCAAGCCAGGCAGCAGCCAGGAGGGCATCAGCGGCGGCGCGGTTGGTGCCGTGGGGCAGGGGTGGGGGGGGCTGGCGGGCGTCGTGGCGCCAGCGGCGCGGGTGCACGACATGTCAAACATTGTACGAAAGCGGCTTTTGCTGCACGCCAAGGCCACCAGCGCCGCTCAAGTTGGCCGCTGGGTGGCCGAAAGTGCGGGTTGATCGCCGGCCCATGGCCGGTCGTCGTCCGCCTGAACGGTTACAAGCGGTCACGTGCTGTTGTTTCCCGGTCTGTGGGTGGTCTGGCCGGGCGTTGTCCAACGGTGCGCTGTCCGGGATTCTTGATTGACGCCGCCTGTGGGGCACGCCATGCTCAGGCATGGCAGTCAAGGAGGAATCGTTTGTGCGGACACCCAGTCAATCACCAGGGTGCTCCACCATGACATTGCCATTTCAGACGCGTCCCGGCCCGCTCACCGAGCGTGACCCCGACGCCAGCGCCGCCGCGCCACAGGACGAGACCGTGCTGGATGCCGCCGCCCTGGCCAATCTGGCCCAGCTCGACCCCACCGGGGCCAACCGCCTGGTGCAGCGGGTGCTGACCACCTACCGCAGTTCCATGGCCCGTTTGCTGGCCCAGCTGGCCCAGGCGCGGGCCCAACCTGACCCTGCATCGATGCGGTTGGTGACACACACCCTAAAATCCTCGTCAGCGAGCGTGGGTGCACTGGCCCTGGCTGCCCTGTGTGGTGACGCGGAGCGTGCACTGCGCGAGGGCCGCCTCGACGGCCTGCCCACCTTGCTCGATCAACTGGTGGCTGAATCCGCACGGGTGGACGCTGCTGTTCTTCAACTGCTTGCCGACGCATAGTTGCCGCCATCGATGACCTTGCAGCACAGTCTGGACACCGACGACTCGCCCGAGCGGCCGAAGGTGTTGCTGGTCGACGATGATGATCTGGCGCTGATGCTCACCGCCGAGGCCTTGCGTGGCCGCGGCTTCGAGATCACCGAGGCCAGCAGTGGCGAGCAGGCCCTGGCCATGCTCACCGAGTGGACGCCCGACATCATCGTGCTCGACGCCATGATGCCGGGGCTGGACGGCTTCGACACCTGCCACGCGCTGCGTGAGTCGCCCGGCTTCGAGAACATGCCGGTGCTGATGCTCACCGGCCTGGACGACGAGGTGTCCATCAACCGCGCCTACCAGGTGGGCGCCACCGATTTTTTCGTCAAGAGCACGCAGTGGAGCCTGCTTTCCGGCCGCCTGCGCCATGTGCTGCGCTCGGCGCGCACCCGGCAGGAGCTGGAACGCAGCAAGAGCAAGCTGGCGCGGGCGCAAGACCTGGCGCGCATGGGCAGCTTCGACTGGCGCAAGCCCAGCAGCGCCGCCCACCCCACCGGCGGGCTGACGCTGGCGCCTGAATCCCTACGGGTGTTCGGCTACGGCCCGCAAGACCGGGTGTCGATGCGCCGCCTGGTGCGCATGGTGCCGCTGCCCGAGCGCCGTGGCATGACCCGCGTGCTGGCCGAGGTGCAGAGCCAGAACACCGTGCTGGCCATCGACGTGCCGGTCACGCTGCCCGACGGCCGCATGCGCATCGTGCACGTGGAGGCCGAGCCCGAGTTCAACGAGCATGGCCACGGCATCGGCTACACCGGCATCGTGCAGGACGTGACCGACCGGCGGGTGGCCGAAGACCGCATCCGCCACCTGGCCAACTTCGATGCGCTGACCGGCCTGCCCAACCGCCGCCAGCTGATCTGGCGCACCGAGCGTGCGCTGGACCATGCGCGCCGCCTGGGCCACCTGGCCGGGCTGCTGCTGATCGACCTCGACCGCTTCAAGGTCATCAACGACACCCTGGGCCATGCCGCCGGCGATGAGCTGCTGGTGGAGGTGGCGCGCCGCCTGCGCGGCTGCGTGCGACACAGTGACCAGGTGATGGACGGCGCGCTGGAGAGCGCCGGCGCCCGCAGCCATCGCACGCTGGAGGCGGTGGGCCGGCTGGGCGGCGACGAGTTCGTGGCCCTGCTGCCCGAGGTGGCCGACGAGGCCGATGCCGAGCGCGTCTCGGGTCGCATCCTGGATGCGATGCGCGAGCCCATCTTCGTCGGCGGCCAGGAATGCTTCGTCACCGCCAGCGTGGGCATTGCGCTGTACCCGCGCGACGGCACCTCGGTGGCCGACCTGATGCGCAACTCCGACGTGGCCATGTACTCGGTGAAGAACGCCGGGCGCAATGCCAGCGCCATCTACAGCCCCATGCTGGCCGGCCGCGGCCGCGAGAAGCTGGAGCTGGAGAGCGCGCTGCACAAGGCCATCGAGCGCAACGAGCTGGTGCTGCACTACCAGCCCAAGATCGACGTGCGCTCGGCGCGCATGGTGGGTGCCGAGGCGCTGATGCGCTGGCAGCGCGGTGGGGTGCTGGTGCCACCGGGTGATTTCATCCCGCTGGCCGAAGAGACCGGCCTGATCGTGCCCATGAGCGAATGGCTGCTGCGCGAGGCCGCGCGCCAGGCCAAGGTGTGGCAGGTGAACTTCGGCTTTGCCGATTCCATCGCGGTGAACCTGCCCAACCGCATGTTCGAGCGCAGTGACCTGGTCGAGCACATCCATGAATGTGTGTCCACCTATGGTGTGCCGCACCGTGCCATCCAGCTCGAGATCACCGAGACGGGCCTGATGAAGGACCTGCAGAACGTGATCCCCTCGCTGCACCGGCTCACCGAGATCGGCGTGGAAATCTCCATCGACGACTTCGGCACCGGTTATTCCAGCCTGGCCTACCTGACCACGCTGCCCATCTCGGAGCTCAAGATCGACCGCAGCTTCGTGCGCGACCTGGGCATCACGCCGCAGAGCTCGGCGGTGGTCACCGCCATCATCGCCCTGGCCCGCTCGCTGGGCCTGCGGGTGATCGCCGAGGGCGTGGAGAACCTGCGCCAGATGGAGGTGCTGCACCGCCTGGGCTGTGGCGTGATGCAGGGCTTTCTGTTCAGCCGGCCCATCCCGCCCGACGAACTGGAGCGCTGGCTGCAGCAGACCGTGCTGCCGCGCAAGGCGCCCTGGATCGTGCAGGCCGGTGCCGAGCGGCTGGAGCCGCCGCGCACCACCGGCGGCCGCCGGCCCTGATCCTGCGCTCAAGCCGGCGCCACGCCGGCCGATGAAGAACCATCGCTGTTGATGAGTTCTGGAGCCGCCCCCGATGGACGCTGACCGTCCCGCCCCTGCGCAGCTGGCCAAGGGCGCGCTGCGCCGTCTGGCCATGGCCAAGCGGGAGCCCACGCCTGCCAACTTCGCCCGTGCCTATGCCGAGGAGGCCGGCGATGCCCTGCCGGCCGAAGGCCAGCTGCCGGCACGTGCACGTGCCCAGGTCGACCGGCTGGTGGCGCGCGCCTGTGACGACGCGGCGCTGCGCAGCGACATCGGCAGCGCCCTGATGGAGGCCCGCTACGACGACCTGCAGCGTGCGCTGGACCGTGGTGCCAGCGCCGCGGCCGGCCAGGGCGCCGCCTGGGCCCAGCTGATCGACCGCCTGGCCAAGGGCCTGGAGCGTGGTGCACGCCACTGGACCGGCGCCCGCAAGAAGGACAGCCTGCAACGGGTGCTGGAGGGCAGCCGCAGCGACGCCCAGCGCCTGCAGCACCGCCTGAAGCAGCTGATCAGCGCGTGGGAGAGCGACCAGCCCGACGAGGACGTGGACGCGGCCGATCCGTCCGCCGATCCATCCGCCGACACGCCCGTGGACCAAGCCCTGCACGCCGCCGCCGATGGCGGGATGGCCAGGGCCGGGGAAGACGCCGCACCAGCACCGGGTGGGCTGCCGCCGCCGCTGCCCGGCGCCGATGCCCATCCGCGCATGGCGCAGGCGCTGCAGGCCACGGTGTGCGCCGGCCTGCCGCCCGATGAACCACGCGCCCGCGAACTGGCAGACGAACTGGCCGGCCTGGCTGCCCAGGTGCACCAGAACGGCGCCACGCCGGCCCTGGCCGATGCGGTGGCCGATGTCTGCCACCGGGTGCAGCGCCTGTTCGGCCTGCGCCACGAGCTGGTGGACGAACTGCTGGCGCTGTGCCATTCGCTGACCGAGGGCATGGCCGACCTGGCCGAAGACCGGCGCTGGGCCGAGGGCCAGGGCGAGAGCCTGCGCCAGCGCCTGCGCGGCGCGGCCGGCGCCCGTGCCGTGCGGGCGGCACGCGACCTGCTGGACGACACCCGCGCCGCCCAGCGCAGCCTGCAGGCCGAGCGCCTGCAGGCGCGGGATGCGCTCAAGGACATGGTGCGCCAGGTGCTGGCCGAGCTGGGTGAACTGGGCAGTGCCACCGGCCGCTTCGGCGACAAGGTGGCGGCCTACGAGCAGGCCATCGAGGCGGCCGACTCGCTGGACAGCCTGGCCGCCGCGGTGCGCGAGATGCTGGACGAGAGCCGCACGGTGCACGAGGTGGTGGCCGGGGCGCGTGAGCGCCTGGCGGCCGAGCATGCCCGTGCCAGTGCGCTGGAATCGCGTGTGCGGGGCCTGGAGGCCGAACTGCGCCGCCTGTCCGACGAAGCCAACACCGACGCCCTGACCCAGGTGGCCAACCGGCGTGGCCTGGCCCAGTCCTTCGAGCAGGAGACGGCCCGGGTGCAACGCGAGGGCGTGGACCAGGCACCGCTGGCCGTGGGCCTGATCGACATCGACAACTTCAAGAAGCTCAACGACAGCCTGGGCCATGCCGCTGGTGATGTGGCCCTGCAAAGCCTGGCCGCGCGGGTGAAGGAATGGCTGCGGCCGGTGGACCACATCGCCCGCTTCGGCGGCGAGGAGTTCGTGCTGCTGCTGCCCGGCACGCCGGTGGACGAGGCCCAGCAGGTGCTGACCCGGCTGCAGCGCCGGCTGAGCGCCAGCCTGTTCATGCACGAGGGCCAGGAGGTGTTCGTCACCTTCTCGGCCGGTGTCACCGCCTGGCGGCCCGGCGAGGCGGTGGACGCCGCGCTGGCGCGTGCCGACGAAGGCCTGTACGAGGCCAAGCGCACCGGCAAGAACCGCACCTGCATCGGCTGAGCAGCCCGGGCGCGGCCCCCTGCGTCAGCGGCTGCGCCAGGGGTCGTGGATCTCCAGCTCGGTGAGGTCGGTCACCTGGCGCGGCGGCAGGCGGCGCAGCACCGCCTGCACCACGTCGTCGACGAAGGTGTAGACCACCGGCACCACCAGCAGGCTGAGCACCGTGGAGCTGATCAGCCCGCCGATGACGACGATGGCCATGGGTGCGCGGAAGCTCGGGTCGGCGCCGATGCCCAGGGCCACCGGCAGCATGCCCGCGGCCATCGCCACGGTGGTCATCACGATGGGCCGTGCCCGCTTGCGGCAGGCGTCCAGCAGCGCGTCGGCGCGGGCCAGCTTCAGGTCACGCTGGGCCAGGATCACGTCGTCCACCAGCAGGATGGAGTTCTTGGTGGCGATGCCCATCAGCATGATCCGGCCGGCGACAACATCGACGCCTTGGCAAAGCCGATGTAGAACCGGGGCGACAGCAGCAGGTTGGCCGCACCCACCAGGGCGCTGTCGCATTCACCGGCGGTCAGGCTCAGGCAGGCTGGTGCAGGGCCACCATGCCCGAGGAGCAGGCGGTGTCCACGGTGAAGCTGGGGCCCTTCAGGTCCAGCACACAGGACATGCGGTTGGAGGCGATGCTCAGCGACTGGCCGGTGTTGGATAGGCGTTGATGCCGGGGTCGTCGCCCAGGTCGGCGCAGTCGCGGTTGGACAGGCCCACGAACACGCCGGTGCGGCTGCCGGCCAGGGTGTCGGGGGCGATGGCGGCGTCTTCCAGCGCCTCCCAGGCCAGTTCCAGCAGCAGGCGCTGCTGCGGGTCGATCTGCTGCGCCTCACGCGGCGAGATGCTGAAGAACTCGGCGTCGAAGCCGTCCACCGCGCCCAGGTAGCCGCCGGCAAAGGTGTCGCTGCGGCCCTTGCGCTCATGGTCGGCATGGGCGTAGGCGCTGTCCCAGCGGCCGGCGGGCAGGTCGGTGATGGCGTCCACGCCGTCGACCAGGTTGCGCCACAGCTGCTGCAGGTCGTCGGCGCCGCCGGGGTAGCGGCCGCTCAGGCCGATCACGGCGATGGGCTGGCGCGGCGGGTATGGCTGGGACGCGGGCTGGGGCACGTCTGGCATGGAACTTCCTGGGTGTCGTGGGCCGGGTTGAAATCGGCGGTGAAGTGGAAGGCCGCGGCGCTGGCCCGGTAGAGCAGGGTCATGCGCGCCAGCGCCAGGGCCAGGGCCACGCCGGTGGCCTGGCCGGCAGCCACGGCATGGCGCAGGCTGGCCAGCGTGGCGATCAGGCCCTGGATCAGCACCGCGAACACCTGGTGGCCACGCAGCCCGCGGCGCACGGCCGGCTCCAGCGGCAGGGCCTGCCGGGCCTGCCAGTGCACCATGGCCTGCAGCGGCGGCGCGGCGGGCCGGGTGGGCAGGCGCATGGCGGTGGCCCAAAGCCCGCACAGCGCCTCGCCGATCACGGCCTGGTCGGGTGCCACGCGGCTGCCGTGCAGTTCACCCAGGTAGCACTGCAGGCCACCGAGCAGCGCCCGCAGCCAGACCAGGCCGCCGTCCTCCCCGGTGCGCACCACCCGGAAATGGGCATCGTGCGGATCGCATGCCTCGGTGCAGGGCCGGGCGGTTTGCACTGCAGTGGCCGCCAGCTGCCGGTTTGTGCTGGCGCAGGCGGGCTGTCAGGGGCCTGTGGTCAGATCAGGCCGCGATGGACACTGCCCTGCACAGCTTCAACTTCAGCGCCTCACCGTTCGACTGCCTGGACGCTGCGCAGCGCCGGCTGGTGCAGGCCCACGCCAGCCCGGTGGCCCTGGAGGCCGGCGCGGTGCTGCTGGCGCCGGGCCAGGCGCCCACACATTTGTTCATGCTGCGCAGCGGCCAGGTGCAGCAGTGGGACGGCGACGAGCTGCTGGCCAGCTACGGCGAGGACGACTGCTTCGACGGCCGCGCCCTGGTGGCCGGCCAGGCCAGCCACCGCTTCGTGGCGGCCACCGCGGTGCAGGCCTGGCAACTGGACAAGGCGGCCGTGGGCGCCCTGATCGCCGGCAATGCCACCTTCGGCGCGCTGCTGTTCGCCGACCTGTCGCAGAAGCTGGATGCGCTGGCCGCGCGCCAGGGGCAGCACGAGCTGCAATCGCTGACCCTGGCCCGGGTGCGCCAGGTGGGCGTGCGCCCGCTGCACCTGGTGGACGCCGGCACCGACATCGTATCGGTGGTGCGCCTGTTCTCGGCGCAGCGCTGCACCCAGGTGCTGGTGCGCGACGCCACCCAGCAGCCGCCGCGCCTGGGCATCTTCACCAGCACCGGGCTGCAGCGCGCCATCCTGCAGGGCACGCCGCTGCACCAGCTGCAGGTGGGCAGCCTGGCCAGCCATCCGCTGGTGACGGTGGGCCTGGACGACCACCTGTTCGATGCCCTGGCGCTGATGATCCGCCACCGGGTGCAGCGGGTGGTGGTGCTGCATGCGCAGGCCGATGCGGCGGCGCCAGCCGAGGGCGACGTGGCCGGTGTGCTGGAGCAGCTGGACCTGCTGAGCTTCCTGTCCAACCACAGCTACCTGGTGACGCGGCAGATCCTGGAGGCGCCCGACCTGGCCGCGCTGGACAGCGCCGCCGCGCAGATCAACCGGGTGATCGCCCTGATGCATGCCAGCGGCATCCGCATGGGCCTGATCGCCCGGCTGGTGCAGGCGCTGAATGCCCGGCTGTTCGAGCGCGCCTGGCAGCTGATCGCCCCGGCCGAGCTGGTGGCCAACAGCTGCCTGTTCGTGATGGGCAGCGAGGGGCGTGGCGAGCAGTTGCTGAAGACCGACCAGGACAACGCCCTGGTGCTGCGCGACGCCTATGTCCCGCCGGCCGACCTGGACGCCATCTGCGAGCGCTTCAGCCAGGCGTTGGCGCGCTTCGGCTACCCGCCGTGCCCGGGCCGCATCATGCTCAGCAACCCCGACTGGCGCCACGGCGTGGCCGAGTTCTCCCAGCGTGCCAGGCGCTGGCTGCTGCTGCCCACGCCCGACAGCCTGGTGGCCCTGGCCATCTTTCTGGACGCCCACGCGGTGTGCGGCGACGCCACGCTGCTGGCCCAGGTGCGCGCGGCGGTGTGGGCCCTGGTGGCCGACAACGATGCGCTGCTGGCGCGCTTCGCGGCGGTGGTGAATGCCTTCGACGGCGCCGGGGATGCAGCCCAGCCCAGCTGGTGGGGCCGGCTGCTGCACCCCGGCGCAACGGCGGCCGAGGCCCGGCTGGACCTGAAGAAGGCCGGCGTGTTTCCCCTGGTGCACGGTGTGCGCGCGCTGGCGCTGGCCGAGCGGGTGCAGGCCACCGGCACCGCCGAGCGGGTGGCGGCCCTGGTGGCGGCGGGCCGGCTGCCGGCCGCGCTGGGCACCGAGCTGGTGGAGGCGCTGCATGTGTTCATGCGCCTGAAGCTGGACGCCGGCCTGGCCGCGCTGGCCGCCGGCCGCAGTGGCGATGCGGTGGACCTGGCCAGCCTGGGCACGCTGGACCGCGACCTGCTGAAGGACGCGCTGGCGGTGGTCAAGCGCTTCAAGCAGCTGCTGCGCCAGCGCTTCCACCTGGACGCGGTGTAGCCGGGCCGGCCGGCCTGGCCGTGGGCACCAGCCCGCAGGCGGCTGGCAAAGCCGCCCACGTTGCAGGGTCAATGCCGGTGCGCCCGTCCCGGGCCAGTACGCTCACATGGCGTGCAATGGCGCCAGCGTGCCCCGCGCATCTAACCCGCCCAACCGGTGGCCGTGCGGCCGCCAAGCCTGGAGACCGCCATGGTGTTGCGTCTGCTGTCGTGCTGTGCATTCCTGGCGGTGGCGGGCGCCGCGCATGCACAGCTGGTGCCTGCGGACCGGTTCAGCGTCACCGGTGCACTGGGCGAGGTGGCGATCTCCAACCTCGCCGGCACGCTGGCCAGTGACCAGGACAGCCTGCTGGCCACGGCCAGCGCCGGTGGCAACTTCGCCAGCGTGAACCATGCCGACGGCTTGCTGCGCGGCCGCGCCACGATCTCCGATGCCTTTGCCGACAGCCTGCTGAGCTTTGCCTCCTATGGCGTGCAGTTCCAGAACATCTCCGGCCGGGCGGCCCTGCTCGATGGGGACGGCGATCTGACGCTCGACGTCAGCGCGGCCTTTGCCCGCACGCTGGGGGCCGGCATGGGCATGGCCGGCAACACGCTGGCGGCCACGTTTGCGGCGGTGGTGGTCGACAGCCTGGACCAGGTGGTCTATGAAGGCGCGGGCAGCATTGCCTACACCGCCACCTTCGAGTCGGGCGACGTGGAGGCCGACATCGGTTTCACGCCGACGCTGATCGGTGGCTTCCGCCTCGGGCCTGACGACCACGGTGCCGATGCGCTGCAGGTCTCGATCATCGCGCCCGAGTTGCTGCTGCAACCTGGCGACCGGCTGGCCCTGGCGGTCAACGTCACGGGCACGGCAAGCGGCTTCTCGTTCGATGGCAGCCTGGGCTACTCGGCGCTCACCGATTTCGGCAACACCGCGCGCTTGCGCCTGACCCTGCCGGCAGGCTTCGGCCTGCAGTCCGACCTGCCGCTGAACTGGGTCAGCACCACGGCCGTGCCCGAGCCCTCGGTGGCCCTGCTGCTGGCCCTGGGCCTGGCGGGGCTGGCCTGGCGCGTGCGCCGGCGTGGGCCCATGTCGGGCCGCGCCTGAGCCTGCCGCGGTCCACCGGCGTGGTTTGGTCGGATCTGCGGGCAAGCCGCCGTTCGGGCGGCCGATCCGTCCTGCCAGCGGAGGTGGCCATGGCCGAGGGCCGGCCGTGCGGCGCCGGCTGGCGCCATGCTCACTTGCCGTCGCGGTCCGAGTCGCCCGGCACGGCGCGTTCGACCACATCGCTTGCACGCTGCCAGGCGTCGCGTGCGGCGTGCCTGGCCTCGTCCCACTTCAGCCCGGACGTGCCCTTGGCGCTGTCCCAGCCCTGGGCCAGATCGTGCTCGACCTCGTCGGCGCTGCGGCCGATGTGGCGGCCGTAGCCGTCGACGCCGTAGCGGTAGGCGGGGCCGTAGTCGTCGTAGGTCTTGCTCGGGTCCACATACGGGCGTGTGCTGAAGTTGTCGCGCCAATAGGCGTCTTCGTGCGCCGGGTCCAGCACATCGCCGGCGCGGTTGCCCGCCACGGCACCGGCGACGGCGCCCACCAGCGCACCGACGATGGCGCCAGCCGGCCCGGTCAGGCCGCCCACGGCGGCACCAGCGGCGGCGCCGCCGAGCAGGCTGCCTGCCACCACACCGGCGACTGCGCCGGTGCTGGTGGCCACCGGATGTTCAACCAGGTCTTCCTTCATCCCGTCGCGGCCTTGGTTGGATTGGTCCATGTCGATCTCCTGTGTTAGTTGGATGGAATGGCCGCCTGCTGGGCGACACCCTGCCGTCAGCGTAGCCAGCGCGGTTCGCCGCCAGGGTGGGCCGGTGCCCGCCGCTGCCGAGAGCGGTTGCCGCGCCGGCGCGTAGTCGTCGTCCGACGGCGGGGGCGCACGGTCGGCCCCCACCGTGCACGGCCGGGTGCTGCCGGGAGCCTGTGTCCTACCTGCGATCCCGCCTGCCGCCTGCGTGCGCCGTGGCCGATGGGCGGCATCCTGCAGTGCAGCGCGTCCAGGCTGCCCGCCATGATGGGCGCGCCGGCCAGCATCGCCGGGCGAGCTGGTTGCCGGCTGGGGCATGATGCCCTGGTGGTCCATCTTGTCACCGGCATGCCGGGGCGCCATCCACCGTCCTCCAACCAGGGCCTTCCTGTCCCTCCCGCACGCATGCACACCTTTGGCCGCAAACCGCCCGGCGCCGATCAGCGCACCGGCCATCGAAGCCTGGATGGCGCGTACACCGCCGATGGCGGCACGCTCGGCTACAAGCTCTACCTGTCCTCCAAGCTGCGTGTGCGCCCGCCGCTGTTCGTGATGCTGCACGGTGCGTCGCAGACCGCGGCCGACTTTGCCACCGGCACCCGCATGCCGGAGATTGCCGAAGAGTGTGGTGGCATCGCCTTGTTCCCCGAGCAGCCACGCAGCGCGCATCCACTCGGCAGCTGGAACTGGTACGACGCCCGGCACCAGGTGGCAGAAGGCGGTGAGCCCGCGCGCATCGTCGGGCTGACGCGAAAGATTGCCGCCGACCATGGCGTGGACCCGCGCCGCATCTACGTGGCGGGCATGTCCTCCGGCGGCGCCATGGCCGTGATCCTCGGGCAGACCTTTCCCGGTGTGTATGCCGCGGTGGGCGTGCATTCAGGCATTCCCAGGGGCGCCGCCCATGACCTGGTGTCCGCGCTGCGGACCATGAGCAACGGGCCGTCGGCCGAGCCGGCCGGCCCGCTGGAGCCGTCACATGCGATGCCGACCATCGTGTTCCATGGCGACAGCGACAAGACCGTGCACCCACGCAACGCGGTGGCCGTGCTCGCGCAGGCGCTGCGCCAGCAAGCCGCCACGTCCACGGCGGCAGGCAGCCTGTCCACAGGGCCGGTGCCGATGCCCGGTGGGCGGGAGGTGACCCTGACCACGCATCGCCGGCAGGCCAAGGCCTCCCATGCCGAGTTGTGGATCGTGCACGGCATCGGGCATGCCTGGACAGGTGGCAGTGCCCAGGGCAGCTACACCGACGAATCGGGCCCGGATGCGTCGCGTGAAATGCTGCGCTTCTTCCTGGCACAGAGCCTGACACGGGAGCGGCGCCATGACCGGACTTGACAGCCCACGCGGCCACAGCGGTGCCGAGCCCGCAGCAAGCACCATGCGCAGCGTTTCCGACACTGCGCTGTGGGTGGCGGTGTACCGCGCCGAGGAATCCGAACGCCAAGACGCGCTGTTCCACGATCCACACGCCCGGCGCCTGGCCGGCGCGCGGGGGCAGGCCATCGTCGATGCGCTGCCCTTCGGGCCATCGATGGGATGGTCGATCGTCGTGCGAACAGCCGTCATGGATGCTGTCATCCTGCGCTGCATCGAACGTGGTGCGCGCACGGTCCTGAACCTCGGCGCGGGCCTGGACACGCGCGCCTTCAGGCTGCCGCTGCCGCCCGATCTGCGCTGGCTGGACGTGGATCTTCCTGCCGTCATCGCCTACCGGCGCACATGCCTGGGCCAGGCCGTTGCGGCATGCCGGCATGCGCATGTGGAGGCCGATCTCCGGCTGGCGGCCGACCGCCGGCGCATCATCCACGACGCCGGCCGCCATGGCCCGCTGCTGGTGGTGACGGAGGGCTTGCTGGTCTACCTCACGCCAGACCAGGTGGGTGAACTGGCCACGCAGCTGCGCGGCGAGGCCAATGCGCACTGGTGGCTGGCCGACCTGATCACCCCGCTGCTGCAGCAGACCATGGGCCTGGTCTGGAGTGCCCAGCTGCAAGCGGCGGATGCAGCGTTCCGCTTTGCGCCCGGTGATGCGCAGGCGTATTTCCGGGACCTGCGCTGGCTGGAAACCGAGTTCCATTCAACCTGGACCGAGTCCCTGCGTCTGGGCCGGCCAGCGCCCAACGCGCTGGTGTGGGACGGGTTCCTCAAGTGGTCTGCGCCTGCGGCCGAGGCCGCACTGCAGCGCATGTCGGGTGTGGCACTGCTCGAGCCGCTGGCCTGATGCACACGGGCCGTGCGCTCAGCACGCCAGCAGCGCCCGGACGTGGCGTTCGATGAAGGCGCGGTCTTCGGGCTGGTGCGTGGGGTTGCCAGCGCGGTGGCCCCACACCGACGGGATCGGCGCGAGCTCGGCGTTGTGCAGGTGCGCCATCTCCAGGCGGTTGTCGTCGACCTGGAAGTACAGGTCGTGGTCGCCCGGCATCAGCAGCACCCGGGCGCGGATGGCAGCAAGCGCCTGCGGCAGGTTGCCGCCATCGCGTGGGTTGGCGCTGATGTCGGCGTTCTGCCAGGTCCAGAACTGCGCCAGCAGGTCGGCGGCGTTGCGGCGGGCGAAGTTCGTGTCCCAGAAGCGGACCAGATAGTCCTCGACCGAGGTGGCGCCCAAGCTGCGCCACAGTTCCTGGCGGTAGAAAGTCTGTGACAGCGCCCAGCCTGCATACACCCGCCCCATGGCCTTGAAGCCGCGCACCGGCGGCTCGCTGAAGACGCCGTCGCGGTAGGCCGGGTCGGCCTTCAGCGCATGGGCCGCGCCCTCGATGAAGACCCGGTTGTGCGGCGCGCAACGTGCCGCGCCGCAGACGACGGCGATGCGTTCCACCGCATCCGGGAACATGGCGGCCCAGTGGTAGGCCTGCATGGCCCCCATCGACCAGCCGTAGACCAGGGCGATGCGGCCGATGCCGAACACCTCGGCGAGCATCTGCCGCTGCACCTGCACCGCGTCGTAGACCGTGACGTCGGGGTACGGCGCGTCGGGCCGCTCGGAGGGCGTGTTCGACGGAGAACTCGAGAGGCCGTTGCCGAACAGATCGAGGATGACGACGAAGTACCGCGATGCATCGAGCGCCGCACCCTCACCGACCATGAACTGCGTGTCGGTGTGCTGGGCGCTGTACGAGGTGGGGTAGAGGATGACGTTCGACTTGTCCGGGGCCAGCGTACCGAAGGTCTTGTAGGAGAGCGTCATGCGCGGCAGGATACGGCCGTTCTGCAGCCGCACGTCCAGCGCTTCGTACAGCGCGTGCTTGGGGTCCATGGTCATCGCGCTGTCCACCGTCCTGTCATCCGGGGATGCTAGCAACATGCGCACCACCCCAACGGCGCGCGCCGGCCCAGGCCGTGCAGTCGTTCGGCGGCCGGCGCCGTTGGCCCCCGGCCAGGGCAATGCGCCCACGCCACAGTGCGACTTGCCGCCGGTGTTCTGCACGAATGATGCGCTGCCCTTAGAGTGACTGCATGTGTTCGACACCCGCCACCGCCGCCCTTTGCGCGGCAGCTTGCCGAGCGGCCACCGCGGCCGCCGGCAGGCCGCATGGGCCTGCGCTGCGGGCCCGGGCGGGAACACGCACCTGCCTGCCGGCCGCACAGCACTGAGCCCGGCGATCACCTCCACCCTGTTTGCGCAAACCCCAGATCGCCGGGCCCCCAGCCCGCGCGATGGCGTGTGCCGGCAATCGGCCGGCATGCGTCCGATGACTGAAGGAATGCCCTGTGGAAGCCCTGGCGCTCGAGCGCACGCTCACTGAACTCGACCATGTCCGTCTCCTGAACCTCGCCCGCCGTGGCCGGCGCAGCGACGCTGCAACCACGCCTCGCCTGGCGATCGAGCAGGTGCTCGACACCTGCACCATCGTGCCGACCCGGGAGGTGCCGCCCGACGTGGTGACCATGTACTCGCAGGTGGTGCTGCAGGACCTTGCATCGGGGCGGCGCAGCAGCCTCACGCTCTGCTACCCGGCGGACGCTGCGCCTGCGGCGGGGTTCGTGTCGGTGCTGTCACCCGTGGGCGCCAGCCTGCTCGGCCAGACGGTCGGCAGCGTGGCGCGCTGGTCCACGCCCGCGGGCGACGTGGGCGCAGCCGAGGTCCTGGCCATCCTGTTCCAGCCCGAGGCAAGCGGCGACTTTGCGATGTAGGCGCCGCGTGCAGCGCGCTGGCCGTCTGGTGCCTGGTTCCACCATCGCGCGAACCGGCGCGCGGGCGCGGTGATCGACCACAATGGCCGCCGTGACCCAACCCGAACCAGGAGACGCCTGCATGATCTTTGATGCCATTCGCGAGAGCCACGACCTGCAACGTGACCTGTGCCGCAAGCTCACTGCATCGCGTGGTGACATGGCGGCGCGCCAGGTGCTGTTCCTGCAGTTGAAGGTTGAACTGAAGGCCCATGCTGCGGCCGAGGAGCGCCACCTGTATGTGCCGCTGCTGATGGAGGATGGTGGGCTGGATGCATCGCGCCATGCCCTGCACGAGCACCATGAGGTGGACGAACTGCTCGAAGACCTGTCGGTGCGCCACAAGGACCAGGCCGGCTGGATTGCGACGGCGAAGCAGCTCAGCTTCAAGGTGCGCCACCACCTGAAGGAGGAAGAATCGAAGTTCTTCCAGGTCGCCGGTCGCCTGCTGTCGGTGACCAACAAGGAGCGGCTCGCGGGCAAGTACACCCGCGAGATCGTGCGCATGCGCAAGCTCTATGCCGCGGAGTACGCGTCCTTGACGGTGCATGCGGCCAGCGGCCTCGTTGCACCCGCCAAGCGCGCTGCCGACAAGCCGGCCACGCGCGGCAATGCACAGGCCGGCGCCAAGCTGCGTGCGAAGGGCGAGCCGCGCCGCACACGCTGAGGGCGCGTCACCCGCCCACCGGCCACGTCAGGATGGCTGTGGGCCAACTGCTGCGCCGAGGCTGCAGCGCCCGCCTCACCCCGCCAGCGGCGCCTGCGCCGCGTGGGCGCGCAGCCAGGCCACGATGTCGGCGGTCACCTCGCCGCGGTTGGTCTCGTTGAGGATCTCATGGCGCGCCGCCGGGTACAGCCTGACCGTCACGTCGGCCACGCCGGCATCGCGGTAGCGCTGCCCCAGCAGCTGGACCAGCGTACCGCCGCCCGCGAGGGGGTCGGCGTCGCCGGAGGCGATGAGGATCGGCAGGTCGCGGCGGATGCCGGCCAGCAGGGCCGGATCGGCCAGCCGGGCGGCGGGCGCAAACAGCGACGGGATCACGCCGTCCGGAATCTCCCAGCCGCACCAGGGATCGGCGACGTAGGCATCGACCTCGGCGTCGTCGCGTGACAGCCACTCGTAGCCGGTGCGGTGCACCAAGCCGGCGTTGAACGCCGCCACCCCGGTGGGTGCGTCGGCGGGTGCATTGGCCATGGCGGCGGCGAGCATGTCCAGTGCGGTCGATCCGGACAGCACCACACCCGACCAGGTTGCCGCGTGCGCGAGGATCGCCGCCTGCGCTGCAAACGACCCCATGGAGTGCCCGAGCAGGAACAGCGGCAGGCTGCCATGCCGTGCACGCAGCGCGGCCCCGAACTGGGCGACGTCGGCGATCAGCCCGCCGAACCCCGCCGGGCCGAAGTCACCCAGCCGGCCGTTGGCGCTGCGGCCGTGCCCGCGGTGGTCAACCGCATGCACCAGGAAGCCGGCGGCATTCAGTGCCTGCGCCAGGCGGCCATAGCGCCCACCATGCTCGGCGAGCCCGTGGGCGATCTGCACCACGCCGGCGGGGGTGCCTGCCACGTCGGGCCAGGCGTGGGTGGCGACCTCGGTGCCGTCTGCCGCGGAGAGTAAGGAGGAAGTGGACGTGCGCATCCGTCCATGCTGTCACGCTGGCGCCTGGGCGTCATCTGGGGAAAGTGGCAGGTCAGGTCGGCCGGGCCGGATCGCCCGGGCTGCCGCATCGGCGACAGCCCGCGCGCCCGGGCTGGCCATACTGGCCCATGGCCATTGCATCCGCCCCCATCAACAACCCCCTGCTCACCGCCCCGGTGCTGCCCATGCTGTGCCGCCTGGCGGTGCCCAACATCGTGGCCATGGTGGGCAGTGCGGTGGCGGCGATCGCCGAGACCGCGTATGTGGGCCAGCTCGGCGTGGCCGCGCTGGCCGGCATGGCGCTGGTGTTCCCGCTGCTGATGCTGCAGCAGATGTTCTCCGGCGGCGCGATGGGCGGTGGCGTCGCCTCGCTGGTGTCGCGGGCCCTGGGGGCCGGCCAGACGGCCCGGGCCGAGGCCCTGGTGGTGCATGCCCTGGGCATTGCGGTGGTGGCGGGGCTGCTCACCACGGTGGCCATGTTGGCGCTGTCGGATGCGGTGTTCGGCCTGCTCGGCGGCCGTGGTGAGCCGCTGGCGCAGGCCGTGGCCTATGCCCACGTGGCCTTTCTCGGCTCCACCGGCGTGTGGCTGCTCAACACCTTGTCGGCGGTGCTGCGGGCCACCGGCAACATGCTGGTGCCCTCGGCCATCCTCATCGCCGTGGGCCTGGTGCAGGTGGCGCTGGCCGGTGTGTTCGGCCTCGGCGCCGGGCCGATCCCGGCGCTGGGCATGCCGGGCATCGCCCTGGGCCAGGTGCTGGCCTATGCCGGCGGCACGGTGGTGCTGGGCTGGTACCTGTACAGCGGCAAGGCGCGCATCCGGCTGCGCCTGCGCGGCGCCACCTGGCAGCCGGCGCTGGCGCGTGATCTGCTGCAGCTGGGCGCCAAGGCCTGCGCCTCGCCGGTGCAGACCATCGGCACGATGATGATCCTGACCTGGCTGGTGGCGCGCAGCGGCCCGCAGGCGCTGGCCGGCTATGGCATCGGCATGCGGCTGGAGTTCCTGCTGGTGCCCCTGGCCTTCAGCTTCGGCGCCGCCTCGGTGCCGCTGATCGGCATGGCCATGGGTGCAGGCCAGGTGGACCGGGCCCGCCGCGTGGGCTGGACGGCCGCCGCGATGGCCGGCCTGTTGCTGGGCAGCGCGGGTCTGGTGCTGGCCGTGGTGCCCGATCTCTGGACCGATCGCTTCACCCAGGACCCGGCCGTGCTGGCCGCGGCCGACACCTACTTCCACTGGGCTGGGCCGTTCTATGCGCTGTACGGCGCCGGGCTCAGCCTGTATTCCTCGGCCATCGCCGCGAACCGGGTGGGTGGCCAGGTGCTGGCCGGCACGCTGCGCCTGCTGCTGGTGGCCGCCGGCGGCGCGGCCCTGGTGGCCGCGCAGGCGCCGGCCTGGGCCATCTTCGCGCTGGTGGCCGTGGGCATGGCGGCCTATGGCACGGCGTCGATCCTGCTGGTGCGCTACACGCCCTGGGAGCCGCCGCTGCGGCCGGTGCCGGCCTGAGCCCGCGCCGCCCGGCGTGCCCGGGGCGCGCGCCTGCGTTCAGGGTAGGCAGGCGGCCACGGCTTCACGCGCATTCAGCCACGCCGCAGCGGCACCGCGAAGCCGCGTGCCACCCCAGGCCGTGCCAGCATGGCCTGGTACCAGCGCTGCACATGGGGAAAGTCGGCCAGGTCGACCTGGTGCCGCGCGTGGCGCCACACCCAGCCGACGATGGCGAAGTCGGCGATCGACACGTCGCCGGCGAAAAACGCCTGCCCGGCCAGCCGCCTGTCCATCACGCCGTACAGGCGCCGCGTCTCGGCCATGAAGCGCTGCAGGCCGTAGCGGCGCTGGTCTTCATCCTTCAGTGCGATGAAATGGTGCACCTGGCCAGGCGCCGGGCCGAAGCCGCCCATCTGGAACATCAGCCACTCGAACACCGCGACGCGGGCCACCGCATCCTGCGGCAGAAAGCGGCCGGTCTTCTCGGCCAGGTAGACCAGGATGGCGCCCGACTCGAACACGCTGATGCTGGCGCCGCCAGGCCCGTCGGTGTCGACGATCGCCGGGATCTTGTTGTTGGGGCTGATCGCCAGGAAGCCCGGCTTGAACTGCTCGTCCTGGCCGATGTCGACGATGTGCACCTCGTAGGGCAGGCCCATCTCCTCGAGTGCCACGCTGATCTTGCGGCCGTTGGGCGTGTCGAAGGCGTGCAGCTGGATGGTCATCGGTGGTCCTGTGTGAAGTGTCTGCAGTGGTGGCCCCAAGCCGCGCCCGGTGCCGTGGTGACAATCGGGAGGATGCACCAAACCTCCCCGTCCCTGCCGCATGGTCACCCCTTGGTCTGCGCCGCGTTGGCACTGTGCCTGCTGGCAGGGTGCGCGTCCGTGCCGCCCGCCGCACCCGCCGCCACGGCTGCTGCCGCTGGAACTGCGTCTTCGCCAGGGCAGCCCGAGCAGGCCTTCGGGCGCTGGATCCAGGCCTTCATCGCCACCGCGCGCGAGGCGGGCATGGCCGACGAGACGCTGCGCGCCGCGTTCGACGGGGTGCGCTTCCTGCCGCGTGTCGTCGAACTGGACCGCCGCCAACCCGAGTTCACGCAGACGGTGTGGGACTACCTCGACCGCGCCGTGTCAGCGCAGCGCGTGGCGCGTGGCCGCGAGAAGCTGGTGCAGTTCAGCGCAGAAGCCGAGGCCGCCGCCGCGCGCCATGGTGTGCCGGCCGCGGTGCTGGTGGCCATCTGGGGCATGGAGAGCAGCTACGGCGCCAACTACGGCGACATTCCCGTCATCGACGCACTGGCCACCCTGGGCTTCGAGGGCCGGCGCGAGGCATGGGCGCGCGGCCAGCTGCTGGCCGCGCTGAAGATCCTGCAGAGCGGCGACATCGACCGCGCGCGCATGGTCGGCTCCTGGGCCGGTGCCATGGGCCAGACGCAGTTCCTGCCGTCGAACTTCCTGGCCTATGCGGTCGATGCCGACGGCGACGGCCGGCGCGACATCTGGGGCAGCATGGCCGACGTGATGGCATCGACCGCCAACTTCCTGGCGCAATCGGGTTGGCTGGCGGGCCAGGCCTGGGGCGCCGAGGTCAGGCTGCCGCCGGGCTTCGACCATGGCCGCGCCGACAGCAGCGTGCGCCAGGCCAGCGCTGCCTGGGCCGCCGAGGGCGTGCAGCCGATGGTGGGCACGGTGCTGCCCGAGATGGCCGATGCCTTCGTGCTGCAGCCGGCCGGGGCGCGCGGGCCGGCCTTCCTGGTCGGGCCCAACTTCCGCGCCATCCTGCGCTACAACAACGCCACCAGCTACGCGCTGGCGGTCGGCCTGCTGGCGCAGGGCCTGGAAGGCGGCCCCGGTGTGCAGGCCGCCTGGCCACGCACCTTGCCGGCGCTCTCGCGCAGCCAGCTGCTGGCCTTGCAAACGGCGCTGAACCAACGCGGCTTTGCCAGCGGAGAGCCCGACGGCGTGATGGGCCCCGCCACGCGGGACGGCATCCGCGGTTACCAGCGCAGCCTGGGCCTGCCGGCGGACGGTTACCCCAGCATGGACCTGCTGGAGCGCCTGCTGCAGCGGTAGATCGGCGCCGCCTGGATGCCGGGTTCGGACCGTGCGGGATGCCACCGAGCCCTGGCGCCTGACCAGCTGGCGTGTCACCGTCGCCATGGCGTCCAGGGCCGCGCCTTCGGCACCAACGTTGGCCTTGCGTCGGGCAGGGCATCGCACGGCGGCAGATGGAGCGCCGGGCGGCCGCTCATGCACACTGGCTGCATGCCATCGACCTTGCGCCTCTGCCTGCTTGCCTTGTGCCTGTTCATCACCAGCTGCGCCAGCAGCGGCGATTGCAGCCCGACCTACGCGCGCTCTGCGCAGTACAAGAACTGCCTGTTTGCCAACCCGCCGAACCCCGACACCCCACCGGGCGCCGGCACCTGGACCATCTGGTCACGCTTCATCTTTGCCAGCAAGCAGGGCACGGTGCCGCTGGACCCCATCCCGGTGCAGCCGCTGACACCGGCAGCGCTGCAGGCGCTGGACACCCAGGCCAACCACGTGGTGCGGCTGGGCCATTCATCCCACCTGCTGAAGCTGCAGGGCAAGTTCTGGCTGATCGACCCGGTGTTTGGCGACCGGGTGTCACCGCTGAGCTTTGCCGGCCCCAAGCGCTTCCACGCGCCGCCCATGCGCCTGCAAGACCTGCCGCCGATCGAAGGCCTGATCCTGTCACACGACCACTACGACCATCTGGACGTGCCCACCATCGAGCACCTGTCGCTGCGGGTGCAGCGCTACTTTGTGCCGCTGGGCGTGAAGGCCAGGCTGGTGGACATGGGCGTGCCGGCCGAGCGGGTGCAGGAGTTCGACTGGTGGCAGGGCGCCAGCCATGGCGGTGTGCAAGTGACCGCGACCCCAGCGCAGCACTTTTCAGGCCGCAGCCTGACCGACCGCAACCGCACGCTGTGGGCATCCTGGGTGATCGAGAGCGGTGGGCAGCGCATCTACTACAGCGGGGATTCCGGGTACTTCAGCGGCTTCAAGCAGATTGGCGAGCGCTGGGGTGGCTTTGACCTGGCGCTGATGGAGAACGGGGCCTATGACGCCTACTGGCCGGCGGTGCACCTGACGCCGGAGCAGACGGTGCAGGCGTTTCTGGATCTGCGTGGCAAGGTGCTGTATTCGGTGCACAACAGCACCTTCGACCTGGCCTTCCACCGCTGGCGGGAGCCGCTGGACCGGTTGGCGGACTTGGCGGCCGCGCAGAACATCGATCTGGCCACACCGGAGATCGGCGAGGTGTTGACGGTGGGCCGGGCGCGCAGCAACAAGCGCTGGTGGGCAGATCTGCGGTAGACGCCTTGGCCAAGGCCGGGCTGGCAGCGGCATGGGCCTGTGGCCGGGCTCGGGTCGCTGTTGATGGGTCTGGTGTTCTGAAGCTGCGCTTTTCGGGCCGAAAGCGCGCTTCTTTCAGGCTGTTGCGGTTGGGGTGGGCACAGCGGCTACTGTGCAGGATGAGCGGCTAAAATGGTGCTTTGCAGCCCGTTTCGCACCATGGCGGTGCGACCCCGAGTGCCATGGCGACCAGACGGAATTCCAAGATCCAGCCAGCTGGCCCGGGCCTGCACAGTCTGCTGAGCCAGGCCAACCGGCAGGCCACGATGGAACTGCGGCGCATGGTCGGCACCGAGGGCCTGCCGGTGGAGTTCTGGCGCGTGCTGGAGGTGTTGGCCGACGCGCAGGGGCGGCCGATGTCGGCGCTGGCGGCGCAGGCCGGAATGCTGCTGCCGGCCACCTGCAAGCTGGTCGACCGGATGACCGAGGCCGCACTGATCCAGCGCTCCATCGACCCGCAGGACCAACGGCGCGTGATCCTGCACATCTCCGATCTCGGGCTGCAGAAGGTCGCGGCCCTGCGCGAAGACATGCGCGCACACCAGGACCGCCTGCGCGACAGCTTCGGGCCCGAACGCGAGGCGCAGCTGCGCGCGCTGCTCAGCGCATTCATCCAGGCGCATCGGTGAGCGTGCGCAGCGGTCGGATGCCCAGGCCGCACACCTCGCCCAGATAGATGGGGCTGCGGCCGGCGTCGTAGGCGCCGCGTCGCGTGTCGCGTGCGCCCGGCAGCAGCGGCCTGCGGCGGCCCTGCGCCTGGCGCTGCAGGTGGGCGAAGCCCTCATAGACGGACTGCGACGCGGAGTTCAGCGCTGGCGCCCGGTCGCCCAGGCGGGCACGGTAGCGCTCCTTGAAGGCGTGGTTCGCGTCGGAGTCCAGCGCGTCGAAGTAGCCCGCGGCGACGAACATGCCCTCGGAGTTCGCGTCGCCCACGCCGAGCACGGTGTTCTCCTCGACGCAGGTTGACAGCCGCAGCACCCGCCCGCCGAGCCCGGCGCGCTCGAAAGCGCGGCAGAAGTGGACCGCGTCGGCCGTCAGCAGCGAGAGCAGCAGCACCTGGGCGCGGCTGGCGATCAACTCCTCGATGACCCACCCGTAGTCGCGCTCGCCCAGCGGCACGTAGCGCTCGCGCACCACCTCGGCGCCACCGGCGCGGATGGCAGGCACGGCCAGCGCATGCGTGCGCCGCGGCCAGCTGTAGTCGTTGCCGAGCAGATACCAGCGGCGCGGCCTGTAGCGCCCGGCCAGCCAGTCGATGGCCGGCAGCAGCTGGCGCTGCGGCGTCTCGCCGATGGCATGCACCCAGCCGGGCAGGCCCGAGCCCTCGTACAAAGGCGTGTAGATGAGCGGCACGCGGGCATCGACCACATCGGCGATGCGTCGGCACACTGCGGTGTTGCTCAGCGCCACCAGGGCATCGACCTCGCCACCGTCGACCAGATCGCGCACGGCTTCATCAAGCCCGGCGTTCGACTCGCTGGAGTTCAGCAGCGTCAGGCGCACCTCGCGGCCATCGAGGCCACCCGCGGCGTTCCAGGTGTCGCGCGCCAGGGCCGCGCAGGCCAGCGCGCAAGGCCCAAGCAGCCCCATCGCACCCGACGTGGGGATCAGCACGCCGACATGGAACGGACTGCGCCGGTGCTGGCGGGCCCGCTTCAGCAGCGCGCGTCCGAACTCATCGCTCGGCTTCAGTTTGCCCACACTATGCCTCCGCTTGCGTCGTGACGACCTGCCGCTGCGCCGGCCTCTGCGATCAACCCTGGCTGGAGCATACCGCCGGCAGGTCCCGCGCAAGCCCTTGCAACAAGCCTGTTGACGTGGCGCCGATGTGCGGCGTAGCATCGACCGAAATAGTTTCCTGGGAAAGTGATTGCCGCCATGTCCATGCGCACACCCAGCGACGCCTCACTGCTCGAGGCCGCCGCGAAACTCGCCGACCTGCCGCTCGAGCCGGAACGGCTCGCACAACTCGTGCCAGCGATGGACGGCTTCTACGCCCTGCTCGACGCGCTGCACGGCACCGAGCTCGGCGAGACGCCGCCGGCCATCGCCTTCCACGCCAGCTGGCCGGGGCGCTGACATGGCCGGCCTGCTCGACCTGTCGATGCGCGAGGCGGCCGTGGCCGTCCGCAACAAGGACATCTCTCCGGTGGGACTCGTGCGCTTGTCGCTGGAGCGGATCGCGGCCGACGAGCCACGCATCAACGCCTTCGCCCGGCTGACCGAGGCCCGCGCGATGGCCGCCGCCCGGCAGGCCGAGCGTGAGATCCTGGCGGGCCAGTGGCGCGGCGAGCTGCACGGCATCCCGGTCGCGGTGAAGGACCTCTACGACATGGCCGGCCTGCCCACCACCTGCAGCTCCAAGGTGCGGCACGACCACATCGCCGCGGCCGATTCCGCCTGCGTGCAGCGGCTGGAGCAGGCGGGCGCCTGCATCGTCGGCATGACCCACACCCACGAGTTCGCCTACGGCATCGCCACGCCGACCACCGGCAACCCCTGGAACACCGCGCACATTCCCGGCGGCTCGTCCGGCGGCTCGGGCGCCACGCTGGCCGCGCGCGGCTGCTTCATGGCGATGGGCACCGACACCGGTGGCTCGATCCGCATCCCGGCCGCGGTCTGCGGCACGGTCGGCCTGAAGCCGACCTACGGCCGGGTCAGCCGCGTCGGCATCGCGTCGCTGAGTTGGTCGCTGGACCACGCCGGCCCGCTGGCGCGCACCGTGGGCGACTGCGCGGTCACGCTCGGCGCACTGGCCGGCCACGACCCGCGCGATCCCGGCAGCGCCGACGTGCCGGTGGCCGACTACACCGCCGAGCTGGAGCTGGGCGTCAAAGGCCTGCGCATCGGCGTGCCGCGCAACTTCTTCTTCGAGCATGTCGAGCCCGAGGTCGCGGCCAATGTGCGCGCCGCGATCGCGCTGCTCGAGCGCGAAGGCGCCGAGCTGGTGGAGGTCACGGTGCCGATGGCGGACCTGATCTCGGCCATCGAGTTCGGCCTGTGCATGCCGGAGGCCTCGGCCTACCACCGCACGATGCTGCGCGAGCGGGCGCACCTGTACGAGCCGGACGTGCGCACCTTCCTCGAGGCCGGCATGATGATCCCGGCGGTCGACTACATCGCCGCGCTGCGCCAGCGCACGCTGATGCAGGCCGCCTGGGCAGCGATGTTCGACGGGCTGGATGCCGTCATCGGCCCGGCCGTGGCCGCGGTGGCGATGCGCCGCGACCAGCCGACGATCACCTGGCCTGACGGTGTCGAGGAGACCGCCTCGTCCGTCTATGTGCGGCTGTCGGCGCCGGCCAACGTCACCGGCACGCCGTCGGTGTCGGTGCCCTGCGGCTTCGGCCAGGGCGGCCTGCCCACCGCCTTCCAGGTGATGGGCCGGCCCTTCGGCGAGGGGCGCATCCTGCGCATCGCCCGCGCCTACGAGCGGGCCACTGACTGGCACACCCGCCAGCCGCCGCGCTGAGCCATGCCCGGCCTTCCACCGCCCCGCGCGAAACCAGCCCGATGAGCAGCACGCCCGCCGAAAGCCACGTCCGCGTCGCCTGCATCCAGATGGACCACGGCGACACCATGCGCGGCACCGGCCTGCAGCCCGGCTGGTACTGAGCGCCCCCCGCCATGCTGGACGCCGTCCGCTTCGCCTTCGACATCCTCGCCTTCACCGCGGTGATGGTGCTCATCGTGCTGGGCCTGGGCGTCATCGCCAGCATGATGGGCATCTTCAACTTCGCCCACGGCGAGCTGGTGCTGCTGGGCGCCTACACCGTGTTCGTCGTCAGCGAGGCGGGGCTGAACATCTGGGTCGGCATCCTTGCCGCGCCCATCGTTGTCGGCCTGTTCGGCGTGGTGCTGGAGCGCACCATCATCCGCCGCTTCTACGCGGCGCCGATCATCGCGATGCTGGGCACCTATGCGATCGGGCTGATCATCCGCGAGATCGTGCGCGGCCTGCTGGGCGGGCACTACCGCTCGGTGGCCGAGCCGTGGCCCGGCTCGTGGTCGATGCTGGGGCTGGACTTCTCGATCTGGCGCACCGTCATCATCGTCACCACGCTGGCGGTGATCGCCGGCAGCTGGCTGTTCCTGGTGCGCACCTCGTTCGGCCTGCGCATCCGCGGCTCGCTCGAGAACGCGATGCTGGCGCGTGCCTGCGGCATCTCGACGGACAAGCTCTACACCGCCACCTTCGCCTTCGGCGCCGCCCTGGCCGGCCTGGCCGGCGCGCTGGTGGTGCCGCTCTACCAGCTGTCGGCCGACATGGGCCTGCGCTTTCTCGTGCAGGGCTTCCTGTCGGTGATGCTGGGCGGCGTCGGCACCTTCGAAGGTCCGGTGCTGGGAGCGGCCGCCATCGGCGCGATGGCCGCCGGCCTGCCATGGGCCGTGCCGCCCGTGCTGGCCGACCCGCTGGTCTTCCTCATCGCGCTGGTCATCGTCAAGTTACGCCCGCAGGGCTTCATCGCAGGAGCAAGAAAATGAGCCAAGACAAGTTCGACGACGCTGCACGCCAACCGGCCCGTCCGGATCGCCGCCGCCTCATCACCCGGTCGGCCGCGCTCGCGGTGGCGGGCTGGACAGCGGGCGGGCCGGGCAGCTGGTTCCTGCCTGCCGCCTGGGGCCAGGGCAAGAACGCCATCAAGCTGGGCATCGCCACCGACATCACCGGGGCCATCGCACCGTCGGGCAACTCCAACTGGCAGGTGGCGCAGCTGGCGGTCGAGCAGATCAACGCGGCCGGCGGCATCGCGGGCCGGCCGGTGCAGCTGTTCCTGGAAGACACCGCGTCCGACCCGAAGGCCGCCGTGGCCAATGTGCGCAAGCTGATTCAGCGCGACAAGGTCGACGTGGTGCTCGGCGGCATCACCTCGGCGATGCGCCAGGCGATCAAGGACCCGATCGTCAACCGCGGCAAGACGCTCTACATCTACCCCCAGCTGTACGAGGGCCAGGAGTGCACCAAGCACCTGTTCAACACCGGCCCGTCGCCGGCGCAGCAGATCGACGAGCTGATCCCGTACCTGATCAAGACGGTGGGCAAGAAGCGCTTCGCGATGCCGTCGGCCAACTACGTGTGGCCGCAGTTGCTGAACAAGTACGCCCGCAAGGTGATC
The DNA here is from genome assembly GCA_040386375.1 of Pseudomonadota bacterium. Classification (GTDB taxonomy): domain Bacteria; phylum Pseudomonadota; class Gammaproteobacteria; order Burkholderiales; family Burkholderiaceae_C; genus Pseudaquabacterium. The sequence continues at coordinate 41,434 of JAZKFQ010000064.1, forward strand.
GAGGCCAACGGCGGCGAGGTGGTGTTCGAGGAGTACTACCCGCTGGACCAGGCCGAGTACTCGGCGACGATCAACAAGATCCGCGACGGCAAGGTCGACTGCGTGTTCAACACCGTGATCCCACCTGGGCTGCAGCCGTTCATGAAGCAGCTCTACGAGTCGGGCTTCCCGCAGCGCGGCGGCGCGCAGGCCTGCGTCTACTTCGACGAGAACTCGCTGAACTACGTGCCTGCGCGCGAGCTGGAAGGTGTGTACTCCTGCCTCGACTTCTTCCACACCGTCGACGACCCGTTCAGCAAGGAACTGCTGGCGGCCTACGCGAAGAAGTTCCCGGGCACCAAGTACCAGTTCACCGCCGGCAGCGCGGCCACCGGCATGTACCGCGGCATCCGCCTGTACGAGGCGGCGGTCAACGCCACCAAGGGCGACACAGCGCGCGAGGCGGTCTCGGCCGCCCTCGACAAGGCGAAGATCGACAAGGGCCCGGGCGGCGGCGCCGAGATGGTGCCGGGCAAGATGCACGCGAAGATGAACATGTACGTGGCGCAGTGCAAGAAGGTGGATGGCGACAAGCTGCGCTGGGACATCATTTCCCGGCATCCGATGGTCAACCCGAAGGAGTGCTGATCCGGCGCTGACTGGCTGCCCGGCGGCGCGCGGCACCACGCCGCAGCCGGGCACTGCCTGCGCCTGCCGACACCACCATGCCGAGCCCGCCCCCATCCCCCGCGCCGCGCGCCCGCCCCGCACGCATCCTGCCGATCATCGAGACGGCGGTCTTCGCCACCGCGCTGGCCACGCCGCTGCTGCTGACCAGCCAGCCCGAGCTGATCACGCTGGCCACCAATGTGCTGATCCTGTCGCTGCTGGCGATCAGCTTCGACCTGTGCTGGGGCTACTCCGGCATCATGAGCTTCGGCCAGGCACTGTTCTTCGGTGTCGCGGGCTATGCCATCGCGCTGATCGGGCGCGACCTGGAGTTCAGCCACGGCTGGGGCACGCTGCCAATCGCGATGGCCGTGGGCCTGCTGCTGTCGTTTGCGTTTGCCGCCTTCCTGCTGCTGGGGCGGCGCACGCCCACCGTGATCTTCGTCTCGCTGGGCACGCTGACCGGCGCCTATGCCGCCGAGCGGCTGGTCTCGGGCTGGCAGTACGTGGGCGCGGGCAACGGGCTGTCCTCGGTCAAGCTGCTGCAGTGGGGGTCGACCGAGCTGGTCGAGGGCCCGGCGTTCTACTACATGGTGCTGGCCATCCTGGCCCTGTGCTATGGGGCGTCGCGCTACATCGTGCGCTCGCAGTTCGGCCTGGTGCTGGCCGGCATGCGGCAGAACGAGGAGCGGCTCGCCTTCTTCGGCTACCGCACGCAGGTTTTCAAGGCACTGATCTTCTCGTTCGCCGGCATGCTGGCGGGGCTGGCCGGTGCGCTGTATTCGTACCACCAGGGCTTCATCGGCCCGGGCAACATGGGGCCGGGCCTGTCGACCACCGCGGTGCTGTATGCGCTGTTCGGCGGCAGCGGCACGCTGATCGGGCCGGTCATCGGCGCCTTCCTGATCGAGACCATCAGCTACGTGCTGGCCGACCAGGACGCGATCAAGCAGTACTGGCCGGTGATCCTGGGCGTGGTGCTGCTGGTGGTCGTCGTCTTCAAGCCCACGGGCATCCTCGGCTTCTTCGTCTCGCCGCGCGAGCGCATCGGCTCCTTCGGCGGCCGCAAGGACCGGCCGTGAGCGAGCTGCTGGAAGTCCGCGCCGTCACCAAGCGCTTCGGCACGCTGCAGGCGCTGGGCGGCGTCGACGTGACCGTGCGCGCGGGCAGTTTCCACGGCCTGATCGGACCGAACGGCTCTGGCAAGAGCACGCTGCTCAAGGCCATCGCCGGCGCCCACCTGCCCAGCAGCGGCACGGTGCACTTCGGTGGCACCGACATCACCCACGCCACGCCCTACGAGCGCGCGCGCCTGGGCCTGAGCCTGAAGTTCCAGATCACCGCGGTGCTGCCCGAGCTGTCGGTCTACGACAACGTGCTGCTGGCGCTGCAGGCCGACCAGGGCATCTGGTCGCTGATCCGATCACGCAGCCGGGCGCGGCTGCGCGACGAGGTGATGCAGGCGCTGGAGCGCTTCCGCCTGGCCGGCCGTGCCGACGAACTGGCCGGCGCGCTGTCGCACGGCGAGCAGCAGTGGCTCGAGATCGCGATGGCGCTGGCGCCCAAGCCACAACTGCTGCTGCTCGACGAGCCCACTGGCGGCATGAGCCCCGAGGAGCGCCGCGTCACCGGCGAGCTGCTGCTGCCGATCAAGTCGACCTGTTCGCTGGTCATCGTCGAGCACGACCTCGACTTCATCCGCGACATCTGCGACGTGCTGACCGTGCTGGACCAGGGCAAGGTGCTGGACTCGGGCACGGTCGACGAGATCCAGCGGTCCGAGAAGGTCCAGCAGGTCTACACCACCCGGGTTTGAGATGCCGTCGCCCCCTCTCCTGAAAGTCACCGACCTGTGCGCCGGCTATGGCCGCAGCCAGGTCCTCTTCAGCCTGTCGCTGGAAGTGCCGGCGCAGGGCGCCGTCTGCGTGCTGGGGCGCAACGGTGCGGGCAAGACCACGCTGCTGAAGGCGCTTGCCGGCGACCTGCCGACGATGTCGGGCACGATCGAGTTCGACGGGCAGCCGATCACGCAGATGGCGATGGAGCAGCGCGCACGCATCGGCGTGGGCTATGTGCCGCAGGAGAACGCCGCGTTTTCCAACCTCAGCGTGCGCGAGAACCTGCAGCTCGGCGCGATCCGGCAGAAAGACCGCGGCGGCATCGACGAGGTGCTGACGGTCTTTCCGAAGCTGGGCACGCGGCTCAACCAGGCTGCGGGCACGCTGTCGGGCGGCGAGCGCAAGATGCTGGCCATCGGCCGTGCGATGCTGGGCCGGCCCAAGCTGCTGATGCTCGACGAGCCGACGGAAGGTGTGTGGATCGGCGTGATCGAGGAGATTGCCGAGCAGTTGCAGAAGCTGGCGACCACGATGGCGGTGGTGCTGGTCGAGCAGCACATCGAACTGGCGATGCGCGTGGCGCAGACCGCGCATGTGATGGAGCGCGGCCGCGTGGCGCTGGACGGACCGGTGGCGCAGGTGAAGGACGATCCGCGGCTGCTGCGCTACCTGGCGCCGTGAAGTGCGGCGACTTGAAACGCACGAAACATCGTGAAGTCCCAGGGCATCACGGCCGACTGAAGTGAACTGGCGACTGGGGGTCAGGTCGCGCGTCCGGACGGTACCGGACGATGCCGGGCCTTCAGCGCGGGTGCCAGACGCCACTGTCCAGTCTGGTTTGGCGTCAAACATCCGCCTCAGCACCAGTGGCGCCCACTCAGGCTGTCGAGTCCCCACAAACCGCACAGAACTCCAGCCGCGCTGTGATCGCCTGAGGTTCGATCTGCTGTCCGCCAGGGACGCGCGCGCCGTCTGTGTTCGAGGCGCCAGCGGGTTCAGCCTGGCAGGAAGGTGGTCGCTGTCTGCGCCTGAACGCCGGCGGCGAGGTCGTCCACCACCAGGCGGATGGGGACCGGCCTGCTGCGGGAGTGGCGCTGCGCCTGCTCGGCGCGCATGCGCACGGTGACCACCAAGGTGGTGGCACCGGCCGCATCCACCGCCAGCGTGCCGCGGTGCTGCACCTGCAGCGCGGTGGTGTCCGCCGCATCACCGGCCAGGGCCTGCAGGCGCAGCTGGCGCGGCTGCAGGCTGGCATTCATCACCTGCAGCCGGTAGACGTTCTCCACCGCACCGTCGTCCACCTGGCGCGCCAGCACGCCGCGATCGCGCATGGCATTCACGCGCAACTGGGGTCGCTGGGCCCAGCCCCAACCCATGGCTGCGGCCAGCAGCAGCAGCGAGACACCGTACACCAGCACGCGCGGCCGGGCCACCGCATGGCGCCAACCGTCGGCACCAGCGCGGCGGGCCTGCTCGGCAGTTTGCATGGCGCCGAAGCGCACCAGGCCGCGTGGAGCGCCCAGCTTGTCCATCACGTTGTTGCAGGCGTCGATGCACAGCCCGCAGCTGATGCAGGCAGCTTGCAGGCCATGGCGGATGTCGATGCCCACGGGGCAGACCTGCACACACAGGGTGCAGTCCACACAATCGCCCAGTCCCTTGGACCTGGCATCGCTGCGTGCCTGGTCGCCACGGGCACGGGCGCTGCGGGGCTCGCCGCGCGCCAGGTCATAGCCCACCACCAGGCTGCGCGCATCCAGCATCGCACCCTGGAAGCGGGCGTACGGGCAGGCGTGCTGGCACACCTTCTCCCGCAGCACGCCGGCATGCAGGTAGGTGGCGGCGGCGTAGAACAGGATCCAAAAGATCTCCCACGGCCCATAGGCCAGTGCGGGCAGGGCGTTTGCGAGGCTGCGCACCGGCGTGAACCAGCCCACCAGGCTGAAGCCGGTCAGCAGGCTCAGTGCCACCCAGCTGGCATGCTTGCTGCCGCGCCGCAGCAACTTGTGGATGGACCATGGGGCTGCGTCCAGGCGCAGCCGGGCCAGGCGGTCGCCCTCGCTGCGTTGCTCGATCCACATGAACAGCTCGGTGTAGACCGTTTGCGGGCAGGCGAAACCACACCACACCCGTCCGGCCACCGCCGTGGCGGCAAACAACAGCAGCGCGCTGAACACCAGCAGCCCGGTGAGGTGGATCAGGTCCTGCGGAAACAGCACGGCGTCGAAGAGGTAGAAGCGCCGCGCGTCCAGATCGAACAGCACCGCCTGCCGGCCGTGCCAGTTCAACCAGGGCAGGCCATAGAACAGGGCCTGCGTGAGCCAGACGAAGACCCAGCGCCAGCGGGCGTAGCGGCCGCTGACATGGCGCGCCTGGATCTTGACGGCGGGCTCGATGCCGGGGCCGCCGGCGCGTGTGGTGACGGGGACCAGCGGGATGACCCGGTGGGTGGTGGACATGCTTGCTCCTCAAGGCAACCGGCGTGGACGCTGTTCCCCGCAGGGACGCGGCCCGTCGCCAGCCTTGGAACAGATGGTCTCCGCCTGGTGTCTGAGTGCCAAGATCCAGATAATCTCTAATTCAACCGTATCAGTTGGCTGAACCTGGATCTGATCCGGCTGTCATGGTGTGTGACTGATCCGGCCTGGAATCCGGCCGCAACACCACGATGCGCTGCATGCTGGGCCGTGTTCATCCTCGCCTGCGGCAGCATGGGCCGGCCCTGCTGCTGCTGTCGCTGTTGCCACGGTCGGCCACCATGCCAATGGCAGCACAAGCATCGCTGGTCATCGGCGTCGGTCAGCACCGAGGCAATGCCTTCGGCGACTTGAAGCGATCGCTGGCGCATGGCGGCCCAGCCTTGTTCGGGCAGACGGTGTGAAGCTGAAGTTGAAGTCCGTCTCTCCACCCGACAGCGATCATCGCGAGACCGCTTCATTTGCGCGCTCGAGCGCGATCCGGATGTCGTCGCGCAGTGTCAGAAGCTTCGGCGCCAGCTGCTGCACCACACGGTCGAATGGGTCGGTGGTCAGCACGCTGACATTGACCGCGTAGGCCATGTCGGCCGTGATCAGCGGCGCAGCCACCGCGATGATCTCGGGCTGCCACGAGGCTGCACAGAAGCCGGACGAATCGATGGACACCAGCGCGGCGTCGATCTCGGTGCGCAGGGTGGTCCAGGTCCGCGTGCGGCGGCGTTCGAACACGGCCTCCAGTTCCCGGCGCTTTGGCGCCGGCAGCGTCCACAGGTAGGCGCGCCCCAGCGATGTCAGCTCCATCGGCACACGCTGGCCCGACACGACATTGCGGAACGCCACCCGTCGGGCATAGCGGATGGATTCCAGGTAGATCATTTCGTCCCGGTCGGGTGCGGCCAATCCGACATTGATGCGCTCACGCTCGGCGAGTTTGCGCATCAAGGGCCCGGCCACCGTCAGAACGCGGGAGCCGGCGCGCATGGCATGCGCCAGGCTCAGCACGGCCGGCGCCAGGCGGTAGGCACGCAAGGCCACGTCGTTTTGCAGCAGGCCCAGGCCCACCAGGGTCTGGGTCAGCCGGCTCACCGTTGACTTCGGCAGTCCGGTCCGTTCGGCCAGCTCGCCGTTGCCCAGCGACTCCGACCCCTGCCGGAATGCACGCAGGAGCTCGACGCCACGCTCGAGAGACCGATTCGCTGGTGATCCGCCGGCACGGTGCTCACCGCCGCTTGGCGCGCTGACAGGCATCGGGAATACCCTCCATTCAATTCCACTGGATGGAACTGGGGCAGTGTATCTGCGAGGCACCTTCCCTATGCTTCTCCTCAGGTCGGCGGTGTGTGCGCTGGCCGCTCACCACCAGCGGATCCATCCGCCTGACCCAGAAGACAAGCATGCAGACACGCTTCCGTTCGACGCTCGCGCGATTCGGCGCCACCTTTGCCGCAGCCGCGCTGGCCGCGACGACGGCATGGGCGGCCTACCCCGACAAGCCGATCCGGCTGGTGGTCCCGTTCGCCGCCGGGGGCGGCACCGACCTGATCGCCCGCACGCTCGGCGTGGGCATGTCGGCCGAACTGGGCCAGCAGGTGGTCGTCGACAACAAGCCCGGCGCTGGCACGATCATCGGCACCGACCTGGTGGCCAAGAGCGCACCCGACGGCTACACGGTGGTGATCGCGTCGTTCGCGCATGCCGTCAATCCCAGCCTGGTGGCGAAGCTGCCTTATCCATCCGACAAGGCCTTTGCGCCGATCACGCTGATCGGCCGCGGCCCGAACGTGCTGGTGGTGCGCGCGGAGAGCCCCTACAAGTCGGTGGCCGACATCGTGGCCGCTGCCAAGAGCAAGCCGGGCGCGCTCACGTTTGCATCCCAGGGCAACGGCACTTCCGCACACCTGGCCGGTGAGATGTTCATGAACCTCGCCAAGGTCTCGATGCTGCATGTTCCCTACCGCGGCGCAGGCCCCGCCATCACCGACCTGATGGGTGGCCAGGTCGACATGATCTTCGGCACCGCTGCAGCGGTGGCCAACATGGTCGACCAGGGCAAGCTGCGCGCCCTGGCCGTGACGACCCCGGAGGCTTCTGCCGCCTTCAAGGGCGTTCCCCCGATCGGTGCCACCGTGCCCGGTTATGCCGTCGAGAGCTGGTATGGCCTGTACGCGCCTGCGGGCACCCCGGCAGACGTCATCCAGAAGCTGAATGCAGCCGCCAAGAAGGCCGCACGCAACCCGGAGTTCTCGAAGAAGGTCGAGCAGGAAGGCCTGTCGGTGGTGGCCAGCGATCCGGCTGAACTGGACCGCTACGTCAAGGCCGAAGAGGCCCGCTGGAGGAAGATCGTCAAGGAAAACAACATCAAGCCCGATTGATCCCGCGCGCCGCCGAACCCGTTCCGGAGAACCTCATGAACTTCAATTTCATCGACCTGAAGGTCGAACACGCGATCGCCACCATCACCCTGAACCGCCCCGACAAGCGCAACGCGATGAGCGATGCGATGCGCAGCGAGTTCATCGACGCGCTGGAATTCGTGGCGGCCGACAAGGCCATCAAGGCCCTGGTGCTGACCGGCGCCGGCAAGGGCTTCTGCGCCGGTGGCGACATCAGCGGCATGGAGAAGCGCATGAACGCGCCTGCCGGCGAGGTGGGCTTCAACGGCTGGCACCGCCAGCAGCGGGTGCACCACACGCAAGCCCTGCTGCACACCATGCCCAAGCCGGTGATCGCCGCGGTCAACGGTGCAGCATCGGGCCTGGGCGCCGACACCGCACTGGCCTGCGATTTCATCATCGCCAGCGAGTGGGCCAACTTCAGCTGGAGCTACATCCACCGCGGCATCATCCCCGACGGTGGTGGCATGTATTTCCTGCCGCGCCGGGTTGGCCTGGCCAAGGCCAAAGAACTGATCTTCACCGGCCGCAAGGTCGACGTGGACGAGGCGCTGAAGCTGGGCATCGTCGACCGCAAGACTGCGGGCGACACGCTGCTGGCCGACGCGCAGGCCTGGGCGGGGGAACTGGGCAAGGGCTCGGCCACGGCGCTGGCGCTGACCAAGACCATCCTGAACCAGAGCTTCGAGCTGTCGGCGCACGACGTGTTTGCACAAGGCAGTCAGGCCCAGGGCATTTGCTACACCAGCACCGAGCACCGCGAATCGGTGATGGCCTTCCTGGCCAAGTCGGCGCCGGCCCCGACCACATCCAAGGAGTGAGGACCATGGACGCCATCTCCCGCCTGCTGCAGCCGCGCAGCGTCGCCATCATCGGCGCCTCGGCCGACCCAAGCAAGACCGCCGGCCGCCCTGTGGCCTACCTGCAGAAGCACGGCTATGCCGGGCACATCCTGCCGGTGAACCCGAAGGCGGACCGCATCGGCGACCTGCCTTGTTACGCCGACATTGCCGCGCTGCCTGTGGTGCCCGATGTGGCCATCGTGCTGCTGGGCGCAGAGCGTGCCCACCTGGCCGTGCGTGACCTGGCCCAACGCGGCACCGCAGCGGCCATCGTGCTGGCCAGCGGCTACACCGAGACCGGCGAAGACGGCGCGCGCCGCCAGCGCCAGCTGATCGAGGCCGCCGGCGCCATGCGCATCCTGGGCCCGAACACCATCGGCCTGGTGAACCTGACCGACAAGATCGTGCTGTCGGCCACCGGCGCGCTGGAGATGGACCACTTCCCGGTGGGCGGCATCGGCGTGGTGTCGCAGAGTGGCGGCATCCTGGGTTCGCTGCTGTCGCGCGCCTCGGCGCGTGGCATCGGCCTGTCCAAGCTGATCTCCACCAGCAACGAGGTCGACCTGGAACTGGCCGACTTCATCGACCACCTGGCCGACGACCCGGCCACCAAGGTCATTGCGCTGTACGTCGAGACGGTGCGCAACCCGCAGAAGTTCCGCGCCGCGGCGCTGAAGGCCGCCCGCGCCGGCAAGCCGGTGGTGGCCTTCAAGATCGGCCGATCCGAAGCCGGCGCCGCGGCGGCCGTGTCGCACACCGGCGCCATGGCCGGCGCCGACCGCATGTACGACGCGCTGTTCCGCCAGACTGGCGTCATCCGCGCGCAGAGCTTCAGCGACCTGCTCGACATCCCCGTGGCGCTGGCCACCGGCCGCCAACTGCGTGGCAACCGCGTGGCCATCCTCACCTCCACCGGCGGTGCCGGCACCCTGGTCAGCGACGACCTGGGCCTGCACGGCTTCGAGACGCCGGCACCCGACGCCGCCACGGCCGAAGCACTGCGCGCCCTGCAGACCGGCAGCGAAGCGGTGCTGGACCGCAACCCCATCGACGTGACCCTGGCCGGCCTGCGGCCCGACCTGCTGCGCGGCGCCATCACCGCGCTGCTGGCCAGCCCCAGCTACGACGCGCTGACCATCATCGTCGGCTCGTCCAGCCTGGCGCAACCGGAGCTGATGGCCGGCGCCATCCAGGACTGCCTGCCATTGACCGACAAGCCGGTGCTGGCCTACATCAGTCCGCATGCGCCCGAGGTCGGCGCACTGCTGACGCAGCGCGGCGTGCCGGCCTTTGCTGCGGCCGAGAGCTGCACAGCGGCCCTGGCCGCGATGCGCGCGGCCAGCCAATTCACGGCACCCGAGGAGGTGCAGGCCGCTGGCCCGGCCGTGGCGATGGATGACTTCGCACCGGGTTCGCTGGACGAAGCCCAGGCCAAGCAGCTCTTTGCACGCTTCGGTGTGCCCTGCGCGGGCGAGGTCATCGTCAGCACGCCGGCCGAAGCCGAGGCGGCGGCGCGCAAGCTCGGCGGGCGGGTGGTGTTGAAGATCCTGTCGTCGCAGATCACGCACAAGAGCGATGTCGGCGGCGTGGCCGTGGGCCTGGCGGCCGAGACCGTGGGTGTGCGCCTGACGCAGATGGCGTCCGATGTCGAGGCCAAGACCGGTGTGCGCCCGCAGCGCTACCTGGTGCAAGAGATGGTGGGCGGCGGCACCGAGCTGATCCTGGGCATGCACCGCGACCCGCTGGGCACGGCCATCCTGCTGGGCATGGGTGGCGTCACGGCCGAGCTGTTCAAGGACACGACGATGCGCCTGCTGCCGGCCGATGCGAACGGGCTCGGCCCGCTGAGCCGCGCCGAGGCCCTGGGCATGGCGCAAGACCTGAAGACCTGGCCGCTGCTGGATGGCTTCCGCGGCCGGCCCAAGGCCGACGTGGAGGCACTGGTCGACGCCATCGTCGCCTTCTCGCGCATGGCCGCCCAATTGGGCGAACGCCTGGTCGAAGCCGAGATCAACCCGGTCTTCGTGCTGCCGCAAGGGCAGGGCGTGCGCGCTGCCGATGGCGTCGTCGTGCTGGCCTGAGGAGACGACCGATGGAACAGCAGCGCCCGCACGTCTTGCGCGAAGACGTCGCATTGCGCCACCTGCGCGTGGCCGAAGAAGACAGCGCCAGGAATCCCTCGCTGGATGTCGCCAGAGCACGCCAGGTCCAGCGTATCGCCGTGATCGGGGCCGGCACGATGGGCACCGGCATCGCCATCGCCGCGCTGGACGCAGGCTTTGACGTGTTGTTGCTGGAGCAGGACGCGGCGGCGCTGGATCGGGGCACGGGCCGCATCCACGCGCACTACGCCCGACGCGTCGAGGGCGGCAAGATCCCGGCCGCCGTGGCCGCCGCCTGCGAAGCCCGCCTCAGCGCCAGCCTGGACTGGCTGCGCATCGCCGAGGCCGACCTGGTCATCGAGGCCGTGTTCGAGGAACTGGGCGTCAAGCAGCAGGTTTTCCGGCGCATCGACGAGGTTGCCCGGCCCGGTGCGGTGCTGGCCTCCAACACCTCGTACCTGGACCTGGACGCGATCGCTGCGGCCACGTCGCGCCCGCAGGATGTCATCGGCCTGCACTTCTTCAGCCCGGCCAACGTGATGAAGCTGATGGAGGTCGTGCGCGGCCAGGCCTCGGCGGCCGATGCGCTTGCCACCGGCCTGGCCGTCGGCCGCCAGCTGAAGAAGCTGCCGGTGCTCACCGGCAATGCCTTCGGCTTTGTCGGCAACCGCCTGTATGCCGCCTACCGCCGCCAGTGTGAATTCATGGTGGAAGAGGGCGCGTCACCCGAACAGGTGGATGCCGCGCTGGAAGCCTTCGGCTTCGCCATGGGCCCCTTCACCGTGGCCGACCTTTCGGGCCTGGACATTGCCTGGCGCATGCGCCAGGCGCAGGCGGCCACGCGCGATCCACAGGCGCGCTATGTCCACATCGCCGACCGCCTGTGTGATGCCGGGCGCCTGGGCCGCAAGACGGGTGCCGGCTACTACCGCTACCCCGAGGCCGCGTCGCGCCCGCAGGTGGATCCGGCGGTGGCCGCGTTGATCGCCCAGGCGCGCAACGACAAGGGCATCACGCCCAGGGTGCTGGGCGTCGACGAGATCCAGCGCCGGGTGATGCTGACGCTGGTCAACGAGGCCGCGCTGCTGTTTGCCGAGGGCGTGGCCGAGCGCGCCACCGATGTGGACGTGGTGCTGGTCAACGGCTACGGCTTCCCGCGCTGGGAAGGCGGGCCGGTGTTCTGGGCGCGTGAGCGTGGCGCAGCAGCCTTGCAGGCCGATCTGGACGAACTCGCCGCACTGAGCGGACCGGGGTTCATCCGCGGCGATGTGCAGTACCTGTTTGAGAAGAAGGACTGACATGCTGGCCACACAGGTCTTTGCGCGCTTCGCTCGCGAGGCGTCGCAGCGCGCCTTGCCGTCCGAGGTGCTGCACCACGCCCAGCGCGCCGTGGTCGACTGGTACGCCTCGCTGTATCCCGGCCTGGCGATGCCGGCCGTCCAGGTGCTGGAAGCCACGATGGCCGACGACCTGGACCGTGGCAGCGCACGCCTCGCCCTGGGCCGCGCCGCCACACCACGCGCAGCAGCCCTGATCAACGGCACGGCAGCCCATGCTGCCGAGGTGGACGACAGCTTCCGCGATGCGATGGTCCACCCGGGCGCCGCCACCATCGCGGCTGCGCTGGCGGTGGCCCAGGCCACGCAGTCCAGCGGCGCCGACTTCCTGCGTGCAGTGGTGCTGGGCTACGAGGTCTCCACCCGCATCGGCGTGGTGATGGGCCGGCCGCACTACGAGTTCTGGCACAACACCGGGACCATGGGCAGCTTCGGTGCCGCGGCCGCCGCGGCGAGCCTGCTGCGCCTGGACGAAGACGCCTTCGCGCATGCCCTGGCCCTGGCCGCCACCTTCACCGCCGGGCTGCAACAGGCCTTCCGGTCCGAGCCCATGGCCAAGCCGCTGCACGCCGGCCGTGCGGCCGAGGCCGGTGTGCTGGCGGCACAGCTGGCGGCGCGTGGCATGCGCAGTTCGCTGGATGTGCTGGAGGGCGACGCCGGTCTGGGCCAGGCGATGAGCGACGGCCCCGACTGGTCGCAGGCCGGCGCCACGCTGGGCACCGACTGGCACATCACGCGGCTGACGTTCAAGAACCATGTCGGTTGTGGCCACACCTTCGCAGCCATCGACGGTGCGCTGGCGCTGCAGCAGGCCCACGGCTTCTCGCATGCCGACATCCAGGCGGTGCAGTTGGGCGTGTACCAGCCCACCCTGGACATCGCCCCGCATGTGGATCCGCAGACGGCCGACCAGGCGCGTTTCAGCCTGCACTACATGGTGGCCAGCGCCTTGGTGCATGGCAGCGTGCGGCTGTCGGCGTTCGAGCCCGACCGCCTGAACGACCCCACCACGCGGCTGTTGATGCACCGCATCCACAAGGCCCTGGACGCGGAGGTGGATGCCGGCTTCCCGGGCCGCCGCGCCGCGCGGGTGGCCATCACCTTGCGCGACGGCCGCGTGCTGAGCCACCTGCAGCCCGACCGCAAGGGCGACCCGGAACTGCCGCTGTCCGACGCGGACCTGGAAGGCAAGCTGATCGAGCTGGCCGGCCCCGTGCTGGGCGCCGACGAGGCGCGCGCCCTGTTGCAGCGCATCTGGGCGCTGACCGCTCACTCCGGTTTGCCGACCTGACAAGCCAGCCACTGCGTGGCAGCCCGGCCGGACGCAGGGTGGGACGCGCATGGCAGCCCGCGCTGGGCCACGCCGGCCGAAAAGAACGCCCCTTCCAACCATCCCACAACGAGGACACATGCATGCCTGAGACCACTTCTGCCCGAGTTCCTGCCGTCGCCGCGGTCTTGGGCCTGGCCGTTTGCCTGGCCATGCCCACAGCCCAGGCGCAGACGTCGAACGTGACCGTCTTCGGCATCATGGACATCGCCTTGCGCCAAGTGCACAACGAGGGGCGCGGCACGGTGCAATCGGTCGTCAGCGGTGCCAACTCCACCAGCCGGCTGGGCGTGCGCGGCAGCGAGGACCTGGGCGGCAGCCTGTTCGCCGGCTTTCACCTCGAGCATGGCATCCAGGCTGATCTCGGCAGCAGCGCCTCTGCCACCCAGTTCTGGGACCGCCGCAGCACCGTGAGCCTGGTGAGCAAATCCCTGGGTGAACTGCGACTGGGCCGTGACTTCGTGCCGACCTACAGCAATTGGGGCCGCTATGACCCGTTCGCCTACGTCGGCGTGGCGGGCGCCAACAACTTTGTCAGCGCCAAGCCGGTTGGCCCGATCCGTGCCGCCTTCGGCAGTGGCGGCAACACCACGGTGCGCTCGAGCAACGCGCTGCAATATTTGCTGCCGGCTGGGCTGGGCGGCCTGGAGGGTGGGGTGATGCTGGCACCGGGCGAGGGCGGCACGGCCGCCAACGGCCAACACAAGCTGGTCGGCGTGCGCCTGGGCTACACGACAGCGGCGTTCGGCGTGTCGGCCGCGTACACCCGCAGCGACAACAACCTGACCGTGGCCGGTGCGATCGAGGACACGGTGCTGGCCGGCAACACCACCGTGGCCGGCGTGCGGCTGACTGCGGGCGTCCGCACCTTCCGCTATGACAAGGCCAAGCAGGTGAACCTGCTGCTGGCCGGTGTCGTGCCGGTGGGGCCCCTCGGTGAGCTGAAGGTCTCCTGGCAGCGCATGGACATGCGTGGCCGCGTGGGCGCCACGGTCATCGACCGCAACGACGCGTCGCAACTCGGCCTGGGCTACGTGCACCTGCTGTCCAAGCGCAGCGCGCTCTACGGCACCGTGTCCCGGATCGACAACCGCGGCGGCGCCACCATGGCCGTGCCAGGTGGACCGGCCGGCATGGCAGGGGGGGGCACCTCCACCGGCGTCGAAGCCGGCATGCGCCACAGCTTCTGAGCACGCGGCCCGCTTCTTCTGAACACGCGGCCCGTTTGTGGCCGCCCCACCGAGAGACACCCATGCAGCGACATGCCTACATCTGCGACGCCGTGCGCACCCCCTTCGGCCGCTATGGCGGCACCTTGTCCAGTGTGCGCGCCGACGACCTGGGTGCCGTGCCCCTGGCCGCGCTGATGGCGCGCAACCTGGGCGTCGACTGGCAGGCCGTCAGCGACGTGATCTTCGGCTGCGCCAACCAGGCCGGCGAAGACAACCGCAACGTGGCGCGCATGAGCGCGCTGCTGGCCGGCCTGCCGCTGGAGGTGCCGGGCGCGACCGTCAACCGCCTGTGCGGCTCGGGCCTGGACGCCCTGGGCACGGCGGCGCGCGCCATCAGGAGCGGCGAGGCCGGCCTCATGGTCGCCGGCGGGGTGGAAAGCATGAGCCGCGCGCCCTTTGTGATGCCCAAGGCCGAGACGGCCTTTTCGCGCAGCAACGCCGTGTACGACACCACCATCGGCTGGCGCTTCGTCAACAAGCTGATGAAGGCGCAGTACGGCGTGGACGCCATGCCGGAGACGGCCGAGAACGTGGCGACGGACTTCAAGATCGAGCGCGAGGCGCAGGACCGCATGGCGCTGGCTTCCCAGCTGAAGGCCGTGGCGGCGCAGAAGTCGGGCTTTTTCGATGCCGAGATCGTGCCGGTCCGCGTGCCGCAGAAGAAGGGCGATGCGCTGGTGGTGAACCGTGACGAACACCCGCGCGAAACCAGCCTGGAGGCGCTGGCCAAGCTCAAGGGCGTGGTGCGGCCCGACGGCACGGTGACGGCCGGCAATGCCAGCGGCGTGAACGACGGCGCCTGCGCGCTGTTGCTGGCCGACGAGGCCGCCGCCGCACGCCATGGCCTGACGCCACGTGCCCGGGTGGTGGGCATGGCCACCGCCGGCGTGCCGCCGCGCACCATGGGCATGGGCCCGGCGCCGGCCACCCGCAAGGTGCTGGCGCTGACCGGCCTGAGCCTGGCGCAGATGGACGTGATCGAGCTGAACGAGGCCTTCGCCGCCCAGGGCCTGGCCGTGCTGCGCGACCTGGGCCTGGCTGACGACGACGCGCGTGTGAACCCGAATGGCGGCGCCATCGCGCTGGGGCATCCACTGGGCGCCTCGGGTGCGCGCCTGGCCACCACCGCGGTCAACCAGTTGCACCGCAGCGGCGGCCGCTATGCGCTGTGCACCATGTGCATCGGCGTGGGCCAGGGCATTGCCGTGGTGCTGGAACGGGCATGACCGCGCCGGATGCGCTGCCAGCCCATGAGCTGGGCATGACGGTGCTGATGACGCCGGACATGGCCAACTTCGCCGGCAATGTGCACGGCGGCCACCTGCTGAAGCTGCTGGACCAGGTGGCGTATGCCTGCGCCAGCCGCTACGCCGGCTGCTATGTGGTGACGGTGTCGGTCGACCAGGTGCTGTTCCGCCAGCCGGTGCATGTGGGCGAGCTGGTGAGCTTCCTGGCCTCGGTCAACCACACCGGCCGCAGCGCGATGGAGATCGGCATCAAGGTGGTGGCCGAAGACATCCGCCGCCGCAGCCGCCGCCATGTCAACAGCTGCTACTTCACCATGGTGGCGGTGGACGAGGCCGGGCGGCCGACCGCCGTGCCGGCCTTGGTGCCGGCCGGCGAACGCCAGCAGCGCCGCTTCCACCAGGCCGCCCTGCGCAAGCAGGCGCGTCTGCAGCTGAACCAGCAACTCGCCTCGGCCGAAGCCGCAGGCTGACAGGTCGTCGGCCATCCCCCGGCCACCGCGTCAGCATGTCCTGGGGGCCGTCGTCGGGGCGGTCGCCCGAAGCCAGCCCGGTGCGGGTGCGCAGCGGCGAGGCGCTGGTCGACGGCAGTGTGGAACTGGGCGTGCAGCAGGTGTGCGAACTGCCGTTGACGCCGGGCATCACCGTGGTCGGGCCGCTGCCGGATGCGCTGCGGAAGCACAGCGTGGCCACGGGCGCGGTGTCGCCCCGCGCGCAATCGCCGCAGGCCGGCCTGCAGTTCCTGGACTTCCTGGCCACGCCCTTTGCCCGGCAGGCGCTGCGCGACAGCGGCCTGGCGCTGCCGGGGGATGTGTGACCCGCTGAAGCAGGGACAGTCTGCAGGGCATGCCCGCAGTGTTGGCGGCGTCACATCGCAGGGCGCTGCGAGAAGCTGCGTGCGAACACGCCTTCGGCGATGCGGTTCTTGAGCATCTCGATGGACCCACCGGCGATCATCCAGCACCTGCAGGGTTTCGTTGTGGTCGCGCAGCAGCAGTGCAAGGTCGAAGAAGTCCTTCATTCGGGTGTTTGTCATGCCCAGCAAGGTCACGGCATGCAGCTTCGGCACCACACCGCGGGCTAGTGCGGTCTCGACTTCACACAGTCGAGCGTCGCCCCATCAACCCGACGCGCGCCTGAACGTCAGGTTCACCCGGCAGGCGCCGGTCACCGGATGCCACCCGTCCCTGACCGGCAGCACGCCGTGAAAGCGCAGCCGCGATGGCCCGCCCCAGACGACGATGTCGCCGTGCAGCAGCGGCACGCGTGTGGTGCGGTCTGCGCGCCTCATGCCGCCGAACAGGAACATCGCCGGCAGCCCGAGCGGCACCGAGACGATGGGGTGGCTGTCGTCCTGTTCGTCGCGGTCCTGGTGCAGGCTCAGCCTCGTTCCCGGCTCGTAGCGGTTGATGAGGCAGGCGTCCGGGTCGAAGCCCGGGTAGCCGCCCACCGCGGCCGCCGTCCGTGCGATGCGCTGCATGACCGTCGGCATGCTTGGCCAAGCACGTCCGCTGTCCGGATCGACAGCGTCGTAGCGGTAGCCCTTGCGGTCGCTGACCCAGCCCAGCGCGCCGCAGTTCGTCATCGCCACCGACATCGGCAGGCCACCCGGCGTGACCATCTTGCGCAGCGGAGCCGCGCCGATCACGTGGCCGATCTCGCGCCACAGTGCTTCGTCCACCGCCGCCGCGAACCCGCGCAGAACCACCGCACCGTCTGCCAGCGACTCGATGCGGGATCCATCCGCTTGCGCAACCTGGTCGCCGAAGAGATCCATCGTCCCGGCCGGTCCGACCATCGCCATGGTCTACGCCGCGTCGTGGAAGACCACGCCGAGCGTGTGCCGCTGGCCCGACCGCACGCGGCTCACGCCGTGCCGCAGGTTGACCCGGTAGACGCCGCGCGTGCCCTGCACGGGCCGGTGGTGCACCGCGATCACCGCCGCGTCGCCCTGCCGCAGCGACAGCACCATCGGCCGCGACTGCATGCGCGGGCGCTGCTCGGTCATCACGAACTCGCCGCCGTCGAAGTCGTGGCCCGGCACCGACAGCAGCAGCAACACCTGCAGCGGAAACACATGCTCGCCGTACAGGTCCTGGTGCAGGCAGTTGTCATCGCCGGGGCCGTACTGCAGCAGCAGCGGCGTCGGCCGCGTCTGCCCGGCCGCGTGACAGCGGGCGATGAACTCGGCGTGTCGGTCCGGAAAGCGCACGGGCAGCCCCATCGCCTCGTGCCAGCGGTTGGCCACCGGCACCAGCGGTGGGTACAGCGTCGTGCGCAGCCGCTCGACCAGGCTCGGCAGCGGGTAGGCGAAGTAGCGGTACTCGCCGCGCCCGAAGCCGTGCCGTGCCATCACGACGCGGCTGCGAAAGCCGTCGGCCCGTGGGTACAGCGCCGCCAGATCGCGGCACGTTCCCGGTGGCAGCAGCCCAGGGATGACGGCGGCGCCCTGCGCATCGAGGTCGGCCTGCACGGCAGCCCAGTCGATCGCCCCGAGACGCGTGTCGACATCGTCGGCCACCGACCCGGGCTCGGGCGCCGCATCCGCTGCCGTGATCATCGCTGTGCCTCGCGCTCGAGCAGTGCACGCTTGCGCTCGACGCCCCAGCGATAGCCCGACAACGCGCCGTCGTGCCGCACCACGCGGTGGCACGGGATCGCGACCGCCAGCGCGTTCGCGCCGCAGGCCTGCGCGACGGCGCGCGTCGCGGCCGGGGCACCGATGCGCCGTGCCACCTCGGCATAGCTCACGGTCTCCCCGGGCGGGACGGCCTGCAGCGCCTGCCACACGCGCTGCTGGAACGCGGTGCCGCGGATGTCCAGCGGCAGGTCGAGCCCGATGGCGGGCGCCTCGACGAAGCCGACGACGCGGGCGACCCACTGCTCGAAGCCGGCGTCACCACCCACCAGCCGTGCGCGCGGAAAGCGGTCCTGCAGCTCGCGCGCCAGCGCGTCGGGGTCGTCGCCGAGCAGGATCGCGCAGAGGCCAACCTCGCTGCGCGCGACGAGGATCGCGCCCAGCGAACACTGCCCGACCGCGAAGCGCAGCTCGGTGTCGGCACCACCCGCACGCCAGCGGGTGGGCGTCATGCCCAGCACGTTCGGCGCGTCGGCATAGAAGCGGCCGCCGGAGTGGTAGCCCGCGTCGTAGATCGCCTCGGTGACGGTGCCGCTGCGGGCCAGTGCCGTCTGCACGCGGCGGCTGCGGTGCGCGGCGGCGTAGGCCTTCGGCGTCAGCCCGGTGATGCGCTTGAACACGCGTTGCAGGTGGAAGGGGCTGCACTGCGCGTCGTCGGCCAGCTGTTCCAGGGAGGGCATCGGGACGTCGGTCTCCAGGCGTCGGCACAGCCGCGCGACGACGGCCGCCTGTTGCGACGCCAGCGACGGTTCGTTCGGCCTGCAGCGCCGGCAGGGACGGAAGCCGGCCTGCTCGGCCGCGGCCGGCGTGTCGTGGAACGCCACGTTCTCCGGCCGGGCCGGACGTGCGCCGCAGCTCGGCCGGCAATAGACGCCGGTCGTGCGCACCGAATAGACGAAGCGGCCGTCCGCCTGCGCGTCGCGCGCCTGCAATGCCGCCCAACGCGGATCGGCGGCATTGCGGGTCGCCAGGGTCTGGGCTCGGGAGGTGCTGTTCATGCTGGGCTCCAGTGTGGCTGAATCGATGGCGCACTCTACGAGCGGGCTTGTTCGAGCGCACCCTGGGTCTTGCGCTCGAATTCGCCGCCGCCGGCGGGCTGTCACGGCGGGTTGTCGCGGCGGCTCAGCGGGGCGTCTGCCCCGGCCCGGGAGACGGACGGTCCGACCCCTGCGGCGCTCGCCGTCTGCACGGCCGTGACTCACCCGCCGCCAGGGGCTTTCGTTTCACGCCACCCTGTGCCCATGCCGCAACCACTCAAGGTCGAGATCCCGCACCAGCTCGGGCGCGCCGAAGCCCGCCGCCGCATCGACAACGGCTTCGACAATCTGCTCCGCCAGATTCCCGGCCGCGCCGGCGCCTGCACCCAGCGCTGGGAAGGCGACCGACTGACCTTCAGCGTCGCGGCGATGGGTCAGACCGTGTCCGGCACGCTCGATGTGCTGGAGACCGCGGTGGCGATGGAGATCGCGCTGCCCGGGCTGCTGGGCCAGATCGCCAGCGCCTTCAAGGGCCGGCTGCAGAAGGCCGGGCAGCTGCTGTTGACGAGGCGTTGACGCGCCGGGCAGGCGACGGCCGGCGTCCACATTCACAAGCCGGGTACCGAATCACAGGACCGTCGTCTGCTTGAAGCGTCGCGTGCTGCAGCACAGTCGGCGCGCGACATGCACCGAGGTGGCGCCGGTCCATGGGCACCACGTTGCTGGTGGATCACGCCCGCCTCGTCCCTGCCCCACCGTCACCTCGTGCTCGGGCCCGGGGCCTTGCGCCGCCGTGCCGCACGCGGCGTCTCTGCCGCGGCATATGCTGCCAGCCCGGCCTGGCGGTCGAGCGGCACCACCGTGGTCAGCGTCGTGCCGCCCGTGGGCTGCAGCGTCGGCGGAAAAAACGCCAGCTTCTGGGCGGCCGCCAGCTTGTCGGTGCGGGACAGGTCGAGGTCGCGCTCGTTGACGCCGGCGCGCGGCTGCACCGCCACGCCGTCCACGATCTCCAGGTCGAACCACCAGCGCTTGACCGGGTTGCGCTGGCCGCCGCCGCTGCGGTCGTCGTGGTCGATGAGCTGGCGGCGCGACTCGGGCACCTCGATCGACAGCCACAGCAGCCGCTCGGCCTCGACCAGGTCCTCGCGGTTGTAGGGGCAGGTCTTCATGCAGCGGCCGCAGGCCGAGCCTTTCATGTTGGTCAGGCGGTACTTGCCGCATTTCTCGACGTCGGGCTTCCAGATCTCGTAGCCGTTGAACATCACCTTCGGGCCGAAGGGAATGGCATTGCACGGGCACTCGCGCGCGCACTTCATGCACATGCCGCACACGGCCTGCAGGCCGAAGTCGATGGGCTGGTCCAGCGCCAGCGGCAGGTCGGTGGTGAACAGCACCGACTTGGAACGCGGCCCGATGAATGGGTTCAGGATCAGCTCGCCGATGCGCGAGAGTTCGCCCAGGCCCGCCATCAGCACCGCCGGCAGGTGCAGCAGTTCGGAATGTGCGTTCGAGTGCGCCCTGGCCGAATACCCCATGCGCCGCACGTGCGCGGCCATGACGCCGGCGATGGTGGCGCCACGCAGGTAGGCCCGCATCGATTGCGCGCCCGAGATCCAGTCGTCGCCGGAAGCGCCCTCCATGGTCTCGAAGCCCTGGTCGATGAGCATCACCACGGCATGGCGGTGGTAGGGCTCGATCGGCCGGCCTTCGGTCTCGTCGTGCGAGTAGTACATCCACGGCTCGGCCTCGCAGATGCCCACCAGGTCGGCGCCCAGCACATGCGCCAGCGCCTTGATGGCCAGGGCGTTGCGCTGCGGGTCATGCAGGTCGCCGCCCACGCCGGTGGGCTGCAGCGGCTCGCGCGTGCCCTGCAGCGGCACCAGATTGCGGATCAGCGGTGTCATTGCCCAGGCCAGCGGGTGCTTGACGGCGAAGCGGGTGCGCTCGAGCCGGGCCTTCTCGCCCAGGTCGCCGGCCAGCGCGCGGGTGAACAGGTCGGCCCGCTTGGGCACGCGGCGGATCTCGTCGCGCAGCACCAGCGTGGTCGGCTCGTCCACGCGGCGGATGCGCTCCATCGGGTAGCGCCCGGCGTGCACGGGCCGCTGCGCCAGCTCGGCATCTTCGAAGCCGGGCCGCGTGCCCGCCGCACCCAGGTAGGCGGCGTCGTCGGGCCATGCGAGCGACGCGCCTGGCGCGATCGGCAGGTCGGCGGCCAAGGGGTAGTCGGTGGTGATGGCCGCCACGCGGAAGCCGCGGCGCGAATACGGCATCGCCAGCACGCCGTCGACGGCCAGGGCCACACCCGCACGCTGGGCCAGCGCCGACAGGGCGACCTGCGCGTGGCCGGCCACATGACCGCGCGCCGACCAGCCCAAGGCGCGGATGTAGCCCGCCAGCACCACCGCGATCTCGGCGCAGCGCAGGTCGGTGCGCTGCGCATTCGTGCCGCGGATCCACTCGGCGCCCGGCTCGCCTGGCTGCGGTTCGCGGGTGAACTCGACCAGCAGCACGACGGCGTGGGTGTGTGACGGGTGGTCGGGTTCGAGCCAGTCCTGACAAGCCGTGAACGAAACGCCTGCGATGAACGCTGATGGAAGCGGTTGCGCG
>JAZKFQ010000065.1:0-4052 GCA_040386375.1 Pseudomonadota bacterium
TGCTGCGGCAGCGCAGGAGCAAGACTACGGTTGTGACACAGTAAGACTAGCGCTGCGTCTTCATCATGTTGCGCCCGATCACCAGTTGCATGATCTGCGAGGTGCCCTCGTAGAGCCTGAAGATGCGCACGTCGCGGTAGAAGCGCTCGATGCCGTATTCGGCCATGTAGCCGGCGCCGCCGAAGATCTGCACCGCACGGTCGGCCACCCGGCCGCACATCTCGCTGGCGAACAGCTTGCAGCAGGCGGCCTCGGTGACCACGCTCTGGCCGTTGTCGCGGCGGCGCGCGGCATCCATCACCATGCACTCGGCGGCGTAGAGCTCGGTCTCGCTGTCGGCCAGCATGGCCTGCACCAGCTGGAACTCCCCGATGGCCTGGCCGAACTGCTGGCGCTCGGCCGCGTAGGCCAGGGCGTCGGCCAGCATGCGGCGGGCCACGCCCACGCACACCGCAGCGATGTGGATGCGGCCCTTGTCCAGCACCCGCATCGCCATCTTGAAGCCCTGCCCTTCACGGCCGCCGATCAGGTTGGCCGCCGGCACGCGCACGTTGTCGAAGATCACGTCGCAGGTGTGGGCGCCTTGCTGGCCCATCTTCTTGTCGGGCTTGCCCAGGCTGATGCCGGGCGACTTGGCGTCCAGGATGAAGGCCGACACGCCGCCCGCCCCCTTGTCGGCCGGGTTGGTGCGCGCCATCAGCGTGAACACACCTGCCTGCGGCGCGTTGGTGATGTAGCGCTTGCTGCCGTTGACGACGTAGTGGTCACCGTCCTTGATCGCCGTGGTGCGCAGCGACGCGGCGTCCGAGCCGCTGCCCGGTTCGGTCAGCGCAAAGCTGGCGATGATCTCGCCGGTGGCCAGCTTGGGCAGCCACTGCGCCTTCTGCTCGGCCGTGCCGTCGAAGACGATGCCCTGCGAGCCGATGCCCACCGTGGTGCCGATCACCGAGCGGAAAGCCGGCGAGGTGCGGCCCAGCGCAAACAGCACCCGCACCTCTTCCTCCATCGTCAGGCCCAGGCCGCCGAACTCCTCGGGGATGGTCAGGCCGAACAGGCCCATCTCGCGCATGTCCTGCACCACGTCGGGCGGGATCTGGTCGGTCTCGGCCACCTGGGCTTCCAGCGGGCGCAGGCGCTCGGTCACGAAGCGCTCGACCGTGGCCACCAGGGCCTGGATGGTTTCTTCGTCGCGGATCATGGTGGTGGCCTCACAGTGCGTCTGCAGTGCCGAGGATGGCCGTCGCCTGGCTGCTCAGCGTGCCGCCGTTGCCATGGGCCAGGGCCACGTTGACACCGGCCACCTGGCGCTCGCCGCCCTCGCCGCGCAGCTGCTGCACTGCCTCGATCAGGGCGAAGATGCCGTACATGCCCGGGTGGGTGCAGCTGAGGCCGCCCCCGTTGGTGTTGACCGGCAGGGCACCGCCCGGGCTGATGCCACCGCCCTCGACGAAGGCACCGGCCTCGCCCTTCTTGCAGAAGCCCAGGTCTTCCAGGAACAGCAGGGTGTTGATGGTGAAGGCGTCGTACAGCTCGGCGACCTGCACGTCCTTGGGTGTCAGGCCGGCCATCGCGAAGGCGCCGGCACCACTCTGGCTGGCGGCCGTCACCGTCAGGTCGGGCATGCTGCTGATCTGGCGGTTGAAGCAGGCGGTGGCCGTGCCCAGCACATAGGCGGGCTTCCTGGGGCCGGCCTTGGCACGGTCGGCCCGCTGCAGCACGAAGGCGCCGGCGCCGTCGGTCACCAGGCAGCAGTCACGCACCGTCAGCGGGCTGGCCACCATGCGGGCCTTCAGCACGTCATCGATGGACAGCGGGCCCCGCTCGAAGGCGTCGGGGTTCTTGCGCGCCCAGTCGCGGGCCGCCACGGCCACCGACGCCAGCTGGCGCCGGGTGGTGCCGTACTTGGCCATGTGGGCCGTGGTGGCCAGGGCATAGGCCGACACCGGGAACACCGGGTCGTAGGGCATCTCGTAGGGCTGCGGGTCCATCTGGCGGCGGGCGGCGGCCACGGCGGCACGGTTCATGGTGCCGCTGCGCTGGGTGCTGCCGTAGCACACCAGCACGTTGTCGCACTGGCCGGCCTGCAGCGCCAGCATGGCCGGCAGCAGGTGGGCGATGAAACTGCTGCCACCCAGCATGGTGCCGTCGACGAAACGCGGGTTGATGCCCAGGTACTCGATCACCGGCATCGGCCACATGGTGCTCAGCACGCTGGCGGTGCAGAGGCCGTCGATGTCCTGCATGGTGAGGCCGGCATCGGCCACGGCACGCTGGGCGGCCTCGGCCAGCAGTTCCACCTCGGTGTAGCCCGGGGTCTCGCCGTTGCCGAACAGGCCCACGCCGCTGATGGCGGTGGCGCCACGCAGGCTCTTCATCTGCGGCGTCATGGGGAGGGGACGGGGATAAACACTCATGCTTGTTGCTCCGGATCAAACACCACCAGGCCCTTGCCGTCGGCGAGCCGCACCCGCGCACGCACCCGCATGCCGATCTGCACCGCATCGGGCGCCAGGCCCTCCACCCGGCTCAGCAGGCGCACACCTTCGTCCAGGTCGACCAGGCAGACGTGGTAGTTGCCCCCCTGGTCGGGCTTGCGGCCGATGGTGGTGACGGCGGCCACCGTGCCGCCGCCGGCCGGCGCCACCAGGGCTGGCTCGGCCGCGCCGCAATGCGGGCACAGGGCGCGCGGAAAGTACACATGCTTGCCACAGGCAGCGCAGTGCTGGATCAGGAAGCGGCCCTGGTCCAGCGCCTGCTGGTGCCGGGCCTGGACGCCTTGGGTGGGATTGGTCATGGTGGGGATCGTGGTTGCAGTGCGGATCGTGGGGGCAGTCTGCCCAACAGTGGCGGTGCGCGCCATTCGGTTTTGCCGAAGGGGCCCTCAAGACAGCGTGGCGGCGGCCGATACACAGGCCAACGGCCGGCACATCGCCCGGCCTTTCCGACCACGCCCTGGAGCCTGCAGCCATGACCGACACGACGACGAAGTACCGCCTGCTCACCCGCAGCGACATGGACGGCCTGGTCTGCGCCGTGCTGCTGAAGGAACTGGGCATGCTCGGCGAGATCGTCTTCCACCACCCCAAGGACGTGCAGGACGGCAAGGTGGCTGTCACCGAGCGTGACATCCTGACCAACCTGCCCTATGTGCCGGGCTGCGGCATGTGCTTCGACCACCATGCCAGCGAGGCGCTGCGCAACGGCGGCGTGGCCACGCCGGGCTACATCCTGGAGCCCGATGCCAAGTCGGCCGCGCGGGTGGTCTACAACCACTTCGGCGGCAAGGCGCGCTTCGGCGACCGCATCAGCGACGCCATGATGGAGGCGGTGGACAAGGCCGATTCCGCCGGCTTCAGCAAGAGCGACGTGCTGCATCCCAAGGGCTGGGAGCTGCTGTCCTTCCTGATGGACGCACGCACCGGCCTGGGCCGCTTCCGCGAGTTCCGGGTGTCGAACTACCAGCTGATGATGATGCTGATCGACTGCTGCCGCGACATGCCCATCGACCAGATCCTGGCCATGCCCGACGTGAAGGAGCGGGTCAGCCTGTTCTTCACCCAGCATGCGCTGTTCCGCACGCAGATCAGCCGCATCGCCCGGGTGCACGAGAAGCTGGTGGTGCTGGACCTGCGCGACGAGCCGGTGATCTACGCCGGCAACCGCTTCGTGGTCTATGCCATGTTCCCGCAGTGTGATCTGTCCATGCATGTGATGTGGGGCCGCGAGAAGCAGAACACGGTCTACACCGTGGGCAAGTCGATCTTCGACCGGGGCAACCCGATGGACGTGGGTGCGCTGATGCTGGAACACGGCGGCGGTGGCCACCATGCGGCTGGCACCTGCCAGGGCCCGAATGACACTGCGGATGCGATGAAGCAGCAGTTGATCGAGACGCTGGTGGCAAGGTCGCGAAGGTCGCACGGGATGGCTGCCTGACGCTGCTGGCCATGGGCTCGGAGCTGCCGGCGGTTGCTTGTGCTGAAAGCAGCCGTTCGACGGCTTGAGCGATCGCGCCGGGCCGGGCGGGCGTGTTCTGCTCCGTGTCCCCCGCC
>JAZKFQ010000066.1:0-55620 GCA_040386375.1 Pseudomonadota bacterium
CCGACGCTCAGGCACCACCGAGGCGCACGGGTCTTTGGCCTTCGAAGTGCGCCGCTGTGGTTGAGAGAGGACGGCGGGTGACTGGCCGACGCAAGTAAAAGGAAGGAGGCCCGGAGGGCCGGGGGGACATGGAGTCGGCCAGTCACCCGCCGGCCTCGTCCTCGCGCCAACCTATGAACGTCGGCTGTTCAACAACAGCAAAGTCAGCTCAGAGCCAACTGCGGCCACACCGCCTCACGGCAATGCAAACGCCGTCAGCGCATCCCCAGGCGCCGTGCCGAACAAGGCATTGCCACCGGCTGCCACTGCCACGTACTGCCTGCCATGGAGCCGGTAGGTGACCGATGGCGCGTTGACGCCAGCGCCCATGCGCGCCTGCCACAGCAGGGCACCGCTGCGGCTGTCGAACGCCGCAAACCGCTGCCCTGCGATGCCTGCAAACACCAGCCCGCCGGCGGTGGACAGCACACCGCCGATCACCGGTTCGTCGAAGCGCTGTTGCCAGCGCAGCTTGCCGCCGTCGGCCAGGTCCAGCGCCGTCAGCGTGCCGGCACGGGCCGTGCCGAACTCGCTGGCCACGTAGGGCAGGGGCTGGCCATCGGCGCCCTGGCCATCACGCAGCTGGTAGAGCGTGGGCATGTCGATGCCAGGCACATACAGCCAGCGGCTGGCCGGCTCGTAGGCGCCGGGTGACCAGTTGGCACCGCCCGCAATGCCCGGCGCGATGACCACACCGGCGCGTGTGGGCGGGGCGAACAGGTTGTTCTGCGGCACGAAGGCGTCGCTGCGGAACAGCAATCTGCCATCACGCCGGTCATGCACATACACCCAGCCCAGCTTGCTGGCACTGGCCACCGCCGGCAGGCTGCCACCGCCGGGCTGCGGCAGGTCGAACAGCACCGGTGCGCTGGCCACGTCGTAGCCCCAGCGGTCGTGCGGCACCTGCTGGTGGTGCCACACCAGCTTGCCGGTGCGCGCGTCCAGCGCGATCAGCGAACTGGTGTGCAGGTTGTCCCCCGGGCGGGTGGAGTCCTCCATCTGCGGGCTGGGGTTGCCGGTGCCGAAGAAGAGCAGGCCCCGCTCGGCGTCGATGGCCGGCGTGGCCCACAGCGAGCCACCACCCTGGCGCCAGGCCTGGGCATGGCGGGCCTGGGCCGCACGTTCGGCCACGGTGTCGCGGTTCAGGTCCAGGCCATCGGGCGTGGTGGTTCGGAAGCTCCCTTCCCAGCCGGCCTGCGTCACCTGCCACTGCCAGCGTGGGGCGCCGGTGGCCTGGTCGAACGATGCCAGCACGCCCGAGCGGCCATGGCCACCGGCCATGCCCACCACCGCCGATTCGCTGTGCAGGCCATAGCCCACGCCGGTGATGCCGACGATCACCTGGCCGTCGAAGACCTGCGGCGCCATCGCGATGCCCACGCCGGTGGCGCCGGTCTGGCCCTCGCGGCGCAGCGGGTCATTGGCGGCCAGCTGCGACATGGCCTCGCCGGCACCCGACGCCTCGGCCACGGCCACGTCCCACAGCGGTCGGCCGGTGGCCAGGTCCAGCGCCACCAGGCGCGCGTCCACCGTGCCCACGAACACCCGCTGGCCGGCCACCGCCACACCGCGGTTGGCCGGGCCGCAGCACAGCCGGCCCGGCTTGCGCGGGTGCTGGTAGCGCCAGCGCTCGGCGCCGGTGGCCGCATCCAGCGCCACCACATGGCTGAAGGGCAGGGACACCAGCATGGTGTCGCCCACCACGATGGGCGTGGCCTGCCAGCCGCCCTTCACCCCACTGTGGAAGGTCCAGGCCGCTTGCAGCCGGTCCACGTTGCCGCGGTGGATCTGCGCCAGCGGTGAATGGCGCTGGCCGGCCCCATCACCACCGTGCAGCGGCCAGCCATCGCCGGGTGCGGGCGGCGCCACGCCCGTGGCACAGGCCGTCAGCAGCAGCGTGCCGGCGAGGCACAGGGTATTCCAGGGAAATCGCATCGTGGGTGCTCCAGGTTGACCAGTGCTGCGCCAGGGTGCAACCACCATGCCGGGCCGGCCCCGATGATGGCCCGGCGGCTGCGGCCGCCACAATCCTGGTGATGCCCGCCTTGCACGCCGCCACCCCCGCCAGCGCGGTGCCCGCCGCCCGGGTGTTGCCCGGGCTGCCGCGCCTGCTGATGCGCCGCGCCGCGGCCGTCGGCGCCGTGGTGCTGCTGCTGGCCCTGGCCCTGGGCCTGGCGCGCATGGGCGACGACATGGCCGACGAGGTGGATGCGGCCATGGCCCTGGCCGCAGCCATGGCCACGCTGGGCCAGCTGCCGCAGGCGGGGGATGCGCAGGCCCTGGCCCTGCTGGCGGCGGTGGGCCGGTCGCCACCGCTGCGCCACCTGGTGCTGCAGGTGCATGCGGCCGATGGTCGGCCACTGCTGGCGCCGCCCGCCGCCGGGGCCGAGCCCTGGTGGCTGCGTGGCCCGCTGGCCCTGCACCGGCGCTGGTTGTCGCAGCCCGATGTCCGGCAGGTGGCCTGGGTGGTGGCGCGGCCGGCTGGCCCGCCCTGGCGGGTGACGCTGGCCGCCTCGCACGAGGCCGAGCGCCGCGAGGCCATGGCCAGCCTGGTGGGCAGCCTGCTGCTGCTGCTGGCCGCTGTGCTGGGCCTGCTGCTGGTGCTGCGCTGGAACCTGCGCCATGCGCTGGCACCGCTGGGCCGCCTGCTGGCCGCCATCGATGGCATCGAGCACCAGGGCCCGGCGGCGGTGCTGGCCTTGCCGGCCATGCCGGTGCACGAGCTGGAATCGGTGGCCGCCGCGCTGCGCCACCTGGGCCAGGCCCTGGCCGCGGCCGAGCAGCGGCGCCGCCTGCTCAGCCAGCAGATGCTGACCCTGCAGGACGACGAGCGTGCCCGCCTGGCGCGTGAGCTGCACGACGAGTTCGGCCAGCACCTCACCGCGCTGCGGGTGGATGCCGCCTGGCTGGTGCGGCGCCTGGCCGGCGAGCCGGCCCTGCAGCAGGTGGCCGAGGGCATGGCGCAGCAGTGTGCGCTGGTGCAGCAGGACATCCGCGCCCTGCTGACGCGCCTGCAGCCCTTCGGCCCGGTGGCCGCCCAGGATGCGGCCCAGCACGCAGGCCAGGCCGAGAGCCTGGCGCGTGGTGTGGCCCTGCTGCAGGCCCTGGTCGACAGCTGGCAGGGCAGCGGGCCCGAGCCGGGCCTGGCCTGCAGCCTGCACCTGGCCTGGCACGACGCCAGCGGCCAGGCCTTGCCCTGGCCCGGGGATGGCGAGGCGCAGGCGCTGTGCCTGCCACGCGCGCTGTGGCTCACGCTGTACCGCATCAGCCAGGAGGCGCTGACCAATGTGGCCCGCCACGCCGGTGCCGGTAGCGCCGGCCTGCGCCTGCGCTTGCAGGGCGGCCAGCAGCCCGGTGGTGCGCTGCGGGTGGACTGGGTGGCCTGGGATGACGGCTGCGGCCTGCCCGAGGCGGGCGCGGTGCTGCCGCGTGGCAACGGCCTGGCCGGCCTGCAGGAGCGGGTTTGGGCGCAAGGTGCCGTGCTGCACAGCACGGCCCTGCAGGCTGACCCGCAGCGGCCCGGCCTGCGGCTGGCGGCCAGCTTCCACACCCGGCTGCTGCTGCCACCGGCTGCGCCGGGCTGAAGCGCGGCCTCAGAACTTCAGCCGCAGCCCCAGCCACAGGCTGCGCGGCGCCCCGGGCGCCACGAACAGCGCGTCTTCCTCGTCGCCGCTGAAGCGGCCCTGGGCATCGAACACCGTCTCGGCCAGCGCGCCATAGGTTTCATAACGCCGATCCAGCGCGTTCTGCACCCGGGCCACCACGCTGAGGGCCGGCGTGGCCTGCCACTGCAGGCGCAGGTGCAGCAGGCCGTGGCCGGGGATGCTGAGCCGGTGGGCCTGGGCGGCACCGTCTTCCAGCAGGCCGTCTTCATTGCCTTGCACCCCCCGCGCCGACACGACTTGCAGGTCGCCGCCCACGCTCAGGCCGCGGCCCAGGGCCCAGTCGGCGCCCAGCTTGGCGCTGTGGCGCGGCAGGCCGGCCATGCGGGTGCCGGGGCGGATGGCCACGTTGCGCTCGCCCATGCGCAGGATGCCGCTGGCCTGGTAGGTGGCCTGCAGGTGGCTGTAGGCGGCAGTCAGGGCCACCGGGCCCAGCTGCGCCTGCCAGGTGGCGTCCAGCCCCTGGTGGCGGGTGCGGCGGAAGTTCTGGAAGTAGCCCAGCTGGCTGGTGGCGCTGACGCTGCCGAAGACGATGTCGTCGCGGTTGTCGGTGCGGAACAGCGCCAGCTCCAGCCGCTGGCCCGGGGCCGGGCGCCAGCGCAGGCCCGCCTCCAGGCTGGTGGCGCGCACCTGCTTGAGGTAGGGGTCGCTCTGCAGGCCGGCCGGCAGGCGGCAGGGCTCCTCGGGGTCGGCGCAGCCCAGCTCGATGACGGTGGGCACGCGGGTGTTGCGCGCCAGGTTGGCGAACACGGCCAGGCCCGTCGGGCCGCCCAGCAGCTGCTGGGTGATGCCGATGGCCGGGTTCAGGCTGGTGTAGCTGAAGCTCTCCCTGGGCTTGGCTTCCAGCACGCCGGTGTCGTCGTCCACCGTGGTCAGGCTGTTGCTCACCCGGCTGCGGTTGGCGCGCAGCGTTCCGGTCAGGTGGGTGCCCGGGGCCAGCTGCCAGGTGTCGGTGGCATACAGGCCCAGGTGCCGAGACTGGCCGGTGACCGAGGCGCTGAGCTCGGCCGCCTCGTCGCCTGCCAGCACACCGCGTGTGGCATCGAAGCGGCCTTCCTGCTCCAGCTGGCGGTAGCGCACGCGGCTGGCATCGATGCTGGCGCCCACCTGCCACTGGTGGGCGCCGCTGCGCCGGGCCAGGCTCAGCGCCAGGCCCCAAGCCTTTTGGCGCGTGGCGGTGGTGTTCAGCGCGGCGTTGATGTCGGGTTCCAGCGGATCGACCTCTTCGGCACCGTCGCCGTTGACGGTGTCGCGCCGGCTGTTGCGGGCATAGGCCAGGGCCTGCAGGCGGCCGCCGGCCGACAGCTGCTGGCTGACGTTCAACGTGGCCTGGGCCAGGCGGTTCCTGGTGCGGTCGGGGTGGCTGAAGACGGCGCTGCGGGAGGCGGCATACAGGTCGGGTGTGGCGCTGCCATCCTCGTCCAGCGTCACGCTGGGCAGCAGGCCGTTGCCCACCAGGGTGGCGCTGCCGGCCAGCAGGCCCAGGCTCCAGTCGGTGCCACCCTGGCTGCGGCCCAGCCTGGCCAGCACCAGGGCCTGCTTGCCGGGGGAATGGTCACGCCAGCCGTTCTCGTCGAACACCGTGCCACCCACATAGCTGTGCCAGCCGTCGGCATGGCGCTGGCCCAGGCTGACATCGGCACGCTTGCGGCCGTGGCTGCCGAAGCCCAGCTCGGCACGCAGGCCCTCGGCGCTGCGGCCGTCCACCGTCTCCAGCACGATGGCGCCGCCCAGGGTGTTCAGGCCGAAGCTGGGGTTGGCGCCAGGCAGCACGGTGAGCGACTGCAGCGCGAACTCGGGCACCATGTCCCAGTTGATGACATCGCCGAAGGGCTCGTTGATGCGCACGCCGTCCAGGTACACCGACAGGCCCTGCGACGCGCCCAGCAGGCCCGAGGCACGGTAGCCGCGGTAGGTGAGGTCGGACTGGAAGGGGCTGCCCTGGATGTCGTTGACCTGCATGCCCGGCAGGCGCCGGGCCAGGAAGTCGGTCATGGTGTCGCCCTGGGCCTGGTCGAGCGCGCTGCGGCGCACCGTCTGGCTGGCATAGGGCAGCAGGTTGCGGTCGACACCCAGGCCGGCCAGGGGCGAGGTGCCGATCACCTCCACCTGGGCGGTGGCGGCATCCTGGGCCAGCACGGTGGTGGGGGCCAGGGCGGTGGCGGCGGCCAGGGCCAGGGCGCTGCGGTGCAGGCGTGGGAACATGGGGCAAGGTCTCCTTGTTGTGGTGTTGGTATGCGCTGGATTCGACTGCAAAGCATGGGCCCGGGTGGCCGGGAAAACTTCCCGATCTGGCTTGGGGAAACCCTGTCATGACCCTGCATGTGATGCTGGTGGACGACCACGCCGTGGTGCGCGCCGGTTACCGCCGCCTGCTGGAGCTGGAGCCCGACTGCGTGGTCAGCGCCGAATGCGCCGATGGCGACAGCGCCTATGCCTTGCTGCAGCAACGCCAGCCGCCGCGGGTGGACGTGATCGTGCTGGATCTGTCCATGCCCGGGCGCAGCGGCTTCGACCTGCTGCGCCGCATCGCGCTGCGCTGGCCGCTGCTGCGGCGCCTGGTGTTCAGCATGCACGACAGCCCGGCGATGGTGGCCCAGGCCCTGGCCGCCGGCGCCGATGGCTTCGTCACCAAGAGCAGCCCACCCGAGGTGCTGGTGGACGCGCTGCGTCGGGTGGCCGCCGGTGCGCAGCGGGTGCTGTCACCCGACATCGCCGACGCAGCGGTCCGGCCGGCTGCGCAGGCCCCGCACCTGGCCCTGTCGACACGGGAGTTCGAGGTGCTGCAGGGCCTGCTGGCCGGCGAGGCTCTGGATGCCATCGCCGGGCGCCTGCACCTGAGCGCCAAGACCGTGTCCAACCACCAGACGCTGATCCGGCAGAAGCTGGGGGTGGGCAATGCGGTGGAGCTGCTGCGCTATGCGCAGTTGCACCGGCTGTTCTAGCTGGTGCCAGCCCTGGAATTTTCTGTCCTGCAACCCGCCCGCCCGCACATGCCAAAGCCCCGATCCACGCCAAAACGCCGCCTTGTGGCGGCCCTGACCCTGGTCCTGCTTGCGGCGTCCGCCCCGGCGCCGGCGCAGACCGCAGCGCCCAAGGGGGCCGACACAGCGGTCCTGGCCGCACCCACGCTCCACCTGCTGCAGGCGCACCAGGTCTGGCGCGACGAGCTGCCCGACCGGATTGATCCGGCCGCCATGGAGGTGGTGATCCTGTCGCCCGACAGCCGTTGCCGCCCGCCGCCGCAAAAGGGCTTGTTCGGCATGGTGAGCAGCCCCGTGAACCCGGTGGCCGCGGCCTTCTGCCGCCGCATCGACAGTTTTGTGAAGGCGCCGCCCGAGCCGCTGCCCATGGCCGTGCGGGTGCATGCCCAGCCGGTCCCGGACCGCAACCCCGCCGCGGTGCTGGCGGCGATCGATCCCGCGCCGGCCCGACGCTATGTGGCCCTGGTCCACTGGGACTGGGCACAGGGCCCGCGCGACAACCAGTGGCTGTTCGAGGTGGCGGTGGTGGACCGCAGCAACGGGCGCTGGGTCTGGCATGGCGCCCGTGCCCACGAGGTGTGGCCCACGCCGGACTGGCAGGAGAAGACCGAGCTGCGCGCACTGCGGTCCCTGCTGCTGTACGAGCTGCCGCGCGACCTGCTGACACCGGCCTGGTGGCGCGACGACCTGCCGGTGCCCGGCAGCCGCTGGGTGACGCTGGACCAACTGCCGGATTTCAAGCCCCCCGCCGACCGTGCGGGCCTGGCCATCGTGAACAGCCACCACAGCAGCAATCGCCTGCAGGACGTGGCGGTGCTCAAGCTGTGGCCGGCGGGCACGCCGGAGATCGACGATGCGCAGCAGCTGCGCCAGGGCGATTGGAGCCGCGCCAGCACGCTGCGGCGCGCGCAGTCCACGCCCCTGCTCGCCCCCGACACCCACCTGCTGCTCGACCTGCCCGCCGGCGAGTACGCGCTGCGGGTGTACACCAGCGTCGAGCGCCTGACGCTGGCGCCGGGCCAGATTGCCGTGCTCAACATCCAGCGTGGCCTGGGCAATGCCAAGACACTGTCCATGGAGACCGACGCCTGGTGGCGCGAGACCGTGCTCGGCAAGCGCGGCCGCCATGCTTTCTTCGCCGAGCCGCCGTCGCGCGGCCGGCCGGCCGTCGTGCCCTACTTCACCGAGACGGCGCGCTGAGGCGGCGGCGGCAGCTGAGCAGCGGCCAGGCCGCTCACTCCGCCTTGTGCGCCAGCCCCAGCTTCTCCACCACCACCCGCTCCTGCTCGTAGGCCGCGCGCAGCGCGCGGCCATACTCCTCGGGCGGCAGGTAGGCTGGCTCCTGGTCATAACGCGCCAGTTCGGCGACAAAGGCCGGGTCGTTCATCGCGGCCTTGAAAGCCTGGTGCAGCACCTGCACCACCTCGGCCGGCATGCCTGCGGGGCCGGCCAGGCCGTAGGGCGACATGGCCACGATGCCATGGCCCAGCTCCTTGAGCGTGGGCACGCTGGGCCAGCGCTTGGTGCGCTGCTCGCCGAAGGTGACCAGCAGCCGCAGCGCGCCCGAATCGACGAATGGCGCAAAGCCGTTGCTGTTGACGCCCACCATCACCTGGCCCGCGCTCACCGCCACCATCTGCTCCGACGTGCCCTTGTAGGGCACGTGGATGTAGCTGAGGTTGCGTTTGCCGAACAGCTCGTCGATCACCACATGCGGCGTGGTGCCGGCGCCGTTGGTGGCGATGGACAGGGCATTCGGATGCGCCTTGGCATGGGCGAACAAATCGTCCAGCGTCCGGAACGGGCTGGCCGCCGGCACCACGATGCCGAAGGTGACGCCCGAGAGCTGGATCACCGGGGTGGTGTCGCGGATCGGGTCCCACAGCACCTTGCGGGTCCAGGGCGCGCGCAGCACGGTCTGCGGCAGCTGGGCCAGGGTGTAGCCATCGGGCGCGGCCTGCTGCAGCACCGGCATGGCCAGGGTGCCACCGGCACCGCTGCGGTTCTCGATCAGCACCTTCTGGCCCAGGCGGCGTGCCGCACCATCGGCCAGCACACGGAATGTCAGGTCGGTGGCGCCGCCGGCGGGCCAGGGCAGCCACAGCGTGATCGGCTTGCTGGGAAAGCGCTGCGGCGCCTGCGCCAGCGCCGCGCCCCAGGCGGGGCCCAGGGCCAGGGCACCCGTCAGCCCGCACAGGCGGCGCAGCAGTTGGCGGCGTTGGTTCAGTTCCATTCGAGGAGCTCCAGGGTCATGGTGCCGCCGTTGAGAAAGGTGGAATTGGCCGGCTCGCTGCGCTGCAGCTTGACCAGGCCCACGCCCTTGCAATACCACTCGGTGGTGGTCAGCGGCATGTCGCGAAAGCCCACCACCGGGTCGGCAAACAGCTTGATCACCGCCGTACCCTGCACGCGGATGCAATCGCTGAAGGCGCCGGCGCGGGTGCTGAGCTTTTCGCCCAGGGCCTCGATGCGGTAGTTCATCGGCACCGGCTTGTGGGTGTGGCGGATCTCGGGCGGGAAGTCGGCGTTGCGGCGCAGCAGGTAGGTGGTGGTCTGGGCCTGCCAGCTGGTGCCCACGGCCAAGGGCATCTTCAGCACGAAGCGTGGTGCCTTGTCGGGCTCGGGCGCCTCCTGCAGATCGGTCTTGCTGGCCACGCGGTAGATGCCGCTGTCGTCGGCCCGCAGCCAGTAGTCGATGCCGCTGTCGCTGCGGCGGCGCCAGGCCTGGCCGCTCTCGATGGCTTCGCGCCCCAGGGTGCTGAGCACCAGCGGCTCACGCTCCAGCGTGTTGTTCTCCCATTCGCTGACCTGCTCGTAGACCCAGCGGTGGCCGGATTCCAGCGGGAAATACGAGGTGCTGGCCGGCGGGCCGGAGCAGCCGGCCAGCGTGGCCAGCGCTGCAATGGCAAGGGCGGTGCGGCTCATTTTTCAGGCAGCTGGGGGGCGGGCATGTCGCGGATCTTCACCGCTTGCTCGTCGGCACCGGGGCGCAGCCAGCCAATGCCCTTCTTGCCGGCCTTGGGTTCGGCCGTGCCCATCTGGCTGATGCCCTGGCGCGCCTTCTTCATGCCCTCGTTGAGCAGGGCATGCAGGTCCTTGGTGTAGGCCAGCTTGTAGGCGCGTGGCTGGGGGATGGGCTTGCCCTTGTCGATGGCGTTGACCCAGAGGTAGAGCGCGCCGGCGCTCTTGCTGGTGGGCTCCTCGATCACCACCGCCAGCAGGGCAAAGCGCTCGGGCAGGGCGTCGGGCGTGGACCAGCCCGAGAGGTTGTGCACCACGTCGTCGCCCCAGAAATACAGCACGGTGACACCGGCCACCAGCAAGGCCTTCATCCAGGCCGGCCAGCGTGACCACAGCAGGGCCAGGGTGCACAGCAGCACCAGGGCGGCGAAGGACAAGACCAGGGCGAGGGACATGGCGGCTCAGATTCTTTCGACGATGGTCTTCGGGAGCGTGTTGATGTTGGTCACGCCGCCATCGGGCAGCAGGGTGAAGCGGGCGGCCGTGGCCTCGTCGCCCTTGCGGGCCACGCTGACCTGGCCGTAGTACACGATCTCGGCGCGCGGGTTCACCTTGACGATGCTCACGGTGATGTCCACCGGCTTGCCGTCCTTGCTCTCGTAGTAGTGGGCATTCACCGTGTACTCGCCCGGGGCGATGCCACGCAGCGTCACCACCTCCTGGTTCAGCGGGTTCACCACCTGCTTGCCGTTGACCACGATGCTGTCGTTGGCCAGGCCTCGGTCGTCACGGTCCAGGTGCATCAGTCCGGCCTCGCGGGCGCGGAACCACACCAGGTTGCCACCCGGGTCCTGCACCCAGGCGTCGATGTCGTTGGGGTTCATGTCGGGCCAGCTCACGGTGATGATGTATTCGGCCTTGGCCGGGATGTCGCCGGCCTTCAGCGCCTTGGGGTTCATCGCCAGCAGGGCCACGATGAAGCAGAAGACGAACGCGATCAGCATGTTGAACAACATGTCGTAGAACGGGTCGACCTCGGCTTCACGGGTGCGGCGGTGGGAGCGCATGGCTCAGGGCCTGGGGACGTGGCCGATGGCCAGGCCTGCGCGCTGGCAGTCGGCCACCAAGGCATCGGCAAAGCGGTCCAGCCGCGTCAGCTGCAGGCCCAGCAGGATGTTGCCGACCAGGCCCACCATGGTGGTCAGCAGGGCGATGCCCAGGCCCTGGGTCAGGCTCTTGAGCAGGTCCTGGCTCTGGCTGGCGTCGAAGCTCTGGATGTTGCCGATCTGCAGCGCCAGCACCGAGAAGCCGATCACCTTGCCCAGCAGGCCCAGCTTGAGCTGGATGCCGTTGACCCACCAGGCCGTGTGGTGCGGCGCCTGCGCCATTTCGATCAGCAGGTCCAGCGGCGCGTTGTCGTCCACCGGTTTCGCACGCAGCGCGGCCAGGTACTCGGCGGCCCAGCCCTCGCCGCTGGCGGCCTGCAGCAGGCGGCGCTGCTGCTGCAGTTCACGGCTGCGCGCGCCGCACCACAGCGTGCTGGCGACGAACACCACGATGATCACCAGGGTGATGCCGGTGGGGTCGGACGACAGCAGCAGGGCCCACACGCCGCGCATGCCCAGCAGCCAGCTGCCGAAGGCCAGCAGGCCGCCCAGGGCCAGCCATTCGAACCAGATCGGTTCGATCTGCAGGCCGTGGGGTCGGTCAGCGGCGCGCGCGGGCAGCGCATTGGGGTGGGGGCGGTTGAAGAAGGCCATCGTCTTCAGCCGCCGCGTTTGGCCAGCTGGCCGAAACCACGCTGCGGGTCATAGCCCCAGGCGGCCAGGCCGAAGCACAGGGCCAGCGTGCCCAGCACGATGTAGGGCGACATGCCGGGGTCCTTGTCGTAGAGCGCAAAGCGCATCCACTCCACGGCGTGGGTGAAGGGGTTGAAGCGGGCGATCTGGTAGACCCAGGCCGCGCCCGACTCCTCCAGCTTCCACAGCGGGTAGAGCGCGGTGGACATGAAGTACATCGGGAAGATCACGAAGTTCATGGTGCCGGCAAAGTTCTCCAGCTGCTTGATGTGCACGCTCAGCAGCAGGCCCAGCGCGCCCAGCATCAGGGCCGAACACACGGCCGCCACCAGCACCATGGCGGTGTTGGGGCCGATCACCGGCAGGGTGGTGCCCAGCGCCCAGGCCACGAGCACGAAGGCCGCCGCCTGGGCCAGGCTCAGCACCGCGGTGGCGGTGAGCTTGGCGAACAGGATCCACCAGCGCGGCAGCGGCGCGGTCAGCAGCAGGCGCATCAGGCCCATCTCGCGGTCGTACACCATGGCCAGGCTGCTCTGCATGCCGTTGAACAGCAGCACCATGCCCACCAGGCCGGGGGCGATGTACACGTCGTAGGGGATGTAGGTGTCGTAGGGCTCGGCAATCGCCACGCCGAACACATTGCGGAAGCCCGCCGCAAACACCGCCAGCCACAGCAGCGGCCGCACCAGGGCCGAGACCAGGCGGCCGTACTGGCGGGCGAACTTCATCAGCTCGCGCATCACGATGGCCCGCAGGGCCTGGAACGCATGTGTCATCGTGATTTGCAGAGTTTCTCGGGCGCGTCGGCGCCCAGCGCATCGAGCGCATTGGTCGGATGCAGGATGCCCTCGGCCGGCGCGGTGGTGATCACCGCCTGGCCATCGGTCAGCAGCAGCGGCTGGCGCAGCTGGCCGTCCCAGGGGCGGAAGCCCATGGCCACGCCCTTGCTGCCGTCGAGGTCGGCCTTGTGCAGCGCTGTCGCAAATGCCGTGGTCGGACCCTTTGGCGCCGCCACCGCCGCCGCAATCAGCGCCTTGCCACCCAGCCAGGCCGACCAGGCATGGGCATCCATGGGCCGGCCCGCTGCCTTGGTGAGCCGGCGCGTGACCTGGGGTGCACCGAAGCGCTCGTACTTGGCCGACCAGGCCAGGGCCACCAGGCCACCATCACCCACCACCGGGCGGGGCAGGGCGGTGCGGTAGGGCAGGTGCATCGCGAACTCGCCGTCGGCGTCCACCACCCACACCACGTCATACGCGGCGCCACCCCCGGCGGTGCCGGTCAGCAGCAGCGGGTTGGCCAGGTCGCGCTCGCGTGGGTCGGCCGACAGCTTGAAGGGTTTGCGGCCCACCAGCTTCAGCCCATAACGCTGGATGGCAGCGGCCACCACCGCACCCCGCTCGGCATCGGTCGGCGCCTGGCTGACCAGCAGCAGCACGTTGCGCCAGTTGCGCGCCACCAGGGTCTGGGCGATGGCGTCGGCGCGCATGCGCTCGCTGGGGGCGATGTGCAGCAGGTTCTTGCGGCAGTCTGCGGCGCGCAGGCTGTCGGCAGGCGCGCTGAGGTTGAGCACCGGCAGCTTGCTGCCATCGGCGGCGGCCAGGGTCCAGGCGGCGGGCAGGTCGGTCAGCAGGGCGGCGGCGCCGGCCTTCTCGGCGTCGGCGGCCGCGGCCTTGGCGGCGGCAGCATCGGCCACGGCCACGGTGTCCAGCGCCAGGCTGGCGCCGGCGGCGTCCAGTTCCAGCTTGCCTTCCTTCAGCGCCACCTGCACCGCGTCGGCGGCCGGGCCGGTCGGGTGTCCCAGCACGGCGCGCTCCAGCCGGCTGCGGCTCAGGCGCGGGTCGTCGGCCGGCACCAGCAGCACGGCCTTGAAGGCGGCGGCCTGGGCCGCGGCCGTGGCGGCCACGGCGGCCAGGGTCAGCAGCGCGGCGGCTGCGGTGCGACAGGGCGTCATTCGACGAGCACCACCGTGTGCGGCACGCGCCCGACCTTGACGGTCTTGGTGGCCTTGGCGCTGGCCACGTCGACGATGCTCATGTCGTCGGACATGCCGTTGACCACGTAGAGCGTCTTCTCGGCCTTGTCCAGCGCCAGGCCCCAGGCGCGCTTGCCCACCAGCACCAGGTCGGTGGTCTTGCGGCTGGCCACGTCGACGAAGGCCACGTGGTTGGCCTTGCCCAGGCCCACGAAGGCGCGCTTGCCATCGCGGCTGATGGTGATGCCCACCGGCGTGATGTCGGCGGCGCGTGCGCCCTTCACCGTGAACTTCACCGTGCCCACCACCGCCTGGGCCTTGGTGTCGATGATGGTGACGCTGGCGTCCAGTTCGTTCGTCACCCACAGCTGGCTGCCATCGGGGGTCAGCGCAAAGCGGCGCGGGCGCTTGCCGGCGGGGATGTTCTTGGCCACCTTGCCACTGGCCACGTCGACCACATGCACCAGGCTGGCCACTTCCGAGGTGACGTACACCGTCTTGCCGTCGGGCGACAGCTTCACGCCCTCGGGCTCCTCGCCCACCTTGATGGCGCCGGTGCGCTTGCCACTGGCCAGGTCGATGATGCCCAGCTCGGCATCCTCTTCGTTGGACACGTACAGCGTCTTGCCGTCAGGTGACAGGTCGAAGATCTCCGGGTCGTCGCCCAGGCCGACCTTGCGCTGGCTCTTGCGCGTGGCCAGGTCGATCAGGTCGGCCTGGGCCGAATCACCACAGGCCACCAGCAGGGTCTTGCCATCGGGCGACACCTGCATGTGGCGCGGCCGCTGGCAGGTGGGCACGGTGCCGGTGACGGCGCCGGTCTTCAGGTCGACGATGGTCAGCGCGTTGTCCTTCTCGCTGGACACATAGGCCACGCCCTGGGCCTGGGCCCAGCCTGCGGCCAGCGCCAGGACGGTGGCCACGCTGCAGTGCATGGTGCGGGTGGGATTCATCTTGTCTCCATGGAGGGGTGTCAGGCGGTGGCCCGGATGAAGGCTTCTTCCAGCGTGCCGCCGCCCAGCGCCGAGACCACCTCGGCGGGCGTGCCGTCGGCGAGCAGCTGGCCCTTGTGCAGCACCAGCACCCGGTCGGCGGCCTCGGCCTCCTCCACCAGGTGGGTGGCCCACAGCACGCTGCTGCCACGCTGGCGCACGTCGTCGTGCAGGCGCTGGCGCAGGTCGCGCCGGCTCTTGGGGTCCAGGCCCACGGTGGGCTCGTCCATCAGCAGCAGGCCGGGGCGGTGCAGCAGGGCGCGCACCAGCTCCACCTTGCGGCGGTTGCCGCCGGAGAGCTCACGCACGGCGCGGTCCAGGTCCTTGGCCAGGCCGGCGGTCTCGCAGTCGTCGGTGATGCGCTGCGTGGCCAGCGCCCGTGGCAGGCCGTGCAGGTCGGCATGGAAGCGCAGGTTGCGCGCCACGCTCAGGTCCAGGTCCAGCGACATGGCCTGGAACACCACGCCGATGTGGCGCAGCGCCGCCACCGCGCTGCCACGCAGGTTGTGGCCGTCCACCAACACCTGGCCGTCATCGGCGGCAAACAGGCCTGTCAGCACCTGGAACAGCGTGCTCTTGCCGGCGCCGTTGGGGCCCAGCAGCGCGGCAAAACAGCCGGGCTGCAGGTTGAACGACAGCTTGTCCAGCGCGGCGCGTGGGCCGTAGCGCTTGCTCAGCTGCGTGATCTGCAGGCGTGGGCCGGGGTTGGAAACAGAATCATTCATCGGGCTGCGGTTGTAGCCGCTGCGCCCGCGCCTGCCCATCTGCGGATTGCCCTTGCTTGTGTGCCAGGCCCGGACACCTGGTCACAGCTCGATCTCCATGCCGTCATAGGCCAGGGCGATGCCCTGCTCGGCCCAGCCGGGCTGGGCGGCCAGGGCGGGCTCGTCGGCAAACAGCACCTTGTGGCGCGCCGGCATGCCACGCAGCAGGTCCAGCCAGGGCTGGTGGGTGGCGGTGGCACCGGCCGTGCCGGCCTGGGGCAGCAGGTTGTCCAGCAGCAGGCAGTCGGCCTCGCGCATCCATTCGAATTCGGTGGCGCCGATCTGTGCCAGCCCCGGTGCGCAGAACACCCGCTGGCCGGTGGCCAGGTCCTGCACCGCCAGGGCGATGCTGTCGCCGACCTGGGGCTGCTCGCCCCTTGCCATGTGGGCCAGGTGCGGCGGCAGCGGGCTTTGGGTGGCCACGGCGGTGAACTCCAGGCTGGGCATGCCCTCCACCCGGAACGAGGCCACACGGCGGTCACCCGCCACCGGCACCACCCGCCAGTGCACGCCGCAGTAGTGCTGCAGCACCGGCAGCACCGGCAGGGCGGTGGTGAGCTGCTCGAACACGGCCGGGGTGGCGTACAGGTCGATGGGCGCGCCGTCGCGCAGGCTCAGCAGGCCGCCCACATGGTCGACCTGGGCGTCGGTCAGCACCACGGCGCGCACCTCGGGTTCGGGCAGGCCCAGGTGGCTGTCCAGGCGCAGGTCGCTGTCGAGCTGGTGGGCCACGCCGGGCGACATGTTGACCAGCACCCAGCGGCCGCTGCCGTTGCCCAGGGCCATCACGCCGCGTTCACGGGTGGAGCTGCCGCTGCCACCGCGGCGGCGGCGCAGTGCCTTGCCGCCGCGCAGGATCACGATCTTCATGGCCAGTGGGCCGACCGGTGCTGCGGCCGCGGTGCTGGCTGCTGTGGCAGCCTGCCGCGCCCTGGTGACATTGCGGCAAGATGGCGCATGGCTGAGGTTCCTCGCGATCACTTCTGGATGCCGGCTGGGCCGCCGGCATGGTTGTCGACCGGCTTTTGCAAGACACATGCCGCGCCGGCAGGGCGGCCTTGCATGCCCTTGGTGGGGCCGGGCTGGGGAACAACCCCGGTGCCGCCCGCTGCCTTGTGACAGGCTTGTGCCAGGCCTGCGCCGTGTTGACACAGGGTGAACCCGATGGTGGCAGCCGTGCCGTGCGGCGCGGCTGGTGGGCCTGCCTGCTCGGCCTGCTGCTGGCCCTGGTCCTGGCCACGCCGCCGGCCGCAGCCCGCTGCACGGGCCTGCCCCAGCCCCTGCTGCCCTTGGCGCCCGGTGTGTGGTGGCTGCCATCGGCCACCGGCGACAGCGACGCCGGCAACCGCGGCCAGGTGTCGAACCTGGTGCTGGTGCGCCAGGGCCGGGGCGCCGGGGCGCGGCTGTGGGCCCTGGGCAGCGGGCCCAGCCCGGCCTTCGGCCAGGCGCTGGCCTGCCAGGTGCGGCGGCAGATCGGTGGCCGGGTGACGGATGTGATCAGCCCCTGGGCGCGGCCCGAGCTGGTGCTGGGGGTGGCCGGGCTGGGCCAGGCCGGGCCGCTGCACCCACCGTTGCGCCACTGGGCCCATGCCG
This sequence comes from Pseudomonadota bacterium, assembly GCA_040386375.1. Taxonomy (GTDB): domain Bacteria; phylum Pseudomonadota; class Gammaproteobacteria; order Burkholderiales; family Burkholderiaceae_C; genus Pseudaquabacterium. The sequence continues at coordinate 16,770 of JAZKFQ010000066.1, forward strand.
CGGTGGCCGAGGCCATGGCGGCGCAGTGCCCGCACTGTGTGGACAGGCTGCGCCAGCGCCTGGGTGCCGCGGCGGCCGATCTGGGCGCCGACGCCGGCCCGGTCCGCCTGCCCGACCAGCTGCTGCAGGGCGAGCAAGGCCAGCTGGGCCCGTTCACCTGGTGGCGGCTGCCGCGCAGCGACGGGCGCTGGCTCACCGTGTGGCGCCTGGCCCGGCCCGGCCAGCCCACGCTGTGGGTGGCGCAGGGCCTGCTGCAAGGCGACGGCCCACCCGATGGGCGGGATGCCGGGCTGCTGCAGCTGCAGCAGTCCAGCCAGCGCCTGGCGCTGCTGGCGGCGGCCGATGGCGCGGCGGTGCGCTTCGTCGGTGAGCAGGGCCCACCCCTGGCCGCGGGCGCACCTGCGCTGCATGCACGCTACTGGGCCGAGCTGCTGGCCCTGGCCGAGGCAGCGGTGCTGCGGGGTGACGACGAGACGGCACCACCACCGGCCTGGCCGGGCCTGCCGGCGGGCTGGGCCGGCCGGCCCTGGCATGCGCTGAACTGGCAGCGCGCCTGGCGCCAGGTGGAGGCGGCCGTGCTGGCCACCCCGCCGGTGCCGGCGGCCAGCCGCCCCTGATGCCGTCCCTGAAGCCGGCTCTGAGGCCGCCCCTGAGGCCGCCGCGCGCCTACTTCGGCGTGTTCCAGCGCAGCTTGCGGTAGATGGTGTTGCGGCTGATGCCCAGGCGCTTCGAGGCCTCGGAGATGTTGCCGCCGGCCTCGTCCACCGCGCGGCGGATGGCGTCGATCTCCATTTCCTCCAGCGATTTCGGTGCCGCCGCCGTCTCGCCCGACCAGCGTGGTGGCGTGGGGGCGGCTGCACTGGGCGGCTGGGCCTGCAGCCCTGCGCCTGCAGCGGCCGCCTGGCCCGGCGCAGCAGCGGGCTCGGCCACGGCGGCATCGGCGGGTGGCACTGCCTGGGCGGCCTGGCTGGACTGCGCCGCCCGCGCCTCGTCCAGGAAATCGTCCGACAGGTGCTCGCGGGTGATCACCGGCTCGTTGGCCGCCATCACCGCCGCGGTGCGCAGCACGTTGAACAGCTGGCGCACATTGCCCGGCCAGTGGTAGGTCTGGAACAGGCGCAGCACATCGGCATTGGGCTGCAGGTTGCGGTGGCTGCGTGGGTGGCCACCCTGCTCGGTGAGCTGGTCGAGGATGCGGCGCACCAGGGCCAGCAGATCACTGCGCTCGCGCAGCGCGGGCAGGCGCACGGCCAGGCCGTTCAGGCGGTAGAACAGGTCTTCGCGGAACAGCTTCTGGTCGATCATCTCGCGCAGGTTGCGGTGGGTGGCGCAGATGATGGACACGTCCACCGCCACGCTCTTGCTGCTGCCCAGCGGCGTGACCTGGCGCTCCTGCAGCACCCGCAGCAGGTGCGCCTGCAGGGCCACCGGCATGTCGCCGATCTCGTCGAGGAACAGGGTGCCGCCATTGGCCTGCACGATCTTGCCCACCGCGCCCTTGCGGCGCGCGCCGGTGAAGGCGCCGTCCTCGTAGCCGAACAGCTCGGCCTCGATCAGGGTCTCGGGGATGCTGGCGCAGTTCACCGCCACGAAGGGCTGCTTGGCGCGGGCCGAATCCACGTGGATGGCACGTGCCAGCAGCTCCTTGCCGGTGCCGGTCTCGCCCAGGATGAGCATGGGGATGTCGCGGTCCAGCACACGCCGGATCTTGTCGACCACGCTGGCGATCTGGGCGTCGCCGGTGCGCAGCTGGGCCAGGCCGCCGGCGGGCGCCGCCGCGCCGGGGCGGGCCGGGCTGTCCGGGCGCGTGGCGCCGTCGGCCGGCGTGGCGGCCAGCGGGCTCAGCACCGTGCCGGCCGAGGGCTCGTGCACCACCGGCTGGCCACTCACCGCCTCCGACAGGCTGGCCCACACCGGCCAGTTGAAGCGCGCATGGATGTGGAACTGCCGTCCGCCGTTCAGCTGCACCGGCATGGGCGTGGCCAGCGGGCTGCGGAAGCGGTCGACCAGGGCGCCCACGGTGGTGCCGAACAGCGTGGTCAGGCTGTGCATGCGCAGCGCCGCGCCACTGAGGCCCAGCTGCTCCAGCGCGCCACGGTTGGCGCCCACCAGCTTGCCGTCGGCGGCCACCGCCAGGATGCCCTCCATCAGCGTGCCGATGAACTCGACCCGGCTGTGGAAATGCAGCCGCATGACGTTGCGGTAGTCGTCGGTCAGCCAGTGGTTCTCGATCATGCGCGCCGACATCTTCACCAGCGCCATGGTGTGCTGGTGGAAGCTGCGGTGGTCACCCGTCACGTCGAGCACGCCCAGGATGTTGCCGCGCGGGTCGAGGATGGGCGCGGCCGAGCAGGTGAGGAAGTGGTTGGCGTGCATGTAGTGCTCGTCGGCATGCACGAGCGTGGGCACTTCCTCGATCAGCGCCGTGCCGATGGCGTTGGTGCCCTTGGTGCTCTCGCTCCAGTTCACCCCCGGCTGCAGCGCCACCTTGCTGGCGCGCGCCAGGAAATCGTCGTCGCCGATGCTGTGGATGATGGTGCCGGTGGCATCACACAGCACCACCATGCTCTCGGTGTTGACGATCTGCTCGTAGAGCATCTCCATCACCGGGGCGGCATGGTCGTGCAGGCGCAGGTTGCGGTCGCGCACCACGGTCAGGTCGCTGCGGCCCAGCGGGTTGTGGTCGGGCCGCTCGATGCGCGACACCCCCAGGGCGGCGCAGCGCTCATGGCTCTGGTCGATGGCGTCGACATGGTCGGGCCCCAGTTTCAGGCCCGAGGCAATCGGCCGCACCGGTTCATCACCGCCGCGGCGCACCCCCACGCCCCCACCAAATGCCGAATGGAACGGTCCTCGCATGCTGCAATCTCCTGGACCGCCTGGCGGCGGTTTGTCTCCATGGGCGGGCGCTGCTGGCGCCTCGCTGGCCCTTGTGTTGGCTGGCGGCCGGGCTGCAGAGGTTCTGCAAACAAGCTGCGCGCCGGTGACCAGACTGCAAGAGCCGGGCCACACCGAGTGCTTCACTTTCGCACAGTCGGACCCGGCGTGGGCGCCGATGGTACTGCCGGCGGGCAACAACGTTCGATTTCTCAGCAACCGGCTCGGGCGTGGCCCGCATCCGAGGCGGTGGTCGGGCACTGCCAGAATCTGGCACGTTGATTGCAGTCAAGGGCACCAGACCTGTTTGAACCATGCACGGAGACAACCCATGAGCCACCCCCACCGTTCCAGCCTGCGCCGCCTGGCGCCCACCACCTTGTTGGCCACGCTGGCCCTGGCCGCCGGCCTGGCCTGCGCCCACGGCGACGTGACGCCGCAGGCCGTCGACACCAAGGAGCTGCCGCCGCTGGGCGAGCAGTGGCGCGCCGAGAACCCCTACCGCCAGAACGACAAGGCGATCAAGCTGGGCAGCTCGGCCTACAACCAGAACTGCGCCCGCTGCCATGGGCTGGAGGCCATCTCCGGCGGCATCGCGCCCGATCTGCGCAAGCTGGACAACGACTGCGTCAACATCAAGGACGCCAAGAAGAAGGACGCCTGCGTCAAGGAGATCGACGACTACTACGCCGGCAGCGTGCGGCGCGGCAAGGTGCGCAACGGGGCGGTCTACATGCCGCCGTTCGAAGGCATCCTGAACCAGGAGGCCACCTGGGCCATCAAGGCCTACCTGGAAACCCGTCGCGACAAGCCCTTGTGATCCCGGCCGCCCAAGGCGGCAGGGATCACAAGGCAACAAGGAGACAAGCGCATGACAAGCAAGATATCGCAGCAGCGCCGCACCTGGCTGCAGGCCGGCGCCGCCTCACTGGCGGGCGCGGCCTGGCCGGCCTGGGCCCAGGACAAGCCCGCGCTGCAGCGCATCCGCGAGCGGGGCTCGCTGATCGTGGGCCTCTACAACGAGATGCCGCCGTTCCACGTGGCGGGCCAGGGCATCGACGTGGCCCTGGCCGGCGCGCTGGCCAAGGCGCTGGAGGTCAAGCTCACGCTGCTGCCCTTCAATGCCGACGAGAACATGAACGACGATCTGCGCAACATGGTGTGGCGCGGGCACTACCTGGGGTTCGGCCCGGCCGACGTGCTGCTGCATGTGCCGGTGGACCGGCCGCTGATGGCCGCCAACCCGCGGGTCCACATCCTGGCGCCCTACTACCGCGAGCGGGTGATGATCGCGCGCGACCTCGCCAAGGTGCCCAGGCTGGAGAGCCTGGACGACCTGGGCAGCCAGCAGGTCGCCGTGCCGGGCCAGAGCCTGGCCGGCTGGCTGCTGATCGGCGCCGACAGCGGCAAGTACCGCGGCCAGCTCAACACCAAGCTCAAGGACGGCACCGAGGCCGCCGCCATGCTGCAGCGTGGCGAGGTGGTGGCCGCCGCCGGCCACGCATCGGAGCTGGAATCCACGCTGGCCGGTGATGCCCGCTATGCCATCGAGCCCCTGCCGCTGCCGCGCATGAAGGACGGCTGGGTCATCGGCATGGCGGTTAAGAAGGAGAGCGAGGACCTGGCGCGGGCGCTGCAGGCCGCGGTCAATGCGCTCACCGAGAGCGGCGAACTGGGCAAGATGTTCGCCGCGGGCAAGGTCAGCTGGCGCAAGCCCTGACCGGGCCGCCGCCGCAGGTGCTCAGTTGTTGCTGATCGCCCGCACTTCCTCGATCGAGGTCAGCCCGGCCAGCACCTTCAGGATGCCGTCCTGGCGCAGGGTGCGCATGCCCTCGTCCATGGCCGCTTGCTGCAGCTGTTCGGCGCGGGCGCTGGTCTGGATCAGGCGGCGCAGTTCGCGGCTGACCACCAGCAGCTCGTGCAGGCCCACCCGGCCGCTGTAGCCGCTGTTGTCGCAGTGGCTGCAGCCCGGCGCGTGGTGGTGGCGCAGTTGCCCGTCCACGCCGAAGCGCTGCGTCCAGTCGGCCAGCAAGGCCTTGCCGTCCGGGCGTTTCGCGGCGTCGGGCCAGGAGAACTGGTAGCCGTCCACCAGGCCCTGCAGGTCTTCGGGGGTGGCCGGGCGGTGGGTGACGCAGTGCTTGCAGAGGCGGCGCACCAGGCGCTGGGCCAGCACCGCCAGCAGGCTGTCGGCAAAGCTGAACGGGTCCATGCCCATGTCCAGCAGCCGGGTCACGGTCTCGGGCGCGCTGTTGGTGTGCAGGGTGCTCATCACCAGGTGGCCGGTGAGGCTGGCCTCCACCGCCATGCCGGCGGTCTCGGCATCCCGGATCTCGCCCACCATCACCACGTCGGGGTCGGCGCGCAGGAAGGCGCGCAGCGCCTTGGCGAAGGTCCAGTCGATCTTGGGGTTGACCTGCACCTGGCGCAGGCCGGGCTGGGTGATCTCCACCGGGTCCTCGGCGGTCCAGATCTTGCGCTCGGGGGTGTTGATGTGGCCCAGCGCCGCATGCAGGGTGGTGGTCTTGCCGCTGCCGGTGGGGCCCACGCACAGCACCATGCCGTAGGGCCGCTCGATGGCCGTCTTCAGCCGCACCAGGGTGTCGGGCTGCATGCCCATGCCTTCCAGCGGCAGGGTCTTGGCGCTGGCCAGCAGGCGCATCACCACGTCTTCCAGGCCGTTGGCCGTGGGGATGGTGGCCACCCGCAGCTCCAGCTTCTGGCCCTGCATCCAGCGGCCGAAGTTGATCTTGCCGTCCTGCGGCTTGCGGCGCTCGCTGATGTCCAGGTCGCACATGATCTTGATGCGCGCCACCAGGGCCGCGCGGTAGGTGTGCGGCAGCTCGATGTAGGGCTTGAGCACGCCGTCGCGGCGGAAGCGCACCTTCACCTTCTGCGTGCCGGGCTGGCATTCGATGTGGATGTCGGACACGCCGCCCTGCTTGGCCTCGATGATCATGGTGTTGATCAGGCGCACCAGCGAGTTGTCGCTCTGCTCGATCAGCGTCTCGTCTTCACGGCCGCCGGGCGATTGCTCCTGCTCCAGGTTGGCCAGCAGCTTGTTGGCGTTGTCGCCGTTGTCGGCGTCGAAGCTGAAGGCTGCGGCCAGGTCGGCCGACGGCTCGATGCTGTCCTTGCCCAGGCGCAGGTAGACGCGGTCGATGGCGCTGTGCAGCGTGCCGGCACGGGCCAGCACCGGCAGCACCTTGCACTGCGCGCTGAACTCGATCTCGTCGATGGCATTGCGTGCCGACGGGTCTTCCAGCGCCACCACCAGGCGGCCGGCACGCATCATCAGCGGCAGGGCGGTGAGGCGGCGTGCCACGGCCAGCGGCAGGCGCAGGGCCGCTTCGTTCTCCACCGGGAAGGCGTCCACGTCCACGATGGGATAGCCCATCTTGCGCGACAGCGCGGTCTGCAGGTCGGCGCGGGTCACGTCGCCGCGCTTGACCAGCAGTTCGCCCAGCGGCAGGCGCCGGTCGGCCGACTGCAGCTTCAGCGCCTCGGCCAGCTGGGCCTCGGTGATGAAGCCCAGGCCGATCAGGGCCTCGCCGATGCGCACCATCGGCATGCGGGCCTGCTGGTCGATGGCCTTGGCCAGCTGCTCGGCATTGATGATCTTGGCGCCGGTGAGCATGTCGCCCAGCGACTGCCCCCGGTGGGCGGCGGCGCCGGGCAGTTCGTCCAGCCCCATCGGGGCGGTGTCCTGCACATCAGCGCCTGGCTGCATGGCGCCAAGGCCCGGCGCGGCTTCCACCGACACCAGCATGGGCCGCGGGTACAGGCTGCGCAGCAGGCGGCCGCTGGCGTCGATGGGGCTGAAGGTGAACAGGCCCAGCGGCTTGTCGATCAGGCCCACGCTGGACACCGTGGTCTCGTTGCCGTCCTTGAAGCGCAGGCGGTAGGGCTGCAGCAGGTTCTGCGGCAGCAGCGGGGTGGTGGCCTCGTGCCGCTGGCCGTCGTCGGGCAGCGGCTCCAGCGGGCGCATCAGGCTGAGGCGGCGGAACTGGGTGAAGCGCAGCGTCAGCGCATTGCGCCCGGGCGGGATCAGCACCTGCACCTGGCCGGCGTCGGGGTCGAAGGCCAGCAGCTTGCCGGTGTTGATCTTGCCGTTGGGGCCTTCCAGCTCGCAGGGCTCGGGTTCGCGCAGGGCTGGTGGTGCGGCATAGCCGATGCTGGGCGGCGCCGGCCAGGGCAGGCTGCCACCGGTCACTGGCCGCGTGGGCGCCTGGCCCGGCGGGGGCGCGGGCGGTGGTGCGTCGGCACCCAGCGGCACCAGCGACAGGGGCGGCAGTGACAAATCAGACATGGTGGTTTCCTAGCGGTCAGCTGCCCCACGCCACCGCGGTCACGGCGGAATGTCAGCAGTCCTGATGCTAGGCAGCGCCGCCCGTGGCCATCACCGGAATTGGCCGGTGTTTGCCGCCCGTCTGCGGACCGCGCCTGCCGCGGCCCTCACATGCGCGCGGGCAGGGCGGTGACGATGCCGGGGAACAGCCAGATCAGGGCCACCGCCAGCACCATCAGCAGGAAGAAGGGCAGCGTGACCTTGGCCAGCCAGCTGATCTCCCGCCCGGTCATGCCCTGCAGCACGAACAGGTTGAAGCCCACCGGCGGCGTGATCTGCGCCATCTCCACCACCAGCACGACGAAGATGCCGAACCACACCAGGTCGATGCCGGCCTTCTGCACCGTGGGCAGGATCACGCCCATGGTCAGCACCACCATGCTGATGCCGTCGAGAAAGCAGCCCAGCACGATGTAGAAGCCCATCAGCACCGCCAGCAGGGCCACCGGTGCCAGGTTCAGGCTGCCGATCCATTCGGCCAGGTGGCGCGGCAGGCCGATGTAGCCCATGGCCAGGGTGAGGAAGCTGGCGCCGGCCAGGATCAGGGCGATCATGCAGTACAGGCGGGTGCCGCCCATCAGCGAATCCCGGAACGTGGCCCAGCCCAGCGAGCCCTGGGCCGCCGACAGCACCAGCGCACCCAGCACGCCCACGCCGGCGGCCTCGGTGGCGGTGGCCACGCCGGTGTAGATGCTGCCCAGCACCGCGGCGATCAGCAGCACCACCGGGATCAGGTGGCGGCTCTCGTGCAGCTTCTGCAGCAGGGTCATGGGCGCATCGGCCGGCGGCACACGGCTCGGGTTGAGCAGGGCCCACAGGCCCAGGTAGCCCGAGAACAGCCCGGCCAGCAGCAGCCCTGGCAGCACCCCGGCCATGAACAGCTTGGCGATGGACACATCGGCCGACACGCCGTAGACGATCATGATGATGGACGGCGGGATCAGCAGGCCCAGGGTGCCGGCGCCGGCCAGCGAGCCGATGGCGATGTCGTCGGGGTAGCCGCGGCGCTTCAGCTCCGGCAGGGTCATCTTGCCGATGGTGGCGCAGGTGGCGGCGCTGCTGCCCGACACCGCGGCGAAGATGGTGCAGCCGATCACGTTGGTGTGCAGCAGCCGCCCGGGCAGGGCCTGCACCCAGGGCGCCAGGCCGCGGAACATGTCGTTGCTCAGCCGGGTGCGGAACAGGATCTCGCCCATCCAGATGAACAGCGGCAGGGCGGTGAGTGTCCAGCTGCTGCTGGAGCCCCAGATGGTGACCGCCATCGCATCACCCGCCGGCCGGCTGCTGAACAGCTGCATGCCGATCCAGGCCACGCCCGACAGCGTGAGGCCGATCCACACCCCGCTGGCCAGGATGGCGAACAGGCTGCCGATCAGCAGGGCGGTGATGGCCAGGTCATTCATTGCGCAGCGGCTCCGCCGTGCCGGGCTGTGCCCGCTGGCCACGCCATTCCAGCAGCAGCTCATCCACGAAGGCGATCAGCAGCACCATGGTGCCGATGGCCATGCCCAGCTGCGGCAGCCACAGCGGCGTGGCGTCGTTGCCGGTGGAGATGTCGTGGAAGGCCCGGCTCTGCCACACCAAGCGCGCGCTGTAGAAGGCCAGCAGGCCGGACAGGCCGCAGGCCGCGGCCAGGGCCCACAGCTCCAGCGCACGGCGCGCACCACCCTGCAGGTGGCTCAGCAGCAGGGTGACGCGGATGTGCTCTCCCCGCTTGAGGGTGTGGGCCAGCGCCAGAAAGCCCGCGCCGGCCATCAGGTAGCCGGCATAGGCATCGGTGCCGGGCAGGTGGAAGCCCAGCGCACGGCCCACGATGCCCAGCATCACCATGGCCAGCAGCAGCACCATGCACAGCGCCGCCAGGGCGGCGGCGCCGTCGTACAAGGCATTCAGCGCGCGCCGCATGTTCAGGGCATCACTTCATGAAGCTGTCGACCAGGCCCTTGCCTTCGGGGCCGGCCTTGTCCAGCCATTCCTTGAGCATGGTCTCGCCCACCTTCTTCATGTCGGCCTTGAGCTGGGGCGTGGGCGTGACGATGGCCATGCCGTTCTTCTTCAGCAGCTCCAGGTACTCGGTGTTCTTGGCCTGGCTGGTGGCCCAGCCGCGGGCCTCGGCGTCGGCACCGGCCTTGCGCAGGGCAGCCTGGGTGGGCGCGTCCAGGGCATCGAACGCCGCCTTGTTGACGATCACCGCGTTCTTGGGCAGCCAGGCCTGGGTGTCCATGTAGAACTTCAGGTGCTCGTAGGTCTTGCTGTCGTAGCCGGTGGCGCCGCTAGACATGTAGCTCTCCACCACGCCGGTGGCCATGGCCTGGCTCAGCTCGGCCGCCTGCACCGTGACCGGCTGGGCGCCCACCAGCTCGGCGATGCGGCCGGTGCTGGGGCTGTAAGCGCGCCACTTCACGCCCTTGAGGTCGGCCGCGCTGTTGATGGCCTTCTTGGCGAAGATGCCCTGCGGCGGCCAGGCCACGGCGTAGAGCAGCAGCATGCCCTGCTCGCCCAGCTTCTTCTCCAGCAGCGGCTTCTGCACCTTGTAGAGCTTGCTGGCCTCGGCATAGCTGTCGGCCAGGAAGGGCAGGCCGTCGGCGGCGTAGATCGGCCATTCATTGCTGAAGTTGGCCAGCAGGATCTCGCCGATCTGCGCCTGGCCGCCCTGCACCGCGCGCTTGATCTCGGGCGCCTTGAACAGCGCGGCATTGGCATGCACCGTGATCTTGAGCTTGCCGGCGGTGGCCTTGTCCACGTCGGCGGCGAACTGCACCAGGTTCTCGGTGTGGAAGTTGCTGGCGGCGTAGGCGGCGGGCAGGTCCCACTTGGTCTGGGCCTGGGCGGCGCTGGCCAGCAGGCTGCCGAGGCAGGCCAGGGCAAGGATTCGGCGGCGGAAGATCATCGTGGAAGCTCCTGCAGTGGGTGGGCGGTGGGGGCTGAGCATATCGGCAACCACAGGTGCACAAGGCATGCCAGCTGCGAAAGAAGCCGGCCGTGGATACTGCGGCTACGCAGCACGCCGAGGCCCACCGATGCACGACAACACCCCCTCCCGCTGGCAGTTCTGGATCGACCGCGGCGGCACGTTCACCGACATCGTCGGCCGCCGCCCCGACGCCAGCCTGGTCACGGCCAAGCTGCTCTCGGAGAACCCCGAGCACTACCCCGACGCGGCGGTGGAAGGCATGCGCCGCCTGCTGGGCCTGGCCGCGGGCGAGGCCATCACGCCGGAGCGTGTCGAGGGCGTGAAGATGGGCACCACGGTGGCCACCAATGCCCTGCTGGAGCGCAAGGGCGACCGCACCGCGCTGGTGATCACCCGTGGTTTCGGCGACGCGCTGCGCATCGCCTACCAGAACCGCCCGCGCCTGTTTGACCGCCACATCGTGCTGCCCGAACTGCTGTACGAGGCGGTGGTGGAGGCCGACGAGCGGCTGGATGCCCAGGGCAGCGTGTTGCAGGCACTGGACGCCGCCACGCTGCGCGCCGCGCTGCAGCCGCTGTTCGATGCCGGCATCCGTGCCTGCGCCATCGTCTTCCTGCACGGCTGGCGCAACCCGGTGCACGAGCTGGCGGCGGCTGCGCTGGCGCGCGCCATCGGCTTCACCCAGGTCAGCGTGTCGCACCAGGTCAGCCCCCTGATCAAGCTGGTGCCACGCGGCGACACCACGGTGGTGGACGCCTACCTCAGCCCCATCCTGCAGCGCTACGTGGACCGGGTGGCCAGCCAGATGCCGGGCGTGCCGCTGTACTTCATGCAGAGCTCGGGCGGCCTGACCGAGGCCCACCGCTTCCAGGGCAAGGACGCCATCCTGAGCGGCCCGGCCGGTGGCATCGTGGGCATGGTGCGCACCGCACTCGCTGCCGGGCACCAGAAGCTGATCGGCTTCGACATGGGCGGCACCAGCACCGATGTGAGCCACTACGCCGGCGAGTTCGAGCGGGCCTTCGACACGCAGGTGGCCGGCGTGCGCATGCGCGCGCCGATGATGAGCATCCACACCGTGGCTGCGGGCGGTGGCTCCATCATCCACTTCGACGGCGCGCGCCTGCGTGTGGGGCCGGAATCGGCCGGCGCCAACCCCGGGCCGGCCGCCTACCGGCGCGGCGGCCCGCTGGCGGTGACCGATGCCAACGTGCTGCTGGGCCGCATCCAGCCGGCACACTTTCCGGCGGTGTTCGGCGTCGATGGCCAGCAGCCACTGGACGGGCAGGTCGTGCGCCAGCGCTTCGACGACCTGGCCGCGCGCATCGGCCAGGCCACCGGCAGGCCCACCAGCGCCGAGGCCGTGGCCGCCGGCGCGCTGCAGATCGCCGTGGCCAGCATGGCCAATGCGATCAAGCGCATCTCGGTGGCGCGCGGCTACGACGTGACCGGCTACACCCTGCAGTGCTTCGGTGGTGCCGGCGGCCAGCATGCCTGCGCGGTGGCCGACGCGCTGGGCATGCAGCAGGTGCTGATCCACCCGCTGGCCGGTGTGCTGTCGGCCTACGGCATGGGCCTGGCTGACCAGATTGCGATGCGCGAGGCCTCGGTCGAACTGGCGCTGGACGCTGCCGGCCTGCAGGCCGCGCGCAGCCGCCTGGCCGCGCTGACCGAGGCCGCCGTGGCCGAGGTGGTGGCGCAGGGTGTGCCGGCTGCGCGCATCCGGCCGGTACAGCGCCTGCTGCTGCGCTACCAGGGCACCGACACCGCGCTGCCGGTGGTGGTGGACGCGGCCAGCAGCGTGGGCAGCCTGCGTGATGGCTTCGAGGCCGGCTACCGCCAGCGCTTCGCCTTCCTGATGCCGGGGCGGGCCCTGGTGATCGAGGCGGCCACGGTGGAAGCCATCGGCGCGGCCGAGGCGGTGCCCGATGGGGTGGCTGCGTCGCCCGGTGCGGCCGGGGACGCGCCGCCGGCCCGGGTGCAGATGCACTGCGCGCTGGACGACGGCAGCGCCGAAGCCTGGCGTGACGCCGCCCTGGTCCAGCGCGACAGCCTGGCCGTGGGCGCAAGGCTGGCCGGCCCGGCGGTGATCACCGAGCGCAATGCCACCACGGTGGTGGAGCCCGGCTGGGCTGCCACCACCACGGCCCGCGGTGACCTGCTGCTGCAGCGGGTGCAACCGCGGGTGCAGCGCCTGGCCGCCGGCACGCAGGCCGATCCAGTGATGCTGGAGGTGTTCAACAACCTGTTCATGAACATCGCCGAGCAGATGGGCCTGCGGCTGCAGAACACCGCGCACTCGGTCAACATCAAGGAGCGGCTGGACTTCAGCTGCGCGCTGTTCAGCGCCGAGGGTGCGCTGATCGCCAACGCCCCGCACATGCCGGTGCATCTGGGCAGCATGAGCGAATCGATCAAGACCGTGATCGCCCGCAACCCGGCCATGCAGCCGGGGGATGTGTACGTGCTGAACGACCCGTACCACGGCGGCACGCACCTGCCCGATGTGACCGTGGTCACCCCGGTGTACCTGGACGAGGGCGCTGCCCACCCGCAGTTCTACGTGGCCAGCCGTGGCCACCATGCCGACATCGGCGGCATCACGCCGGGTTCGGTGCCGCCGTTCTCCAAGTCCATCGCCGAAGAAGGTGTGCTGATCGACAACCAGCTGCTGGTGCGCGCCGGTGTGCTGCTGGAGGCCGAGCTGCGCGCCCTGCTGGCCAGTGGCCCCTGGCCGGCGCGCAACCCCGACCAGACCGTGGCCGACCTGCGCGCCCAGATCGCCGCCAATGAAAAAGGCGTGCAGGAGCTGCGGGCCATGGTGGCGCAGTGGGGTGAGCCGACCGTGGTGGCCTACATGCAGCATGTGCAGGACAACGCCGAGGAATCGGTGCGCCGGGTGATCACCGCCTTGAAGAACGGCAGCTTCACCCTGCCCATGGACAACGGCGCGCAGATCAGCGTGTCGCTCACCGTGGACGCTGGGCGGCGCGAGGCCACGCTGGATTTCAGCGGCACCAGCGCGCAGACGCCCGACAACTTCAACGCCCCCAAGGCGGTGACCATGGCGGCGGTGCTGTACGTCTTCCGCACCCTGGTCGACGACGACATCCCGCTGAACGCCGGCTGCCTGAAGCCGCTGCAGGTGATCGTGCCCGAGGGCTGCCTGCTGAACCCGCGCCCGCCCGCGGCGGTGGTGGCGGGCAATGTGGAGACCTCGTCCTGCGTGACGAATGCGCTTTACGGCGCCCTGGGCGTGATGGCCGCCAGCCCCTGCACCATGAACAACTTCACCTTCGGCAACCAGGCCCACCAGTACTACGAAACCATCTCGGGCGGCTCGGGTGCGGGCGAGGGCTTCCACGGCACCAGCGTCGTGCAGACCCACATGACCAACAGCCGCCTCACCGACCCCGAGGTGCTGGAGCTGCGCTTCCCGGTGCGGCTGGACAGCTATGCCATCCGCCGCGGCTCGGGCGGCGCCGGGCGCTGGCATGGTGGCGACGGCGGTGTGCGGCGTGTGCGCTTCCTCGAAGCCATGACCGCCTCCATCCTCAGCAACGGCCGCCACCACGGGGCCTTCGGCGCGGCCGGTGGCCAGGCCGGCGCGCCCGGCATCAACCGGGTGGAGCGGGCCGACGGCAGCGTGGAGCCGCTGGACTACATCGGCTCGGTGGCCATGCAGCCCGGCGATGTGTTCGTGGTCGAGACACCGGGTGGTGGTGGCTGGGGCACACCATGACGCTGCAGCGTGTGCTGGTCACCGGCTTCGAGCCCTTCGGCGGTGAGGCGGTCAACCCGTCCTGGGATGTTGCGCAGGCCTTGCACGGCCAGCAGCGCGGCGGCGCGCTGATCACCGCGGTGCAGCTGCCCTGCGTGTTTGCGGCGTCGCTGCCGGCGCTGCGTGCCGCCATGCGCCGCCACCGGCCGCAGCTGGTGCTGTGCCTGGGCCTGGCCGGCAGCCGCTCGGCCATCAGCCTGGAGCGGGTGGCTGTCAACCTCTGTGATGCCCGCATCGCCGACAACGCCGGCGCCATGCCGGCCGGCACGCCGGTGGTGGCTGGCGGCCCGGCGGCGTATTTCACCCGGCTGCCGGTCAAGGCCCTGGTGCAGCGGCTGCTGGCGGCCGGCCTGCCGGCCGAGCTGTCGCTCAGTGCCGGCAGCTTCGTCTGCAACCAGGTGTTCTACGGCCTGCTGCATGCCCTGCGGCGCCAGGCCGGTGTGCCGGCCGGCTTCATCCACCTGCCGCCCTTGCCGCAACAGGCGGCAGCCCATCCGGGCAGCCGGCCGCTGGCCCTGGCCGATCAGGTGCGCGGGCTGGAACTGGTGGTCGACGCGCTGGTGCAGGGCCTGGACGAACTGCAGGTGGCCGCCGGGCAGACCGACTGATCCCGGCGCCGCCCCGTCCGCCGGACCACCCGCCGCACCACCCGCCGCACCGCCCGCTGCACACCACCCGCCGCACCGGGTGTGCACTAACTGCCACCGGCTGCGCCAGCATGGCCGAACGGCGGCCCGGGCGTGCGGTGCGGCACAGCCGGCGGGCAGCCGGGCTGATCACAATCCCGGCAGTTCTGCTGGTCCACCCGGGCCGGCCGGCATCCTCCCCGTCAGATCAGCAGCTTGGTGTGGGTGTCACATCGACCAAAATGTAACCTTCTGTTTCTGACGTTACCAAACATCAAAAGATCGGAAACCCCCATGCACGTCGTGCCAGCCCTCGCCGCCCTCCTGTTCGCCGGCATCAGCGCGGTCCCAGCCGCCGCCAGCCCCACCTACTACCTCTTCGACGGCGACGCGTCCAGGGGTTACGAGCTGACCACCACCGGCACCGTGGTGCGCAGCTTCACCACCTCCAGCCTGGCCTATCCGGCCGCCGTGCGTGACAGCATCTGGCTGGGCCACCGCGACGATGCCGGTGCCCGCGAGTACACGCTGGCCGGCGTGGCCACGGGCGCCACCTCGGCCGGCGGCCGGGGCTTCAGCCAGCTGCTGGATGGCGCCACCGGGTCCAACGGCCTGAACTACGGCGTGGAATGCTGCGGCACCGTCAATTCGGTCACCGTGGCCAATGCCGACTGGAGTGGCCAGCGCACGCTGTTCAACCTGGTCGGCAATGCCGCCGGGGCCGGCATCGCATTCGACGGCAGCGACAACACGCTGTTCGTCTCCAGCTTCGACCGCAGGATCACCCACTACGGCCTCGACGGTGCGGTGCTGGGTGCCTTCGACCTCGGGCAGTTCCTGGTCGGCCTGGCCTATGACGAGTCCACCAGCAGCTTCTGGGGCTTCAACCGCAGCACCCGCAACCTGGTGCAGTTCAACCGCGCCGGCACGGTGCTGGCCGATGTGGACTTCGGCAGCTTCGCGCCCAGCAACCCCTTCGGCGGCGAGATGGCCGTGCTGGGCGTGGCGCCTGCGGCCGTGCCCGAGCCTGGCATGCTGGCGCTGACCGCCGCGGCCCTGATGGGCCTGGTGCTCACGCGCCGCCGCGCCCGCGGCTGACCGGCACCCGCGGTTCGCCGTGCCCGCCTGCCGCGGCGGGCAGGCTCAGCCTTCGTCCCGGTATTGCCGCCAGCGGTCCAGCGCCTGGCGCATGAACCGCTGCTGGTCGCGGAAGCGCCGGCAGCCACCGCAGGCCAGCCAGTGCAGGCGCAGCGACAGCGATTCCAGCCCGCCCAGCGGCCGGTCCTGGCTTTCCAGCACCAGGCGGGTCACGTCGCGGCAGGTTCGGCGGAGCTTGAGCATCGGTGCGGTGGCAGGTCTAGGCAGTTCTGGCGGTGGCGGCTTGGTTGAACCAGCGCTGCTGCAGGCATTCCCGCAGGCGCAGCCGGGCGCGGTGCAGCAGCACCCACAGGTTGGTCGGCGTGATCTGCAATTCCTTGCAGATCTCGTCGGTGCCCAGCTCCAGCCACTCGCGCATCATGAACACCCGGCCCTGGGTGGGAGGCAGGTGGTCCATGCAGGCCTCCAGCACCTCGAAGAACTGGCGCTGGCCCAGCTGGGCCTCGGGGCTGCCCCAATCCGGCGGCATCTCGCGCCAATGGCCCCGGTTGCCGTCGTCGAACAGGCTCTGGTCCAGGTCTTCGCCATCGTCGGTGGTGAGCACCGTGGCTTCGCGGTGGTGGCGGCGCAGCTGGTCCACCACCTTGTGCTTGAGCACGGCCACCAGCCAGGTCTTGAGCTGGCTGCGGCCGGCAAAGCTGCCGGGCTTCTCCAGCGCGGCCAGCAGGGTCTCGCTGACCGCATCCTCGGCCCAGGCCTCGTTGCGCAACTGGCTGCGGGCAAAGCGCAGCAGCTGCGGGCGCAGGGCCTCCACCTGGGCGGCGAAATCGGTGGCGACGGCGCTCACGCCGCATCCCAATCGGCCGGTTGCAGCACGATGGGCTGGCCATGCGGCGTGCGGTCGGCGGCGTGGTCCCAGGCCTGGGCGCAGCGCTGCAGTTCGCCGGCCTGGGCCGCGCCCTTGGCCGCCACCAGGGTCTCCAGCGCGGCCAGCCAGTGGTGGTAGTAAGTATCGCCCAAGTCGGCATCACCGGCGGCCTGGGCGGCGCTGATCTGTGCCGACAGCGCAGCCGCCCATTCGGGCCAGCTGAACAGGCCACGCTGGTGCAGCTGCAGCACCATCGCAAAGGCCTGCGCCATCCAGGGTTCGGCAAACACCGGGCTGTCACACCCATCGGCATCGGCCAGCGGCAGGCCGGGGCAGGCGCGCAGGTCCACCGTCATGCCTGGTCTCCCGCGGGCTGCAGATAGGGCTCCCAGGCGTCCACGGACACCTGCAGGCCGGGCTGGGCGCCGTCGCCCCACAGCGTGCTGCCGTCGAACACCACGGTGTACAGCCACTGCGGCTGCTCGCCCAGGCCCTGGGCGTTGGCATCGGCGAACACATGGGCACCATGCAGCCGTGCCACCGTGCCACGCTTGCCCTGGGCATAGGCCGGCAGCCGGGTGTGGTGGCCCACCGCGCCGCTGCGGGTGAAGACCACATCCCCCACGGCAAAGCGTGCCGGGCCGGGCGCCGGGCGGGCGGTGGGCGAGCCCTTGGCCAGGGCGGCGGGCACGGCAGCGGCCAGCAGCTTGCGCGGCAGGGGCAGGGGCGGGTGCAGCATGCGGCCGGCCGCCAGTTCGTCCTCAGCCACCAGGCCACGCGTGGCCATCAGGCGCTGCAGCGCGGACAGCCAGATGCGGTAATAGCTCAGCTGTGCGTAGTCGGGCAGGGTTTCGCGGGCGGCGCGGCTCTGGTCGATGTTCCAGGCGCCGGTGGCACCCATGGCCAGGGTCAGCGCCAGGGCCTTGGGCTCGAAGGCTTCGTGCCAGAGTTCGCCCTCGGGCTCGGGCAGCACCGGGCCATGGCCGGCTTGCCCGCCCAGGTCGGCATGGCTGGTGTAGAGCCCCTCGCCCGACGGGTACGTCGGTCGATCCCCCGAGGGGATGGCGGGCCGGCTTGGGAGCGGCCCGGCGCTCGGCCCGCTCATGCCGCCACTCCCCGCGCGAGGCCGGTGCCGATCATCGAATCACGCGTCACCAGGTCGGCCAGCTGTTCTTCCGTCAGGCCCTCGGTGCCGGCCGGGCGCTGCGGGATCACCAGGTAGCGCAGCTCGGCCGTGCTGTCCCACACCCGCAGCTGGGTGGATGCCGGCAGCTGCAGGCCGAAATCGGCCAGCACACCAAGGGGATCCTGCACCGCGCGGCTGCGGTAGGGGGCGCTCTTGTACCAGGTGGGCGGCAGGCCCAGCACCGTCCAGGGGTAGCAGCTGCACAGGGTGCACACCACCAGGTGGTGGGTGCCGGGGCTGTTGAACACCGCCAGCATGTGCTCGCCCTGGCGGCCGGTGTAGCCCAGCGAGGCGATGGCGGCCGTGGCGTCGGCTTCCAGCCAGGCGGCAAACGCCGGGTCGGACCAGGCGCGCGCCACCACCCGGGCGCCGTTGCGCGGGCCGATCCTGGTCTGGTAGGTGTCGACCAGCACGTCCAGCGCGGCGGGGTCGATGTAGCCCTTCTGCGTGAGCACGGTCTCCAGCGCACGCACCCGCAGGTCCATGGTGTCCAGATGGCTCATGCCATCGCCGTGGTCATGCTCGTGGTGGTGGTCGTGGTCGTGGTCGCGGTTCATGGCACCACCCGTAGCACACGCCCGTCGGCGTTGTCGGTCAGCAGGTACAGCAGGCCGTCGGGCCCCTGCCGCACGTCGCGGATGCGCTCGTTCAGCGGCTGCAGCAGCCGTTCCTGCGCCACCACCTTGCTGCCGTCCAGCGTGATGCGGATCAGTGCCTGGCCGCGCAGCGCGCCGACGAACAGATTGCCCTTCCAGCCGGGGTAGCGGTCACTGGTGAGAAAGGCCATGCCGCTGGGCGCGATGGAGGTGGGCACCCAGTGCGCCAGCGGTGCCACCACATCGGCACGCTCGGTGCCGTCGCCGATCTTGGTGCCCAGGCCGTAGTTGCGGCCGTAGGTGATCAGCGGCCAGCCGTGGTTGCGGCCGGCCTGGGTGAGGTTGAGCTCATCACCACCCTGCGGGCCATGCTCGGTGGTCCACAGCTCGCCGGTGCCGGGGTGGATGGCCGCGCCCTGCACATTGCGGTGGCCCCAGCTCCAGATCTCGGGCCGGGTGTTGGGCGGGTTGCCCGGCTTGCCCACCAGCGGGTTGTCGGCCGGCACCTTGCCATCGGCCTCGATGCGCACCACCTTGCCCAGGTGGTTGTCCAGGGTCTGGGCATCGTCCTTGCGCGAGAAGCGGTCGCCCAGGGTGATGAACAGGCGGCCGTCGTTGCCGAAGACCAGCCGGCTGCCGAAGTGCAGCTTGCTGGCCACCTTGGGCAGCTGGCGGAAGACCACCTGCACATCGGCCAGGCGCTCGGCACCGGGCGCTCCGTCGAGCCGGCCGCGGGCCACGGCCGTGCCGTTGCTGTCGCCATCGCCGGCGTTCTCGCTGTAGCTCCAGTAGACCAGGCGGTTGCTGGCAAAGCGTGGGTCGGTGGCCACGTCGAGCAGGCCGCCTTGCCCTTCGGCCGCCACGGCAGGCAGCCCGGGCAGCGGCGGGCCCAGCTTGCCGTCGCTGCCGATGATGCGCATGCGGCCGGGCCGCTCGGTCACCAGCAGACGCCCGTCCGGCAGGAAGGCCAGGCCCCAGGGGTTGACCAGGCCATGCGCCACCACGGCCACCTTGGGCTGGGCCGCCTGCGCCGCCGCGGTGCCGATGGCACCCAGCATGCCCAGGGCCACCAGGCTGCCCAGCGCCAGGCGGCGGGTGGTGGAGGGGTGTGTCGATGGCATGCAGACGTCTCCTTCAATCAGGTCAAGGCGGGGCCGCGATGGCGGCTTCCACCACCATCTGCAGCCGTTGTTGGCCCTGGTATTCGTCCAGGTTCAGCCGGTAGGCCAGCTGCACTCGCGACGGCAGCGGCTCGGCATGGCCGAACCAGATGGCGTCGCGCAGCGCGCCGGCATGGCGCACCCGCAGTTTCAGGTGTTTCTCGCCCACCAGGCGCTGCTGCAGCACGTCCACCTCGTCGCAGAACACCGGCGCTTCGAAGCCCTGGCCCCAGACCTGCGCGTCCAGCGTGGCCACGGTGGCGATGTTGAACCACTCGCCGCCCAGCGGGCCGTCGGTGGCCAGGCAGCGGTTCAGGGCGGCGGGCTGCAGCCAGTCGGCAGCCACCTTCTGCAGGGCGCTGGCGAACAGCGGCCAGTCGGCCTCGGCCAGGGTGCAGCCGGCGGCCATGGCATGGCCGCCGAAGCGCTGCAGCACACCCGGGTGGCGCTTGCTGACCAGGTCGAGGGCATCGCGCAGGTGGAAGCCGGGGATGGAGCGGCCCGAGCCCTTGAGCAGCCCGTCCTGCCCACGCGCCAGCACGAAGGTGGGCCGGTGCAGCCGGTCTTTCAGCCGGCCGGCGACGATGCCCACCACGCCCTCGTGGAAGGCGGGGTCGAACAGCACCACGGCCGGTGGTGCGGCCTGGTCGTCGGGCTGGCGCGCCAGCAGCGCGTCGAGCAGGACCTCGGCTTGCGTGGCCATGTCGGTCTGCACCTCGCGGCGCTGGCGGTTGATGGCGTCCAGCGCCTGGGCCAGCTCGGTGGCGCGCGCCGGATCGTCGGTGAGCAGGCATTCGATGCCCAGGGTCATGTCCGACAGCCGGCCGGCGGCGTTGATGCGCGGGCCCAGGGCAAAGCCGAAATCGAAGGCCGCGGCACGTGCCGGCACCCGGCCGGCAGCGGCGAACAGCGCCGCCACGCCAGGCTGCATGCGGCCCGCGCGGATGCGCTTCAAGCCCTGCGCCACCAGCCGGCGGTTGTTGTCGTCCAGCTTGACCACGTCGGCCACCGTGCCCAGGGCCACCAGGTCGAGCAGGGCATCCAGCCGCGGCTGCCGGTCGGCGGCAAACAGGCCACGGGCACGCTGTTCGGCGCGCAGGGCCAGCAGCACGTAGAACACCACGCCCACACCAGCCAGCGCCTTGCTGGCAAAGCCGCAGCCGGGCTGGCTGGGGTTGACGATGACGTCGGCATCCGGCAGCTGCACCACACCGTCGGTGCCCAGGGCGGGCAGGTGGTGGTCGGTCACCAGCACCTGCAGGCCCAGGGCCCGGGCATGGGCCACGCCGGCGCTGCTGGCGATGCCGTTGTCCACCGTCACCAGCAGTTGCGGCGGGGCGTCTGGCGCCTGGCTGATGGCCAGGTCGACGATGGCCGGTGTGAGGCCGTAGCCATGCACCAGGCGGTCGGGCACCACGTAGTTCAGGCTGCCCGGCACCGCGCCCAGCATGGCCAGGCCACGCAGGGCCACGGCGCAGGCGGTGGCGCCGTCGCAGTCGTAGTCGGCCACGATGCAGACGCGCTGCTGCGCGGCGATGGCATCGGCCAGCAGCACGGCCGCCTCGGCCGCGCCCTTGAGCTGGGCCGGCGGCAGCAGGCGGGCCAGGCCGTCGTCCAGATCATCGGCGCTGCGCACGCCGCGGGCGGCGAACAGCCGTGCCAGCAGCGGGTGCACACCGGCCTGCTCCAGCGCAAAGGCCACCCGCGGTGGCACGTCCCGGCGGCTGAGGGTGGGGCTGGTCACAGCGCCTCCAGCACGGCCAGGGCGCTGCCCTGGCGCCAGCGGCCGGCCAGGCGCTGCCACAGGCCCCGCGGCGCCGGGGCGAAGGTCTGGGCAAAACGTTCACCGCAGAGGGTGAGGCGGGCATCGTCGCCGGCGCCGGCCAGTGCCTGCAGGGGCCCGGCATCCAGCGCGCGCCAGGCCTCGCACCAGGCGGCCCAGTCTTCCCCCAGCGCGGGCGCACGCAGGCGGTCGTCCAGCTGCAGGTCGGCGCTGACCGTGTGCGCGGGCAGCGGGCCGCAGCCACTGAGCCAGACACTGTTCACCGTGGGCAGGCCGGCGGCCTCGCGCTGGTCGTTCAGCGGATGGGTGTAGAGCAGCATCTGCACCTCGTTCTGCAGGCGGCGGATCAGGCGGGCGCTGCGGTGGTCGGGCAGCCAGCGGTCGACGTTGCGGCCGGTCACCCGGTCCAGCGACGCCGTGGCCAGGCCGTCGAACAGCGCATGCGTGGCCAGCCACTGCAGCGGCGCGGCATAGCGCAGGCTGAAGCCCTCGGTCTCGAACAGCGGGCGCACGGCCTCCAGCACGGCACGCGAGCCCGCCTCGTCCAGCTGCAGGCCGGCAGGCGGCGTGAGGCTGACCTGCTCGGTGCCCACATGCAGGTGCACCGGCGTCAGCAGGCCCCAGGGCTGCTGACCATCCAGGCCCAGCGCGGCGGCCTGCCGCGCTGCCAAGGGCAGGGCTTCGTCGGGGCCGCTGGGCCAGCCCCAGGCGGCGGCCAGGGCCTGCTCATGCGGCGGGTTGAGGCTGAATTCGTCGCTGCCCAGGCGCTGGGTGGGCTGCAGCCTGGCCAGCAGCTGGTCCAGGCGTGGCAGGGCCAGGGTCTGCAGGGCATGCCGGCCGGCTTCGGAGACGGTGCCGGCGAAGGGGATCATCAGGTGCATGGCGTTGGCGCATTATCCGGGCGGCCACCGCCGCCACCGCGCCGCCGGTCAATGGCCCCGCGCCAGCAGCCCCGCCAGCAGCAGCACCAGCAGGCCCAGCAGCACGGCCAGCCCGCGCCAGAAGCGCAGCGGATCGCGCTCGACCAGGGGCACGCGGTCGGCGCCCAGGTGGCGCGGGCTGGGCTGGTGCAGGTCGTGCACCAGGGCCGACAGCGCCTCCTGCCGCCTGGCCGGCTGCGGCTGCAGGGCCTGGCGCAGCACGGCGTCCACCCAGGCCGGCAGATCGGGCCGCAGCTGGCGCAGCGGCGTGTAGTGCAGCTTGTGCAGGTCACGCGGGCCACGCACCTGGGTGACCTGCAGGCCATAGGGCAGGGCACCGCCCAGCATCTGGTAGGCCAGCACCGCCAGCGACCACAGCTCGGCGCGGGGGCTGCCGCCCTGGCCCGTGAAGTACTCGGGCGCGGTGTATTGCAGCGAGCCCAGGATGGCGTGGGCGCCGGCCTCGGCCGTGCCCTCGGCCAGGCCGGCCACATGCACGGCGCCGAAGTCGATCAGGCGCACCGTGCCGCTGCGGTCGATCAGGATGTTCTCGGGCCGCAGGTCCTGGTGCAGCATCTCCTTGCGGTGCAGGGCCTGCAGGCCCTTGGCGATCTGGCCGACGATGCCGCGCACCGCGTCCAGCGTGGGCCGGGGGTGGTCGGTCATCCACTGGGCCAGGGTCTGGCCGTCGATGTGGGCCATCACCACGCACAGGTGCTGGCGGGGGAGCGCACTGCCGCCGGGGCGGGCCACATGCGGGCTGTCGACGCGGCGCGCCACCCATTCCTCCAGCAGGAAGCGGTCCAGCGCGGCCGGGTCTTGCCGCAGGTCGGTGGCCGGGGTCTTGATCACCACTTGCTGGCCGGTGGCATGGTCGATGGCCAGGTGGATGTGGCTGCGGGCGCTGGCCTGCAGCTCCCGCACGATGGTGCAGCCCTCGAACACCATGCGGGGCTGCAGCGGCGGTGGCATGGCCAGGCCGTCGCGCTGCGCCTGCAGCTGGTGCACCTGCGCATCTGGCAGGGCCTCGATGCGGGCGATCTGCAGCGTGGCGTTGTCGTCGCTGCCACGCTGCAGTGCCAGCTGCACCAGGGCCTGCGCTGCGGCGTCCAGGTCTAGCGGGTGCGTGGCCAGGGCGGCATGCACCGCGGCCGCGTCGAGGAAGGGATAGGCACCGTCGGTGGCCAGCAGGTAGACCTCGCCCACCTCGGTGGCCCAGCTGTGGTGGTCGATCTCCACCGTGGCGCTGGTGCCCAGGGCCCGGCCCAGGGCGGTCTGGCCAGCACCCAGGTGCACCCGGTGGTCGTCGCTCAGCTGCTCCAGCGCCTGCGGGTGCAGGCGGTAGATGCGGGCGTCACCCACATGCAGCAGATGTGCCTCGCGGCCCTTGAACACCAGGGCGCTGAAGGTGCAGACATGGCCACGGTCCTTGTCGAAGCGGCCGTCGCCACGCTGGGTCTGGGCATGCAGCCAGCTGTTGGTGGCCTGCAGCACGCGCTGCGCCGCACGCCGCACCGGCCAGGCCTCGCTGGTGGCGTAGTAGTCGTCCAGGAAGCTGCGCACCGCCGCCGCGCTGGCGAAGTGGCTCACCGCGCTGGAGCCGATGCCATCGGCCAGCGCCAGCGCGATGCCCTTGCTGCTGCGCAGCGGCTCCCCCGGCATGGCCGCGCCGTGGAAGTCCTGGTTCAGCAGCTTGAGGCCGGCATCGCTGTGCTGGCCCAGGCTGATGCGCAGCGCGCTGGTGGTCGGCATCACTGCATTGCAGTCGCAAGCGGG
Source organism: Pseudomonadota bacterium (assembly GCA_040386375.1). GTDB lineage: Bacteria > Pseudomonadota > Gammaproteobacteria > Burkholderiales > Burkholderiaceae_C > Pseudaquabacterium. Next base: position 40,700 of record JAZKFQ010000066.1, read on the forward strand.
CGCCGCGGATCCGGCTTTGCCGGGCCGCCGGGGCCGCCCCCTTGAGGGGGAGCGCCGCAGGCGCTTCGGGGGTGGGTCAAGCAATCGCTCGCTTCGGAGCGGTCTTGTAGTGGGTGGAGTACAGCGTGGCACCGACGAAGGTGAGCCCGCCCACCAGGTTGCCCAGCACGGTGGGGATCTCGTTCCACAGCATGTAGTCCATGAAGGTGAACTGGCCACCCAGCATCAGGCCCGATGGGAACAGGTACATGTTGACGATGCTGTGCTCGAAGCCCATGTAGAAGAACACCAGGATGGGCATCCACATCGCGATCACCTTGCCCGAGACGCTGGTCGACATCATGGCCGCCACCACGCCGGTGGACACCATCCAGTTGCACATCACCGCGCGGATGAACAGCGTGAGCATGCCGCCCGCGCCATGCGCCGCATAACCCACGGTGCGGCCTTCGCCGATGTGGCCGATCTTCTGGCCCACCGCATTGGGCGCCTCGGTGAAGCCATTGGTGAAGATGATGGCCATGAACACCGCCACCGTCAGCGCGCCGGCGAAGTTGCCGACGAACACCAGGCCCCAGTTGCGGAACACACCACGCCAGGTGGCGCCGGGGCGCTTGTCCAGCACCGCCAGCGGCGCCAGGGTGAAGACGCCGGTCAGCAGGTCGAAGCCCAGCAGGTAGAGCAGGCAGAAGCCCACCGGGAACAGCAGGGCGCCCACCAGCGCATTGCCGGTGTTGACGGTGATGGTGACGGCAAAGGCCGCCGCCAGCGCCAGGATGGCACCGGCCATGTAGGAGCGGATCAGCGTGTCGCGGGTGGACATCAGCAGCTTGGATTCACCGGCGTCGACCATCTTGGTGACGAATTCGGCAGGGGCAAGATAGGCCATGGAGTTCCTTGGGAAATGGGAGGCGGCCGGTCAGGCCAGGGCGACCTGGACCTGGCCGCCGTGCTGGCGCACGGCATGGGTGCGCACCCTGAACTCCGGGTGCTCGATGCAGGCGCCGGTCGCCAGGTCGAAGTGGTTCTTGTAGAGCGGCGAGGCCACCACGGTGTGGGTGCCCAGGTTGCCCAGCAGGCCACGCGACAGCACGCTGGCACCCGACTTGGGGTCGACGTTGTCGATGGCGAACAGGCGCTCGTCGGCGAGGCGGAACACCGCCACGTGGCGGCCCTGCACCAGGGCGCAGACGCCGGTGTCGGGCACGATGTCGTCCAGCGCGCAGACGCTGGTCCAGGTGGTGGCGTGCAGCGCGTCGGCGGTGGCGGGCGGGTTGGTGGTCATGGTGGGGTTTCTTGGGTGGTGTGCGGCGGGTCTGTGGCGGGTCTGTGGCGTCAGGCGGTGCTGCGTTCGTCGGCGCGGGCCGGGCGGATCTGGCCACGCTCTTCCACGAACACGATGTGCTCGTCGGACTGGTCGCTGTTGACGAAGCTGCGGAAGCGGGCACGCACGGCGGGCGTGGTGACGGCGGTCTTCCACTCGCACTGGTAGGTGTCGACCACATGGGCCATCTGCGCCTCCAGCTCCGGCGCCAGGCCCAGGCTGTCGTCGACCACCACGGCCTTCAGGTAGTCCAGCCCACCTTCGAGGTTGTCGCGCCAGGTGCTGGTGCGCTGCAGCCGGTCGGCGGTGCGCACATAGAACATCAGGAAGCGGTCGATCAGCTGCACCAGGCGTTCCTGCGTCAGGTCGCTGGCCAGCAGCTCGGCATGGCGCGGCTTCATGCCGCCGTTGCCACACACGTACAGGTTCCAGCCCTTCTCGGTGGCGATGATGCCCACGTCCTTGCCCTGGGCCTCGGCACATTCCCGGGTGCAGCCCGAGACGCCGAACTTGATCTTGTGCGGCGCGCGCAGGCCCTTGTAGCGGTGCTCCAGCGCCACCGCCAGGCCCACGCTGTCGCCCACGCCGTAGCGGCACCAGGTGCTGCCCACGCAGCTCTTCACCGTGCGCAGGCTCTTGCCGTAGGCATGGCCGCTCTCGAAGCCGGCGGCGATCAGCTCTTCCCAGATCAGCGGCAGCTGCTCCACCCGGGCGCCGAACAGGTCCACCCGCTGGCCGCCGGTCACCTTGGTGTAGAGGCCGTATTTCTTGGCCACCTGGCCCACGGCGATCAGGCCGTCGGGCGTGACCTCGCCGCCCGGCATGCGCGGCACCACGCTGTAGCTGCCGTCCTTCTGGATGTTGCCCAGGTAGTAGTCGTTGCTGTCCTGCAGCTTGGCCAGCTGGGGCTGGAGCACGAAGTCGTTCCAGCAGCTGGCCAGGATGCTGGCGGCCGCCGGCTTGCAGATGTCGCAGCCCAGCCCATGGCCATGCCTGGACATCAGATCGTCGAAGCTCTTGATCTGGCCCACACGCACCAGGTGGTACAGCTCCTGGCGTGAATAGGCGAAGTGCTCGCAGAGGTGGTTGTTCACCGCCATGCCCAGCTTGCCCATCTCGACCTTCATCACCTGGGTGACCAGGGCCACGCAGCCGCCGCAGGTGCTGCCGGCCTTGGTGCAGGCCTTGAGCGCACCGATGGTGGTGGCGCCGTCGGCCACGGCACTGCAGATCTGGGCCTTGCTCACGCTGTTGCAGCTGCAGAGCAGGGCGCTGTCGGGCAGGGCGTCCACACCCAGGCCGGGCTTGGCCTGGCCGTCGCTGGCCGGCAGGATCAGGAACTCGGGGTTGGCCGGCAGGTTGATGCCATTGAGCGCCATCTGCTGCAGCGTGCCGAATTCGGTGGCGTCGCCCACCAGCACCGCGCCCAGCAACTGCTTGCCGTCCGGGCTGACCACGATCTTCTTGTAGACCTGGCGCAGCTCGTCGGTGTAGTGGAAGCTGCGGCTGCCGGTGGTCTTGCCCTGGGCATCGCCGATGCTGGCCACGTCCACGCCCATCAGCTTGAGCTTGGTGCTGAGGTCGGCGCCGGTGAAGGCCGCATCGGCCTGGCCGGCGATGTGGCGCGCCGCCACGCGGGCCATGTCATAGCCCGGCGCCACCAGGCCGAAGACCTGCTCGTTCCAGCTGGCGCATTCGCCGATAGCGTAGACATGGGGGTCGCTGCTGCGGCAGTGGCTGTCGATCACCACGCCACCACGCGGGCCGATGGCCAGCACGCTCTGGCGCGCCAGTTCGTCACGTGGGCGGATGCCGGCGGAGAACACGATCATGTCGGTCTCCAGGTGGCTGCCGTCGGCAAACACCATGCGGTGGCGGGCGGTGGCGCCGTCGGTGATCTCGGTGGTGTTGCGGCCCAGGTGGGCCGTCACGCCCAGGGCCTCGATCTTGTTGCGCAGCACCCGGCCACCGGCCTCGTCCACCTGCACCGCCATCAGGCGCGGGGCAAACTCCACCACATGGGTCTGCAGGCCCATGTCGCGCAGGGCCTTGGCGCATTCCAGGCCCAGCAGGCCACCCCCCACCACCACGCCCGTCTTGGACTTGGCGCCGCTGGCCTGCATGCCTTCCAGATCCTCGATGGTGCGGTAGACATGGCAGTGCGGCCGGTCACGCCCGGGCACACCCGGCACAAAGGGGTAGGAGCCGGTGGCCAGCACCAGCACGTCGTAGGGCAGCACCTCGCCGCTGGCCGTGGTCACGGTGCGGTTGCGGCGCTCGATGGCCACGGCCTTGGCGCCCAGGCGCAGGTCGAAGCCGCAGCGCTCGAAGAAGCCGGGCTCGACCAGCGAGAGCGCATCGGCCGTCTTGCCGCTGAAGAACTCCGACAGGTGCACCCGGTCGTAGGCCGGGCGGGGTTCTTCGCACAACACGGTGACCTGGGCGCCCTGCACGCCGGCGTCGGCCAGGCTTTCCAGGAACTTGTGGCCGACCATGCCGTGGCCGATGAGAACGATGTGCATGCCTGTTCCTTCTGCGCGCCACACCAGCACGGCCATGCACGGGCACCTAATCAGGGTGGCGGCAAGCGCAGCTGGGCAGCAAGGGGGTGGATGGGGGCCCGCGTGGCGGGCCGCAGCAACCGGCACTGGCGCCGGCCCCGGCCGGGCCGGGAACTCCGTCGTCGTCAACGGAGGCTGGAAAGGTCTTGATCGTCCGGGTGGACACCGGTCACGGTCACAGGGCTGTGGCGTTCCGACAGGCAACCTCTCGCAAACCCTGTGCCAGCTGCGTCGCAAGGGCATGCACCGGGCGGCTGGCTGCCAGGCCGCCTGCAGGGGCCGCCGCTGGGCACGCCTGCGGTGCCCGGGTGCCCCAGCCCGGGGCGGCTGGCACGCCTGCGTGGTGCGCGCCCCGGGCCTGCTGGCCGTGCGGCCGATGGCACGGCCCGGCGGTGCCACAGGGCCACTGTTAGCATCCCGCGCCTATGGTCTTCTCCTGCACGCCAGCCGCATGAACTGGCCCTATGAATGGCAGATCGGCTGGCGCTACACCCGCGCCGGGCGTGCCGGTCGGCGCAACGGCTTCATCTCCTTCATCTCCTTCGTGTCCATGCTGGGCATCGCCCTGGGCGTGGCGGCGCTGATCATCGTGCTCAGCGTGATGAACGGCTTCCAGAAGGAGGTGACCGACCGCATGCTCAGCGTGGTGGCGCATGTGGAGGTCTTCGACGTGCAGGGCCAGGCCCTGCCCGACTGGCGCAGCACCGCCGCGGCGGCGCAGAAGAACCCCGCCGTGGTGGCGGCCGCACCCTTCATTGCCCAGCAGTCGCTGATCGCCCGTGGCGACGAGATGCGCGGCGCCATCGTGCGCGGCATCGACCCCGCCGAAGAACCCAAGGTGACGCCGCTGGCCGCGCAGATGGCCGGCAGCGGCCTGCTGGGCCAGTTGCAGCCCGGCGCCTGGCGCATCGTGCTGGGCAGCGAGCTGGCGCGACAGCTGCGGGTGCAGGTGGGTGACAGCGTCACCCTGGTGGCCCCGGGTGGGCAGGTGACACCGGCCGGCACCGTGCCGCGGCTCAAGAGCTTCACCGTGGCCGGCACCTTCGACGCCGGGCACTATGAATACGACAGCGCCCTGGCCTTGATCCACCTGGACGACGCAGCCCGCCTGTACCGGCTGGACGGCGCCAGCGGCGTGCAGCTGAAGCTGGCCGACCTGCACCAGGCCCGCGCCGTGGCCCAGCAGCTGGTGGACAGCCTGCAGCCCGGCCTGCTGGTGCGCGACTGGACCCGCACCAACCGCAACTGGTTCGACGCGGTGCAGCTGGAGAAGCGGCTGATGTTCATCATCCTCACGCTGATCGTGGCGGTGGCGGCCTTCAACCTGGTCAGCACCCTGGTGATGACGGTGACCGACAAGCGCGCCGACATCGCCATCTTGCGCACCCTGGGCGCCAGCCCACGCTCCATCATGGGCATCTTCGTGGTGCAGGGCGCGGCCAGCGGGGTGATCGGCACCCTGGGCGGCGTGGCCTTCGGCCTGCTGGTGGCGCTGAACATCGGCAGCCTGGTGCCGGCGCTGGAGCGGCTGCTGGGCGTGGCCTTCCTGCCCGGCAGCATCTACGTGATCAGCCGCATGCCCAGCGACCCGCGCCTGAGCGACGTGCTGCCCATCACCCTGATCGCCCTGGTGCTGGCCTTCCTGGCCACGCTGTACCCCAGCTGGCGCGCCAGCCGTGTCAACCCGGCGGAAGCGCTTCGCTATGAATGAACCTGTGCTGCGCTGCGAAGGGCTGAGCAAGCGCTTCACCGAAGGCGGGCTGGATGTGCATGTGCTGCAGGGGGTGAGCCTGCAGGTGCTGCCCGGCGAGACCCTGGCCATCGTCGGCGCCTCGGGTTCGGGCAAGAGCACCCTGCTGCACCTGCTGGGCGGGCTGGACGCACCCAGCAGCGGCCAGGTGCAGCTGGCGGGCAAGGACCTGGCCACGCTGGGCGCAGCCGAGCAGGGCGCCTGGCGCAACCAGCAGCTGGGCTTCGTCTACCAGTTCCACCACCTGCTGCCCGAGTTCAGCGCACTCGACAACGTGGCCATGCCGCTGCGCATCCGCCGCGAGACGGTGGCGGCGGCACAGGCCACGGCGCGCGAGGCCCTGGCCGCCGTGGGCTTGGCGGCGCGGGTGGACCACCGGCCGGCGCAGCTGTCGGGCGGTGAGCGCCAGCGGGTGGCCATCGCCCGCGCCCTGGTCAGCCGCCCGGCCTGCGTGCTGGCCGACGAGCCCACCGGCAACCTCGACCGCAGCAGCGCCGACGCGGTGTTTGCGCTGATGCTGCAGCTGGCCCAGGACCGCGGCACGGCCTTCGTGCTGGTGACCCATGACGCCACCCTGGCCGCCCGCTGCCAGCGGGTGCTGCGGCTGGAGCAGGGCCGCCTGGTCGACTGACCTGGCGACCGAGCTGGCGCCGGAGGCTCAGCTGGCCTGCCGCGGCACGATCTGGGTGCCGGCCAGCTGCTCCTGGGCCTGCACCAGGGCCGGCACATAGCGCTGGCCATGGCCCAGGGCGCAGGCCAGGGTCAGCGACTGGTGCACCGCCTCGCCCACCACCGTGGGCACGGCCAGGTTCTCGGCCAGGTGGGTGTAGTAGCGGATGTCCTTGCGGGCGTTGTCCAGCGCGAACTTCAGGCCCTCCATGTCGCCGTCCAGGGTCTTGGCCATGGCCTGGAACAGGCCGGAGTTGACCGCGCCCTTGCCGACCAGGGCCACCAGCTGGCGCAGGTCCACCCCGGCACGCTGGCCCACCGCAAAGGCCTCGGCGGTGGCGGTGCAGATGGCCTGGCCGATGAAGTTGTTCAGCAGCTTGATCACATGGCCCGCGCCCGGCCCGCCGACGTGGAACACGTTCTCGGCAAAACACCGCAGCACCGGCTCCAGCTGCTGGAACACGGCCGGCTCGGCGCCCACCATCACATTGAGCTTGCCGGCCTCGGCCTCCACCGGCGTGCGCGCCAGCGGCGCGTCCACCAGCACCACGCCGGCGGCGGCGCATTCGGCGCGCAGGGCGGTGGTGGAATCGGGCTCGGCCGTGCTGCAGTCGACCACCAGCAGGCCGGGGCGCGCGGCCGCCAGCAGGCCCTGCGGCCCACGCAGCACGGCTTCCACCTGGGGCGATCCGGTGACACAGATGAACACGATGTCGCAGCTGGCGGCCAGGGCGGCCGGGCTGTCGGCGCGCTGCGCGCCGGCGGCCAGCAGGTCGGCCACCCGCGCGGTGTTCTGGTGCACGGTCAGGTGCAGGGCGTGGCCATGGGCCAGCAGGTGCTTGGCCATGCCGTGGCCCATGAGGCCGGACGCGCCGATGAAGCCGATGGTGTGCATCGTGGTGTGTCTCCTGGAAGGGCCGCTCGCAGCCTGCGTGGCCGGCCCGGTTGAAACCTCCAGCCTACACCGGCGCTGCAGCCGCCCTGCGCCAGCGCTACAGCACCCGCCCGAACCACCACACGCTCAGGCCTGCGGCCAGCACCACCAGCAGGGCGCCGGCGGCGGCAAACAGCGCGCTGACCTCGGTCTCCTTGGTCTCCACCACCAGGCGGCTGGAGAGGCCCTGGTAGACCTGTTTGAGGTCTTCGGCCGTGCCGGCGTAGAAGTAGTTGGCGCGGGTGGCGGTGGCGATGGACTTGAGCGTTTCTTCGTCCAGCCGCACCCGCATGCTCCAGCCCTCGAAGCCGATGGTCTCGCCGGCCTTGGTGCCGATGCCGACGGTGAACACCTTCACCCCGCGCTCGGCCGCCATCTTGGCGGCCTCCAGCGGGTCGGGCCCGGTGGTGCGCTGGCCATCGGTGAGCAGGATCACCGCGGCCGAGCCGTAGCTGCCCGGCTCCACCGGCACGAAGGGCTTCTTCTCCTTCTTCTCGTCGGGCGAGGCCGGCATGGCGCGCGCGCCGGTGATCTGGCTGAGGTCGATGCCCTCCTCGGGGAACAGCGTGGCCAGCGACAGGATCAGGCCCGAGCCGATGGCGGTGGCCCGCTGCATCTGGAAGCGGTCGATGGCCGCCACCACGTCCTCGCGGCTGTGGGTGGGCGCCTGCACCACGGCGGCCGTGCCGGCGAACGACACCACGCCGATGCGCACATTGCGGGGCAGCGAGGCGGTGAAGGCCTTGGCCGCCTCCTGCGCCGCCACCATGCGGTTGGGCTTGACATCGGTGGCGCGCATGCTGCCCGACACGTCCATGGCCAGGATGATGGTCTGGTCACGCGCCGGCAGCTTGAGCTTGACCACCGGCCGCGCGGTGGCGAACAGCAGCAGGGCCAGGGCCAGCAGCAGCAGCAGCGGCGGCACATGGCGGCGCCAGCCGGGGCCGCTGCCCAGCGCCTGGCGCACGATGGCCACGCTGGCCAGGCGCACGCTGTGCTTCTTGCGCCGCGCCAGCAGGCTCAGGTACAGCAGCACCAGGGCCGGCAGCAGCAGCAGGCTCCACAACCAGTCGGGCCAGAGCAGGGTCATGGCGGAATCCTCTTCAATCAGGCCGCGGCCACGGCGGGCGTGCGCAGGGCGGCGGGCAGGCGGTGGCCGCTGACCGCACGGCCACGCTGGCGGCGCAGCGCCACGTAGCGCAGCAGGGCGGCCAGCAGGTCTTCGTCGGTGGCCAGTTCCAGCACGTCGACACCGGCGCTGTGCAGCTGGTCGCGCAGCGCTTCCTCGTGCTGGGCGGCCATGGCCTCGAAGCGCTGGCGGAAGCCTGCATCCTGGGTGTCGACCAGCAGCTGCTCGCTGGTCTCGGCGTCTTCCACCGTCAGCAGGCCGATGTCGGGCAGGGCCAGCTCCAGCGGGTCGACCAGGCGCACGGCCAGCACCTCGTGGCGGCGCGCCAGCCGGCCCAGCGGCGCGGCCCAGCCGGCCTCGCTGATGAAATCGCTCACCACGAACAGCAGCGCGCGGCGGCGCAGGATGCCCTCGGCCCGGGCCAGCAGATCGTCCAGCCGGGTGGGGGCTGCCGCGCCCGCCTTGCCACGCGCTGCCGAAGGCGGCGGCTGGCGCATGCGGGCCAGCAGCTGCAGCACCTGGCGGCGGCCCAGGCCGGGTGGAACCACCACCAGGCGCTGGCGCGCATCGGCCGCACCGGGGTGGTACAGGATCGCGCCCACGCGGTTGCCGTGGCGGGTGAGCAGGCGCGCCAGCGCGGCCACGAAGCCTTCGCTGAGGCCCAGCTTGGTCTGGTCGGCCGAGCCGAAATCCACGCTGCCCGACAGGTCCAGCAGGAACCAGGCGGTCAGCTCGCGGTCTTCGGTGAACTGGCGCACATGCGGCACCTGCAGGCGGGCGGTGACGTTCCAGTCGATGTGGCGCACATCGTCGGCATGCTGGTATTCACGCAGGTCGGCCAGGTCCAGGCCCGCGCCGCGCCACAGCGTGCGGTAGTCGCCCTGCAACAGGCCGTCGAGCCGGCGCAGCACCGTCCACTCCAGACGGTGCAGCAGGGGCTCGGCAGCACTGGCGCCGGTGGGTCGATCCGCCACGATGCTCAGGCCGTTTGATGTTGCATGGGTTTGTCAGGCAAGGGCAGCCTGGCCATCACCTTGCCGATCAGCGCATCGGCGGTCAGGCCCTCGGCCAACGCTTCGTAGCTGAGCACCAGGCGGTGGCGCAGGCAGTCGGCGGCCAGGTCGCCCAGGTCTTCGGGCAGCACATAACCCCGCCCGCGCATGAAGGCCAGGGCCCGTGCCGCCTCCACCAGGGCGATGCTGGCGCGGGGGCTGGCGCCATAGCTCAGGTACTTGCCCAGCTCGGCCAGGCCATGCTTGTCGGGCCGGCGCGTGGCGCCCACCAGCTTCACCGCGTACTGGATCAGGCTGGGGTCCACGTACACCTGGCGGCAGGCCTGCTGCAGCTCGGCCAGCTGGCCGGTGCTGGCCACGGCCGCTGCGGCGATGGGCGGGCCGATCACGCGCTCGACGATGACGAACTCTTCCTCGTCGCTGGGGTAATCCACCAGCACCTTCATCATGAAGCGGTCGACCTGGGCTTCGGGCAACGGGTAGGTGCCCTCGGTCTCGATCGGGTTCTGGGTGGCCATCACGATGAAGGGCGCCGGCACCTTGTGGGTCTCGCCGGCAATCGTCACCTGGCGTTCCTGCATCACCTCCAGCAGGGCGCTCTGCACCTTGGCCGGGGCGCGGTTGATCTCGTCGGCCAGCAGCAGGTTGGCGAACACCGGCCCCAGCGTGGTGCCGAATTCACCCGTCTTCTGGTTGTAGATGCGCGTGCCCACCAGATCGGCCGGCACCAGGTCGGGTGTGAACTGGATGCGCTTGTAGCTGCCGCGCAAGGTGGCCGCCAGGGTGCGCACGGTCAGTGTCTTGGCCAGGCCGGGCACGCCTTCCACCAGCAGATGGCCTTGCGCCAGCAGGGCCACCATCACCCGTTCGAGGAAGCGGTCCTGCCCCACCACCACGCGCTTCACCTCATAGAGGATGCGCTCCATCAGCTGGGCGGTTTCGGCAGGAATGACTGGTGGGTTGCTCATGGCGGTGGCGGTGGGTTCGGATCAGAAGGGCGGCAGGCCGGCGCCGGCGGCGGCGTTCTCGATGGGCACAGCAAAACCGATGCCGATGAAGGTGCGCTGCTCGTTGGGGTTCATGATGGCGGTGACGATGCCCACCACATGGCCATCCATGGTGATCAGCGGCCCGCCCGAATTGCCGGGGTTGGCGGCGGCGTCGAACTGGATCAGGTTGGTGAGGATGCGCCGGCCCTCGGGCGAGCGGAACTCACGCTTCAGGCCCGACACCACGCCCTGCGAGGCCGAGGGCCCGATGCCGAAGGGGAAGCCCACCGCCATCACCGCCTCACCCGGCTCCAGGCCGTTGGTGGAGCGCATGGTGGCGGCGTGCAGGTCGTCGGGGATGGTCAGCGCCTGCAGCACGGCCAGGTCGTTCTCGGGCATCAGGTTCACCACCTTGGCTTCGCTCTGGCTGCCGTCGGCAAAGGTGACGGTGATGCGTGCCGCACCCTCCACCACATGCAGGTTGGTGAGGATCAGGCCCTTGTCGACGATGACCACGCCGGTGCCCACGCTGCGGCCTTCGTGGGGGTCGGCATCGTCTGACTCCGGCGCCGGTTGCACCGGCTTGCCCGCCTTGGCGGAGGGGCCGGACCTGGCCCCCTTGTGCCCGGGGCCGGGGGCGGCCGCCGGAGGCTCCCCCACCACCCGCACCACCGACGGCAGGATGGCCTCGTAGGCGGCCAGGCCGGCAGCCTGCAGCGGTTCCTTGGCGATGGATTCACGCAGTGCGGCGTCGATCTGGTCCAGGGACAGCGGGCGCTGCACCTTGGCTGTCCAGGCGGGCCAGCCGACAGCCAGCATCACCAGCACCAGGCCTGCTGCCCACAGCCAGCGCTCATGCCGCAGCAGGCGCTGGCGCAGGCGGGATGGGCTGGGTCCGGCCGCGCCTGTTGGCGCAGCAGGGGCCTCGTCCACCGCCGGGGCGGCCGCGGCCGGCGCACGGCCGGCGGCGCGGGCGGGGGATCGGCTGTAGATCGAAGGGCGTGCCATCGTCACCGGCTCCGGCAGCCGCCAGCGGGCTGCCCGCTGGCACGGTATCACGGCCTGCACAGGCCTGCAGCGGCGCGGGGATGGGGTGGCGCTGCTGCATGATCGGCACATGCCGCTCCCCATGCGCACCTTGTTCCCCGCCCCCCGAGGGGGCCGGCAATCGCTTCTGGACGGCCGGGCGTGACTGACATGCCCTTGGCCTGGATCGACACCCACTGCCACCTGGATGCGCCCGAGTTCGACGCCGACCGCGGCGCGGTCCTGGCGCGTGCCCAGGCGGCCGGGGTGGCCATGCAGGTGCTGCCGGCGGTGATGGCCGCCAACTTCGACACCGTGCGGCAACTGGCCCATGCCCATGGCCTGGCCTATGCGCTGGGCATCCATCCCCTGTACGTGGACCGCAGCGCCGACGACGACCTGGACCGCCTGACCGACGCCCTGGCCCACCACCGCGACGACCCGCGCCTGGTGGCGGTGGGCGAGATCGGGCTGGACCACTTCGTGCCCGGGCTGGACCTGGTGCGTGCCGAGCGCTTCTACCTGGCGCAGCTGAAGCTGGCGCGCGACGCCGGGCTGCCGGTCATCCTGCATGTGCGGCGCTCGGCCGACGGCCTGCTCAAGGGCCTGCGGCGGTTTGCCGTGCCTGGCGGCATCGCCCATGCCTTCAACGCCAGCCAGGCGCAGGCCGATGTGTTTGTCGGCATGGGGCTGCGCCTGGGCTTTGGTGGCGCGATGACCTTCGAGCGCGCCTTGCAGATCCGCCGCCTGGCGGCCACGCTGCCCGCCAGCGCCCTGGTGCTGGAGACCGATGCGCCCGACATCCCGCCACACTGGCTGTACCGCACCCTGGCCCAGCGCGCTGCGGGCGAGGCCAGCCGCAATGAGCCGGCCGAACTGCCGCGCATCGCCCACACCCTGGCCGGCCTGCGTGGCTGGAGCCTGGACGAGACCGCCGCCACCACCAGCGCCAACGCGCTGGCGGCGCTGCCGCGGCTGGCGCCGCTGATGGCCCCGGTCACTCCCGGCTGCGTGGCGTGATCGGCGTCTCGGGCACCGGGTAGCCGGCCGCGCCGAAGGTGGCGACGATGGCCTTGTGGGTGTCGAAGTACACCTGCCAGTAGTGCTCGTTGTGGGTGTAGGGCCGCACGCACAGCAGCGGGCCCTCGGGTGTGAAGCCGGTGATCTCCACATCCGGTGCCGGGCTGGTGGCCACGTTGGGGATCTGGGCGATCGAGGCCTTCAGCCGGGCGATGGCGTCCAGCGGGTCGACGCTGTTGGCCACCTTGGCCGAGCAGTCCACCCGGCGGAAGGGCAAGGTGGTGTAGTTCTGGATGCTCTCGGAGAACACCTTGTTGTTGCCGACGATGGTGAGCACGTTGTCGGGCGTGATGATGGTGGTGCCGAACAGGCCCACCTCATGCACCGTGCCGGTGATGCCGCCGGCCTGCACGAAGTCACCCACCTTGAACGGCCGCAGCACCTGCATGAACACACCGGCCGCGAAGTGCGCCAGCAGCCCGCCCCAGGCGGTGCCGATGGCCAGGCCGGCGCCGGCCAGCAGGGCGGCGAAGCTGGTGGTCTTGACGCCGAAGATGTCCAGGATGGCCAGGACCAGGATGACGTTGAGCACCACGCCCAGGATGGAGCGCAGGTAGTTCGCCAGCGTGGCGTCCACCTTCTTGCCACGTTCCAGCGCCGCACCGACGGCGCGCAGCGCCAGGCCGATCAGCCAGCGGCCCACAATCCAGGCAGCCAGCGCCCCCAGGATCTTCAGCCCGAAGTCCGCGCCCTCGGTGGTCAGAAAAGTGACGATGGTTTCGACGTTCATGTGCTCTCACTCCTATGCTTTTCTGCCGATCCCCCTCGGCCGGCGCGCGATGATGGCATCCACCCCTGGGCCACACAACCGGCCGGGCGTGCATTCATGCCCATGAATGCCGCTCAAGTTTGGGATGGTGCGGCCGGGGCGGCGCAGCAAGGCGCGGCGCTGCAGGGCCTGGCCCCGGTGGCCGGCCCACGCACGCGGCTGCTGCTGCTGGGCAGCTTTCCGGGTGTGGCCTCGCTGTTGGCGCAGCAGTACTACGGCCATGCCCGCAACCACTTCTGGCCCCTGCTGTCGGCGATCTGGCAGCTGGACCTGGTGGCACTGCCCTATGCCGCACGCTTGGCGGCCATGCAAGACAAGGGCCTGGGGCTGTGGGACGTGTACGCCAGCTGCCGGCGCGAGGGCAGCCTGGACAGTGCCATCCGCGATGCGCAGCCCAATGATCTGCCGGGCCTGGCGGCGCGCCTGCCGGTGCTGCAGGCCATCGCCCACAACGGTGGTGAATCGGCGCGGGCCATGCGGGTGACTGCTGCGCTGGGCCTGCCGGTGCACCGCCTGCCGTCCAGCAGCCCGGCCAATGCCAGCTGGTCGTTCGACCGCAAGCGGGCGGCCTGGCTGGCGGTGTTCCAGCAGCACGGGTTGGCATGATGGCGAAGAAGACACAGACCTTGCTGGCCGGCGCCACCATCAGCGAGTTCGACGGCGTGCGCTACCTGCACCTGGGCACGGATTGGGTGCAGGGTGCGATGCGCATCCGCAGCCCGCGCAAACTGGAGCTGGAGTACATCCAGCGCATGATGGCCTGGCTGCTGTGGCGGCCTTCTGAAACCCTGGGCCAGGGCCATGCGGTGCAGCTGGGCCTGGGTGCGGGTGCGCTGACCCGCTTCAGCCACCAGGTGCTGCGCTGGCGCACCACGGCGGTGGAGATCAACCCCAGCGTGATCGCCGCCAACCGCCTGTGGTTCCAGCTGCCGGCCGACGACGAGCGTCTGCAGGTGCTGCACGCCGATGCGGCGGCCTGGGTGCTGGACGATGCCCACCTGCAGACGGTGGATGCACTCTGTGTGGACTTGTACGACCACGACGCCGCAGCACCGGTGCTGGACGACGAAGCCTTCTACCGCGCCTGCCGCGGCCTGCTGGCGCCGGGTGGGCTGATGGCGGTGAACCTCTTTGGCCGCGACAGCAGTTTCGCGCGCAGCGCCGCCCGTGTTGCGGCTGCCTTTGGTGCCGACCAGGTGTGGCAGCTGGCGCCCACCACCGAGGGCAACACCGTGCTGGTGGCCGGCCGCGATGTGGTGGTGCCCGACCGCGACACACTGACGGCCCGTGCCGATGTGATCGAGGCGCGGTTCGGCTTGAAGGCGCGCAAGTGGTTGCGGCTGGTGCGGCCTTACCAGGCTGGCATGGGTTGATGGGCTGGGTCGGGCTCGAAGTCAGCGTTCGCAGGATTGTGCGATCGCGCCGTGCCGGGCGGGCCTGTTCTGCTCCATGTCCTCCGGGCCTGCGGCCCTCCCCCTAATACTGACGCAGAACAGGCCCGCCCGTCCCGACGCTCAGACACCACCGAGGCGCACGGGCTGTTGACCTGCGAAGTGCACCCCTGTGTCCAGGACGAGGACGGCGGGTGACTGGCTGACGTAAGTAGAGAAGGGAGGGCCGGCAGGCCCGGAATGACAGTGCGCCCAGCATGGGCGCGATCTTCGGGGTGCAAGTCCC
>JAZKFQ010000067.1:0-18534 GCA_040386375.1 Pseudomonadota bacterium
CGCCGCCAAACGCGCATCGCGGTCAGCCCGGATAAATCAGCGTTTCCCTAGGCAGTGGGCGCTCGCGCACGCATCATCCAGCCCCATTCGAGTTCGTCCGGAGACACCCATGAAGAAGATGATTCGCAGCACCCTGGCGGTGGCAGCCATGGCCGCCGCCGGCCTGGCCCAGGCCCAGGAAGTGACGCTGAAGTTCCACCACATCTGGAACAACCAGGCCATGGCCTCGGTGAACGTGATCGCCCCCTGGTGCGACAAGATCGCCAAGGAATCGGCCAACAAGCTGAAGTGCCAGGTCTACCCGGCCATGAGCATGGGCGGCACGCCGCCGCAGCTGGTCGACCAGGTGAAGGACGGCGTGGCCGACGTGGTCATCACCCTGCCGGGCTACACCGCCGGCCGCTTCCCGGCGCTGGAGGTGTTCGAGCTGCCCTTCATGACCAACTCGGCCGAGGTGGGCGCCCGCGCCGCCTGGGACTACCTGCAGAAGTACGCGCTGAAGGAGTTCCCCGGCACCAAGATCCTGGCCATCTGGGTGCACGACGAGGGTTATGTGCACACCCGCGAGAAGCCCATCAAGACCCTGGCCGACTTCAAGGGCCTGAAGATGCGCGCGCCCACCCGCCAGACCAACAAGCTGCTGGCCACGCTGGGCGCCAGCCCCGTGGGCATGCCGCTGCCGGCGGTGGTGGACGCGGTGAGCAAGGGCACCATCGACGGCTTCCTGCTGCCCTGGGAGGTGATGCCCAGCCTGAAGCTGCACGAGATGGTGAAGTACCACAGCGAGACCGACCCCAGCCGCCCGGCGCTGTACAGCGCGGTGTTCGTGTTCGCCATGAACCAGGCCAAATACGACAGCCTGCCGGCCGACCTGAAGAAGGTGATCGACAACAACGCCGGTGCCGCCTATTCGCAGGCCATCGGCAAGATCTGGGACGGCAGCCAGGCCGCGGGCCGCAAGCTGGCCCAGGAGCGTGGCAACACCTTCACCATGATCCCCGCCAGCGAGCTGGACAACTGGGTCAAGGCCGCCGCGCCCCTGGTCGACGACTTCACCGCCGACATGGACAAGAAGGGCCTGCCCGGCAAGCAGATGCTGCAGGACGCCCGTGATCTCCTCGTGAAATACAAGAAGTAAGCCACACCCCATGCACGCCTTGTTCCGGCGCGTGGCGCTGTGGTTTGCGCTGGCCGGAGGGGCGGCTGCCTGCGGCCTGGCCCTGCTCACCGTGGTCAGCGTGGTCATGCGTGCCGCGCTGTCCAAACCCATCCCGGGTGATGTGGAGCTGATGCAGATGGGCATCGCCCTGTGCATCTCGCTCTACCTGCCCTGGTGCCAGCTGCAGCGCGCCAACATCATCGTCGACTTCTTCACCGACAAGCTGCCGCAACGCCCACGGCGGGCGCTGGACGGCATCGGCAGCCTGCTGCTGGCGGTGATGTGCCTGCTGCTGTCGGCGCGCACGGCGGCCGGTGCGCTGGCGGTGCACGACGCGGGTGAGACCACGATGATCATCGGCCTGCCGATGTGGTGGGCCTATGTGATGCTGGCGCCGGGCCTGGCGCTGACGGCGCTGATCGCGCTGTGGCAGGGCACACGCCAGCTGCGTGGCCAGGACGATGGCGCACCGGCCCAGTCCGTTCTGCCCACGGTGCCGCAATGAGCCCAGGGACGATCGGCCTGCTGATCTTCGCCGGCATGCTGGCGCTGATGGCGCTGCGCACGCCCATCGCGGTGGCGATGTTCATCCCCGGTGCGCTGGGCTACTGGGCCATGACCAACGACATGGCCCTGCTCAACCTGCTCAAGGGCAGCGCAGTGGCGCGGCTCACGGTCTACGACCTGTCGGTGATCCCGCTGTTCCTGCTGATGGGCCAGTTCGCCACCCAGGGCGGCCTGAGCCGGGCGCTGTTCCAGGCGGCGGCGGCCTTCGTCGGCCACATCCGCGGTGGCCTGGCGATGGCGGCCGTCCTGTCGGCCGCGGCCTTCGGTGCGGTGTGCGGCAGCAGCGTGGCCACGGCGGCCACCATCACCCAGGTGGCCTATCCGGAGATGAAGGCCCATGGCTACCACGGCCGGCTCACCACTGCGGCCCTGGCCTGCGGCGGCACGCTGGGCATCCTGATCCCGCCCTCGGTGCCCCTGGTGGTCTACGCCATCCTCACCGAGCAGAACATCGGCAAGCTGTTCGCGGCGGCCATGGTGCCGGGCCTGCTGGCGGTGATCGGCTACATCGCCGTGATCATGCTGGTCTGCCGCTTCCGGCCCGCGCTGGCCCAGCCCAGCCAGCCTACGCCCTGGCCGCAGCGCTGGGCCGCGCTGGCCCGGGTGTGGCCCATCGCGGTGATCTTCGTGGTGGTGTTCGGTGGCATCTACGGTGGCATCTTCTCGCCCACCGAAGGCGCGGCGGTGGGGGCGGTGGGCACCTTCGTGGCCGCGCTGGCCCGGCGAGAGCTGGGCTGGGCCGGCATCCAGCGCAGCTTTGTCGGCACGGCCGAAACCTCGGCCATGGTGTTCCTGATCTTCCTCGGCGCCGACATGATGAACTCGGCCCTGGCGCTGACCCAGATGCCCACCCGCGTGGCCGACTGGGTGGGCCACCTGCAGGTGGCGCCGCTGTGGATCATCGCCGCCATCCTGGCCGTCTACATCCTGCTGGGCTGCGTGATGGACGAGCTGTCGATGATGCTGCTGACCATCCCGGTGATCTTCCCGGCGGTGATGGCGCTGGAGCTGTTCGGCCTGGCTGCAGAGGGCAAGGCCATCTGGTTCGGCATCCTGGTGCTGATGACGGTGGGCATCGGCATGACGATGCCGCCGGTGGGGCTGAACGTCTACGTCGTCAACAGCATCGCGCGCGAGGTGCCCATGAGCGAGACCTACAAGGGCGTGTGGCCCTTCCTGGCCAGCGACGTGCTGCGTTTGTTGCTGCTGCTGTTCTTCCCGTCGCTGACACTGGGCTTCGTGGCGCTGTTCTTTTGAGAACCAAGCCGGGTCAAAGCCCGGGCTTTCGCCCCTTGTTCAGCCATTCTGGGGTGCCTGGCGCGGGCAAACTCCGGTCACCGTCCTGGCTTCGCCGGCACGGTCGCAACCCATGCTGGCCATGCCCCTGTCCGCCTCAATCCAACTGCTGTGCCGATGGGCCGGCACGCTGAAGTTCAAGATCGTCCTGATGGCGGTGGTCACCGCTGTCGCCGCGGCGGCTGGCAGCGGCATGCTGACCCTGGCCCGCACCCAGGCCGGCATCGAACGCCTGCTGCTCGACAGCGCGGCCGACGACCGGCAGCGCACTGCGGCGCTGCTCACCTCCAAGGTGGGCTTGCTGCGCGACACCTTGCGCGCCGTGGCGCACAAGCTGCCGCCCGATGCCTGGGGTGATGCGCAGGCCATGGCCCTGGCGCTGCAGGACAAGCTGGTCATCAATGCGCTGTTCGACACGGTCTACGCTGCCACGCCTTCGGGCCAGATGCTGGCAAGGCTGGAGAAGGGCCAGCCCATGGCCGAGCTGCCGAACGTGGCCGACCGCGACTACTTCCAGCAGGTGCTGAAGTCCGACCAGCCGGTGATCTCGTCGGCCCTGCGCGGCAAGGTGTCGAACGCACCGCTGGTGATCTTCGCCGTGCCCGCGCTGGACGTCGCCGGCAACGTCGTGGGCGTGCTGGCGGGATCGCTGGCGCTGCAGTCGTCGGGCCTGTTCCTGGAGATGCGCGCCGACGGCAGCGGCGAGGGTTCCCGGGACCTGGTGATCGACCGCCACGGCCTGATCCTGTCGCACCCCGACCAGACACGGGTGATGCAGCCGGCTGCCCATGAACCGGGGCTGGTCAACAGCATGCGCACCTGGCTGGCCTCGGGCAGCCCGATCGACACCGTCGGCGTGGCGCGCATCGACGACGGCCACCTGGTGTCCAGCGCGGGCATCCCGCTGACCGACTGGGTGCATGTGCGGCTGACGCCGACCTCGCTGGCGTTTCGCCCGCTGGCGGCCGCACGCGTCACGACCTGGCAGTCTGCCGCCGGTGTCGGGCTGCTGGCAGGGCTGCTGGCGGGCGCGCTGGCCTGGTCGATGACACGACCGATCTCGCGCCTGCGCGCCCGGGCCGACGCCCTTCTGCAGCCCGGCCTGGTGGCCGGTGCCTGGCCGGTGGAGGCGGGCGAGGTGGGGGCACTGTCGCGGGCCTTCGAGACCGTGGTGGCCCAGCGCGAGCAGGGCCAGTCCGAGGCCCGTGCCCTGCTGGTGCAGCTGCAGGCGGTGCTCGACCATGCCGAGGTGGGCATCGCCTTCACCCGCAACGGGCAGTTCGTGCTGGTGAGCCGGCAGTTCTGCCAGGTGTTCCAGTGTGACAAGGCCGACCTGCTGGGCCGGCCGACGCGGCAGATCTATGCCAGCGACGACGCCCTGGCCGCACTGGCGGCGCAGGCCCGGCCGGCGTTCATGGCGCAAGGCGCCTTCGACACCGAGCTGGAGCTGGTGCGCCACGGCGGGCAGCCGTTCTGGGCCCGCATGCGCGGCCGCGCGGTGGCGCCCGGTGACCTGGGCCAGGGCACGATCTGGACCATCGAGGACGTGACCGCCGCCCGTGCCCAGCGTGAGCATCTGCAGTACTCGGCCTCCCACGATGTGCTGACCGGCCTGGCCAACCGCCGCGCCTTCGAGGCCGCGCTGGCGCAGGCCACCGAGGCGGCGGCCAGCGCACCGTTCTGCCTGCTGCTGATCGACCTGGACCGCTTCAAGCGGGTGAACGACATCGGTGGCCATGCCGCGGGCGACCAGATGCTGCAACAGGTGGCCAAGCTGATCGAAGCACGCGTGCGGCAGACCGATCTGGCCGCCCGCCTGGGTGGCGACGAGTTTGCCGTGCTGCTGGCCGGTTGCCCGCCAGCCCAGGCCCAGCGCCTGGCCGAGGCCTTGTGCGCCGAGGTGAACAGCCACGTGATGCACTGGCAGGGCCAGCAGCACAGCGTGGGCGCCAGCATCGGCATGGTGCTCGCCCAGGGGCGGCAGACCCAGCCTGCCGAGCTGCTGCGTGCCGCCGATGCTGCCTGTTATGCCGCCAAGCACCAGGGGCGCAACCAGGTGGTGGTGCACCAGCAGGAGCCTGTGGCGCAGTTGCAAGCCGCCTGAACACCGGGTTGCAGCAGCGTGCTGTCACAGGCCGGGGTCGGTGGTGATTGCTGTCTGAAACCAATCACTGACAGCAGCGTGGAGCGGGTGATGGGAATCGAACCCACGTATCAAGCTTGGGAAGCTGGCGTTCTACCATTGAACTACACCCGCAGACGGCCGCAGTTTACGCGATCACGCGGGCCCGGCACCGCGACCGCAGCACCCAGGTAGTTCCCAGCGTGGCGGGTGAGCGGACGCTGCGGCATCATGGCGGCCAGACCATGAACGATCCCATCCAGCTGCTGCACCTGGGCCCTGGCGCGCCCGACCTGTCCACCTCGGCCTACGGGCCCTTCGTGGTGCATGCCGTGCCCTCGCTGGGCGAGCTGTCGGCGGCGCTGGACGCCCAGGGCTACGACGCCATCGTGCTGCACCAGGATCGGCCAGACCAGCTGGGCGAACTGGTCAGCTGGCCGGGCATGGCGCGCGCCGTGCTGGATTCGGCGGTGCTGGTGGTGGCACCGGAGCCTGCCAGCGTGGACGCGCTGCGCCTGGTGCAACTGGGCGCACAGGATGTGCTGCCGCCGCACGAGGCCCATGCTTCGGCCCTGGCGCGGGCGCTGCGGCTGGCGGTGGAGCGCAAGCGGCTGGAGCGCATGGCGCGCAAGGCCTACGCCACCGACCTGGCCACCGGCCTGCCCAACCATGCCCAGCTGATGGAGCACATGAACCACCTGCTGGCCCTGCGTGAGCGGGAGCCGGCGGCCATGGCCTTGCTGGCCCTGCGCATCGAAGGCCTGGTGGCCACCGAGGCGCGCCTGGGCACCGAGGCGGCCAATGTGCTGCGCCGCAAGGTGGCGGTTCGCCTGCGCTCGGGCCTGCGCGCCAGCGACGTGGTGGCGTCGGTGGGCGTGGACAGCTTTGCCGTGCTGCTGGCCTGGATCGACAACCCGGGCGACGGCGAGCGTGTGGCGGTGAAGCTGGCGCAATCGCTGCAGCGGCCCTTCACCGTGGCCGGCCAGGACGTGGCGGTGGCCGTGTGTGCGGGCGTGGCGCAGTATCCGCAGCACGGGAAAGATGCCGACAGCCTGTTGCGCCGCGCCCTGGGCCAGGCCGGTGACGGCCAGACCATGGGCCGCAGCGGGCTCAGCCCGCATGCGGCCGGCACGGCCGCCGCCAACGACGATTGAAGACAATGGCCGCCGTGGATCCGGCATGGCCGGGCCACGGTCGCCGCGCCCCACGGGAGCAGCGCCGCATGCTTACTTCAGGACATCTCCGAGGCAGAGGTACTTGATCTCCACGTAGTCGTCGATGCCCTGGTGTGCGCCTTCACGCCCCAGGCCGCTCTGCTTGACACCGCCGAACGGCACCTCCGCGGTGCTGATCAGGCCGGTGTTGATGCCCACCATGCCGTACTCCAGCGCCTCGCCGACGCGGAACACCCGGCCGATGTCGCGGCTGTAGAAGTAGCTGGCCAGGCCGAACTCGGTGTCGTTGGCCAGGCTGATGGCCTCGGCCTCGGTCTCGAAGCGGAACACCGGCGCCACCGGGCCGAAGGTCTCTTCCTTGGCGCACAGCATGTCGCCGGTGACATTGGCCAGCACCGTGGGGGTGTAGAAGCGCTCGCCGATGCGCTGGCCGCCGGCCACCAGGCGCGCGCCCTTGCCCAGGGCGTCGGCCACATGGGCCTCCACCTTCAGCACCGCCTGGTCGTCGATCATCGGGCCCTGGTGCACACCGGCCTCGAAGCCGTTGCCCACGCGGATGCCGCGGCTCTTGGCAGCCAGCTTCTCGACGAAGCTGTCGTACACGCCGGCCTGCACGTAGAAGCGGTTGGCGCAGACGCAGGTCTGGCCGGCGTTGCGGTACTTGCTGACCATGGCGCCTTCCACCGCCGAATCCAGGTCGGCATCGTCGAAGACGATGAAGGGCGCGTTGCCCCCCAGCTCCAGGCTGATCTTCTTGACCGTGGGCGCGCA
The DNA here is from genome assembly GCA_040386375.1 of Pseudomonadota bacterium. Classification (GTDB taxonomy): domain Bacteria; phylum Pseudomonadota; class Gammaproteobacteria; order Burkholderiales; family Burkholderiaceae_C; genus Pseudaquabacterium. The sequence continues at coordinate 7,091 of JAZKFQ010000067.1, forward strand.
CTGGCGCGCCAGGATGCGCCCCACCTCGGTCGAGCCGGTGAAGGACAGGTGCCGCACCACGTCGCTGCTGCACAGCACCTGGCCGACCGCGATGCTCTGCTCGGCATCGGCGGTGACGATGTTCAGCACGCCGGCGGGCATGCCGGCGCGCTGCGCCAGCTCGGCCACGGCCAGGGCCGACAGCGGTGTGGCCTCGGCCGGCTTGATCACCACGCTGCAGCCGGCGGCCAGGGCCGGCGCCACCTTGCGCGTGATCATCGCGATCGGGAAGTTCCAGGGCGTGATGGCCGCGCACACGCCGATGGGCTGCTTGATGACGATGTAGCGCTTGTTGTTGTCGGTGGTGGGGATGGTCTCGCCGTAGATGCGCTTGGCTTCTTCGGCGAACCACTCGATGAAGCTGGCGCCGTACACCACCTCGCCCCGCGCCTCGGCCAGCGGCTTGCCCTGCTCGGCCGTCATGATGCGGGCCAGGTCGTCGGCGTGCTGGATGATGAGCTGGTACCACTTCATCATCACCGCCGCGCGTTCCTTGGCGGTCTTGCTGCGCCAGGGGCCCCAGGCCTTCTCGGCCGCCACGATGGCGTTGTGGCAGTCCACCGGGCCCAGGTTGGCCACGTCGGCCAGCTTCAGGCCGGTGGCGGGGTCGGTCACGTCGAAGCGGGCGGTGCCGGCGGCGCCCGCGGCCACCCATTCACCGCCGATCAGGGCGTCGGTCTTCAGCAGGCTGGGGTCGTTCAGCGTGGCCAGGGGGGAGGTCTTCATGTCCATCGTGCGCTCCTGCAGCGGTTCACTTGATCTCGATCTCGACGAACACCACCTCGTGGTCGGTGTTGTTGATCACGTTGTGCTCGACGCCCACCTGGCGGTTGTACGAGCGGCCCTTGTGCAGCGGCGCGGTGCGGTTGCCCTCGGGCGTCTCCAGCAGCAGTTCACCGTCGGTCATGGGCACCACCACGTAGTCATGGCCGTGGCGGTGCCAGCCGGTTTCGGCGCCGGGGGCGAAGCGCCATTCGGTGACGATGACGCGTGCGTCGTCGATCTGCACGGTGGGCACGGCCTGGGGACGGGACATCGGAAACTCCTGTACGGGGAAGGGTGGGCCGGCGGCGCTGCGGCGCCAGCCCGGGTGGCTCAGCGCGCCGGCCAGCCCTTGCCGGCGGCCAGGGCGGCGCGGATGGCGTCGCCCTGTTCGTCGATCTTGGGCGGCGGCTGGTCGGCCATCGCCCGCTCACCGTCGAAGCGCATCGGGTTGGGGATGGTCGGCATCGGCCGATCGGCCCCCACGTCGAAGCCGGCTTGCATGCCGCGTGCCACCACCTGCGGGTGGGCAAACACGCCTGGCAGGGTGAGGATGGGCGCGCAGGGCACGGCATGCGGCTCCAGCAGGTCGATCCAGCCCTGGGTGGTGCGGGTCAGCATCCACTCGGCGATCTGCGGGATCAGTGCATCGCGGTGCTCCAGCCGGCTGGAATTGCTGGTGAAGCGCGGGTCGGCCGCCACGTCGGCATGGCCGGTCAGCTCGCAGAAGCGGGCGAACTGGCCGTCGTTGCCCACCGCCAGCACGATGTGGCCATCCTGCGTGGTGAACACCTGGTAGGGCACCACGTTCAGGTGGGCATTGCCCATGCGCTGCGGAATGATGCCGCCCACCAGGTGGTTGCTGGCCTGGTTGGCCAGCATGGCCACCTGCACGTCGAGCAGGGCGGCGTCGATGTGCCGCCCCTTGCCGGTGCGGCCGCGCTCCACCAGGGCCGCCAGCACCGCAGTGGTGGCGTAGACGCCGGTGAACAGATCGGCCACCGCGACGCCCACCTTCTGCGGCTGGCTGCCGGGTGTGCCGTCCTTCTCGCCGGTGACGCTCATCAACCCGCCAGTGGCCTGGATGGCGAAGTCGTAACCGGCGGCGGGGGCCATGGGCCCGGTCTGGCCATAGCCGGTGACCGAGCAGTACACCAGGCGCGGGTTCAGCTTGCTCAGGCTGGCGTAGTCCAGCCCATACTTGGCGAGCTGGCCCACCTTGTAGTTCTCCAGCACCACGTCGGCCTCGGCCGCCAGCTGGCGCACCAGGTCGGCACCTTCCTGGTGGGCCATGTCGATGGCGATGGAGCGCTTGCCGCGGTTGGCGCTGAGGTAATACGCCGACATGCGGTCGGCCGGATCGCCCCACCAGGGGGGGCCCCAGGTGCGGGTGTCGTCGCCGCCACCGGGGCGTTCCACCTTGATCACGTCGGCGCCGTAGTCGGCCAGGATCTGGCCCGACCAGGGGCCGGCCAGCACACGGGACAGGTCGAGGACACGGATGCCCTGCAGCAGTTGCGGACTGGCCATGTCAGTTGCTGAACGCCGGGATGCCGGTGATGGCGCGGCCGAGGATCAGCGCATGCACGTCGTGTGTGCCCTCGTAGGTGTTGACCACCTCCAGGTTCACCATGTGGCGCACCACGCCGTATTCGTCGGAGATGCCGTTGCCACCCAGCATGTCGCGCGCCACGCGGGCGATGTCCAGTGCCTTGCCGCAGTTGTTGCGCTTCAAGATGCTGGTCACTTCCACGCTGGCGGTGCCGGCGTCCTTCATGCGGCCCAGCTGCAGCGCGCCCTGCAGGCCCAGGGCGATCTCGGTCTGCATGTCGGCCAGCTTCTTCTGGATCAGCTGGTTGGCCGCCAGGGGGCGGCCGAACTGCTGGCGGTCCATCACATACTGGCGCGCACGCTGGAAGCAGTCTTCGGCCGCACCCATGGCGCCCCAGGCGATGCCGTAGCGCGCACTGTTCAAACAGGTGAACGGGCCCTTCAGGCCACGCACCTCGGGGAAGGCGTCTTCCTCGGGGCAGAACACGCCGTCCATCACGATCTCGCCGGTGATGCTGGCGCGCAGGCCCACCTTGCTGTGGATGGCCGGGGCGCTCAGGCCCTTGGCGCCCTTGTTCAGGATGAAGCCGCGTATGTTTCCAGACCCGTTGCCGCCGTCGTCCTTGGCCCAGACCACGAACACATCCGCAAACGGCGAGTTGCTGATCCACATCTTGCTGCCGGTGAGGCTGTAGCCACCGTCCACCTTCTTGGCGCGGGTGACCATGCTGCCGGGGTCGCTGCCGTGGTTGGGCTCGGTCAGGCCGAAGCAGCCCACCCACTCACCCCTGGCCAGCTTGGGCAGGTATTTCTGCTTCTGCGCCTCGGTGCCGAAGGAGTGGATGGGCACCATCACCAGGCTGCTCTGCACGCTCATCATCGAGCGGTAGCCCGAATCCACCCGCTCCACCTCGCGCGCCACCAGGCCGTAGCACACGTGGTTCAGGCCGGAGCCACCGTATTCGGTGGGGATGGTGGGGCCCAGCAGGCCCAGCTCACCCATCTCGTTGAAGATGGCGCGGTCGGTCTTCTCGTGGCGGAAGGCCTCCAGCACCCGCGGTGCCAGCCGTTCCTGGCAATAGGCATGGGCCGCATCACGCACCGCACGTTCGTCGTCGGTGAGCTGGCTGTCGAGGTTCAGCGGGTCTTCCCAGCTGTAGGTGGCGTGGCTGGCCATGGGGGGCTCCTGGGTGGTTGGGGCGAAATGCGCACGATAACAAGATCGTGGGCTCAGCTGCTGCCGCATCGTGGACAGTCTCGCTGGCCCGGCACGCCCACCCGGGTCTGCTCCGCTAGAATCTGGTTGATTCAACCAACTCGGGGCCAGCCATGGAATCCATAGGCCTGTTCGAAGCCAAGACCCATTTGTCCGAGCTGATCGCCCGCGCCGAGCGGGGTGAGGAGGTGATCATCACCCGCCACAACAAGCCGGTGGCCAAGCTGGTGCCCATCGGCCGCGCCGAGGCCGACAGCTCGCAGCGCCGCAATGCCGCCCTGGATGCGCTGCAGGCCTTTGAGCCCATCGCGCTGCCGGGTGTGGACCTGGCCGACCTGATCGCCACCGGCCGTCGGTGACCAGCACCGATGGCCTTGCACTCCCGCACCGACGAGCCCGCACCCGACTTGGTGGTGCTGGACGCGTCCTTTGTGCTGCGCTACGTGCTGCACACCGATGCGCCGCGCCCGCACCCGGGGGGCCTGGCGTTGCTGCGGGGCTGTGCGCTGATCGTGCCCGCGCTGTGGAATGCCGAGGTGGCCAACGCCCTGGTGCAGGCCGAGCGCCGCGCTGCGGTGCCGGCGCAGCGCATTGGCGCCGCGCTGGCCACCATCCTGGCGCTGGAGCCTGCTGTCGACGCCCACCCGGTGGATGTGGCACGCAACCTCGAATGCGCGCGCGCCCATGGCCTGTCGGCCTATGACAGCCTCTACATCGAGCTGGCGCTGCGCCGACGCGCTGCGCTGGCCACCTACGATGCCGCGATGATCGCCGCCGCGCCACGCGCCGGCATCCGTCTGTTTCCGCTTCCCCAGGGCCAGCAGCTGCTGGTCTGAACCCATTGAGACAAGAGGCCAAGCCCATGAAAGCCGCCGAGATCCGCTCCACCTTCCTCCACTTCTTCGAGAGCAAGGGCCACACCATCGTGGCCAGCTCGCCGGTGATCCCTGGCGACGACCCCACGCTGCTGTTCACCAATGCCGGCATGAACCAGTTCAAGGACGTGTTCCTGGGCTTCGACAAGCGGCCCTACAGCCGGGCGACGACCAGCCAGAAGTGCATCCGCGCCGGTGGCAAGCACAACGACCTGGACAACGTGGGCTACACCGCGCGGCACCACACCTTCTTCGAGATGCTGGGCAACTTCAGCTTCGGCGACTACTTCAAGCAGGACGCCATCCGCTATGCCTGGGAGCTGCTGACCGAGCACTTCAAGCTGCCCAAGGACAAGCTCTGGGTCACCGTCTATGCCGAGGACGACGAGGCCTACGACATCTGGAACAAGGGCGTGGGCGTGCCCGCCGAGCGCATCGTGCGCATCGGCGACAACAAGGGCGGCCGCTACATGTCCGACAACTTCTGGATGATGGGCGACACCGGGCCCTGCGGCCCCTGCACCGAGATCTTCTACGACCACGGGCCCGACGTGGCCGGCGGCCCGCCGGGCAGCCCGAACGAAGACGGTGACCGCTACATCGAGATCTGGAACAACGTCTTCATGCAGTTCAACCGCACCGAAGACGGTGTGATGCACCCGCTGCCCAAGCCCAGCGTGGACACCGGCATGGGCCTGGAGCGCCTGGCTGCGGTGCTGCAGCATGTGCACAGCAACTACCAGATCGACCTGTTCGTGCAGCTGCTGGCCGCCGCCAGGAATGCGGTGGAGTTCGCCGCCGGTGGTGCGGCCGTGGATGCCGAGTCACCGTCGCTGAAGGTGATTGCCGACCACATCCGTGCCTGCACCTTCACCGTGGTGGATGGGGTGATCCCCGGCAACGAAGGCCGGGGCTATGTGCTGCGCCGCATCGCCCGCCGCGCCATCCGCCACGGCTACAAGCTGGGTGCGCGCAAGCCCTTCTTCTACACCCTGGTGGCCCCGCTGGCCGCGGTGATGGGCGAGGCCTACCCCGAGCTGCGGCGTGACATGGACCGCGCCACTGCCGTGCTCAAGACCGAGGAGGAGCGCTTCTTCCAGACCATCCAGCACGGCATGGAGATCCTGGAGACCGCGCTGGCCGGCGGCACCAAGCAGATCGACGGCGACACCGCCTTCAAGCTGCACGACACCTTCGGCTTCCCGGTCGACCTGACCGGCGACGTGTGCCGCGAGCGCGGTGTGACGGTGGACGTGGCCGGCTTCAATGCCGCGATGGACCGCCAGCGTGAACAGGCGCGTGCCAGCGCCAAGTTCAAGATGGCCGCCGGCCTGGCCTACAGCGGCACGCCCACCATCTTCCACGGCTACGAGCACCTGCTGTGCGAATCCAGCCGGGTCACCGGCCTGTACGTGGACGGCGCCGCGGTGCAGAGCGTGAAGGCCGGCGACGACTGCGTCATCGTGCTGGACCACACCCCCTTCTACGCCGAGAGCGGCGGCCAGGCAGGCGACAGCGGCGAGCTGCGCAACGCCGTGGCCCGGGTGCTGGTGGAAGACACCACCAAGATCCAGGCCGATGTGTTCGGCCACCAGGGCCGGGTGGTGGAGGGAACCATTGCCGTGGGCGACAGCCTGGCCGCCAAGGTGAATGCCGAGCAGCGCGCCAAGACCGTGCGCAACCACAGCGCCACGCACCTGATGCACAAGGCCTTGCGCGAGGTGCTGGGCGCCCACGTGCAGCAGAAGGGCAGCCTGGTCAATGCCGAGCGCACCCGCTTCGACTTTGCCCACAACGCGCCGGTGACCGACGACGAGGTGCGCCGCGTCGAGGCCATCGTCAACGCCGAGATCCTGGCCAATGCCGCGGCCAGTGCCCAGGTGATGGCGCTGGACGACGCGCAGAAGAGTGGCGCGATGATGCTGTTCGGCGAGAAGTACGGCGACACGGTGCGGGTGCTCAGCATCGGCAGCAGCAAGGAGCTGTGCGGCGGCACCCACGTCAAGGCCACCGGCGACATCGGCCTGTTCAAGATCGTGGCCGAGGGCGGCGTGGCCGCCGGCATCCGCCGGGTGGAGGCGGTGACCGGCGACAACGCCCTGGCCTATCTGCAGCAGCTGGAGACCACGGTGGGCCAGGTGGCCGGTGCGCTGAAGGCCACGCCGGCCGAGTTGCCTGTTCGCCTGGGCGCGGTGCTGGACCAGGTGCGTGCGCTGGAGAAGGAGATCGCCGCCCTCAAGGGCAAGCTGGCCAGCGCCCAGGGCGACGAGCTGCTGGCCCAGGCGGTGGACGTGAAGGGCCTGAAGGTGCTGGCCGCCGTGCTGCAGGGTGCCGATGCCAAGACCTTGCGCGACACCCTGGACAAGCTCAAGGACAAGCTCAAGACCGCGGCCATCGTGCTGGCGGTGGTCGAGGGTGGCAAGGTGCAGCTGGCCGCGGGTGTCACGGCCGACAGCATCGGCAAGGTGAAGGCCGGCGAGCTGGTGAACTTCGTCGCCCAGCAGGTGGGTGGCAAGGGCGGTGGCAAGCCCGACATGGCCATGGCCGGTGGCACCGATCCGTCACGCCTGGCCCAGGCTCTTGCAGGCGTGGCCGGCTGGGTGGGCGAGCGGGTTTGAGTGGCGGGCGCCGCGGCCGGCGTCAGGCCAGGCCGCGCGCCAGCAACTCGGCCACCAGGCCGTTGATGCCACCCGCATGGCCGGTTGCGCGCGTGCGCAGTTGTTCGGCCAGCGGCGCCGGCAGCTTGCAGGCAAACGGCACCAAGCCGGCGGCGGCGTCCAGCCTGCGCTGGGCCTTGCGGTCGGGCAGGGCGGCGGCGGCCTCGGCAAAGCGCCCGGGCACGCCGGAAAACTTGCGCTGGTTGTCGAGCTTGCTTTCGAGCTGGCGCACCAGGTCGAATTTTTTGGAGGGCATGGTGGTGGCGTCGGGTCAGGTGATCAACGGCTACATTGTCGGTCACCCCGTTTCCCGAGCCCGCCGATGACGTCCCGCACCGTCCACATCCGCCGCGCCGTCCTCAGCGACGCTGCCGCCTTCGCCCGCGTCCTGGGCCACCCCGAGGTGGTGCCCGGCACGCTGCAGCAGCCCTACAGCAGCGAGGCGCTGTGGTCGGCCCGGCTGGCCGACACCCTGGCCCTGGGCAAGCCCGACCTGATGCTGGTGGGTGAACTGCCCGACAGCCGCGGCCAGCCGCAGGTGGTGGGCACGGCCGGCCTGCACCCGGTGGGCGCGGCGCTGCGCCGCCGGCATGTGATGAGCCTGGGGCTGGCCGTGCACCCCGATGCGCAGCGCCAGGGTGTGGGCCATGCGCTGATGGCCGCGCTGTGTGAATGGGCCGACCGCTGGGGCCAGGTGCTGCGCACCGAGCTGACGGTGTTTGCCGACAACGCCCATGCCATCGCGCTCTACCAGCGCCACGGCTTCGTGCAGGAGGGCCTGCACCGCGGTTACGCGCTGCGCGACGGCCAGTTCGCCGACGTGCTGTCGATGGCGCGGCTGCATCCCAGTCCACCAGGCTGGACCACACCAACCAGCGGGAGCCCCGCATGAGCCGGGTCGCCCGCAACAGCACGGAAGCCGACATTGCCGCGCTGGAGCAGGTGTGTGAGCGCCTGGCCAACTTCGGCGCCGATGTCTCGCTGGAATGGGTGGACGGCTACCTCACCGCCTTGCTGGCCAGCCGGCGGGTGATCGCCCCCGGCGAATGGCTGCCGGCCATGCTGGGGGATGCCTTCGAGCGTGCCTTTGCCGACCCGCAAGACGTGCAGCAGGCCATGGCCGCGCTGATGGGCCGCTGGAACGTGATCGCCAGCCAGCTGGACGTGGATTCCCTGCTGGAGGACCCCGAGGCCGTGCGCCTGGCGCCGCTGATGATCCAGTACGACGACGCCGCGCGCGCCGAGATGGTGGCCGCCGGCCACATGACAGCGGAAGAGGCACCCGACCTGCTGCAGACCGGCGCCCTGTGGGCCGAGGGCTTCACCGACGCCACCGAGGCCTTTGCCGACGACTGGCCCGAGCCCGACAGCGACACCGACGACGGCCGCTGGTACGACGACTGCATGAGCCGTGTGCTGGCGCTGATGCTGCCCCAGGTCGACCTGGCCGAGCACCTGGCCCAGCACTACCCGGGCGAGAGCATCGAACGTGACCAGCTGATCGACGAGGCCTGCTTCGCGGTGCAGGACCTGCGCCTGCTGTGGCTGGAGCATGCCCCCAAGCCCGAGACCCGGCGTGTGGAACCCACGCCGGGCCGCAACGACCCCTGCCCCTGCGGCAGCGGCAAGAAGTTCAAGAAATGCCACGGCGCGTAGGCGCCGTTCCCTCCCCGGCCCGAGCCCCGTGACGCCACCCACCATGTCGATCCCCGTCCCCCATTCCCCGCTGCCCCTGGGCGGCCGCCACATCGTGCTGGGCCTGTCCGGCGGCATCGCCTGCTTCAAGAGCGCCGAGCTGGTGCGTGCGCTCACCCAGGCCGGCGCCAGCGTGCAGGTGGTGATGACCGAGGCCGCCTGCCAGTTCATCACCCCGGTGACCATGCAGGCCTTGTCGGGCCAGCCGGTGGTGCTGAGCCAGTGGGACGTGCGCGAGCCCAACAACATGGCGCACATCAACCTGAGCCGCGAGGCCGATGCCATCCTGGTGGCGCCGGCCTCGGCTGATTTCATCGCCCAGCTGGCACAGGGCCGGGCGAATGATCTGCTGGCCCTGCTGTGCCTGGCCCGGCCCATCGCCGCCTGCCCGCTGCTGCTGGCCCCGGCCATGAACCGCGAGATGTGGGACCACCCGGCCACCCGCCGCAACTGTGCCCAGGTGGTGGCCGACGGCGCCACCCTGCTGGGCCCCGGCAATGGCGACCAGGCCTGCGGCGAGACCGGCGATGGCCGCATGCTGGAAGCCGCCGAGCTGTGCGAGGACCTGGTCGCCTTCTTCCAGCCCAAGCTGCTGGCCGGCCGCAAGCTGCTGATCACCGCCGGCCCCACCTTCGAGGCCATCGACCCGGTGCGGGGCATCACCAACCTGTCGTCGGGCAAGATGGGCTTCGCCATCGCCCGCGCCGCGCACGAGGCCGGTGCCCAGGTCACCCTGGTGGCCGGCCCGGTGCACCTGCCCACGCCGCGCGGTGTGCAGCGCATCGATGTGCAGAGCGCCCAGCAGATGCACGACGCCGTGCTGCCGCTGGCTGCCTCGCACGGCATCTTCGTGGCCACCGCCGCGGTGGCCGACTGGCGGCCGGCCGCCGCCTCGGGCGAAAAGATCAAGAAGGACGGCTCGGGCCAGGTGCCGGCCATCGCCTTCAGCGAGAACCCAGACATCCTGGCCGCGGTGGCGCGCCTGCCCGGCGGGCCCTACTGCGTGGGCTTTGCCGCCGAGAGCCATGACCTGGCGCGCCATGCGCGTGAAAAGCGTGTGCGCAAGGGTGTGCCGCTGATCGTCGGCAACCTGGGGCCCGCCACCTTCGGCCGCGACGACAACACCTTGCTGCTGGTCGACGCCGCTGGCGAGCGGCCGCTGCCCACCGCCGACAAGCTGAGCCTGGCGCGGGCCCTGGTGGCCGAGATCGCCGGCCGCCTGGGGGCGCCGGCATGACCAGCATCGACCTGAAGGTGCTGGACGCCCGCGTGGCCGCCCACCTGCCGGCCTATGCCACCGCCGGCAGTGCCGGCCTGGACCTGCGTGCCTGCCTGGACGCGCCGCTGGTCATCGAACCCGGCCAGACCGTGCTGGTCCCCACCGGCCTGGCCCTGCACATCGCCGACCCCGGCCTGGCGGCGATGATCCTGCCGCGCTCCGGCCTGGGTCACAAGCACGGCATCGTGCTGGGCAACCTGGTGGGCCTGATCGACAGCGACTACCAGGGCCCGCTGATGGTGAGCTGCTGGAACCGCGGCAGCGCCAGCTTCACGGTCCAGCCGCTGGAGCGGATCGCCCAGCTGGTGATCGTGCCGGTGGTGCAGGCCAGGTTCCGCGTGGTGCAGGAGTTCGCCGGCTCGCTGCGTGGTGAGGGCGGCTTCGGTTCCACCGGGCGCGGTTGAGTCAGCGCGGCATAGACTGCGGCGACCAGGAGGTCGCCACCATGTCCCGAGGCAGCGAGAAGTTCCGCATCTTCATCAGCCACAAGCACGACGACCACGACGACGCTGCCGGCCTGGCGCAGGCGCTGGAGGGCCTGGACGAGCAGATCAAGTGCTTCGTCTCCGGCACCAACCTGGTGGCCGGCTCCGACTGGAATGCCGAGATCCGCAGCCAGCTGCTGGAGACCGACATGCTGCTGCTGCTGTTCACCGAGCCGTCGAAGAACTGGGACTGGTGCCTGTACGAGGCCGGGCTGTTCACCAGCCTGGGTGACGAGCATTCGGTGGTCTGCCTCTACCAGGCCGGTGGTGCCTCACCCCGCCCGCTGAAGGCGCTGCAGGGTGTGCCGGTGGCGCAGGAGCCGGTGCAGCGCTTCCTGGGCCAGCTGTGCACCGAGACCTGGCGTGTGGCACGCAAGTGGCGCTTCGGTGCGCTGCGGCCCATGGTCACCGAGGAGCGGCTGGCCGAGGTGACGCAGCAGCTGCTGGCCCTGTTTCCCAAGCCGCGGCCCGACAGCACGCCGCTGCCGCACCTCACCCACTACCCCTGCCACCGCGTGGTGCTGGACCTGCGCCACGAGGCCGAGGTGCGCGAGCGCATTCCGCGCAACGCGCTGGTGGTGGAAGGCGAGGGCGCCACCTCCACCTTCACGCTGTCGCTGTTCAACCTGACACGGGGCCTGCGCCGCCGCACCTGGGGTGACCTGGTCGACGCCACCGGCGCTGCCGACGGCAAGTGGCTGAGCGACCTGGACGACCGCTTTGCCGCCGCGCTGCGCGAGCAGCTGTTCTCGCCGGCCAAGATCACGCCCATGCCGCTGATCGACGCCTACACCGGCCAGCGCCGTCGCAGCTACCGGCCGGTGCTCTACGGGGTCTCCTCGTTTTCAGTGCAATAAGTGACGGTACGAAAAGCTAGCACTGGCG
>JAZKFQ010000068.1:0-31604 GCA_040386375.1 Pseudomonadota bacterium
GCCCGGCCCGGCGCGATCGCTCCGACCGATGAAAGTCGGCTTTCAGAACAAGCAACGACAGGCAGCAACGAGCCCTTGGGTGACAACCAGCGGATCAGCCCGCTGCCAGCCGACGCACCACCGGCGCCTCGCGGATCGGCAAGTGCAGCAGGGCCGCCGCCACCGCCAGGGCGATGTCGATCATCCACACGATGTCAAAGCTGCCGGTGGCCTGGAAGACCTGGCCGCCCAGCCAGGCGCCCAGGAAACCACCCACCTGGTGGGTGAGCATCACCACGCCGAACAGCGTGGCCATGTGGCCCACGCCGAAGAACTTGGCCACCAGGCCTGCGGTGGGCGGCACGGTGGACAGAAAGGTGACGCCCATCACCGCGGCAAAGGCCAGCACCACCGGCCCGGTCTTGGGCGCCAGCAGGAACAGCAGCACCGCCAGCGCGCGCGTCGCATAGACCAGCGACAGCAACGACTTCATGCGCCAGCGGCCCACCGCCCAGCCCATGGCGATGCTGCCCACGATGTTGAACAGGCCCAGCACCGCCAGCGCCCAGGCGCCGTACTGCAGCGGCAGGCCGCAGGCCGCCACGATGCCGGGCAGGTGCGTGCCCAGGAAGGCGACGTGGAAGCCACAGACGAAGAAGCCCGCCGCCAGCAGGCGGAAGGAGCGGTCGGCCAGCGCCGTCTTCACTGCCTGGCCGGTGCTGACCTTGGCCTGCCCGGGGCTGGCGGCTTGCGACGGCACGCCGCGCAGGATGAAGGCCGCCGGCAGGCACAGCAGCACCAGCAGGCCCATCACCTGCATGGCCTGCACCCAGCCCAGGCCCAGGATCAGACCACCCGCAATCGGCGCCATCACGAATTGGCCGAACGAGCCACCGGCGTTGACGATGCCGGTGGCCAGGCCACGCTTGCTCTCGGGGATCAGGCGCGTGGTGGTGGCCATCAGCACCGCCGGGCCGGCCATGCCCGCGCCACCGGCCGACAGCACGCCGATGGCGAAGATCAGGCCGGCGGTGGTGGTCATCAGTGGGGTGATCACCGTGCCCAGCGCCACCAGGCAGGCACCCACCAGCAGCACCCGGCCGGCGCCGTGCTTGTCGGCCATGGCACCGGCAAAGGGCTGGGTGAGGCCCCACCACAGCTGGCCGAAGGCAAAGGCCAGGCTGATGCTGCCGAGGCCCAGGCCGGTGGCGGTGTTCAGAGGCCCCAGGAACAGGCCCATGCTCTGGCGTGTGCCCATGGTCAGCGCGAAGGTGCCGGCGGCGGCCAGCAGCACCAGCCACACCGGCCACAGGCGCAGGGTGTTGCTGGACGAGGGTGGCAGGCTGGCATCAGGCATCGGGGCTCTCCTCGCCAGCACCGGCCAGCAGTTGCAGGGATTCCTGGATCAGCACATGCAGCGCGGCCACGCGTGTGGCGCCCAGGGTGGTGTTCAACCGGTCTTGCGCCAGGCGCCAGCGCTGGCGCGCCTGGTCGCGCAGCGCCAGCCCGGCGGGCGTGAGGCGCACCGCACGGCTGCGGCCGTCGGGGCCGGGGCCCAGCTCGGCCCAGCCGGCGGCCAGCAGCGGCTTGAGGTTGCGGGTGAGGGTGGAGGGCTCCATCTTCATCGCCCGCGCCAGGTCACCCGGTCGCACCGGGCCCAGCGCCTGCAGCGAACTCAGCAGCGAGAACTGCGTGGTCTTCAGGCCCACGGCGGCCAGCTCGCTGTCGTAGACCAGGCCGACCTGGCGCGCCAGCTGACGCAGCTGGAAATGGGTGCAGCCGCGCGGCGCGGGCAGCCCAGCGGCCAGGCCGTCCAGCACCGACGGCAGCAAGGGGGACGCAGGGGTGACAGCAGCCATGCATCGATTGTATCTACAATTGTTGCAGTTGCAATTGAATCATCCGGAACCTGCCATGACAACGACCACCGCCCCCACCAACCTGCTCGCCACCTGGCTGGCCGACGAAGCCGCCGTGCTCGCGCGCCTGGCCTGCGGCCCCGGCCCCGGCGTGGCCCGCCGCGACCAGGTGGCCGGCCTGTCGGGCCTGCAGCTGATGCAGGCCATGCTGGACGGCGCCCTGCCCTATGCCGCCATCGCCAAGACGCTGGACTTCACCATCATCGAGGTCGCGCCCGGCCGCGCGGTGTTCCAGGGCACACCCCTGGCCCAGCACCTGAACCCGCTGGGCACCATCCACGGCGGCTGGTTCGCCACCCTGCTGGATTCGGCCCTGGGCTGCGCGGTGCACACGCTGATGCCGCCCGGGCGGGGCTACACCACGGCCGAGCTGAGTGTGAACATGGTCAAGGCGCTGACACCCCAGGTGCAGCGGGTGCGTGCCGAGGGCAGCGTGATCCACTGCGGCCGCCAGCTGGCCACGGCCGAGGCGCGCCTGGTGGGCGCCGACGGCACGCTGTATGCCCATGCCACCACCACCTGCCTGGTGTTCGACCTGCCCCCACCCCGACCGGCCGCTTGAAATGCCCGCCGCCGGGCCAAGATGCCTGGCATGGACAAGCACCACATCGCCTGCGCCCACTGCGGCGCCACCAACCGCGTCCCGGCTGCGCGCCTGGCCGACGAGCCGGTCTGCGGCCGCTGCCAGCAGCCCCTGCTCAGCGGCGCGCCCATCGAACTGGACGACCGCAACTTCGACGCCTTCGTGCGCAGCAGCAGCCTGCCGGTGCTGGTGGATTTCTGGGCCCCCTGGTGCGGGCCCTGCCGCCAGATGGCACCGCAGTTCGACGCCGCGGCGCGCCAGCTCAAGGGCCAGGCCCTGCTGGTCAAGGTCAATAGCGACGACAGCCCCGAGACCAGCGCGCGGTTCGGCATCCGCAGCATTCCCACCCTGGTGCGGCTGCAGGGCGGGCAGGAGCAGCGGCGCCAGTCGGGCGCGCTGCCGGCCGCGAAGATCGTGGCCCTGGCACGCTGAGGCGCCGCGAACGCCGGCCTGGCGCCGGCCGGCGTCAGGTGCTGGCAGGCTCCACCAGCGGCAGCAAGGCCTGCACCCGGGTGCCGGCACCCGGCGCGCTGGTGATGGCCAGCTGCCCGCCCTCGGCCTGCACCCGGTAGCGCATGCCCACCAGGCCGTGGCTGCCCAGCGACAAGCGGGCGGGCTCGAACCCCACGCCATCGTCGCTGACACGGATGCAGGCCATGCCGTCCTGCTCGGCCACGGCCACCGTCACATGCTGCGCCTGCGCATGCTTGGCGATGTTGCTCAGCGATTCCTGCACCAGGCGGAAGGCGGTGAGATCGGCGGTGCGCGACAGGGCCACCGGCGCCAGATCGGTGTGCAGCTGCACCTGCAGCCGCTCGGCGAACTCGCTGCACAGGATCTCCAGCGCCGGCAGCAGGCCCAGGTTGTCCAGGCTGGAGGGGCGGAGGTCCTCGATGATGCGGCGCTTGAGCGCGATGCCGCTGTTCAGCGTCTGCACCAGGTGCTCGACCCGCGGCATCAGCGCCGGCGCCGACTGCTGCAGGCCCGGCCGCAGGCGCGCCACGTCCAGCTTGGCAGCGGTGAGCAGGGCGCCCAGCTCGTCGTGCAGGTCACGCGCCAGGCGGGCGCGCTCGTCCTCGCGCGCTGTTTCCAGGTGGCGGGCCAGGCTGGTCAGCTCGGCGGTGCGGTGCTGCACCTCGATCTCCAGCCGGTCGCGCTCGGCGCGGATGGCCCACTGCTGTGCCTGGCGCTGGCTCTCGGCCTGGCGGCGCTGGCGCAGCACCAGGGCCACCAGCAGCAGGCTGAGGCCGGTCACCGCGGTGATGCCCACCCGGTTCAGCGACAGTGAATCGAACACGAGGCGCAGCCCGGCCGCCACGCGGGCGTTTTCGCGCGCCAGCATGCGGTCCGACACCGTGCGGATGCTCACCATCTCGTCGCGGCCGATGCCGGTGAGCATCAGCTCCTGCGCCGCCTCGCGCCGTCCCAGCTCGAACATGCCCAGTACCTCGTTCATCTCGCTGAGCCTGGTGCGCACATGGCCGCTGAGCAGGCGCAGATCGTCGGTGTTGGCGGCCACGTCGGCGTCGTCGCTGCGCTGCTGCTGCAGCTCGGCCAGGCGGGCCAGGCCACGGTCGACATCGGCACGCGCGTCCTTGTAGGGCGCCAGGTACTCGGGCCGGGCGGTCAGCAGATAGCCACGCTGGCTGGATTCGGCATCCCCCACCCGCCGCACCAGGCGCGCCAGCTCCAGCCGCGCCTGGCCCATCAGCACCAGTTCGCCCAGCTGGCGCTTGGCGCGCTGGTAGCCCAGCTCGCTGATGGTGACCAGCATGGCCGCCAGCGCCAGCGCCAGGGCGAAGGCCAGCGCGCTGTCGCGCAGGCGAAGGATCAGGGCTCCAATGCGCAAGTCCATCCCCTACACTGGAATGCCCACCCACAGACGCCAGGACAAGCCTTGATCCGTGTCGTGATCGTTGATGACCATGCTGTCGTGCGCGCCGGCCTGCGCCAGTTTTTCGGCGACCAGGTCGACCTGCGTGTGACCGGCGAAGCCTCCACCGGCCGCGAGGCCCTGGACCTGGTGCGTGCCGGTGATCTGGACGTGGTGGTGATGGATTTGTCCATGCCCGACCAGAGCGGGGTGGACGCGCTCGCCGCCATCAAGGCACGCCGGCCCGAGCTGCCGGTGCTGATCCTGAGCGGCTACCCCGAGACCCACTACGCCACCACCCTGCTGCGCCAGGGCGCCAGCGGCTACCTGAACAAGGAATGCGACCCGGAGGAGATCGTCAAGGCGATCCGCACCGTGGTGCGCGGGCGCAAGTACATCACCCCGGCCGTGGCCGAACTGCTGGCGGACGGCCTGGGCGCCAACCCCGACAAGCTGCCGCATGAGCTGCTCTCGGAGCGGGAATTCCAGGTCTTCCTGCGCCTGGCCAAGGGCGAGACCATCGGCCACATGGCCGACAGCATGTCGCTGTCGGTCAAGACCGTCAGCACCTACCGCACCCGGGTGATGGAGAAGATGAAGCTGGCCTCCAACAGCGACCTGACCTATTACGCGCTGAAGAACGGCCTCATCCAGTGAGCGCCCGGCCGCACGGCCGGCAGCCATGTCAGTGGGCAGGTGCATCAGGGATCAGGGTCGCGCAGTAGGCCAGCAGCTCTTCCAGTTCGGCTGATTTGTCGAACACGCGGTCGGCACCCAGCTGGGTGCAGCGGCGCCGCATGTCGGGCGTGGCGTAGTTGGTCAGCACCACCAGGCGCGCCTCCGGGCGCAGCCGGTGCGCCTGGCGCAGCACTTCCAGCCCGGTGCCTGCCTTCAGGAAGATGTCGATCACCATCAGGTCGCAGTGCGCCTCGGCAGATTGCATCCAGGCCAGCGCGGCTTGCTCGTCCTCGGCCGTGCCCACCACCTGCATCGGCAACAACTCCTCCAGCGTGGCGATCAGGTTCTGGCGGATGACGGGGCTGTCCTCCACGATGAAGCAGGTCAGCTGCGGTGGCAGTGCCAGTGGAGACAGTGGCGGGGCGCTCATGGTCGGTGGTGATGTGCCGGAGTGCCCGAGAGGCCGGGGTGCAGCAGCAAGGCGTTGGTGGAGTGGCTGGACGGTGAACACGCCAATCGATTATCACGACGCCGCTGCGCCGACGGAAGGCGGTGCGTGGCTGCATTCGCTGTGGGCGCTGTCCTACAGCGCCGTCCAGCAGCGCACCGCACCGAACTGACCGCTGCGCGACAGAAACCGCGACGCCTGTGCGCCTAGAGTCGAACCGCCACCTGCGTGCCGGGTGCCGTTCATCGACCGCCAGGAGCAAGCCCCCCCATGGCCGAAATCGCCCAGACCGCAGACACCGCCGCCCGCGCCGACACCACCACCCCGGCCGGAGCCGCCGCCCTCGACACCGAGGCCCTGCGCCGCAAGTACGAGGCCGAGCGCGCCAAGCGGGTGCGCGCCGACGGCAACAACCAGTACGTGGCCATCAGCGGCCGCTACGCCCACTACCTGGACGACCCCTATGTGGAGCCCGGCTTCAGCCGCGCCCCAATCACCCGCGAGATGGACGTGCTGGTGGTGGGCGGTGGCTTCGGCGGCCTGCTGGCGGCCGCGCGGCTGCGCGCCGCCGGCTACGACGACCTGTGCATCATCGAGAAGGGTGGTGACTTCGGTGGCACCTGGTACTGGAACCGCTACCCCGGCGCCGCCTGCGACACCGAGAGCTACATCTACCTGCCGCTGCTGGAAGAAACCGGCTACATGCCGGTGGCCAAGTACGCCAAGGCGCCCGAGATCCTGGAGCATTCCCGCCGCATCGGCCGGCACTTCAACCTGTACCCGTCGGCGCTGTTCCAGACCGTGATCACCGGCATGGCCTGGGATGATGCGGCGGCGCGCTGGCGCGTGACCACCAGCCGCGGCGACCAACTGGCCGCCCGCTTCGTGGTGCTGGCCGGCGGGCCGCTGAACCTGCCCAAGCTGCCCGGCATCCCGGGGCTGGACTCGTTCAGGGGCCACAGCTTCCACACCAGCCGCTGGGACTACGCCTACACCGGCGGCAGCTCCATGGGCGGCCTCACCGGCCTGGCCGACAAGCGCGTGGGCATCATCGGCACCGGCGCCACCGCCGTGCAATGTGTGCCGCACCTGGGCGCAAGCGCCAAACAGCTCTACGTGTTCCAGCGCACCCCGTCGTCGGTGGACGAACGCAACGACCGGCCCACCGACCCCGACTGGGTCCGCAGCCTGCAGCCCGGCTGGCAGCGTGAACGCATGCACAACTTCACCACGGTGATCTCGGGCGGGCGCTTCGAGGTCGATCTGGTCAACGACGGCTGGACCGACATCATCAACAACATCGCCCTGGCCGCCCACCGCCAGGCCCAGGCCGGCGGCGACGTGACCGACCCCGACGCCCTGGTGCAGCGCGCCGACGACCTGAAGATGCAGAAGGTACGCGCCCGGGTGGACGCGGTGGTGCAGAACCGCGCCGCCGCCGAGGCGCTCAAGCCCTGGTACAACCAGTTCTGCAAGCGGCCCTGCTTCCACGACCAGTACCTGCCCACCTTCAACCGGCCCAATGTGCAGCTGGTGGACACGCAGGGCCAGGGCGTGGAGCGCATCACCGAGCGCGGCGTGGTGGTGGCCGGCCAGGAATATCAACTCGACTGCCTGATCTTCGGCACCGGCTTCGAGGTGGGCACGGACTTCACCCGCCGCCTGGGCTTTGAAGTCACCGGCCGCAATGGTCTGACGCTGACGGACAAGTGGAAGCACGGCGCCAGCACCTTCCACGGCCTGTTCAGCCGCGGCTTCCCCAACCTGTTCGTGATGACCACGCAGCAGTCGGGCCAGAGCGCCAACTTCCAGCACATGCTGGACGAGCAGAGCCGGCACATCGCCCACATCCTGGGCGAGGTGAAGGCACGCGGCGTGCGCACGCTCGAGGCCAGCGCCGAGGCGGAAGAGAAGTGGGTGGACACCATCGTCAAGCTGGCGCGCACCCGGCATGATTTCCTGGCGGCCTGCACACCGGGCTACTACAACAACGAAGGCAACCCCGACGCCCGCACCGAGCGCAACAACCAGTTCTGGCGCGGGCCCATGGTCTTCATCCGCCTGCTCGACGAATGGCGCAAGGCCGGCAGCCTGCCGGGCCTGGAGCTGACACCGCAGCCCGGCAGCGCCGGATGAGCGGGGGCGCTGGCATGGACCTGCGCTTCATCACCATCCCGACCAACGGCATCCAGCTGCGCGCCGCCATCCAGGGCAGCGGGCCGCTGGTGCTGCTGGTGCACGGCTTTCCCGAGGGCTGGTACAGCTGGCGCCACCAGATGGCGCCCATCGCCGCAGCGGGCTTCACCGCCTGCGCCATCGACGTGCGGGGCTACGGCGGGTCGGACAAGCCCCCCGCCGTGGCCGACTACAGCCTGCAGCAGATCACCACCGACGTGGCCGGTGCCGCCGCGCACCTGCAGCCCGGCGCGCCGGCCATCCTGGTGGGCCATGACTGGGGCGCGCCCATCGTCTGGAACACCGCGCTGAGCCGGCCCGACCGGGTGTGTGCCGTGGCCGGCCTGTCGGTGCCCTGGACCGGCATCCCCAAGGCACCCTTCCTCGACGCCATCCACGCCGCCTTCACCGCCAAGAACCGGTTCTTCTACCAGGTGTATTTCCAGGACGTGGGCCCGGCCGAGGCCGAACTGGAAGCCGATGTGCGCACCAGCCTGCGCAAGTTCGTCTATGCCATCAGCGGTGATGCGCCCGATGGCACCTGGCCCAAGAACAAGCCGCATGGCGCGAAGCTGCTGGACGGCCTGCCCGACCCCCAGCCCTTTCCGGCCTGGTGGACACCCGCAGACGAAGACCACTTCGTCGCCGAGTTCCAGGCGTCGGGCTTCTACGGCCCGCTGAACCGCTACCGCAACCACACGGCCGATTTCGCCTGGCAGCAGCAGTTCCTGGGCCGGCGGATCACGCAGCCGTCGCTGTTCATCGGCGGTGAGCGTGACCTGGCCCTGCGCATGCTGCCCGGCGTCAAGCCGGTGGACCTGATGGCGCCCCACCTGCCCGGCCTGCGTGGCGCCCACATGCTGCCCGGCATCGGGCACTGGACGCAGCAGGAGGCACCCGAGGCCGTCAACGCCCTGCTGCTGCCCTGGCTGAAGAGCCTGTGAGAGGACTGTGATGCACCACCCCCTGCCCCCGTTCAAGCCCCTGCCGCTGAAGCCGCCCAGCGTCGACGTGCAGCGGCGTGACGACGGCTGCATCCTGCTGCGCTCCAACCACGCGCCCGGGCCCAGCCCGCGCAGCATCGCCCACCTGCTGCAGGAGCGTGCGGCCCAGCACCCCGAGCGGCCGTGGATGAAGCAGCGTGAACCCGGCCACGGCCCCTGGCGGCAGGTGAGCTACGGCCAGGCGCTGGCCGCGGCCGAGTCGATCGCGCAATGGCTGCTGGACCGTGGCCTGACCGCCGCCGACAGCGTGATGGTGCTGTCGGCCAACAGCATCGAGCATGCGCTGCTGACCCTGGGCTGCTACACCGCCGGCGTGCCGATTGCGCCCATCAGCCCGGCCACGTCCTTGCTGTCTTCCGACCATGCACGGCTGCGCCACTGCGCGGCCGTGGTGCGGCCCAAGGTGGTGTTCGTGCAGAGCGGTGCCCCGTTTGCCCGCGCGCTGCAGGTGCTGCGCGAGATGGACCCCGGCCTGGTGGTCGTCAGCGCCGATGGTGTGGGCGATGGCGCCCTGCCGCTGGCCACGCTGCTGGCCACCACGCCCACCGCCGCCGTGGCCGCGGCGCGCGACACCCTGGGCCCGGCCACGGTGGCGAAATACCTGTTCACCTCCGGCTCCACCGGCCTGCCCAAGGGTGTGCCGCAGAGCTTCGGCATGATGAGCGCCACCATCGCCGGCCAGGAAGGCCTGCGTGCCGAACCGCCCGAGCCCGGCGTGGTGCCGCAGAGCCTGGAGTGGATGCCCTGGAGCCACATCAGCGCCGGCAACATCGGCTTCAACGGCGTGCTGTGGAACGGTGGCACGGTGCACCTGTGTGAAGGCAAGCCCATCCCCGGCCAGTTCGAGACCACGATCAAGAACCTGTACGAGGTCTCGCCCACGGTGTTCGGCTCGGCGCCCATCGCCTTCGGCATGCTGGCCGACGCCATGGAACGCGACCCCGAACTGCGCCGCAGCTTCTTCAAGAACCTGCGCTACATGGGCTATGGCGGCGCCACGCTGTCCAACGATGTGTATGAGCGCCTGCAGGCGCTGGCCATCGCCGAGACCGGCCAGCGCATCCCGTTGACCACGATGTACGGCGCCACCGAGACCCAGGGCGTCACCGTCACCCACTGGGCCACCGAGCGTGTGGGCCTGGTGGGCCTGCCGGTGCCGGGCATGACCATCAAGCTGGTGCCCAACGGCAGCAAGCTGGAGGTGCGGGTCAAGGGCCCGACGGTGACCACCGGCTACCACGCCGACCCCACGCGCACGGCCGCCGCCTTCGACGACGAAGGCTTCTACAAGCTGGGCGATGCCGCACGCTTCCTGGACGAGGACGACCCGGCCCAAGGCCTGGTGTTCGACGGCCGGGTGACCGAGGACTTCAAGCTCGACAGCGGCACCTGGGTCAGCGTGGGCACGCTGCGGCCCGACCTGGTGGCCGCCTGCAGCCCCTACCTGATGGACGCGGTGGTCACCGGCCAGGACCAGCCGTTTGCCGGCGCCCTGCTGTGGCCCTCGGCCGCGGGGCTGAAGGCGCTGGATGCCGATGGCCGGCCGGGCGCCGCCCTGGACAAGCTGCGCGTGGTGGTGGCCGACCGGCTGGCCGGCTTCAATGCGGTGGCCGGCGGCTCGTCGCGCCGCATCGCCCGCTTCCTGCTGCTCACCGAGCCGCCGTCCATCGACGCCGGCGAGATCACCGACAAGGGCTATGTGAACCAGCGCGCCACGCTGGAGCGCCGTGCCACGCTGGTGGCGGCGCTGTATGCCGAGCCGCCGGGTGACGGCGTGGTGATTGTCTGAACCCCGTCTGGAGCCAACCCCCACCATGAGCGACTTCGAGACCCTGCTGTACGAGCAGCCCGCCCCCGGCGTGGCCCGCATCGTGATGAACCGCCCGGCGGCGCGCAACGCCCAGAACCTGCAGATGGGCTACGACCTGAATGCCGCCTTCGAGCGTGCCGTGGCCGACGACGCGGTGAAGGTCATCGTGCTGGCCGCGGCCGACCCGCACTTCTCGTCGGGGCACGATCTGCGTGGTGATGGCGGCGTGGTGCTGGGTGCGCAGCCCACGGTGTCGAACTGGGGCGGCTTCGCCCAGCCCGGCGCCCATGGCCGCTTCGCCCGCGAGCAGGAGATCTACCTGCAGAACACCCGGCGCTGGCGCAACCTGCCCAAGCCGACGATCGCCGCCGTGCAGGGCCGCTGCATCGCCGGCGGGCTGATGCTGGCCTGGGCCTGCGACATCATCATCGCCAGCGACGACGCCCTGTTCTGCGACCCGGTGGTGACGATGGGCGTGCTGGGTGTGGAGTGGTTCGTGCACCCGTGGGAGCTGGGCGCACGCAAGGCCAAGGAATTCCTGTTCACGGCCGACAACTGGAGCGCGCAGGAGGCGCACCGCCTGGGCATGGTGAACCAGGTGGTGCCACGCGCCGCGCTGCAGGATGAAGTGCTGGCCATGGCCGGGCGCATCGCCAGCAAGCCGGCGTTTGCGCTGGCCATGGCCAAGCAGGCGGTGAACCAGACGCTGGACATCATGGGCCAGCAGACGGCGGTGGATGCCGCCTTCGGCCTGCACCACCTCTGCCACGCCCACAACAAGGAAGTCTTCGGCACGGTGATCGACCCCGGCGGCATGCCCCAGGCCGTGAAGCGCTGAACCACCATGCCCGACTTGCTGAGCGATCAACTCACCGCCCTGCGCACACGTGTGGCCGCCCTGGCCCAGGGCCCGCTGGCGGCGCTGCGCGACGACAGCACGCTGAGCCCGGCCGACCTGGCGGCCCAGGTGCGGGCGCTGTCCAAGGACGCCGGCCTGTTCGGCCTGACCCAGGACCATGCCACCCCGGCACTCAGCCTGCTGGTGGCGCGCGAGACACTCGCCCGCCACAACGCCGGCCACCTGCCCGGCCTGTTCGGCCCGGATGCCGGCCTGCTGGCCGGTGTGGCCGAGCCGCTGCGCAGCAGCCACCTGCTGCCGCTGCTGGCGGGCGAGAAGCGCAGCGGATTCGCCTTCACCGAGCCGGCCGATGCACCGCGCCCCAGCTGGGCCGTGGTGGACGGCGACAGCCTGCTGGTGACGGGCCAGAAGAGTTATGTCACCGGCGGTGCCGACGCCGATTTCCTGGTGGCCCTGGTGGAGGTGGAGGGCCAGGGCCCGGCCATGGTGGTGATCGACACCGGCTTGCCGGGTGTCACGCTGACGCGCCGCTTCAGCTCGCTGGACGGCAGCCACCATGCCGCGTTCCGCTTCGACGCCGTGCGCCTGCCGCGCAGCCATGCCATCGGCGCGCCGGGCGAGGGCCGCAGCCGCGCGCTGGCCAAGATCAGCGCGGTGCGCCGCATGGTGGCGGCCGACGCGCTGGGCACGGCCTGCTGGGCGGTGGACTTCGTCGGCGCCGAACTGCTGCGTGAACGCCGCGGCGGCCCGCGCGCTGCCAGCGAACGCATGCGGCTGCGCTACGGCGACATGCGCATCCAGGCCTATGCCGCCCGCGCCACCGTCTACCGCACGGCGCGCCTGCACGACAGCGGCCAGGACGCCGTCAACGAGAGCATCGCCGCCAAGGTGTTCGCCACCGAAGTGGCCGGCCAGCTGGTGGACCTGGCGGTGCAGCTGGTGGGTGGCGAGGCCCTGGTCAGCGGCCACCCGCTGGAAGCCGCGCTGCGCCGCCTGCGTGCCCTGCGCCTGGCCGAGGGCGAGACCGACCTGCTGCGCGTGAACCTGGCGCGTGGCCACCTGGACCTGGGCAAGGGCGGCCTCTAGCCGGGGCCCGCAGGTGTACCGCGTGTGACGCGGTGCCGCCGGGTGCTGTGGAAGACTGGCCCTCCCCTGTCTTCAACCCACCCCGAAAGGCACACACCATGCGCCAGGCTGTCATCGTCTCCTATGCCCGCACCGGCCTGGCCAAGGCCGGGCGTGGTGGTTTCAACAACACCTCCAGCATGACCATGCTGGGCCATGCCATCGAGCACGCCGTGCGCCGCAGCGGGGTGGACCCCGCCGAGGTGGAAGACGTGGTGGCCGGCAACGTGGCCGCCAGCGGCAATGTGGCGCGTGCCGCGGCCATGCTGGCCGGCCTGCCGGTCACCACCTCGGGCATGACGCTGAACCGCGCCTGCTCGTCGGGCCTGAACGCCATCGCCGTGGCGGCGCACCACATCGTCGAAGAAGGCGCCAGCGTGATGGTGGGTGGTGGGGTCGACTCCATCACCTTCCAGGGTGGTGGCGGCGGCGGGCGTGACCCGCGCCTCACCGAACTGCTGCCCGCGTTCTGGATGCCGATGATCGACACCGCCGACATCGTGGCCCAGCGCTACGGCCTCAGCCGCCAGTACCAGGACGAGTACTCGCTGCAATCGCAGCGGCTGATGGCCGCGGCCCAGGAGGCCGGCAAGTTCAAGGACGAGATCATCTCGGTCAAGACCACGATGAAGGTCGTGGACAAGGTGAGCAAGGCCGAATCCTTCGTGGACGCGGTGGTCGACCGCGACGAATGCAACCGCCCCGACACCACGCTGGAAGGCCTGGCCAAGCTGGCGCCGGTGATGGGGCCGGACAAGTTCGTCACTGCCGGCAATGCCAGCCAGCTGAGTGACGGCGCGGCCGCCCTGGTGCTGATGGAGGCCAAGGAGGCCGAGCGCCGCGGCCTGCAGCCGCTGGGCGCCTTCAAGGGCTGGGCGGTGGCCGGCTGCCAGCCCGATGAAATGGGCATCGGCCCGGTGTTCGCCATCCCGCGCCTGCTGGAGCGCCACGGCCTGAAGATCGCCGACATCGACCTGTGGGAGCTGAACGAGGCCTTTGCCAGCCAGTGCCTGTACAGCCGCGACAAGCTGGGCATCGACCCCGCCAAGTACAACGTCAACGGCGGCTCCATCGCCATCGGCCACCCCTTCGGCATGACCGGCGCGCGCCTGTCAGGCCATGTGCTGATGGAGGGCAAGCGCCGCGGCGCCAAGCATGTGGTGGTGTCGATGTGCATCGGCGGCGGCATGGGCGGCGCCGGCCTGTTCGAAGTGTTCTGACCATGCAGCGCCTGCAGGGCAAGGTGGCCGTCATCACCGGCGGCAGCGGCGGCATCGGCCTGGCCACCGGCCGGCTGTTTGCGGCCGAGGGCGCCCAGGTGGTGCTGGTCGATCTGGACGCGGCGCGCCTGCAGGCGGCGGTGGCCCAGATCGGCAGCGCCGCCGTCAGCCACCAGGTGGCCGATGTCAGCGACGAGGCGCAGATGCGTGCGGCGCTGCAGGCCGCGCTGGCGCTGCATGGCCGGCTGGACGTGCTGTTCTGCAACGCCGGCACCGAAGGCCGGGTGGCGCCGCTGGCCGAGATGCCGGTGGAAGATTTCGACCGGGTGATGGCCGTCAACGTGCGGGGCGTGTTCCTGGGCCTGAAGCACGCCCTGCCGGTGATGCAGCAGCAGGGTGGCGGCAGCATCATCATCACCTCGTCGGTGGCCGGCTTCAAGGGCGGCCGGCACCTGGCGCCCTATGCCGCCAGCAAGCATGCGGTGGTTGGGCTGATGCGCTCGGCGGTGCTGGAGACGGGCGCTTCGGGTGTGCGCATCAACACCATCCACCCCGCGCCCATCGACACCCGCATGATGCGGTCCATCGAGCATGGCTACGCCCCGGGTGCGGAGGCGGCGGCCCAGCAGTCCATCAGCAGCCGCATCCCGGCCGGCCGCTATGGCACTGCCGACGAAGTGGCCGCCACCGCGCTGTTCCTGGCCAGCGACGACAGCCGTTATTGCACTGGCGGCCGCTACTCGGTGGATGGCGGCATGACGGCGGGTTGACGCGCACGGCCCGGGGCCGTGCCGGTCAATCCCCGGCGCGCGGCGGCGGCCGGCCCAAGTCCCGCAGCTTGCGGTAGAGCGAGCGCTCGCTGATGCCCAGCTGGCGCGCCAGATCGGCGCGGCTGCCGCGGTGGGCCTGGAGCTGCGCCTGCAGGGCCGCCCGCTCCACGCTGCGCAGCGAGGCCTGCGCCGCGGGCACCGGCAAACCCTGGGGCAGGCCAGCCGCCGCGGCGCCCGGGCCCGGCGGCGGCGCATCCGCGTCCAGGGCGCCGGCCACATGCACGGGCTCGATGCTGGTGCCATCGGCCAGCAGCACCGCACGCTCCAGCACGTTGCGCAGCTCCCGCACATTGCCGGGGAAAGCATGGCGCTGCAGCAGCGCCAGCGCACCCGCCGACAGTTGCATGCGGCGCTGCGGCGCCACCCGCGCCAGCAGGGCCACCGCCAGCAGGGGGATGTCGTCGACCCGGTCCCGCAGCGCGGGCAGCGTGATGGGAAAGGTGCTCAGCCGGTAGTACAGGTCTTCGCGGAAGCGGCCGTCGGCCACCATGGCCTTCAGGTTGCGGTGCGTGGCCGAGACCACACGCACATCGGTGCGCCGCAGCTCGGTGCTGCCCACCCGGCGGTAGGTGCCACTCTCCAGCAGCCGCAGCAGCTTCACCTGCATGGGCAGCGGGATGTCGCCCACCTCGTCCAGGAACAGGCTGCCACCGCTGGCGGCCTCCACCAGGCCGGGCTTGCTGGTGTTGGCGCCGGTGAAGGCACCCCGCTCGTGGCCGAACAGCTCGCTCTCGAACAGGGTCTCGGTCAGGCTGGCGCAATCCACCACCACCAGCGGATGGGCGGCCCGCGGGCTGGCCTCGTGCAGTGCCTGCGCCACCAGTTCCTTGCCCGTGCCCGACGCACCCAGCAGCAGCACGCTGGCCGGGGACGGGCCGACACGCGCCACCAGTTCCAGCATGCGCTGGAACACCGCCGAGCGCCCGATCAGCCCCTGCGCGGCCGGCCGCCCCTGGGCCACGCGCAGGGGCTCCATCTTCTCGATGAAGTAGGCCTGCTCACCATGGGCATCACGCAGCGGCACCAGCTCGATGCTGACGTAGGCCTCGCCCTGGGGCGTGTGGTGCAGGTGCAGCACCCGCTCACGCTGGCCCGACACCCGTGCGCGGGCCAGCGGGCAGCTCTCGCCCGCTTGGTCACAGGGCACGCTGAAGTGGTGCGACACCTCGTGGCAGGTGCGGCCCACCACCGGGGCCTGCGGGCTGAACTGGCGGCGGTAGGCGGCGTTGGCCGCCATGATGCGGTAGTGCCGGTCGAACAGGATGTGGGGCTCGGGCAGGCCCTCCAGGTACGACACCAGTTCGGGCAGCTGGGTGGCCATGGTTCAGGCGGCGTTGGTCATGGCTGCCATTCTGGCAGTGCACCGCCAATCTGGCATGCACAACACCATGCCGCCTTGGCAGCCCCGGGGCAGCAGCATGGTCAAGCCGCTGATTTCAAACAGGTTTTCGCCGCCGATCGGCGTGGCACGGGTCTTGATCAGTCTGCTGGCATGCAGTGCACCCCAGGACCACCGCGTCCGCTTCAACGGCAAGGAACCGACCCCATGGACAACCGCTCCTCCGTCTCCACCCCCGGCAGCACGGCCTGCCCGTTGCCACCGGGCGACCCGCAGCGCCGCCTGTGGCTGCTGGGCACGGCCGCTGCCGGCGGCGTGGCCGCCGTGGCCACCGCCATTCCCCTGGTGGCGAGCTTCGCACCCAGCGAGCGCGCCAAGGCGGCCGGCGGGCCGGTGGAGGTGGACATCTCCGACATCCCGCCCGGCGGCATGAAGACGGTGGAATGGCGCGGCAAGCCGGTGTGGGTGGTGCGGCGCACGCCGGAGATGCTGGCTGCGCTGCAGGGCCACGACGCTGAACTCGCCGATCCGCAGTCTGCCAAGGCGCAGCAGCCCGCCTATGCCGCCAATGCGGCACGCGCCATCCAGCCCGAGGTGTTTGTCGCCATCGGCATCTGCACCCACCTGGGCTGCTCGCCCAGCAACGCGCCCCAGGGTGGCAGCAACCCCAGCCTGCCGGCCGACTGGCCGGGCGGCTTCTTCTGCCCCTGCCACGGCTCCACCTTCGACGGCGCCGGCCGGGTGTTCAAGAACAAGCCCGCACCGACCAACCTGGAGATCCCGCCGCACCGCCATGCCGGCGCCGGGCGCCTGCTCATCGGCGAGGACACCGCGGCCTGACGGGCCGTCCGGGCCGGCCAGCGTGTGCCTGCTGGTGATCCTGTCGTCACAGCGGCCACTGCGGGCTAACCCGGCTGGGCGGGCACTTGGCCGAGGCCTGATGCTAGCGGGCCCGCCCGTCACACGGCCGCTCGGGCGCCAAACCGTCCTATCCATTCCGGGAGACAACGATGTCGATTCGCCGCCGCACGCTGCTGCAGACCACCGCCTTCGCCCCGCTGCTCGCTTTGCCCGCCACCCGCGCGCAGGCCCAGGGCACGCCGTTCGAGACCCTCAAGGTCGTCACCGGCTTCCCGCCCGGCGGCACCTCGGACACGATCTGCCGCCGCGTCGCCGCCAAGATCCCGGCCGGTTACGCCAAGACCGCCGTGGTCGAGAACCGCACCGGCGCCGGCGGCCAGATTGCCATCCAGGCGCTCAAGCAGATGCCCAACGACGGCAGCGTGATCCTGCAGACGCCGATGTCGATGCTCGGCATCTACCCGCACATCTACAAGAAGCTGCCCTACGACCCGGTCGCCGACGTCACGCCGGTGAGCCTGGGCTGCACCTTCGATTTCGGTCTCGCGGTCGGGCCATCGGTGCCGGCCTCGGTGCGCAACGTCGAGGAGTTCCTCGCCTGGTGCAAGGCCAACCCGATGCAGGCCAACTTCGGCTCGCCCGGCGCCGGCGCGATGCCGCACTTCATGGGCGCGCTCATCGGCAAGGCGCGCAACGTCGAGCTGAAGCATGTGCCGTACCGCGGCACGCAGCCGGCGATCCTCGACATGATCGGCGGCCAGATCCCGGCCGTCTCGGGCCCGATCGGCGAGTTCACGCAGCATGTCAACGCCGGCAAGGCGCGCTTGCTGGCCGCCAGTGGCGCGCAGCGCAGCAAGTTCGCGCCGAACGCGCCCACGCTGATCGAGCAGGGTTTCAAGGACATGGTGTTCGGCGAATGGTTCGGCTTCTTCCTGCCGGGCGGCACCGGGGCCGAGGTGGTGGCGCGCGCCAACGCCGCGCTGCGCACATCGCTGGCCGACAAGGAGACGATCGATGGCCTGTCACTGATGGGCCTGGAGGCGAAGTCGTCGTCGCCGGCCGAGCTGGCGGCGCTGCTGAAGGCGGATTTCGAGAAGTGGGGGCCGCTCGTGAAGGCCGTCGGCTTCACTGCCGACTGATCACCGGCCCGCCTGAGTCAACGACCACATCAGAGATCAGGCATCGACTGGCGGCTGGTGCGACCGGCAAGAATCGAACTTGCGACTAAGCCTTCGGAGGGCCCAATGATATCCACTTCACCACGGTCGCAGCGGGGATCACAGCCTGCCATTCTATGCCACGGCGCGCAGGGTGCTGGCCATTGCAGCCGGCGGCAGCCCGGGCCATGCCCGGCCCCACTCTATAATCGACTGGTTTTGCCTGGGGTGCTTTGCGGCTGGTCAAGCCTGCAAGCCACTTCCAGCGCTGCAGATCGACAAGAACCGCGCCCCATCCGAGGACCCCATGACCGACGCCCAGCACACCGAGCACGAAGAGAACCACGAAGGCCCGATCAAGACCCCCAAGCAACTCGTTGTCGCCGTGGTGGCGTCGTTCGTGGTGCCCATCGTCGTGATCATCATGCTGGCCAACTTCGTCGATTTCGGTGGCAAGTCGGGTGCCGGCAGCGACGGCATGTCGCCCGAAGCGGTGGCGCAGCGCATCCAGCCGGTGGGCTCCATCGTGGTCCGGGACGCCTCGGCGCCCACGGTGCTCAAGACCGGCGAGCAGGTCTACACCGCCCAGTGCGCCGCCTGCCATGCCAGCGGTGCCGCCGGTGCACCCAAGTTCGCGGATGCCGCGGCCTGGGGCCCGCGCATCGCCACCGGTTACGACATGCTGCTGACCTCGGCCCTGAAGGGCAAGGGTGCGATGGGCGCCCAGGGTGGTGGCGAGATGAGCGACACCGAGATCGCCCGCGCCGTGGTCTACATGGCCAACCAGGCCGGTGCCAAGTTTGCCGAGCCGGCGGTGCCGGCCGCGGCTGCGGCGTCGGCCGCTGCCGCGTCGGCACCGGAGGCCGCCGCCTCCAAGTGAGGCGGGCCGCCACGGCCCAGCAAGCCGCCTGCGGGCGGCTTTTTCACGCCTGCGTGCCGGCCGGGGCGGGTGCAGCCCCCGGGTCACGCACAAACCCGAAGCGCTGCGGCGCCTCGGCGGCGTCCAGCGGCTGCGGTGTCCACAGGCCCAACTCGATGGCCCGGGCGGCGTCCAGCATGTCCTGGCTGTGCACCATGCCCAGGCCCAGGTCGGTGTCCAGGTAGAGCCGACCCTCGGCGTCCAGCCAGCAGCTGCGCACCTGCGCCGCCAGGCCGGTGTGGCTGGTGACGCTGGGTGCACCCGCGCCCGCGTCCGGCCATTGCACACGCCACACCCAGGGCGTGGCCTCCAGCTGCACGTAGACACGCTGCGGCCCGTTCTGGAAGTGCCAGCAGCCGCCCGCATCGGCCTGGTAGTTGCGCGCGATGAAGGCCTTGAGCTTGTCGTGGTCGATGCGGCTGCCCTTGACCTTGGGGAAGGGCCCTGCGGCCTGGATGCGGTCGTCGCGCATGTACCAGTCGCCACGTGCGTCCAGTGCCAGCCAGCCGTGGCAATGCGGCACGTTGGGCCATTTTTTCAGTGCTGCCTTGACGATGTCGTCCATGGTGGTCTCCTGCGGTGCATGCCCGCCGGTTCAGCGGTGGCGGGCCAGCCAGCCTGCCACGGCTTGGGGCAGGCCGTGCACATGGCCGGGAAATCGCCCTTGTGGAAAGCCCACATGCCCGCCGTGCGGTGGCTGCCAGAGCTGCACAAACCGGCCCACCTCGCCGGCGCGGGGCAGGCTGGCGGCCGGCACGAAGGGGTCGTTCAGCGCGTTGATCAGCAGCGCCGGGATGCGGATGCGCGCCAGGTGCGGCTTGGCCGACGCGCGGGCCCAGTAGTCCTCGGTGTTCTGGAAGCCGTGCAGCGGCGCGGTGAACAGGTTGTCGAACTGGTACAGGTCGCGCGCCGCCAGCAGGGCCTCGCGGTTGAACAGCCCCGGGTGCTGGGCCAGCTTGGCCAGGGCCTTGGGCTTCATGCTCTGCAGGAACATGCGCGTGTACACCTGCCGGTTGAAGCCGCGGCCGATGGCACGGCCGCTGGCAGCCAGGTCCACCGGCGCGCACACCGCCACCACCGCGCTGGCCACGGCCGCGGCGCTGTCGCCCGCCTCCTGGGCCCAGCGCAGCAGGGCGTTGCCGCCCAGCGAGATGCCCACCACCTGCAGCGGCGCGGCGCTGCGCGCACGCAGCCGGCCCAGGATCCAGCCGATCTCCTCGAAATCCCCCGAGTGGTAAGCGCGTGGCGCCAGGTTCAGCGGGCCCGAGCAGCCGCGGAAGTGCGGCACCACCAGCCGCACGCCCGCCGTGCGCGCCCAGCGCGCAAAGGCCTGGGCATAGTGGCTGGACGAGGAGCCCTCCAGCCCGTGGAACAGCACCAGCAGCGGCGCACCGGGCGGCGCGGGTGCGTCCAGCACGTCGACGTCGATGAAGTCGCCGTCGGGCGTGGTCCAGCGCTCGCGCAGCCAGTGCGGGCGTGGTGCCGGCTCGGGCGCATGGCGTGCCAGCTTGGCACCCCAGATGGTCTGGGCATGGCCGCCGGGCAGCCACCAGGGGGCACGGAAGGCCTGCATCCGGGGTCAGTGCAGCACCGACGGCGCTTCCACGATCTCCGGCGTTTCCTGCGCCGTGCCGGGGCTGGCATGGTGGGCCACCATGCGCCAGCCCTGCGATGTCTTCAGGTAGACGTTGGTGGCCACCACGAAGCCGGTGCGCACACCTTCGCTGGTGTGCAGTTCCACCCGCTCGACCAGGTTGTGCACCGCGCTGTCCAGCGAGTGCACCCGCCGCACCCGCTCGGGCTGGGCATGGATGCGCCCGCTGCTGGCGAACACCGCCTCGAAGGCCACGCGGATGGCCTGCTGCCCCACCACCCGCGGGCCGCCCGGGTGCACGCAGAACACCTCGTCGTCATCGGCCCACAGCGCCATCAGCTTGTCGAGATCCGCCTCGCGCAGGGCCTCGTAGAACTGCGCCTCGACATCGTCGGGCGAGGCCATCAGGTGGGCGGTCGGGGGGTGGATGGGCATGGTGGGCTCAGCGAAAGATCACCGAAAAATCACCGATTTGTGGCCGTTCATCAGCACCCGGCGCTCCACATGCCAGCGCACGGCGCGCGCCAGCACCACGCATTCCACGTCGCGGCCCACGGCGGTGATCTCCTCGGCCGACATGGCGTGGTCCACCCGCTCCACGTCCTGCTCGATGATGGGGCCCTCGTCCAGATCGGCCGTGACGTAGTGCGCCGTGGCGCCGATCAGCTTCACGCCCCGTGCATGGGCCTGGAAGTAGGGCTTGGCGCCCTTGAAGCTGGGCAGGAAGCTGTGGTGGATGTTGATCGCCCGGCCCTTGAGCGCGCTGCAGAAGTCGGCGCTGAGGATCTGCATGTAGCGCGCCAGCACCACCAGATCGATGCGCTCGCGCTCGACGATGGCCTCCACCTGCTGCTCTTGCGCACGCTTGGTGGCAGCGTCGGCCCCGGTGGGCAGGGGCAGGTGGTGGAAGGGAATGCCGTAGCTCTCGGCCAGGGCCGCATGGGTGGTGTGGTTGGAGACGATGGCCGGGATGTCCACCGCCAGCTGGCCGCTCTTCCAGCGGAACAGCAGGTCGTTCAGGCAATGGCCATGGCTGCTCACCATCAGCAGCAGGCGCGGGCGCTGGGCCACGGCGTGGAAGCGTGCATCCATTCCGTGCTGGGTGCGTACATGGCTGAACAGGTTCTCCAGCATGGCCGTGTCGGCCAGGTGCGCGGGCGCCGCAAAGTGCACACGCATGAAGAACAGACCCGTGGCATCCTCGTCCTGCACATCGCCGAACTGTTGTGAATCGATGATGTTGCAACCTGCCTGGTACAACAGACCGGAAACGGCATACACGATGCCGGTGGTGTCCCGGCAGGCCAGGGTGAGTATGAATTCATGTGAGCGCGGCATGGCCGCGGATTGTAGGCAGGCCCCCCTCCGGGGCCACACAGGCAGATGGCCGGAGGCGGCAACCCGATGAAGACACCCCAAGTCGACTGGACCGAGCGCAGCAAGGAGCTGGCGCAGCTGCTGGCGCGCAGCGCCCTCGGCGACCGCAGCGCCTTCCGCCGCGTGTACGACTTGAGCAGTGGTCACCTGTTCGCGGTGATCCTGCGCATCCAGCGTGACCGTGACCAGGCCGAAGACCTGCTGCAGGAGGTGTATGTCAACGCCTGGAAGGCCGCCGGCAGCTTCGACGCCCAACGCGCCCAGCCACTGACCTGGCTCACCCACATCGCCCGCAACAAGGCCATCGACAGCCTGCGCCGGGCGCAGGCCCAGCCGCGGCTGGAATCCCTGCACAGCGGCGACGACGACGATGACCGCCCCGACGCCGCCGAGCGCCTGGCCGACGACGCCCCCGGCCCGGCCGCCCTGCTGGAGCGCGCCAGCGACGCACGCCAGCTCGGCCACTGCATGGAGGGCCTGAGCGCACAGCAGCGCCAGAGCGTGGCCCTGGCCTTCTTCGACGGCCTGTCGCATGCCGAGGTGGCCGACCAGCTGCGCCAGCCCCTGGGCACGGTGAAGAGCTGGGTGCGGCGTGCACTCGCCACCCTGAAAACCTGCCTGGAGCGTGCGGCGCAACGCGACAGCGCCGTGGGAATCTGACATGGACTACGCCCACAAACCCCTGGCCGACGCCCTGGCGGCGCAGTACGTGGCCGGCACCCTGCGCGGTGCGGCGCGCCGCCGTTTCGAGACCCTGCTGCCCGGCCATCCGGCGCTGCGTGCGGCCGTGGCCGAGTGGCAGGCCCGGCTGATGCCGCTGACCGCCGTGCTCGACGAAGTGCCGCCCCCTGCCGACGCCTGGGCCGGCATCGCGCAGCGGCTGTGGCCCGAGGCCGCGGCCAGCGTGGCGCCACCGGCGGCCTGGTGGCGCGGCCTGGCTTTCTGGCGCGGGCTGTCGGCCTTTGCCACCGTGGCGGCGCTGGGCCTGGCCCTGCTGCTGGCCCAGCCCGGTGCCGGCGAGCCGCCGGTGATGGTGGTGCTGCAGCCCACCGGCAAGGACCCGGCGCTGGTCGGCAGCGTGGTGGCCAGCTTCAGCGCCGACGGCCGCGCGGCCGTGGCGCGGCCGGTGCTGCCGGTGGCGGTGACGGCCGACCGCTCGCTGCAGCTGTGGTGGGCCACGGCCGAAGGCAAGCCCCAGTCGCTGGGCCTGATCAATGCCGACGGGTCCACCGTGCTGCGCCAGGGGGCCCTGCCCGGCGGGCTCAAGGGCAGCGGCATCGACCACATGGCGGTCAGCGTGGAACCGCCGGGTGGCTCGCCCACCGGCCAGCCCACCGGCCCGGTGGTGTTCTACGGCAAGCTGCTGCCCTGACCGCAGGCGCGGCCGGCGCCGCGCCCCTCAGGCCGGCGTGGGCAAGGCCACGCTGAAGCAGCTGCCCACGCCGGGGCTGCTCTGCACCTCGATCTGCCCGCCCATCAGGCGCACCAGGCTGTGGGTCACGGCCAGGCCGATGCCGGTGCCCTCCACCGGGCCCTGGGCCTGGCCCAGGCGGTTGAAGGGCTCGAACAGCCGTGCGCAGTCGTCGGCGCTGAGGCCCTGGCCGGTGTCGTGCACGGCCAGCACCGCCTGGCCACCGGTGGCACGCAGCTGCACCCGCACGCTGCCGCCGGGGCGGTTGTACTTGATGGCGTTGCTCAGCAGGTTGATCAGCACCTGGCGCAGGCGCTTGCGGTCGGCCCAGGCCTGCAGCGCGGCATCACCCTCGCAGGCCAGGCGCAGGTCATGGCGCTGGGCGGCGGCCTGCACCATGGCCAGTGCATCGTCTGCCAGCGGGCGCAGCTGCACCGCCTCCAGCGCCAGCGGCAGGCGCCCGGCCTCGATGCTGGTGAGGTCGAGCAGGTCGTCGATCATGGCCAGCAGGTGCTCGCCCGACTGGCGGATCAGCGCCAGCCGGCGCTGCTGGCCGGCCGACAGCGGCGCGGCCGCGTCCAGGCCCATCAGCTGGGCGAACCCGAGGACGGCGTTCAGCGGCGTGCGCAGCTCATGGCTCATGCGCGACAGAAACTCGTTCTTGGCCCGGTTGGCGGCCTCGGCCACACGCTGGCCGTGGTCGGCCCGTGCCAGGGCCTGCCACTCGGTCAGGTCTTCGAAGTAGCCATGCCACAGCACCTGGTCGCCCGGCATGCGCTGCGGCGTGGCGCAGCCGCGGATCCAGCGCAGCGCGCCGTCGGGGCGGCGCACCTGGAACTCCTGCACCCAGGGCAGCAGGGTCTGGCGCGAGACGTGGATGGCGGCGACCACCGCACTGCGCTGCGCCGGGTCGATCTGGTTGGTCAGCAGCGCGCCATCACGCGCCAGGTCGGCCGGCTCGACACCGAACAGCGTGGCGCAGCGCTCGCTGATGTACGGGAAGCAGCCGCGCCCGTCCTCGTCCAGCTGGAACTGGTACAGCGCACCGGGCACATGGGCCGCGATCTTGCCCAGGCGCGCGGTGGCCTCGCTGGCGGCGGCCTCGGCGTGGCGCTGCTCGGTGATGTCGGACTGCACGCCCACCATGCGCAGCGGCGTGCCGTCGGCCGCCCATTCGACGATGCGCCCGCGCTCCTGCAGCCAGCGCCAGCTGCCGTCGCCGGCCCGGGCGCGGTAGACATGCTCGTAGCTGGCGGCCGCACCCTCGGCATGGCGCAGGTAGGCCGCGTGGTTGGCGCTGCGGTCGTCGGGGTGGATCAGGGCGTCCCAGTCCTGCTGGGTGCGGCGCCCGCTCTGGCGCGGGTGGCCCAGGGATTCAAAGCCTTCGTCGATGTCGCCCAGCCGGTCGCTGGGGATGTGCCAGTCCCAGACCACGCTGCCGGCGCTGCGCAGGGCGGCGCGCACCAGGGCGCTGCCGCTGCCGGCACCGTTCTGGGCGGCATGGCGGGCGCTGCGCGCGCGCAGCAGCAGGGCGGCCACCGTGTCGGTGATGCCGGCCAACGCCGCGGCGGCGGCCGTTTGGCCCAGGTCGCCACCCGGTTGCAGGCACAGGCAGCCCAACGGCGTGCCCAGGCGCTGCAGCGGCAGGTGGAGCACACCGTCGGCGGCATGGCCGGCGGCGCTGCCCGGGGTGTCGTCCACCCACACCTGCCGCCCCGTGGCCTGGGCCAGCGCGGCCAGCAGGCCGGCCAGCGCATGGGCCGGGTCGTCACGGTCGAGCTGGTCCAGCAGCGCGTCCTGGGCCAGCGCCAGCAGTTGCACCGGTGGCGGCAGCGGGGCGGTGGCCGCCATGGGCGCGCTCAGTGCGCGTGCAGCTTCTCGCCAGCCTTGAGCCGGTAGACGGTGCCGCAGTAGGGGCACTTGCCTTCGCCGGTGGTGGCCACGTCGATGAACACCTTGGGGTGGGTGCTCCACAGCGCCATCTTGGGGTTGGGGCAGGCCACCACGCCGGGGCCTTGCACATCCTGGGCGGTCACCTCGACCACGGCTGGGGCTTGGGTCATGTGCGTCACACCTTGCTGAGCCATTCGGCGTACTTGGGATTGCGGCCGTTGACGATGCCGAAGAAGGCCGCCTGGATCTTCTCGGTGATGGGGCCGCGGCTGCCCTGGCCCAGCGTGATGCGGTCCAGTTCGCGGATGGGTGTCACCTCGGCTGCGGTGCCGGTGAAGAAGGCCTCGTCGCAGATGTAGACCTCGTCGCGGGTGATGCGCTTTTCCTTCAGCGTCAGGCCCAGGTCGCGGCAGATGTTGAAGATGGTGTCGCGGGTGATGCCGTTGAGCGCGCCGGCCGAGAGATCCGGCGTGTAGACCACGCCCTTCTTGATGACGAAGATGTTCTCGCCCGCGCCTTCGCTGACGAAGCCGGCGGTGTCCAGCAGCAGGGCCTCGTCATAGCCCTCCTCGGTCACTTCCATGTTGGCCAGGATGCTGTTGGTGTAGTTGCTCACCGCCTTGGCCTGCGTCATGGTGATGTTGACGTGGTGGCGGGTGTAGCTGCTGGTCTTGACGCGGATGCCACGCGCCAGGCCTTCTTCACCCAGGTAGGCGCCCCAGGGCCAGGCCGCCACCATCAGGTGGATGGTGTTGCCCTTGGGGCTGACGCCCAGCTTCTCGTCGCCGATCCACACCAGCGGGCGCAGGTAGCAGCTCTCCAGCTTGTTCTCGCGCACCACGTCCTTCTGCGCCTGCATCACCTGCTCGGGCGTGAAGGGGATGGCCATGCGCAGGATCTTGGCGCTGTTGAACAGGCGCTCGGTGTGCTCCTGCAGGCGGAAGATGGCCGTGCCCTGGGCGGTGTTGTAGGCGCGCACGCCTTCGAAGGCGCCGCAGCCATAGTGCAGCGTGTGGCTCAGCACATGGATCTTGGCGTCGCGCCAGTCGACCATCTGCCCATCCATCCAGATCTTGCCGTCGCGGTCGGACATGGACATCGATTGACTCCTGTGCTTGGTGTGGTTTTGGACAATCAAAAATTATAGGTGGCCGGCCTGTGTGGCCGGGGCAGGCTGACCCCGCACCCTGCGGGCCGCACAGCGGGCGGAAGTCACGCCCGGCCCCGCCGGCACCGCCGCGCCATGCCGGCTTGTGCACTCTGCACGGCCCTGCCGACGGCGGGCTGCACACACTGCGGGCGATCGCCTGCACCCGCCACCCACCGGTCGCCGGGCAGCCCACAACCGCTTCTCGGTCTTGATCGCCCACCCCATGCCACGTTCCACCGTCTCCCAGGCCCTGTGCACGCTGGCACTGCTCGCCGCCAGCGCGGCCCAGGCAGCGCCGATCAGCCTCGGTGGCTGCGGCCTGGCAGACCTGAGCGGCAGCACCGCCAGCGATTGCCTGGGCTATGCCCGCGGCAACGACGGCCTGGCCGACCTGCAGGCACTGGTGGGCGGGTCCACCTGGCACGGCTTGTCGCTGGCCGGCCTGACGCAGTTCAAGGACGAGTCCAAGCTCTCGGGTTCGAGCAATGCGCTGTTCGACGTGCAGCAGTCGCCCACCGACGAGAGCCAGGGCCGCCTGGTCTTCCTGCAGTCGATCAGCGGGCCGGCGGTGCTCACGCTCAAGGGGGGCGCCAACTGGGCCGCCTACTACCTGCCGCAGGGCGGCGTGGCAGGCGCCAGCATCAGCTTCGACATCCCCGGCGTGCAGGCTGCCGGCCTGTCGCATGCCTCGATCTTCACCGCCAGCACACCCGTGCCCGCCGCGACGGCCGTGCCCGAGCCATCCGGCCTGGCGCTGGCCCTGCTGGCGCTGGCCGGCCTGGCCGCCAGCGCGCGGCGCCGCCGGCACCAACACCCGCACCAACACCCGCACCAACACCAACAGCGCTGAGCCTGCTCAGGCTGCAGGCGGCGCGTCGGCCGGGCGGCTGAACTGCCAGTCGGTGACGCGGCCCTGCTGCAGCATCACCGTCACCGTGGCACCGGCGCCGTCGGTCCAGCGGAAGCTCTCCGGCTGGCCGGGGGCCTCGTCGGTCAGCTTCTGGCCCAGGCTGCGGGTCAGCAGGATCACGTCCATCAGCCGCATGCCCTTCTTCAACCGGGCCTGCAGCATCACCGCACTGGCCACATGGCCCACCGGCGCGCCGCCGGCCGTGCGCATGGCGCGCAGCGCGCGGGTGAACTGCATCAGCAGCCAGAACACCACGGCCGACAGCGCCAGCAGCACACCCTTCCAGCCGTACTGCACATAGCCCAGCGCCACCGCGGCCACCGCCAGCGCCCATCCCAGTCTTGCGTCCATGCCTGTTCCGTTGTCGTTCAACCCGGCGCCGGGCTAGAGCCCGCGCACCACCTCGATCGCCTGCTCGATGCGGTCCACCGCATGCACCATCAGCCCTTCGATGGGCTTCTTGGGCGCGTTGGCCCGCGGCACCAGGGCGATGCTGAAGCCCAGCTTGGCGGCCTCCTTCAGCCGCTCCTGCCCACGCGGCGCGGGCCGCACCTCACCGGCCAGGCCCACCTCGCCAAAGGCGAAGAAGCCACTCGGCAGGGCCTTGCCGCGCAGGCTGCCCTGGATCGCCAGCAGCACCGCCAGGTCGGCAGCCGGCTCGCTGATGCGCACACCGCCCACCGCATTGACAAACACATCCTGGTCGCCGCACTGCACACCCGCATGGCGGTGCAGCACCGCCAGCAGCATGGCCAGGCGGTCACGCTCCAGGCCCACGCTCAGCCGCCGCGGGCTGGGCCCACCAGAATCAACCAACGCCTGGATCTCCACCAGCAGCGGGCGGGTGCCCTCCAGCGTCACCAGCACGCAGCTGCCGGGCACCGGTGCGCCGTGGGTGGACAGGAAGATCGCGCTGGGGTTGCTCACACCCTTCAGGCCGCGCTCGGTCATGGCGAACACGCCGATCTCGTTGACCGCGCCGAAGCGGTTCTTGATCGCCCGCACCAGCCGGTAGCTGCTGTGGGTGTCGCCCTCGAAGTACAGCACCGTGTCGACGATGTGCTCCAGCACCCGCGGGCCGGCCAGCGCGCCTTCCTTGGTCACATGGCCCACCAGCACGATGGCGCAGCCGCTGGACTTGGCGCTGCGGGTGAGCTGGGCCGCACATTCACGCACCTGGGCCACGCTGCCCGGGGCGCTGGTGAGCTGGTCGGAGTACACGGTCTGGATCGAGTCGATGACGCAGAAGGCGGGCTGCTCGGCCGCCAGCGCCGCCTGGATCTTCTCCAGCTGGATCTCGGCCAGCACCCGCAGCTGGGTGCCGGCCAGGCCCAGCCGGCGCGCCCGCAGCGCCACCTGGGCGCCACTTTCCTCGCCGGTGACATACAGCACCTTGACCTGGCTGGAGAGTGTCTCGGCCGCCTGCAGCAGCAGGGTGCTCTTGCCGATGCCGGGGTCGCCGCCGATCAGCACCACACCACCCTCGACGATGCCGCCGCCCAGCACCCGGTCCAGCTCGGGCTGGCCGGTGGGCGTGCGCTCGACATCGGCTGCCTCGATCTCCGACAGCGTGGTCACGGACTGGGTCCTGGCCAGGCTCTGGTAGCGGTGGCGCGCGGCCCCGCTGGCCTCGGCGATGGTCTCTTCCAGCGTGTTCCAGGCCTCGCAGCCCGGGCACTTGCCCAGCCATTTGGCGCTGCTGGCGCCGCAGGCCTGGCAGGTGTACTGGGTCTTGGGCGGCTTGCTCAAGCGGCTCAGCCTGCGCTGGGCCCGCGCAGCTTCTGCACCACGAACAGCAGCAGGGCCGCACCCGCCACCGAGGCGATCCAGCCCGCGCCCTGGCCAGCCTGGTACCAGCCCAGCGCCTGGCCGATGAAGCCGGCCACCACCGACCCGGCGATGCCCAGCACGATGGTGAGGATCCAGCCCATCTTCTGCTCGCCCGGCAGCACGAAGCGCGCCAATGCGCCCACGATCAGGCCGACGACGATGGTTCCGATGATGCCCATGCTTGTTGCTCCGGTTGGGTCGAGAAGGCCCGATGGTAGGCGGGCACGGCAGCCGGCGGTCAGGGGGCGACGGCCACCGGCACGCGCGGCGCCAGCGCGCACATCAGCTCGTAGCCGATGGTGCCGGCGGCAGCGGCCACCTCGTCGATGGGCAGCACCACGCCGTCCTGCGCGAAATGCGGGCTGCGGCCCCACAGCGTCACCTCGCTGCCGATGCCCGCCGCGGGCGCCGGCGTGAGGTCGACGGTGAGCATGTCCATCGACACCCGGCCCACGGTGCGGCAGCGCACGCCGTCCACCAGCACCGGCGTGCCGGTGGGGCACAGGCGCGGGTAGCCGTCGGCATAACCGCAGGCCACCACGCCGATGCGCATGGGCTGCCCGGCGCTGAAGCTGCTGCCGTAGCCCACCGCCTCGCCCGGCTGCAGCGCCTGGGTGCCGATCAGCCGTGACCGCAGGGTCATGGCCGGCTGCAGCTGCCAGTGCGCACTGTCGTGCTGCGGATGGTCGGGCGCGCTGCCGTAGCACAGGATGCCGGCGCGCACCCAGTCACTGGCCACACCGCCCGGCCCCATGTGGCGCAGCACCGCCGCGCTGTTGCTGAGGCTGCGCTCGCCCGGCAGGTCGGCCGTGGCGGCCTGGAAGCTGGCCACCTGGTGGGCGATGCCGCGTGGGCCGTCGGCATCGCTGAAGTGGGTCATCAGCGAGATCTCGTCGACCTGGGTCAGGGCGTTCAGCCGCGCCCAGGCCTGGCGGAAGGCCGCCGGGCGAAAACCCAGGCGGTTCATGCCGCTGTTCATCTTCAGGAACACCCGGTGCGGCGCATGGGTCTTGTGGCGGGCCAGCCAGTCGATCTGCTGGTCGCAGTGCACCGCATGCCACAGGCCCAGGCGCGAGCACAGCTCCAGGTCGCGCGGCTCGAACACCCCCTCGAGCAGCAGGATGGGGCCGCGCCAGTCCAGCGCGCGCAGCCGCTCGGCCTCGGCCAGGTCCAGCAGGGCGAAACCGTCGGCAGCACGCAGGCCGGCAAAGGCGCGGCCGATGCCGTGGCCATAGGCATCGGCCTTGACCACCGCCCACACCCGGGCGTCGGGCGCATGGCTGCGGGCCCGGGCCAGGTTGTGGGCCAGGGCGTCGGTGTGGATCAGGGCAGAGATCGGGCGGGGCACGGCGGGCGGCAGCGTTGTTGGCGGATGTGGCAGGTGGGTGCCAGGGCGGAATCGGCAATTCTGACAGTGCGGGCGCTTGTCACGGGGCGCCGCCGGGGGTGCGTGCTATAACCGCGCCGCATCCGGGCAACGCCTCCCGGACGGCGAGCATGGTGCCTCCAGCCTGGCCCCCTTGCGTACCGATAGCAGACAGGGTGGGTCGAACCACCTGCACACAGCCAGCAGCGCGCCGGAAAGCGGATGAAAAAAGGCTTCTACACCATCATGGCGGCGCAGTTCTTCAGCTCGCTGGCTGATAACGCGCTGCTGGTGGCCGCCATCGAACTGCTGAAGTCGTCCAACGCACCGTCCTGGCAGGTGCCGGCGCTGGCGCCGATGTTCGCCCTGTTCTATGTGCTGCTGGCGCCGTTCGTGGGCGCCTTTGCCGACGCCGTGCCCAAGGGGCGGGTCATGTTCATCAGCAACAGCATCAAGGTGGTGGGCTGCCTGATGATGCTGTTCGGTGGCCATCCGCTGCTGGCCTATGCGGTGGTGGGCCTGGGCGCCGCGGCGTACTCGCCAGCCAAGTACGGCATCCTCACCGAGCTGCTGCCGCCCTCGCAGCTGGTGAAGGCCAATGGCTGGATCGAGGGCCTGACCATCGGCTCCATCATTCTGGGCATCCTGGTGGGTGGGCAGCTGATCGGCCCGCGCCTGTCGGGCCTGCTGCTGGGCATCGACATGCCCGGCCTGACCACCGGCATCGACACCCCGCCCGAGGCGGCCATCGCCACCATGGTGCTGGTCTACATGGTGGCGGCGGTGTTCAACCTCTACATCCCGCGCACCGAAAGCCCGCTGCGCCCGCTGTCGGGCAACCCCGCGGTGCTGGTGCGTGATTTCGCCCAGTGCAATTCGCGCCTGTGGGCCGACAAGCTGGGCCAGATCTCGCTGGCCACCACCACCCTGCTGTGGGGCGTGTTCGGCAACCTGCGCGTGATCGTCTTCGCCTGGGCGGCGGCGGCGCTGGGCTACGGCACCATGCAGGCCTCCAACCTGGCCGGGGTGGTGATCCTGGGCTCGGTGATCGGTGCGGTGGTGGCCTCGGCCACCATGAAGCTCGACCGCGCCGTGGGCGTGCTGCCCCTGGGCATCGGCGTGGGCTTTCTGATGATCGGGCTGAACTTCCTCACCAACATCTGGGTGGCCGTGCCCTTCCTGGTCATCATGGGCGCGGTCTGCGGCTACCTGGTGGTGCCGATGAACGCCCTGCTGCAGCACCGCGGCCACAACCTGATGGGCGCCGGCCGCTCGATCGCGGTGCAGAACTTCA
>JAZKFQ010000069.1:0-74049 GCA_040386375.1 Pseudomonadota bacterium
GCGCGATCCTGAAGCTGGCCGATGCGCTGGACACCTACATCCCCACGCCCGAGCGCGCGGTGGACGGTGCCTTCCTGATGCCGGTGGAAGACGTGTTCTCGATCTCGGGCCGCGGCACCGTGGTGACCGGTCGTGTCGAGCGCGGCATCATCAAGGTCGGCGAGGAAATCGAGATCGTCGGCATTGCCGACACCCAGAAGACCACCTGCACCGGCGTGGAGATGTTCCGCAAGCTGCTGGACCAAGGTCAAGCCGGCGACAACGTGGGCATCCTGCTGCGCGGCACCAAGCGTGAAGACGTGCAGCGTGGCCAGGTCCTGTGCAAGCCGGGCTCGGTCAAGCCGCACACCCACTTCACGGCCGAGATCTATGTGCTGAGCAAGGAAGAGGGCGGCCGCCACACGCCGTTCTTCAACAACTACCGTCCCCAGTTCTACTTCCGCACGACGGACGTGACGGGCGCGGTGGAGTTGCCGGCCGACAAGGAAATGGTGATGCCCGGCGACAACGTGAGCATCACGGTGAAGCTGATCGCCCCGATCGCGATGGAAGAAGGCCTGCGCTTCGCCATCCGTGAAGGCGGCCGCACCGTGGGCGCCGGCGTCGTCGCCAAGATCCTCGCTTAACTCTTGCATGACCAGCAGACGGCCTCTGCGGGCCGTCTGCTTCATCGCTCTTTACAAGGAACCGTCATGCAAAAGCAAAAGATCCGCATCCGCCTGAAGGCGTTCGATTACAAGCTGATCGACCAGTCGGCGCTGGAGATCGTTGAAACCGCCAAGCGCACCGGCGCCATCGTGCGTGGCCCCGTGCCGCTGCCCACGCGCATGCAGCGTTTCGACATCCTGCGTTCGCCGCACGTCAACAAGACCAGCCGCGACCAGTTCGAGATCCGCACGCACCAGCGCCTGATGGACATCGTCGACCCCACCGACAAGACCGTGGACGCGCTGATGAAGCTCGATCTGCCGGCCGGTGTGGACGTCGAGATCAAGCTGCAGTGAGCAACCTGCCTTGCGGGTGCTGGCGCTAGCGCGCTATACTCGCAGGCTTTTCGCGGCTCGGCTGGCAACAGCCTAGGCCGCAATGTCGAGAGGTGGCAGGCAAGGCCTGGGTGCAAGCCCTGACCATGACCGGCCACCCTGACACACGCCACCCCGGCCAATCGATG
Organism: Pseudomonadota bacterium; assembly: GCA_040386375.1. Taxonomy (GTDB): domain Bacteria; phylum Pseudomonadota; class Gammaproteobacteria; order Burkholderiales; family Burkholderiaceae_C; genus Pseudaquabacterium. The sequence continues at coordinate 1,172 of JAZKFQ010000069.1, forward strand.
TCGGGTGTTTGAAACAAAGGCCTCTTTTGGTAGGGGCTGGAGAAGAGCCATGACGACAGCTGCCAACAGCTATCGCCTCGGTTTGCTGGGCCGCAAGGTCGGCATGATGCGCATCTTCACGGACGACGGCGACGCCGTTCCCGTGACGGTGCTCGACGTGTCGAACAACCGTGTCACCCAGGTCAAGACCGAGCAGACTGACGGCTACAACGCCCTGCAAGTGGCGTTCGGTTCGCGCCGTGCATCGCGCGTGACCAAGCCCGCAGCCGGCCACCTCGCCAAGGCGGGTGTGGAAGCCGGTGAAATCCTGCAAGAGTTCCGCGTGCCCGCCGATGTGGTGGGGCAGTACGCGGCCGGCGCCACCGTGCCGGTCACGCTGTTCGCCGTGGGCCAGACCGTCGACGTGCAGGGCACCTCGATCGGCAAGGGCTTCACGGGCACGATCAAGCGCCACAACTTCAGCTCGCAGCGCGCGTCGCACGGCAACAGCCGTTCGCACAACGTGCCGGGCTCGATCTCGATGGCGCAAGACCCGGGCCGTGTGTTCCCGGGCAAGAAGATGTCGGGTCACCTGGGTGACGTGACGGTCTCGGTGCAGAACCTGGACATCGTGCGCATCGACGAAGCCCGCCAGCTGCTGCTGGTGCGTGGCGCGGTGCCGGGTGCCAAGAGCGGTTTCGTGACCGTGCGCCCCGCGATCAAGGTCAAGGCCAAGAAGGGAGCCCAGTGATGCAACTCGAGCTCCTGAACGATCAAGGCCAGGCCACTTCCAAGTTCGACGCGCCGGACACCGTGTTCGCGCGTGACTACAACGAAGCCCTGGTGCACCAGGTGGTCGTGGCCTACCAGGCCAACGCCCGCCAGGGCACCCGTGCCCAGAAGAACCGCGAAGCGGTGAAGCACAGCACCAAGAAGCCGTGGCGCCAGAAGGGCACCGGCCGCGCACGTGCTGGCAGCACCTCGTCGCCGCTGTGGCGTGGAGGTGGTCGCACCTTCCCGAACATGGCCGACGAGAACTTCTCGCACAAGGTCAACAAGAAGATGTACCGCGCCGGCATGGCGGCCATCCTGTCGCAGCTGGCCCGTGACGGCCGCCTGGCAGTGGTGGATTCCATCTCGGTCGACGCCCCCAAGACCAAGCTGCTGGCCGCCAAGTTCAAGGCCATGGGCCTGGAGTCGGTGCTGGTGATCGCCGACAACGTCGACGAGAACCTGGCGCTGGCCTCGCGCAACCTGCCGAACGTGCTGGTGATCGAGCCGCGTTATGCCGATCCGCTGTCCCTGGTCTTCTACAAGAAGGTGCTGGTGACCAAGGCCGCGATCGAGCAGCTCAAGGAGATGTTCGCATGAGCCACGGTGCAATGAACCTCAAGTTCACCGAAGGCCGCCTGGCCCAGGTGCTGGTCGCGCCCATCGTGTCCGAGAAGGCCACGAGCGTTGCCGAGAAGCACAACCAGGTGATGTTCAAGGTGCTGCGTGATGCCACCAAGCCCGAGATCAAGGCGGCAGTCGAACTGCTGTTCAAGGTCGAGGTGCAAGGCGTCACCGTGATCAACCAGAAGGGCAAGACCAAGCGCTTCGGTGGCCGCATCGGCCGCCGCGACCACGCCAAGAAGGCGTATGTGTCGTTGAAGCCGGGCCAGGAGCTCAACTTCTCCGGGGAGGCCTCGTAAACCATGGCCGTCGTCAAAGTCAAACCCACCTCGCCCGGCCGCCGTGCCGTGGTCAAGGTGGTGCACAAGCACCTGCACAAGGGCGCGCCCGAGGCTTCGCTGCTCGAGCCCCAGAAGCAGAACTCCGGCCGCAACAACAACGGTCACATCACGGTTCGCCACAAGGGCGGTGGTCACAAGCACCACTACCGCGTGGTCGACTTCGTGCGCAACAAGGACGGGATCCCGGCCAAGGTCGAGACCATCGAGTACGACCCGAACCGCACGGCCCACATCGCCCTGGTGGTGTACGCCGACGGTGAGCGCCGCTACATCATTGCGCCGCGTGGCCTGGAAGTGGGCGCCAAGCTGCTGAGCGGCGCCGAGGCGCCGATCAAGGCCGGCAACACGCTGCCGATTCGCAACATCCCGGTCGGTTCCACCATCCACTGCGTGGAGATGGCGCCTGGCAAGGGTGCGCAGATCGCGCGTTCGGCGGGCACCTCGGTCACGCTGATGGCCCGGGAAGGCATCTACGCCCAGGTCCGCCTGCGCTCGGGTGAGGTCCGCAAGATCCACATCGACTGCCGCGCCACCATCGGCGAGGTGTCGAACGAAGAGCACAACCTGCGCCAGTACGGCAAGGCCGGTGCCATCCGCTGGAAGGGCATCCGCCCGACCGTGCGCGGTACCGCGATGAACCCGGTGGACCACCCGCACGGTGGTGGCGAGGGCAAGACCGGCGAGGGTCAAGCTCAGGTGTCTCCGTGGAACACGTTGACCAAGGGCTACCGCACTCGCAGCAACAAGCGTACGCAGGGCATGATCGTCTCGCGTCGCAAGAAGTAAGGGTCCGCCATGGCACGCTCACTCAAGAAGGGTCCCTTCGTGGACCACCACCTGCAAGCCAAGGCCGACAAGGCTGTGGCTGGCAAGGACAAGAAGCCGATCAAGACCTGGTCCCGTCGCTCGACGATCCTGCCGGACTTCATCGGTCTCACGATCGCCGTTCACAACGGCAAGCAGCACATCCCCGTGTATGTGACCGACCAGATGGTCGGCCACAAGCTCGGCGAGTTCGCGATGACCCGCAATTTCAAGGGCCACCCCGCGGACAAGAAGGCCAAGAGGTAAGGCGATGGAAACCAAAGCAATCGTGCGCGGTGTCCGCCTGTCGGCTGACAAGGGCCGGCTGGTGGCCGACCTGGTCCGCGGCAAGAAGGTGGACCAGGCGCTGAACATCCTGGCCTTCACCCAGAAGAAGGCGGCCGGCATCGTCAAGAAGGCCCTGGAGTCCGCGATCGCGAACGCCGAGCACAACGACGGCGCCGACATCGACGAGCTCAAGGTCACCTCGATCTACATCGAGCAGGGCTCCACGCTGAAGCGCTTCTCGGCGCGCGCCAAGGGCCGCGGCAACCGCATCAGCAAGCCCACCTGTCACATCTATGTGACGGTCGGCAACTGAGGCAAAGGGAAGACCATGGGACAAAAGATCCATCCGACTGGCTTTCGCCTGTCTGTCACCCGCGCCTGGGCTTCGCGCTGGTACGCCTCGAACCGCAACTTCGCCGGCATGCTGGCCGAAGACCTGGACGTTCGTGAGTACCTGAAGAAGAAGCTCAAGAACGCCGCCGTCTCGCGCATCCTGATCGAGCGCCCCGCTAAGAACGCCCGCATCACCATCTTCTCGGCCCGCCCGGGTGTGGTGATCGGCAAGAAGGGCGAAGACATCGAGAACCTGAAGGCCGAGCTCGCGCGCCGCCTGAAGGTGCCGGTGGCTGTCAACATCGAAGAGGTGCGCAAGCCCGAGATCGATGCCCAGCTGATCGCCGACTCGATCACCCAGCAGCTCGAGAAACGCATCATGTTCCGCCGCGCCATGAAGCGCGCGATGCAGAACGCGATGCGCCTGGGCGCGCAGGGCATCAAGATCATGTCGTCGGGCCGCCTGAACGGCATCGAGATCGCGCGTTGCGAGTGGTACCGCGAAGGCCGCGTGCCGCTGCACACGTTGCGCGCCGACATCGACTACGGCTTCTCCGAAGCCAAGACCACCTACGGCGTCATCGGCTGCAAGGTGTGGGTGTACCGCGGTGACAACCTGGGCCGCGGCGACGCGCCCGGTGCCAAGACCGAGACGCCCGAGGATGATCGCCGTCCGCGCCGTGGCCCGCGTCCTGGTGGCCCGGGTGCGCCCGACCGCCGTGGCCCGCGCCCCGGTGCCGACCGTGGCCCGCGCAGCGATGCCGCCCCGAGCGACGCCCGCCCGGCCGAAGTCGGCCCGGACGGCAAGCCGGCCGCCAAGCGCGTGCGCAAGGTGCCCTCGCCGGGCACTGGCGCCGCCTAAGGAGTAGAACAACATGCTGCAACCAGCACGTCGCAAGTACCGCAAGGAGCAGAAGGGCCGCAACACGGGTGTCGCCACCCGCGGCGCCAATGTGTCCTTCGGCGAATTCGGCCTCAAGGCCACCGAGCGCGGCCGCATCACCGCGCGCCAGATCGAAGCCGCTCGTCGGGCGATCTCGCGCCACATCAAGCGCGGCGGCCGCATCTTCATCCGCATCTTCCCGGACAAGCCGATCTCGCAGAAGCCTGCCGAAGTGCGGATGGGCAACGGCAAGGGCAACCCCGAGTACTACGTGGCCGAGATCGTTCCCGGCAAGGTTCTGTATGAACTGAACGGCGTGCCCGAGACCCTGGCCCGTGAGGCGTTCACGCTCGCCGCGGCCAAGCTGCCGCTGCGCTGCACGTTCGTTGTGCGCCAGGTCGGCACCTGAACACGGAGCACACCATGACCAAAGCATCCGAACTCCGCGCCAAGGACGTTGCCGGCCTCGAAAAGGAAGTCACCGACCTCCTGAAGGCCCACTTCGGCCTGCGCATGCAGAAGGCCACGCAGCAGCTGGCCAACCACCAAACGCTGGGCCAGACGCGCCGCGACATCGCACGCGCCAAGACCATCCTGGCCGAGAAGAAGAAGGGAGCCGCCAAGTGAGCGAAGCCCAAGTTCAAACGGCTGTTGCCGCCCCCGTCAAGAACACGCGCACCCTGGTGGGCCGCGTGGTCAGCGACAAGCGCGACAAGACCGTCACCGTGCTCGTCGAGCGCCGTGTCACGCACGAGCTGTACGGCAAGATCGTCGGCAAGTCGCGCAAGTACCAGGCGCATGACGAGAAGGGTGAATACCACCTGGGAGACGAGGTCGAGATCGCCGAAGGCCGGCCGATCAGCAAGACTAAGTCCTGGGTGGTGACGCGCCTGATCAAGAAGGCCGGGCTGATCTAAGCCCGCGCCGACGCGGGGCCTTGCGGCCCCGTGACAGGCCTGGACGGCCGGATCGCTGGGATACTGGCGGCCGGCCGTTTTTCATGGTCGTTCCAGAATCGAACCCCACACGAGGAGATGCAGATGATCAAGGTTGGCGACAAGTTGCCCGCAGGCACCCTGAACGAGTTCATCGAAGTCGAAGGCAATGGCTGCTCCATCGGCCCGAACAGCTTTGACATTGCCAAAGAGACAGCCGGCAAGAAGATCGCCGTGTTCGCCCTGCCTGGCGCCTATACCCCCACCTGCTCGGCCAAGCATGTGCCGGGTTATGTGCAGCAGGCGGATGCGCTCAAGGCCGCCGGCGTGGACGAGATCTGGTGTGTCAGCGTCAACGACGCCTTCGTGATGGGCGCCTGGGGCCGTGACCAGCACACCGGCGGCAAGGTGCGCATGATGGCCGATGGCAGTGCGGCCTTCGCCCAGGCCACCGGCTTGACGCTGGACCTGACCGCCCGCGGCATGGGCCTGCGCAGCAACCGTTATTCGATGCTGGTGGTCGACGGCGTGGTGAAGTCGCTCAACGTGGAAGGCCCCGGCAAGTTCGAGGTGAGCGATGCCGACACCATGCTGGCCCAGGCCAAGAGCCTGCTCGCCTGACCCTGCAAAGATTTGCGCGGGGGCACTTGACCTGCGCTGCTCAAGTCGAGCATAATCAGCAGCTTCGCCGAGAGGCGCCCGATTCGCGTTCGCTGAGTCTGGCCCTTTCGGATCCGCCCAAACGTGGACGGCAAGGCAGGTGGCTTCAATGCTGCTGCCGCGCCAGAGACGACGGGCCCAAGACTGACCGACAAGCCTGGCTGCCAAGCTGTGTTTGACGGGACAAGTTGGGGACACAAATGATCCAAATGCAATCGCGACTCGACGTCGCAGACAACACGGGCGCCAAGTCCGTCATGTGCATCAAGGTGCTTGGTGGCTCCAAGCGTCGGTATGCCAGCATTGGCGACATCATCAAGGTGTCGATCAAAGAAGCTGCGCCGCGCGGCCGCGTCAAGAAGGGCGAGGTCTACAGCGCCGTGGTGGTTCGCACCGCCAAGGGCGTTCGCCGCCAGGATGGCTCGCTGGTCAAGTTCGACGGCAATGCCGCCGTGCTGCTCAACGCCAAGCTCGAGCCGATCGGCACCCGCATCTTCGGGCCGGTCACGCGCGAACTGCGCACCGAGCGTTTCATGAAGATCGTGTCGCTCGCACCTGAAGTGCTGTAAGCCTGGCACACAGGAACAAGGACATCCAGCCATGAACAAGATTCGCAAAGGCGACCAGGTCATCGTGTTGACGGGTCGTGACAAGGGCAAGCGGGGCACTGTGTCCCTGCGTGTCGACGAGGACCATGTGGTCGTCGACGGCATCAACATGGTCAAGAAGCACGTCAAGCCGAACCCCATGAAGGGCACGACCGGCGGCGTGATCGACAAGACCATGCCCATCCACCAGTCGAACGTGGCGATCTTCAACGCCGCCACCGGCAAGGCGGACCGTGTGGGCGCCAAGATCCTTGCCGATGGCAAGAAGGTCCGCGTCTTCAAGTCCAGCGGCGAAGAGATCAAGGCCTGAGGCCTGCACAAGACTTAAAGGTTAGCCATGGCTCGTCTGCAACAGTTTTACCGCGAAAAGGTCGTCCCCGACCTGGTCGCCAAGTTCGGCTACAAGTCGGTGATGGAAGTCCCGCGCCTGACCAAGATCACGCTCAACATGGGTGTGAGCGAGGCGGTCGCCGACAAGAAGGTGATGGACCACGCTGTCAGTGACCTCACCAAGATCGCCGGCCAGAAGCCGGTGGTCACCAAGTCGAAGAAGCCGATCGCCGGTTTCAAGATCCGCGAAGGCCTGGCCATCGGCTGCATGGTCACGCTGCGTGGCGTCCAGATGTATGAATTCCTGGATCGCTTCGTCACCATCGCCCTGCCCCGGGTGCGCGACTTCCGCGGCATCTCCGGCCGGTCGTTCGACGGCCGTGGCAATTACAACGTGGGTGTCAAGGAGCAGATCATCTTCCCGGAAATCGAGTACGACAAGATCGACGCGATCCGTGGCATGAACATCAGCTTCACCACCACTGCCAAGAACGACGACGAGGCCAAGGCCTTGTTCGCCGCCTTCCGCTTCCCCTTCAAGAACTGAGGCGATCCATGGCCAAACAATCCCTCATTCAGCGCGAAGAGAAGCGCGAAAAGCTGGTTGCCAAGTTCGCCAAGAAGTACGCCGAACTCAAGGCTGTCGCCAACGACGCCAAGAAGAGCGACGAAGAGCGCTATCTGGCCCGGCTGGAGCTGCAGAAGCTGCCCCGCAATGCTTTCCCGACCCGTCTGCGCAACCGCTGCGAGCTGACTGGTCGTCCGCGCGGCACGTTCCGCACCTTCGGCCTCGGCCGCAGCAAGATCCGTGAACTCGCCTTCAAGGGCGACATTCCCGGTGTGACCAAGGCCAGCTGGTAAGCGGCTCGAGCAGGAGAAATCACAATGAGCATGAGTGATCCCATCGCCGACATGCTGACGCGCATCCGCAATGCGCAGTTGGTGCAGAAGGCGATCGTCTCGATGCCTTCGTCGAAGGTCAAGGTCGCGATCGCCCAAGTCCTGAAGGACGAAGGCTACATCGACGGTTTCAAAGTCAAGACCGAGGGCGCGAAGAGCGAACTCGAAGTGGCGCTGAAGTACTACGCGGGCAAGCCGGTGATCGAGCGCATCGAGCGCGTGAGCCGTCCTGGTCTGCGTGTGTACAAGGGCCGTGATGCCATTCCGCAAGTCATGAACGGTCTGGGTGTGGCGATCGTCACCACTCCCAAGGGTGTGATGACCGACCGCAAGGCGCGCCAGACCGGTGTCGGTGGCGAAGTGCTTTGCTACGTGGCCTGACCGGCGAAGGAGAGACAAGAATGTCCCGCGTTGGAAAGATGCCGATCACCGTCCCGCAAGGTGTGGACGTGCAGATCACGGCCGATCAGATCACCGTCAAGGGTGCCAATGGCTCCCTGGTGCGCAGCGTCAGCTCGCTGGTCAATATCAAGAAAGATGGCGCTGTCATCTCGCTGGAGCCCGCCAATGAGTCGGTGGCCGCCAATGCGATGAGCGGCACCATGCGTGCCCTGATCAACAACATGGTCAACGGCGTGAGCAAGGGCTTCGAGAAGAAGCTGACGCTGGTCGGCGTGGGCTTCCGGGCCCAGGCTGCCGGCAGCAAGCTCAACCTGCAGATCGGGTTCTCGCACCCTGTCACCAAGGACATGCCGGCTGGCGTGTCGGTGGCCTGCGCCACCCCGACCGAAATCCTGATCAAGGGCGCTGACCGCCAAGCTGTCGGCCAGGTGGCCGCCGAAGTGCGTGCCATCCGCCCGCCCGAGCCCTACAAGGGCAAGGGGATCCGCTACGCCGATGAGCGCGTGGTGATCAAGGAAACGAAGAAGAAGTAAGGAGCCGAACATGCTGACGAAAAAAGAACAGCGCCTGCGTCGCTCCCGCCAGACCCGCGCCCGCATTGCCAACCAGGGTGCGGTGCGTCTGTCGGTCTTCCGATCCAACCTGCACATCTACGCCAGCGTGGTGTCCGACGACGGCACCAAGGTGCTGGCCTCGGCCTCCACCGCCGAAAAGGAAGTGCGCGAGCAGCTGGGCAAGGACAAGGGCGGCAACACCGCTGCTGCCGCGCTGGTGGGCAAGCGCATCGCCGAAAAGGCCAGGGCCGCGGGTGTCGAGAAGGTGGCGTTCGACCGTTCGGGCTTTGCCTACCATGGCCGCGTCAAGGCGCTGGCCGATGCCGCGCGTGAAGCCGGCCTGCAGTTCTGAGCGCCGTTAAGGAATCAAGCAAATGGCAAAGTTCACTCCCCGCGCCCAGACCGAAGGCAACGACGACGGTCTGAAGGAAAAGATGATTGCGGTCAACCGCGTCACCAAGGTCGTCAAGGGCGGCCGCACCCTGAGCTTCGCAGCGCTGACCGTGGTCGGCGATGGCGATGGTCGCATCGGCATGGGCAAGGGCAAGGCCAAGGAAGTGCCGGTGTCGGTGCAGAAGGCCATGGACTCCGCCCGCCGCGGCATGTTCAAGGTGCAGCTGCGCAATGGCACCGTGCATCACAACGTGCGTGGTGAGCATGGCGCTGCCAAGGTGCTGCTGGCCCCCGCGCCGGCCGGTACCGGCATCATCGCCGGCGGCCCGATGCGTGCCGTGTTCGAGGTGATGGGTGTCACCGACATCGTCGCCAAGAGCCTGGGTTCGAGCAACCCGTACAACATGGTGCGCGCCACGCTGGACGCACTGAAGCGGTCGACCACCGCCGCTGAAGTGGCGGCCAAGCGCGGCAAGACGGTTGAAGACATCTTCAACTGATCGCGGCGCCACGGAGAATTCCATGTCGGACACGACGCAAGAAAAGAAGACCCTCAAGGTCAGGCTCGTCAAGAGCCCCATCGGCTGCAAGCAGTCGCACCGCGCCACCGTGCGTGGCCTCGGCCTGCGTGGCGTGAACAGCGAGCGTGTGCTCGAGGACACCCCCGCAGTGCGCGGCATGATCAACAAGATCGCCTACCTGGTGCTGGTGGTCTAACCACTGCCGCCCAGTCTTCGGCATCTTTCGGGAATCAACATGCAACTCAACACCATCAAGCCGGCCGACGGCGCCAAGAAGGCCCGCCGCCGCGTGGGCCGTGGCATCGGTTCGGGCCTGGGCAAGACGGCGGGCCGTGGCCACAAGGGCCAGAAGTCGCGCGCCGGTGGCTACCACAAGGTGGGCTTCGAAGGCGGCCAGATGCCGCTGCAGCGTCGCCTGCCCAAGCGGGGCTTCAAGTCGCAATCGCTGAAGTACAACGGCCAGGTCAGCCTGACCGATCTGGAGCGTCTGGGCCAGGACGAGGTCGATCTGGTGATGCTCAAGGCCGCTGGCCTGGTGGGCCAGATGATCAAGCACGTCAAGGTGATCAAGAGCGGTGAGCTGTCGCGCAAGGTGGTGCTCAAGGGCATCGGCGCCACGGCCGGTGCCAAGGCGGCCATCGAGGCTGCCGGCGGCGCGCTGGCCTGATCCGCACGTCGACAGTTAGGCTTCCAGGGTCTTCGTTTTGGCAACTTCGGCAAACCAGCTGGCCAAGAGTGGCAAGTTCGGTGACTTGCGTCGCCGGCTTGTGTTCCTGTTGCTGGCGTTGGTGGTCTACCGCCTGGGCGCGCACATTCCCGTGCCCGGCATCGACCCCAACCAGCTGCAGCAGCTCTTCAAGGACCAGGCTGGCGGCATCCTGAGCCTGTTCAACATGTTCTCGGGCGGGGCGCTGTCGCGCTTCACCGTGTTTGCGCTGGGCATCATGCCCTACATCTCGGCGTCGATCATCATGCAGCTCATGGGCTACGTGGTGCCCACGCTGGAGGCGCTGAAGAAGGAAGGCGAAGCCGGCCGCCGCAAGATCACGCAGTACACACGTTACGGCACGCTGGGCCTGGCCTTGTTCCAGAGCCTGGGCATCGCCCTGGCCCTGGAAGGCTCTGCCGGCCTTGTGATCAGCCCCGGCTTCGGCTTCCGCATGACCACCGTGGTGAGCCTGACGGCCGGCACGATGTTCCTGATGTGGCTGGGTGAGCAGATCACCGAGCGTGGCCTGGGCAACGGCATCTCGATCCTGATCTTCGCCGGCATTGCGGCGGGCCTGCCGGGCGCGATGGCCGGCTTGTTCGAGCTGATCCGTACCGGTGCCATGAGCATCATTGCGGCGATCATCATCATCGCCCTGGTGATCGGCGTCACCTATGTGGTGGTGTTCGTCGAGCGTGGCCAGCGCAAGATCCTGGTGAACTACGCCAAGCGCCAGGTGGGCAACAAGGTGTACGGCGGTCAGTCGTCGCACCTGCCGCTGAAGCTGAACATGTCGGGCGTGATCCCGCCGATCTTCGCGTCGTCGATCATCCTGCTCCCCGCCACGGTGGTGGGCTGGTTCGCCACCGGTGACGGCATGCGCTGGCTGAAGGACTTGTCCTCGGCCCTGTCGCCGGGCCAGCCGATCTACGTGATGCTGTATGCCGCGATGATCGTGTTCTTCTGCTTCTTCTACACGGCCCTGGTGTTCAACAGCCGCGAGACCGCAGACAACCTGAAGAAGAGCGGCGCGTTCATCCCCGGCATTCGCCCGGGTGAGCAGACCGCCAAGCACATCGACAAGATCCTGTCGCGGCTGACGCTGGCCGGCGCCATCTACATCACGGCGGTGTGTCTGCTGCCTGAGTTCCTGGTGCTGAAGTACAACGTGCCGTTCTATTTCGGTGGCACCTCCCTGCTGATCATCGTGGTCGTCACGATGGACTTCTGGGCCCAGGTGCAGAGTTATGTGATGAGTCAGCAGTACGAATCGCTGTTGAAGAAGGCCAACTTCAAGGCCACTTGAAGTTGCCGCAGGTGTGGGCTGCGAAGCCTGCTGACGCCATTTGGTAGACATTGCGCTCGGAACGTCCATGGGGACGGGAGTGCTTTAGGAGAAGACGATGAAAGTCTCTGCATCGGTCAAGAAGATGTGTCGCAATTGCAAGGTCATCCGCCGCAAGGGTGTGGTGCGCGTGATCTGCACCGACCCGCGCCACAAGCAGCGCCAGGGCTGATGCCCGGCCCTGCAGCGTTCAGAATTTAGAGGACCACCATGGCACGTATTGCTGGCATCAACATCCCGCCGCACAAGCACGCCGAGATCGGCCTGACGTCGATCTACGGCATCGGCCGCACCACCGCGCAGAAGATCTGCACGCAGGTCGGCATCGCCTTCTCCAAGAAGATCAAGGACCTGTCGGACAGCGATCTCGAGAAGATCCGCGACGAGGTCAACAAGCTGACGATCGAAGGCGACCTGCGCCGCGAGATCAGCATGAACATCAAGCGGTTGATGGACCTGGGCTGCTACCGCGGCCTGCGCCACCGCCGCGGCTTGCCGATGCGTGGCCAACGCACGCGCACCAATGCCCGCACCCGCAAGGGTCCGCGCAAGGGCGCTGCCGCGCTGAAGAAGTAAGCCCGAATACCTGATCGAGACACGACATGGCCAAAGCACCAGCGAATACCGCCGCACGCCGCGTGAGCAAGAAGATCCGCAAGAACATTGCGGACGGCATTGCGCACGTGCATGCGTCGTTCAACAACACCATCATCACCATCACTGATCGCCAGGGCGGCTCGCTCGCCTGGGCCTCGTCGGGTGGTCAGGGTTTCAAGGGCTCGCGCAAGTCCACCCCCTTCGCTGCCCAGGTGGCCGCCGAAGTGGCGGGCCGCGCTGCGCAAGAACAGGGCATCAAGAACCTGGACGTGCGGATCAAGGGCCCCGGCCCCGGCCGTGAGTCGTCAGTGCGTGCCCTGGCTGCCCTGGGCATCCGCATCAACTCGATCAGCGACGTGACGCCCGTGCCGCACAACGGCTGCCGGCCGCAGAAGCGCCGTCGGATCTGAGTTTGCCGGTGGTGGCCGCCAGGCCGCTACAATCGAGAGTTTTCCGCCAGCCGGCGGGTGCTTGCTGCACCTGCCGGCAATGTCGTTGAAGACCGCCGCATCAGCATCCCTGCGGTGCGTGGCTTCAGCGCCCAAGCCCACCGTCTGAGCGTTCCAACAACATCCGCCAGACTCGCGCGACTTTCGCCTCGCGTCAGATTTTAAAGAGGACCCAACGTGGCACGTTATCTTGGACCCAAGGCCAAACTGGCCCGCCGTGAAGGCACCGATCTCTACCTGAAGAGCGCCCGCCGCGCCATCAGCGACAAGTCGAAGTTCGAAACCAAGCCCGGCCAGCATGGCCGCACCTCGGGCCAGCGCACCTCCGACTTCGGCATCCAGCTGCGCGAGAAGCAGAAGGTCAAGCGCATGTACGGCGTGCTGGAGCGCCAGTTCCGCCGCTACTTCGCCGAGGCCGAGCGCCGCAAGGGCAACACCGGTGCCAACCTGCTGTTCCTGCTGGAAAGCCGTCTGGACAACGTGGTCTACCGCATGGGCTTCGGCAGCACCCGCGCCGAGGCGCGCCAGCTGGTGTCGCACCAGGCCATCATGGTCAACGGCAAGACCGTCGACATCGCCTCCTTCCTGGTGAAGGCCGGTGACGTTGTCGCCCTGCGTGAAAAGGCCAAGAAGCAGCTGCGCGTGACCGAGTCGGTCAAGCTGGCCACCTCGATCGGCATGCCCGACTGGGTGCAGGTGGATGCCACCAAGCTGGAAGGCATCTTCCGCAAGGTGCCTGACCGCGACCAGTTCGGCGCCGAGATCAACGAATCGCTGATCGTCGAGCTCTACTCGCGCTGACGCCCTGCCGGCGCGCCGCCCCACCCACCGGTGGGCGGCTGCGCCCCGCCCTCGTGTCCGCTTGCCGGGCATGGCACGAGGTGTATTCCGCCCGGCATGGTCCGTCAGCCTTATCGGTGTAACGAGCCGAGGGTATTGAGAGGAACAGGACTCGATGCAAACCAATCTGCTGAAACCCAAAGCCATCCACGTGGAGCCGCTCGGCCACCACCGCGCCAAAGTCACCCTCGAGCCTTTCGAGCGTGGTTACGGGCACACGCTCGGCAACGCGCTGCGCCGCGTGCTGCTGTCGTCGATGGTGGGTTACGCACCGACCGAAGTCACCATCGCCGGTGTGCTGCATGAGTACTCCACCATCGACGGCGTGGCCGAAGACGTGGTGCACATCATGCTGAACCTGAAGGGCGTGGTCTTCCGCCTGCACAACCGCGACGAAGTGACGCTGGTGGTGCGCAAGGAAGGCGAAGGCCCGGTCACCGCGGCCGACATCCAGGTGCCGCACGACGTGGAAGTGATCAACCCTGAGCATGTCATCGCCCACCTGGCCCATGGTGGCAAGCTGGACATGCAGATCAAGGTGGAAAAGGGCCGCGGCTACGTGCCCGGCAGCATGCGCCGCTATGGCGACGAGCCCACCAAGAGCATCGGCCGCATCGTGCTGGACGCGTCCTTCTCGCCGGTGCGCCGCGTGAGCTACGCCGTCGAGAACGCCCGTGTCGAGCAGCGCACCGACCTCGACAAGCTGGTGATGGAGATCGAGACCAACGGCGCCGTGACGCCCGAGGAAGCGATCCGTGCCTCGGCCCAGATCCTGGTTGACCAGTTGGTGGTCTTCACCGGCCTGCAGCCGGTGGAAGGCGGTGGTGGCGTCTACGCTGGTGCCGCCGAGCGCCAGAAGGACATCCACGATCCGATCCTGCTGCGTCCGGTCGACGAGCTGGAGCTGACGGTGCGTTCGGCCAACTGCCTGAAGGCCGAGAACATCTACTACATCGGTGACCTGATCCAGCGCACCGAAACCGAGCTGCTGAAGACCCCGAACCTGGGCCGCAAGTCGCTCAACGAAATCAAGGAAGTGCTGGCCTCGCGCGGGCTCACGCTCGGCGCGCGGCTGGAGAACTGGCCCCCGCAGGGCCTGGACAAGCGCTGAAACGCGCGTTTTTGGTCAACCCAAACCACCGGCCTTGGCACGTAAGCACCCAGGCCTGAGTGCACACCCCGGTACCTGACACGGCCGGGGTTCGACAAATCAAAGGACATCACCATGCGCCACCGCCACGGCCTCCGCAAACTCAACCGCACCAGCGAACACCGCGCCGCCATGCTGCGCAACATGTGCGTCTCGCTGCTGCAGCATGAAGCCATCAAGACCACCGTTCCCAAGGCCAAGGAATTGCGCCGCGTGGTCGAGCCCCTGATCACCCTGGCCAAGGTGCCCAGCCTGGCCAACCACCGCCTGGCCTTCAACCGCCTGCGTGACCGCGACGTGGTGATGAAGCTGTTCAAGGAACTGGGCCCGCGTTACCAGACCCGCCCGGGCGGCTACACCCGCATCCTGAAGATGGGCTTCCGTGTCGGCGACAACGCGCCCATGGCCTTCGTGGAGCTGGTGGACCGCCCCGAGCCCACCACTGCGGCAGAAGACACCAGCGCCGAGTGAGGCCTGGGCAGGGCGGTGCCAACCGGCCCTGGCAAGACAAGAACCAGCCCGCGGGCTGGTTTTTTCATGGGCGCCGCCTGGCCGAGAATGCAGGCCATCGGCACGGCATGCGGTTTGCGCAGCACCGTGCTCCACACCCTCAGGAGTTCCGCATGACCTTCTCCACCACCGCCCGCGCCTTGCGGGCCACGCTCGCCGTCCTGCCGCTGCTGCTGGGCGGCCTCGCCCAGGCGCAGGATTGGCCCACGCGGCCCATCACCTTGTACATGGGCTTCCCCGCTGGCTCGGGCGTGGACGTGGTGGCCCGCCGCCTGCAGGAGCCGCTGGGCAGGCAGCTGGGCCAGCCCGTGGTCATCGACTACAAGCCGGGCGCGGCCGGCAACATCGCCAGCCAGTTCGTGGCCGGCGCCAAGGCCGATGGCTACACCCTGCTGTTCGGCACGGCCGCCACCCATGGCAGCAACGCGGCGCTGTACAAGAAGCTGCCGTTCGACGTCGAGGCCGACTTCGTGGCCGTGGCCCCGGTGCTGGACGTGTCCAATGTGCTCACCATCAACCCCGAGGTGCTGAACGTGCGCACGCTCCAGGAGTTCGTGGCGCTGGTCAAGGCCAACCCGGGCAAGTACAACTACGCGTCCACCGGCAACGGCGCGGGCACCCACATGGCCTTCGCCGAGTTCAACGCCCGGCTGGGTCTGGACATGCTGCACGTGCCCTACAAGGGTGGGCCCGAGGCGATCCAGGCTGTGCTGAAGGGCGAGACCTGCTGCATCATGAACCAGGTGCAAACCGTGCTGCCCCACTACAAGGCCGGCAAGGTGCGGCTCCTGGGCGTCACCACCAAGGCGCCGGTGGCGGCTGTGAAGGAGGTGCCCACCATCGCTGCCAGCGGCCTGCCGGGCACGCAGGGCTTCGACAGCTCGATCTGGTTCGCCATCTTCGCGCCCAAGGGCCTGGACAGCCGCATCACCGACAAGCTCAACGCGGCGGTGAAGCTGGTGCTGGAGCAGCCCGATGTGCAGGCGCACTTCGAGGCCCAGGGCAATGCGGTGCGCATCGAGACACCCGAGCAGTTCCGCAAGACGGTGCACGACAACCGGGCGAAGTGGGCCGAGGTGGCGCGCAACGCCAACATCACGCTGGACTGAGCCGCCGTGCAACCGGACGCCCCCGCTGGATTGCGGGCGCTGGAACAGCGCCTGGCCCATGACCTGCTGTGCCTGGGCTGGCCCGCCAAGCCCTGGATGCCACCGCAAGCCGATGTGGACGGCATGCCGGTGCTGGACGTGGCCATCATCGGCGCCGGCCAGGCCGGCATGGCCGCCGCGGCCTGCCTGGCGCAGAACGGCATCCAGGCCGTGTTGTTCGACCGCCAGCCGCCCGGCATGGAAGGCCCCTGGGCCACCACCGCCCGCATGGAGACACTGCGCTCGCCCAAGGAGCTGACCGGCCCGGCCCTGGGCCTGCCTGCGCTGACCTTCCGCGCCTGGTACGAGGCGCAGTTCGGTGCGGCGGGCTGGGCAGCGCTGGACAAGATCCCGCGCCTGCAGTGGATAGCCTACCTGCGCTGGTACCGGCGGGTGATGGCACTGGATGTGCGCAACGGGCACAGCGTCAGCGCGGTGCTGCCCCGTGCCGACGCGCTGGTGCAACTGCGCCTGCAGACCCCCGGCGGCCCCTGCCAGCTGCTGGCGCGGCGTGTGGTGCTGGCCACCGGCCGCGACGGCCTGGGCGGCCCCGAGGTGCCGGCCTTCATGGCCGGCATCGACCGCCGCTGGTGGGCGCATTCGTCCGACGAGCTCGACCACCAGCGCCTGGCCGGGCTGCGCGTGGGCGTGGTGGGTGCGGGCTCGTCGGCCATGGACAGCGCCGCCACCGCGCTGGAACACGGCGCGGCCCGGGTCGACCTGCTGATCCGCCGGCCCGACCTGCCACGCGTCAACAAGAGCAAGGGCGCTGGTGCGCCCGGCCTCACGCACGGCCACTTCCTGCTGCCCGATGCCGCCAAGTGGCGGCTGCGCCACTACATCAATGTCAGCCAGGTGCCACCGCCGCATGGCAGCACGCTGCGGGTGTCACGCCATGCCAACACCGGCTTCCACTTCAGCTGCCCGGTGCTGGCCGTGGCCGTGCAGGACGGGCAGCTGCAGGTGCAGACCCCGAGGAAGCACTTCGCCTTCGATTTCCTGATCGTCTCCACCGGCTTCAAGGTGGACTGGGCCCGGCGGCCGGAGTACGCCGCCTTCGCCGACCAGGTGCGGGCCTGGAAGCACCGCGATCACATGCCCGGCGGCGAGCCGGATGCCGAACTGGCCGACTCGCCCGATCTGGGGCCGGTGTTCGAGTTCCAGGAACGGGAGGCCGGTGCCTGCCCGGGCCTGGACCGCATCCACTGCTTCTGCTACCCGGCCACGCTGTCACACGGCGCGGTGTCGGGTGACATCCCCGCCATCAGCGACGGGGCGCGGCGCCTGGCCACCGGCCTGGCCAGCCTGTTCTACCGCGAAGATTTCGAGCACCACTTCGCCGCCCTGCAGGCCTACGACGACCCCGAGCTGCTGGGCGATGAATGGCAGCCGGCCTGAATCCCACCACCCCGCCTGCGGCAGCCCATCCCATGACCACCGACACCACCCTCTCACGACCGGACCTGGTCGATGCCTGTGTGCCCCTGGCCGCCGGCCAGCCCACCCATGTGGTGCGGCACCAGCGCACCAAGGTGGCCTCGGCCACCCAGGCCAGCCACGACGGCTTGTTCTCGCCTGCCGTGGCCGGCATCGGGGTGGACGAGCGCCTCGCCGCAGCATTGCTGGCCTGCCGCCTGAGCCAGGCGCCCGCGCTGGCGGCCCACTACCGCGGCGCCCTGCTGGACCAGGGCGGCGATGCAGCCGCCTGGGTGGCAGCCATCGACGCCGGGCAGTGGCAGGCGCGCCTGCCCCCGCGCCTGGCCACCATCCTGGGCTTCACCGCCAAGCTGATCGAACGGCCGATCGAGGGTGACCGCGCCGCCGCGCAGGCGCTGCTGCAGGCCGGCCTGACGGTGCCGGCCTGCGTGGCGCTGGCGCAGCTGATCGCCTTCCTGTCCTACCAGGTGCGCCTGGTGGCCGGGCTGCAGGCGATGGTGGCGGCCGAGGCTGGCGGGGCAGCGCCGCCCGCTGCCCCGGCCCAGGGCCAAGTCCCGGACCAGCAGGGTGCCGGTTCCCTGGCGCCGTCGCCGCTGCGCATCAACGGCTTCACCGACGAGAGCCTGCCCTGGGCGCCGTGGCTGGACACGGTGCAACTGGAGGACGCCACGCCGGAGCAACTGGCCGCGCTCGACGAGATGAGCCCCACGGCACGGCAGCAGCCCTACTTCCTGTTGCTGGCCCACCAGCCCGAGATCCTGCTGCACCGCTCGGTGGCCTTCAACGCCATCATGTTTGCACCGGGTGGGCTGCCGCGCGCCGAGCGTGAACTGGGCGCCACGGTGGAATCGCGGCTCAACGGCTGCGTGTACTGCACCGCCGTGCACGCCCAGCGCTTTGCGCAGCTGGCCAAGCGCAACGATGTGATCGCCCAGCTGTTCCAGGACCCGGCGACCGCCGGCACCAGCGCCCGCGAGCGTGCACTGGTGGGCTTCTCCAGCGTGCTGGCCCAGCGGCCGCACCAGTTGGCGGCCACCGATGTGCAGGCCCTGGCGGCCGTGGGCCTGGCGCCGCTGGAGGTGCTGGACCTGGTGCATGCCGTGGCCTTGTTTGCCTGGGCCAACCGGCTGATGCTCAACCTGGGTGAGCCGGTGCTGCCCTGGGCTGCAGCGGCCTCATGATGGGCTGCTGTCAAAGAAAATCAACACGACTCCAATAGCTGTGCTATAGTCAGAGGCTCAGTCGCGGGGTGGAGCAGCCTGGTAGCTCGTTGGGCTCATAACCCAAAGGTCGCAAGTTCAAATCTTGCCCCCGCAACCAAATTCACTAACAAAAACAACAACTAACGAATTGGCAGACGCCGCCCCAGTGGGCGGCGTTTTGCTTTGTGCCGGGGAATGCTGTGCCGGCGGCGAATGCACGGCCTCAGCCCGGTGCGCGGTACACCAGCACCTTCAGCGATCGCTCTTCCGACACGTCGGCAAATGCCGCCGGGTTGGCCAGGCGTTCGACGAACTGCAGGCCGGGCGCCTGCACCTGCACCAGGTCCTGCAGAAAGGCCGGCCCCAGTTCCGGCGCATTCAGGCACAGCAGGGCATGGCCGCCGGGTTCCAGCAGATCAGGCAGCCGGCGCAGCAGGCGTGCATAGTCCTTCTGCGCCACGAAGCTGCCCTTCTGGTAGCTGGGCGGGTCCATCACCACCAGGCCATAAGGCCCGCCGCGCGTCAGCTTGCCCCAGGAACTGAAGATGTCGTGCGCCAGGAAGCTGGTGCCGCTGCCGATGCCGTTGAGGGCATGGTTCTGCTGGCCGATGGCCAGCGCGCCCTGGCTCATGTCGATGTTCAGCACCTGGCTGGCGCCGGCCAGCCGCGCCACCACCGAGAAGGCGCAGGTGTAGGCAAACAGGTTCAGCACCCGCAGCCCCGGTCGGGCCTGGGCCAGCGCACGCACCCAGCGCCGGCCCTCGGCCATGTCCAGGAACAGGCCGTGGTTCTGGCCCCGCGCCACATGCACGCGGAAATGCACACCCTGTTCGCGCACCACATGCGGGTCGGGCACGCTGCCGGCCATCAGCCGGGTCTCGGCCCGGCCGCCGTGTCGGCACTGGAAGACCCAGTTCAAGGCCTGCCCGGGCGCCACCTCTTGCCAGCGTGCCACCAGGGCGGCGTGCAACACGGCCAGGTCGTCGTCGGTCACCGGCAGAAAGCTGGTCAGCACCCACACCGGCGGAAAAGCGTCCAGCGACCACTGCGCACAGTCCGGGTGCAGGCCGCCGCGGCCGTGGAACACCCGGCAGGCCTCGGTCTGCGGTGTCAGCGTGCGGATGGCATCGAGCAGGGCCTGCATGGGGCGTGCAGGCGTCAGCGCTGGCCGCTGACCAGGTCGATGCGGCGCTGCAGCCGGCCTGCGGCCGCTGCATCACCGGCCACCTCGGCACGCTGGCGCTGCAGGCCAAGCCAGGCCAGCAGCGGGCGCCGCCAGCCCTGGGCCGATGCGGTGTCCACCGCCAGCGTGATCACCGCCGGCCCGGCCTGGTTGGCCTGCAGCAGCAGGGCCGCCCCCACCAGGCGCGACAAGGGATCGGCCACCGCCTGCAGGATGCCGGCGGCCGCGGCATCCGCCGCCGCGCTGCCGGGGCTGGCGATGGCGGCTGCCACCGCCTGCTGGGCCGGTGGCAGCAGGGCTGCGCTGGCCGGCGCCAGCCGGCCGGCCAGGTGGTCGGCATAGGCCAGCTCGGGCGCAGCCGCGTCGGCGCGCAGGCGCTCGAAGCCTTCGCAGGGGCCCAGCACCAGGCTGGCCACCCGGGCGGCGCAGCGCAGCAGCTCGGCGCGTGCCACCAGGTCGGGCCGGCCGGTGCTGGCCAGCTGCGCGTGGGCGCGGTCGAACTCCAGCGTGGCGGTGCGTGCATCCCCCCGCAGGTCGGCGGCGATGGCCTGGTCAAGCGCCGAGCGGGCCGCCAGCTGCCAGTCGGGCGGTGGCGGGCCGCTGGCGCAGCCGGCCAGCAGCAGCACCCCAGCCAGCAGGCTGGTGGGCAGCGCCCTCATGGCAGCTTCACCTCGGTGTCGCGGGCGAACGGCCACTTGCGGTTCACCTCGTCCACCAGCTGCTGCACCTTGCGCAGGCTGGCCTCCACCTCGGCGCGCAGCGCGCCCAGGTCGGTGGTGGCGCTGCGGGCATTGCTGGCGATGCCCTGGGCCTCGGCCAGCACGCCGTCCACCCGGGTGAGGGTGGCCCGGGCGTCCCCCAGCAGGGCGTTGAGCTGCAGCACCGTGGCGCGGGTCTCGGGCAGCAGGCCTTGCTGGCCGAACACCTGGGTCTCGGTCTGGCCGGCCAGGCGGTCCAGGCTGGTGGCCAGCGCAGTGGCGCGCACCAGCAGGGCATTGGTGCGGTCCAGCGTGCCCAGCAGTTTCTGTGCATCGGCCTCGTTGCCCATCAGCATGCCCAGCGCGCCGCGCGGGCCGTTCAGCTGCCCGGTGGCGGTCTGCAGGTTGGCCAGGCTGCCGGCCAGCGCGCCGTCGGGCGCGGCCAGGGTGCTGATGCGCTGCACCAGCTCACGCACCGCCGCCAGCATCTGCGGGATCTCGGCCGTGGCGTCACCGGCCAGCACCTTGCGCTCGGCGTTGTCGGGCAGCAGGGCATCCTTCAGGTTGCCGGTGTAGGCGCGCAGGTTGGTGTTGCCCACCACGCCGCGCACCAGGGTGAAGATGCTGCTGTTGCGCAGCCAGTGCGCATCCTTCTTGGGCACGTCGATCAGGATGCGGGCATTGCCCTCGGGCGACAGCTCGATGTGCTGCACCCGGCCGATGGGAAAGCCCGAGAAGGTGAGGTCCATGCCCACGCTGACACCTTCGGCGTCGTCGGCCACCAGCACCAGGCGCTGGGTGGGCTCGAAGGCGCCGCGGGCATACAGCAGGTAGGCGATGGCGCCGCACACCAGCAGGGCCAGCAGCAGCAGCAGGCCGGCCGCCTTGGCCTCCAGGTGGGGCACGGCGGGCCGGGGCGGGAGCGCGGCGTCGGCTGCGGTGTCGGGTGGAAGATCGTTCTCGGCCATGGCAACGCTCAATAGTAGTTGCCCACCAGCGAGGCGGCTTCCACCAGCAGCAGCACCAGGAACAGCCGCACCAGGCCCCGCAGTTCCACGCTGGCCCGCCAGCGCCGGCCCACCGGGTTCTGCAGCATGGTGACCAGCGGGATCCAGGCCACGGCCGAGCCCAGCAGGAACACCTTGAGGCTGAAGATCAGGGTGACCGAGGGCGTGAACACCCGGCCCACGGTGCGGGTGTAGCGCTCGAAGCCGCCCAGGCTGAAGCCATGCGCCAACAGGTAGGCCAGCACCAGGGTGACCACGCAGCTCAGCGCGGCCAGCAGCAGCACCGCGAACACGCCCGCCAGCAGGCGCGGCAGCACCAGGCAGGCCAGCGGGTCCAGCCCACGCCGGCGCAGGGCTTCGAAGGCACCGGCGGCGCGCAGGGCCGCCACCTCGTCGGCCATCGGCAAGGTGGCGTTCAGCGCGCCGAACAGCGCGGCCGCCAGCGGGATCAGCTCCAGCACCAGCACGCGCACCACCATCTCCAGCGCGTACTGGCTCAGGCCGTAGCTCTGCGCGGTGACGATGACGATGCGGATCACCACCAGGCTGACCAGGGCGGTGACGATGGTGAAGCCCAGCAGCATCGGCCCGCTGGCGCTGTAGAGCGGTGCAGCCAGGCCGCTGCTGCGGGCCTGGCGCCGCCCGGTGGCCGACAGCGCCAGCACGCCCATCACCGCACCCAGGTGCAGCACCTGCCACCAGCCGGCCAGCCACTGCTGCACCGGGCGCAGGGCGCCCAGGCCGGGTGGGCTGCGCTGCAGGCCGGCCATCAGGGTGCTGCGGCCTGGCGCACCGCATGCTCCCAGTCGGCCATCAGGGCCTGGGCGCGTTCACGCGGCAGGGTGGGGTGGAAGCGCCGCTCCACCTGCCACAGCGCCGACAGCTCGTCCAGGTTCTTGTAGACCCCAGTGGCCAGGCCGGCGAGGTAGGCCGCCCCCAGGGCCGTGGTCTCGGTGACCTGGGGCCGCACCACCGGGATGCCCAGCAGGTCGGCCTGGAACTGCATCAGCAGGTCGTTGACGCAGGCGCCGCCGTCCACCCGCAGCTCGGCCACCGGCGTGCCGCCGCCCGCGACCGCGTCGCGGCTCATGGCCTGCAGCAGGGCGGCGCTCTGGAAGGCGATGCTCTCCAGCGCCGCCCGCGCGATGTGGGCCACGGTGCTGCCACGGGTCAGCCCGGTGATGGTGCCGCGGGCCTTGGTGTCCCAGTAGGGCGCGCCCAGGCCGGTGAAGGCGGGCACGAACAGCACGCCACCGGCATCGGGCACGCTCTCGGCCAGGGCCTGCACCTGGTGGCTGCCCTCGATGGCGCGCAGCCCGTCGCGCAGCCACTGCACCACCGCGCCACCGATGAACACGCTGCCCTCCAGCGCATAACCCGGCGTGGCCGTGGGCTGGGCGGCGGCCGTCGTGATCAGGCCGTTCTGGCTGTTGCGGAAACGCTCGCCGGTGTGCATCAGCATGAAGCAGCCGGTGCCGTAGGTGTTCTTGGCCAGGCCGGCCTGGAAGCAGGCCTGGCCGAACAGCGCGCTCTGCTGGTCGCCAGCCATGCCTGCCACCGGGATGGCCGCGCCCAGCAGGGCCGCATCGGTCTCGCCGAACACATGGCTGCTGGGGTGCACCGCCGGCAGCAGGCTGTCGGGCACGTGCAGCAGCTTGAGCAGCTCGTGGTCCCACAGGTTGTGGCGGATGTCGAACAGCATGGTGCGCGCTGCATTGCTCACGTCGGTGGCATGCACCCGGCCGCCGGTCAGCTTCCAGAGCAGCCAGCTGTCCACCGTGCCGAAGGCCAGGTCACCATGTGCGGCGGCGATGTGGGCGCCGCGCACATGGTCCAGGATCCAGCGGATCTTGGTGGCCGAGAAATACGCGTCCACCACCAGGCCGGTGCTCTGGCGGATGGTCTCGGCATGGCCGTGCTCCCGCAGCTGGGCGCACAGCGGTTCACCACGCCGGTCCTGCCAGACGATGGCGTTGTGGATGGCCTGGCCGGTGCGGCGGTTCCACACCACCGTGGTCTCGCGCTGGTTGGTGATGCCGATGGCCTTGACCTGGGCTGCCGTGATGCCGGCCTTGGCCAGCGCCTCTTGCGCGGTGGCCAGCTGGCTCTGCCAGAGTTCCTCGGGATCGTGTTCCACCCAGCCGGGCTGGGGGTAGATCTGGCGGAACTCGCGCTGGGCGATGGCCACGATGCGGCCAGCCGCGTCGAACACGATGCTGCGTGAACTGGAGGTGCCCTGGTCCAGGGCCAGCAGGTAGGTCATGGTTGGTCTCCAGTGTCGTCGGCCGGCGTGTCCGGGGTGTCAGTGTCCGGTGTCTGGCCGGTGGCCAGGGTGCACACCACGCCGGCCTCGGCCAGCAGGGCGTCGAAGACCGGCGGTGGTGCGCTGTCGGTGAACAAGCGGTCGACCTGGTCCAGCCGGCCCACCTCCACCATCGCCGGGCGGTTGAACTTGCTGTGGTCGGCCGCCAGCCACACCTGGCGGCTGGCGCGGATGATGGCCTGCGCCACCTTGACCTCGCGCACGTCGAAGTCGCGCAGCGTGCCGTCGGCCTCGATGCCCGAGATGCCGATCAGGCCGATGTCGACCCGGAACTGGGCCATGAACTCCACCGTGGTCTCGCCGATGATGCCGCGGTCGCGGCTGCGCACCAGGCCGCCGGCCACGATCACCTCGCAGTCGGTGTTGTCGCTGAGGATGGCCGCCACATTCAGGTTGTTGGTGATCACCCGCAGGCCGCGGTGCTGCACCAGGGCGCGGGCGATGGCCTCGGTGGTGGTGCCGATGTTCAGGATCAGGCTGCAGCCCTCGGGCACCTGGGCCGCGACGGCGCGGGCGATGCGGCGCTTGGCGTCGTCGTTCAGCGCCTGGCGCTGGCGGTAGGCGATGTTCTCGGTGGTGCTGGCCGGCAGCCGCACACCGCCGTGGAAGCGCGCCAGCAGGCCAGCGTCGGACAGCAGCTTCACGTCGCGCCGCACCGTCTGCAAGGTGACGCCGAAGCGCTCGGCCAGCGCCTCCACCGTGGCCATGCCCTGCGTGCGCACGGCCTCCAGCACACCGGCCTGGCGGGGGTTGGGAATCAGCATGTTCTGGTGGTGGGTGGGCCTGTCTGCTGCAAGCGTACGGGATGCGCGCAGGCGCCGGCTCAGGGTTAACCGGATTGCGTTTTCCGGCGTGAATGGACTACAAACGAACACAAGCGAAAATAACAGCACCGAAACGAACTATCGCGGATGGAACGCGACTCCATGCCGATGCCAACATCTGCCCCCGCCTCTCCCGCCAAGCGCCCGCCGTCCGGCATGCCCACCCAGGTGGACGTGCTGGTGGTGGGTGGCGGCATCAACGGTGCCGGCATCGCGCGTGATCTGGCCGGCCGCGGCCTGCAGGTGCTGCTGGTGGAACAGGACGATCTGGCGCGCCACACCTCGTCGGCCTCCACCAAGCTGATCCACGGCGGCCTGCGCTACCTGGAGTACTACGAATTCAGCCTGGTGAAGAAGGCGCTGGCCGAGCGCGAACTGCTGCTCAGGAGCGCGCCGCACATCATGTGGCCGCTGCGCTTCGTGATGCCGCACGATCCCTCGATGCGGCCGGTGTGGATGGTGCGCGCCGGTCTGTTTCTCTACGACCACCTGGCCAAGCGCGAATGGCTGCCCGCCAGCGGCACGGTGGCCCTGCGCAGCCACCCCACGGGCGCGCCGCTCAAGCCCGGCTACACCCGCGGCTTCGTCTACAGCGATGGCTGGGTGGACGATGCCCGCCTGGTGGTGCTGAATGCGCTGGATGCCCAGGCCCATGGCGCGGCGGTGCACACCCGCTGCCGCTGCGAAGCGGCCCAGCGCACACCCCAGGGCTGGCTGGCCACGCTGCAGCCCGAAGGCGGCGCCGCGGTGCAGGTGCAGGCGCGCGCCCTGGTGAACGCCGCCGGGCCGTGGACGGGTGAGTTCCTGCGCCAGCGCGCCGGCCAGACCAGCGCGCGGGCCCTGCGCCTGGTCAAGGGCAGCCACATCGTGGTGAAGAAGCTGTTCAGCCACGACCATGCCTACATCTTCCAGAACCCCGACAAGCGCATCATCTTCGCCATCCCCTACGAGGGCGATTTCACGCTGATCGGCACCACCGACGTGGAGATCCAGGGCGCACCCGATGCGGCCCGCATCGATGCCGACGAGACCGCCTACCTCTGCGCCCAGGCCAGCCGCTATTTCGCCAAGCCCGTGGTACCTGGCGACGTGGTCTGGACCTACTCCGGCGTGCGGCCCTTGCTGGACGATGCATCGGGCGACGCGGCAGCCGTGACACGCGACTACCTGCTGGAATTCGATGCCTCGCCCGGCGCGCCGCTGCTGTCGGTCTGGGGCGGCAAGATCACCACCTTCCGCAAGCTGGCCGAAGAAGCGGCCGACGGCCTGGTGCAGCGCCTGGGTGAACGTCGCCCGGCCTGGACCGCGCCGGCTCTGCTGCCGGGTGGGGATTTGTCGGCCTGGATCGGCAAGCCGCAGCGGCCCGATCTGGACATCCGGCGTTTCATCGCCGAACTGGGCAAGCGCCATCCCCAGCTGCCCGCGCCCCTGCTGCAGCGCTGGGCGCGCTGCTACGGCGGCCTGGTCGACCAGGTGCTGGCCGGCGGCACGCTGGGTGCCGAGGTGGCGCCCGGCCTGTTCGCGTGTGAACTGAACTACCTCCACCAGCATGAATGGGCGCGCAGCGCCGACGACGTGCTGTGGCGCCGCACCAAGCTGGGCCTGCATCTGAGCCCGGCGCAGCGCACCCAGGTGGCGCAATGGTGGGCGGCGCGCTTCGGGGCCCTGGCCGCCGCGCCGCAGGAGGCCGCATGCAGCTGACCCTGACCGGCCTGCAGCATCAGGTGGGCCCGGCCACCCACCTCTACCCGCTGGACCTGCGGTTGCAGCCCGACACGGTGACGGTGCTGCTGGGCGCCACCCAGGCCGGCAAGACCACGCTGATGCGCCTGATGGCCGGCCTGGACGTGCCCAGCCGCGGCCGTGTGGCGGTGGACGGCGTGGACGTGACCGGCCTGCCGGTGCGCCAGCGCAACGTCGCCATGGTCTACCAGCAGTTCATCAACTACCCGTCGATGACGGTGTTCGACAACATCGCCTCGCCGCTGAAGCTGCGTGGTGGCCTGGACACGGCGGCCATTGCGAAGCGGGTGCAGGCCCTCGCCGACAAGCTGCACATCGATCCGTTCCTCAAGCGCCTGCCAGCCGAGCTGTCGGGCGGCCAGCAGCAGCGCGTGGCCCTGGCGCGTGCCCTGGCCAAGGACGCACCGCTGATGCTGCTGGACGAACCCCTGGTCAACCTGGACTACAAGCTGCGCGAGGAACTGCGCGATGAACTGTCGGCACTGTTCGCCGCCGGCAGCTCCACCGTGGTCTACGCCACCACCGAGCCCACCGAGGCCTTGCTGCTGGGGGGCTGGACGGCTGTGATGGACGCCGGTGAAGTGCTGCAGTACGGCCCCACGGCCGAGGTCTTCCACCACCCGGCCAGCATCCGCGTGGCCAAGGCCTTCAGCGACCCGCCGATGAACCTGCTGGACCGCGGCGCGAAACGCCTGGGCCTGCCACCGGACACGGCACCAGCCGACGCCACCATCGGCCTGCGTGCCAGCGCGCTGCGGGTGCAGGCCCGGCCCGGTGACATCACCTTGCCCGGCACGGTGGAACTGGCCGAGATCTCCGGCAGCGACACCTTCGTGCATGTGCACACCGCCGCGGGTGAACTGGTGGTGCAACTGACCGGCGTGCATTTCTTCGACCTGGGCGCGGCCATCACGCTGCACCTGGATCCGGCCGCCGTGCATGTGTTCGGTGCCAATGGCCGGCTCTTGCGCGCCCCCCTGCGTGGAGGGCAGCGCTGATGGCCCGCATCGACCTGGAGCTGGCCCACAGCTACAAGCCCAACCCGCAGGCGGATGCCGACTACGCCCTGCTGCCGCTGAAGATGAGCTTCGCCGACGGTGGCGCCTATGCGCTGCTGGGCCCCTCGGGCTGCGGCAAGACGACCATGCTCAACATCATCTCGGGCCTGGTGGCGCCGTCGCATGGCACGGTGAAGTTCGACGGCGAGACCATGAACACCAGGACACCGCAGCAGCGCAACATCGCCCAGGTGTTCCAGTTCCCGGTGATCTACGACACCATGACGGTGGCCGAGAACCTGGCCTTCCCGCTGCGCAACCGCGGCGTGGCGGCCGACAAGATCAGGCAACGCGTGGGCAAGATCGCCGAGATGCTGGAGCTGAGCGGCCAGTTGAACACCCGCGCCGCCGGCCTGGCGGCCGATGCCAAGCAGAAGATCAGCCTGGGCCGTGGCCTGGTGCGCGAGGACGTGTCGGCCGTGCTGTTCGACGAGCCGCTGACCGTGATCGACCCGCACCTGAAGTGGCAGCTGCGGCGCAAGCTCAAGCAGATCCACCACGAGCTCAAGCTGACCCTGGTCTATGTCACCCACGACCAGGTGGAGGCGCTGACCTTTGCCGACCAGGTGGTGGTGATGACACGTGGCCGGGCGGTGCAGGTGGGCAGTGCGTCCGACCTGTTCGAGCGGCCGCAGCACATGTTCGTGGGCCATTTCATCGGCTCGCCGGGCATGAACTTCCTGCCGGCGCAGCTGTTGAGCGGCGCCCCTGCAGGCGCCAAGACCCTCGGCGTGCGGCCCGAGTACGTCGACCTGGCGCTGCCGCAGGCGGCCGGCGCCTTGCCCGCCACCGTGCGCCAGGTGCAGGACATCGGCACCTACTGGCTGCTGACGGCCGTGCTGGCCGACGGCAGCCTGGTGCGGGCGCGGCTGCGGCCCGAGCAGGCCGTGCCGTCGGCGGGTGACAGCGTGTGGCTGGCGCTGCTGGGCGCGCACACCTGCTTCTACAACGATGCGCAGGAGCTGGTCGCATGAAACCCGTCAACCAGAAGGCCTGGTTCCTGATCCTGCCGGTGGTGCTATGCGTGGCCTTCTCGGCCATCCTGCCGCTGATGACGGTGGTGAACTACTCGGTGCAGGACATCATCAGCCCCGAACGCCGGGTGTTCGTGGGCACCGAGTGGTTCAAGGCGGTGATGCGCGACGAAGACCTGCAGGGCGCGCTGCTGCGGCAGATCAGCTTCTCGCTGGCGGTGCTGGCGGTCGAAATCCCGCTGGGCATCGCGCTGGCCCTGGCCATGCCGGCCAAGGGCTGGCAGAGCAGTGCGGTGCTGGTGACGGTGGCCATCTCGCTGCTGATCCCCTGGAACGTGGTGGGCACCATCTGGCAGATCTACGGCCGGGCCGACATCGGCCTGATGGGCGCCACGCTGGCCTGGCTGGGCATCGACTACAGCTACACCGGCAATGCCACCGACGCCTGGCTGACCGTGCTGCTGATGGATGTGTGGCACTGGACCCCCCTGGTGGCCCTGCTGTGTTTTGCCGGCCTGCGCGCCATCCCCGACGCCTACTACCAGGCCGCCAGCATCGACGGCGCCAGCAAGTTCGCGGTGTTCCGCTACATCCAGCTGCCCAAGCTGCGCGGCGTGCTGGTGATTGCCGTGCTGCTGCGCTTCATGGACAGCTTCATGATCTACACCGAGCCCTTCGTGCTGACCGGCGGCGGGCCGGGCAATGCCACCACCTTCCTGAGCCAGTACCTGACCCAGAAGGCGGTGGGCCAGTTCGACCTGGGGCCGGCCGCGGCCTTCTCGCTGATCTATTTCCTGATCATCCTGCTGCTGAGCTTCATCCTCTACAACTGGATGCAGCGCGTCGGTACCGCCGACAAGGCGAACGCGGAGGTCGGCCATGGTTGAACGCCGCTTCAAGAAGCGGGTGATCTTCCTGATCGCCTACCTGGTGTTTGCCATCCTGCCGGTGTACTGGATGCTGAACATGAGCTTCAAGACCAACGAGGAAATCCTCTCGGTCTTCAGCCTGTGGCCACGCGATTTCACGCTGGACCATTACCGCACCATCCTCACCGACGAGAGCTGGTACTCGGGCTACATCAACTCGATGATCTACGTGGCCATCAACACGGTGATCTCGGTCAGCGTGGCCCTGCCGGCGGCCTATGCGTTCTCGCGCTACCGCTTCCTCGGCGACAAGCATGTGTTCTTCTGGCTGCTGACCAACCGCATGACACCCCCGGCGGTGTTCCTGCTGCCCTTCTTCCAGCTCTACACCACGCTGGGCATGATGGACACGCACATCGCCGTGGCCCTGGCGCACCTGCTGTTCAACGTGCCGCTGGCGGTGTGGATCCTGGAGGGCTTCATGAGCGGCATCCCGCGCGAGATCGACGAGACCGCCTACATCGACGGCTACAGCTTCCCGCGCTTCTTCGTCACCATCTTCATCCCGCTGATCAAGGCGGGGGTGGGCGTGGCGGCGTTCTTCTGCTTCATGTTCAGCTGGGTGGAACTGCTGATGGCGCGCACGCTGACCAGCGTGAATGCCAAGCCCATCGTGGCGACGATGACACGCACGGTGTCGGCCTCGGGGATGGACTGGGGCGTCTTGGCCGCCGCAGGGGTCTTGACCATCGTCCCAGGTGCCATCGTGATCTGGTTCGTGCGCCACTACATCGCCAAGGGCTTCGCCATGGGCCGGGTTTGAGGAGCAGATGATGTTCGAGTGGATGGCCTGGACATTGCCCGTCGCGGTCTTCTTCACCAGCATCGTGCTGATGCTGGTCGGCATGACGGTGTGGGAACTCAAGTCGCCCACCACCGAGCGGCGCGGCTTCCTGCCGATTGCCACCACGCGTGGCGACCGGCTGTTCATCGGCCTGCTCAGCGCGGCCTGGCTGAACCTGGCCTTCGTGGCGGTGAGCGAGAAGATGATCGCCTGGTTCGGCCTGGAGAGCGAGCCGTCGATCTGGTTCAGCTTCGTGGCCTCGATGCTGTTGCTGGCGCTGATCATGCGCAAGGGCTGAACGTCCCCAACCCATCAAGTCAGCGGCCTGCCACCCTTCCCAGCAGGCCGCCATGCAAACCAGAGGGAAGTCCTGAGGAGACAGAGATGAAACACCGTTTGCATGCCGTGGCGTTCGCCACCGTTGCCCTGGCACTGGGCCAGGCCGCCTGGGCCGGCGAGCCCGAGGCCAAGAAGTGGATCGACAGCGAGTTCCAGCCCAGCACGCTGAGCAAGGACCAGCAGATGGCCGAGATGAAGTGGTTCATCGAGGCCGCCAAGAAGCTGCAGGCCAAGGGCGTGAAGGAGATCTCGGTGGTCAGCGAGACCATCACCACCCACGAGTACGAGAGCAAGACCCTGGCCAAGGCCTTCGAGGAGATCACCGGCATCAAGGTCAAGCACGACCTGATCCAGGAAGGCGACGTGGTCGAGAAGCTGCAGACCTCGATGCAGTCGGGCAAGTCGATCTACGACGGCTGGATCAGCGACTCCGACCTGATCGGTACGCACTACCGCTACGGCAAGATCATGAACCTGACCGACTACATGGCCGGCAAGGGCAAGGAGTGGACCAACCCGGGCCTGGACATCAAGGACTTCATCGGCACCAGCTTCACCACCGGGCCCGACAAGAAGCTCTACCAACTGCCCGACCAGCAGTTCGCCAATCTGTACTGGTTCCGCGCCGACCTGTTTGCACGCCAGGACCTGAAGGACAAGTTCAAGGCCAAGTTCGGCTACGACCTGGGCGTGCCGCTGAACTGGAGCGCCTACGAGGACATCGCCGCCTTCTTCAGCGAGGACGTGAAGACCATCGACGGCAAGCCCATCTACGGCCACATGGACTACGGCAAGAAGGACCCCAGCCTGGGCTGGCGCTTCACCGATGCCTGGCTCAGCATGGCCGGCACCGCCGACATCGGCATCCCCAATGGCAAGCCGGTGGACGAGTGGGGCATCCGCGCCAGCGCCGATGGCTGCACGCCGCTGGGCGCCAGCGTGTCACGCGGGGGTGCCACCAATTCGCCGGCCGCCGTCTACGCACTCACCAAGTACGTGGACTGGATGAAGAAGTACGCGCCCAAGGAAGCCACCGGCATGACCTTCGGCGAGGCCGGGCCGGTGCCGGCGCAGGGCCAGATCGCGCAGCAGATCTTCTGGTACACCGCCTTCACTGCCGACATGACCAAGGCCGGCCTGCCGGTGGTCAATGCCGACGGCACGCCGAAGTGGCGCATGGCGCCGGGCCCCAACGGCCCCTACTGGAAGCAGGGCATGCAGAACGGCTACCAGGACGTGGGCAGCTGGACCTTCTTCGACAAGCACGACGAGAACAGGACGGCCGCCGCCTGGCTGTACGCCCAGTTCGTCACCGCCAAGACCACCAGCCTGAAGAAGACCATCGTCGGCCTGACGCCCATCCGCGAGAGCGACATCCAGAGCAAGGCCATGAGCGACCTGGCGCCCAAGCTGGGCGGCCTGGTCGAGTTCTACCGCAGCCCGGCGCGGGTGGCCTGGACACCCACCGGCACCAACGTGCCCGACTACCCCAAGCTGGCCCAGCTGTGGTGGAAGAACGTGGCGGTGGCGGTGACCGGCGAGAAGACCCCGCAGGCGGCCATGGACACGCTTGCCGAAGAAATGGACCAGGTGATGGCCCGGCTGGAACGCGCCGGCATGGCCCGCTGCGCGCCCAAGCTCAACAAGAAGGAAGACCCGAAGAAATACCTCAGCGACAAGGGCGCACCCTGGGCCAAGCTGGCCAACGAGAAGCCCAAGGGCGAGACCATCGCCTACGACACCCTGCTGAACGCCTGGAAGGCCGGCAAGGTGCGCTGATGGCGTGAGGCTGGCGCCCCGGTCCGCAGGGACCGCGGCGGTGCAGGCCACAGGCCGTGTGCTGGCGAAGGCTGGCACACGGCCTGTTCCGTTGTGGCGGCGGCAATGCGGCATGGCCCGCCGCGGCGGCCACCGATGGCTCCTTTGGACGATGTGGCGCAGGTGGGTGGCCGGCACGATGGCGACACGCTTGCACACCACCCCTCAGGAGCCCGCATGTCCACCTTCTCCCTGCACCGGCTGACCACGCCCCTCACCCTGCTGGCCGCGCTGATCGGCGCCTGGGCCACGCCCCTGCCCGCCGAAGCGGCCGAACAGGCCATGCGCCTGCAGCTCAGTGCCGAGCTGCAGCGCCAGGCCGCCACCCAGCTGGGTGCCGAGGCCGGCCGCATGCAGCTGCGCCAGCGCGCCGAGTACACCCTCACCCTGGTCAGCGACGGCGAGCGCCTGGCCAGCAATCCGCTGGACCCCGACGAACCCGCACGCCAGGCCGCTGCCGGCCAGCGCGCGCAGCAGACGGTGAACGCCGGCCTGGCGGCCGCGGCGGCCCGCACCTCCACCCACCCGACCGGCCGCCAGCCGGCGCCAGCGATGGACATGGCGGCGATGCAGGCCATGGCCCAGCGTCTGCAGGCCCAGTGTGGCCAGGACCGCGATTGCCTGATGCGCGAGGCCAGCCGCTTCAGCGCCCAGCAGGTGTCGATGCAGACTGGCGGCCACCCCGCCGTGGCCACACGCCTGCAGGCCTATGGGGATGCCGTGCGGGGCTGCGAGCGCCAGCATGCCGCCGGCGCAGCGCGCGAGGCCTGCATCAACCGCGCCCGGGTGCAGGCCGGCGGCGAGGCCGATGCGCCCGAGGCCGAGGCCGAGACGCCTTATCTGCTGTACCGCGCACAGGCCGGCTGCCAGCCGGCGGGCAAGCTGGTGCTCGACGAACGCATCAGCGGCAGCTTTGCCGACGTGCAGGGCCAGGTGGCCTTCAGCGAGACCCGCCAGGCCGACGATGCCCGCAGCGCCGCAGCCTTCCCCTGCGGCACGCAGATGGCGGTGCTGGACACCCGCAACGGCCGCCTGTGGGTGGCCAGCCCCCTGCTGGGCCTGGAGGCGCATGGCACGGCGGTGCGCAGCGAGCGTGGCCGTGCGCCCCAGCGCCAGGCCGGGCCGCAGCGCCTGGACTGGCATGAAGCCGGCCCCTGGTTGAATGCGCGCCTGCTGAACCTCGACAAGACCGGCAGTGCCGATGCCACCCTGCCCGCCGGCCCCGATGGAAAGACCCAGGTGCGCTTGCAGTGGCGCTGGCAGACACTCTGAGCATTGGGTGGTGCCGCGCGGGATGGCCTGCAGCACACCGCCCCATCCCGCCAAAGGACCCTCTCCCGATGAAGCGCCTTCTCTCGACGCTGTGCCTGCTGCTCGCCGCCACCACCCTGCCTGCCTGGGCCCAGACCTGGCCCAGCAAGCCCATCCGCATCGTGCTGCAGTTTCCGCCCGGTGGCTCCACCGACGCGGTGGCGCGCATCCTGGCGCAGTCCATGCAGGCCAGCCTGGGCCAGCCGGTGCTGGTGGAGAACCGCCCGGGTGCAGACGGCGCCATCGCCGGTGACCATGTGGCCCGCAGCGAGCCCGATGGCTACACCTATTTCCTGGCCAGCAACACGCCGATGATGCAGGTGCCCCTGCTCAAGAAGAACCCCCCGTATGACCCGGTGAAGAGCTTCACCCCGGTGTCCCTGGTGGGCCGCTATGTCTATGTGATGGTGAGCTCGCCCACGCTGCCCGTCAGCAACGTGGCCGAGTTCCTGGCCTATGCCCGCGCCAACCCGGGCAAGCTGGGCTACGGCAGCTACAGCGGTGTCACCCAGCTGATGCACACCAACCTGAAGATGGTGAAGGCCGACACCAACCTGGTGCCCTACAAGGGCGAGGCGCCCACGGTGACCGACATCCTGGGCAACCATGTGCAGTTCACCTTTGCCACGCCCACCAGCACCCTGGCCCACATCAAGGACGGCAAGCTGCGTGCGCTGGCGGTGCTGCTGCCCAACCGCTCCAGCCTGCTGCCGAATGTGCCCACCGGCGCCGAGGCCGGCCTGCCACCGTTCACCGCCGGCACCTGGGCCGCGCTGTTCGGCCCGGCCAAGCTGCCGCCGGAGATCGCCCAGCGCATGAACCGTGCGCTGAACGCCGCCATGCAGCAAGCCGATGTGCGCGAGCGCATCACCGCCATGGGCTTCGACCTGGCCGGCGGCACGCCCGACGAGATGGGCAAGTTCCTGCAGGACCAGCTGGTGGCCTGGGCCAAGGCCTTCAAGGACGCCGGGATGGTGGCCGAGTAGCCACCACCCTGCCGGGCCGGCGGCTCAGGCTGCGCTGGCGCGCTGCTCGGCCGGCACCAGTTGGTCCAGCGCAGCCTCCAACCGGGCCACGGCGCCGGCCACGTCGGCCAGTTTGTCCAGGCCGAACAGGCCTATGCGGAAGGTCTTGAAGTCGGCCGGCTCGTCGCACTGCAGCGGCACGCCGGCCGCGGTCTGCAGGCCCAGCGCGGCAAAGGCCTTGCTGCTGTGCAGGCCGGCATCGTCGGTGTAGCTCACCACCACGCCCGGTGCCTTGAAGCCCGGTGCGGCCACGCTCTTGAAGCCACGCCGTTCCAGCGCCGCACGCACCGCCTCGCCCAGCGCCCACTGCTGGGTGCGCACGAGGTCGAAGCCACGTGCCTGGGTCTCCAGCATCACGTCACGCACCTGGGCCAGGGCGTCGGTGGGCAGGGTGGCGTGGTAGGCATGGCCGCCGCCCTCGTAGGTCTCCATGATCTGCAGCCACTTCTTCAGATCGCATGCGAAGCTGGTGCTGGTGGTGGCGTCGATGCGCTCGCGCGCCAGTTCGCTCAGCATCACCAGGGCGGCGCAGGGCGGGCCGCTCCAGCCCTTCTGCGGCGCGCTCACCAGCACGTCCACGCCGATGTCGGCCATGTCCACCCAGATGGCGCCGCTGGCGATGCAGTCCAGCACGAACAGCCCACCCACCGCATGCGTGGCCGCGGCCACCTGGCGCAGGTAGTCGTCGGGCAGGATCATGCCGGCGGCGGTTTCCACATGGGGTGCAAACACCACGTCGGGCCGCTCGGCCTGGATGCTGGCCACCACCTCGGCGATGGGGGCGGGGGCAAAGGCCGATTGGTGCTGCTCGGCCACGCGCCGGGCCTTCAGCACCGTGCTGCTGGCCGGGATGCCACCCATCTCGAAGATCTGCGTCCAGCGGTAGCTGAACCAGCCATTGCGGATCACCAGGGTCTTCTTGCCGGTGGCGAACTGGCGCGCCACCGCCTCCATGCCGAAGGTGCCGCTGCCCGGCACCACGATGGCCGAGCGCGCCTTGTACACCCCCTTCAACAGGGCCGAGATGTCGCGCATCACGCCCTGGAACTTGGCCGACATGTGGTTGACGGCGCGGTCGGTGTAGACCACCGAATATTCCAGCAGGCCGTCGGGGTCGACAGTGGGCAGCAGTCCGGGCATGGGGTGTCTCCAGGGTTGTCGTGGCCCCATCGGCCCGGGTCGGGCCAGGGGGCAACCAGCTTAGCACCGGTGCCGCAGGGCTGTGTGGCCTGGTCCGGGCGCTGGGGTACCCTCGCGCGCCATGTCTTCCGGAATCCTCTTCGCCCTGGGCGCCGGCCTGCTGTGGGGCCTGGTGTTCATCGGCCCGCTGCTGCTGCCCGACTACCCGGCCGCGCTGCAGAGCTTCGGCCGCTACCTGGCCTTCGGCCTGATCGCGCTGCCGCTGGCCTGGATGGACCGCCGCACCCTGGCCCAGTTCAGCCGCGCCGACTGGCTGGAGGCGGCCAAGCTGGGCCTGGTGGGCAACATCCTGTACTACCTGTTCCTGGCCAGCGCCATCGCCCGTGCCGGCGGGCCGCTGCCGACCATGATCATCGGCACCCTGCCGGTGGTCATCGCCATCAGCAGCAATCTGCGTGATGCGCGGCGTGACGGCCGCCTGCCCTGGGGCCGGCTGCTGCCCTCGCTGGGCCTGATCGCCGCCGGCATCGCCTGCGTCAACCAGGTGGAGCTGGCGCATCTGCGGGCCGACCCGCAGGCCGATGCCGGGCGTTATGCCCTGGGTGCACTGCTGACCGTGGGCGCGGTGGCCTGCTGGACCTGGTACCCGCTGCGCAATGCCGACTGGCTGCGCCACCACCCCGACCGCAACCCACGCGCCTGGGCCACGGCGCAGGGCGTGGCCACGCTGCCGCTGGCGCTGGCCGGCTACCTGGGTTTCTGGGCCTGGTCGGCCGCCAGCGGCAGTGCCCTGCCCATGCCGCTGGGCCCGCGGCCGGCGGTGTTCCTGGGGCTGATGTTCGCCATAGGCCTGTTCGCCAGCTGGCTGGGCACGCTGTGCTGGAACGAGGCCAGCCAGCGCCTGCCCACCGCGCTGGCCGGCCAGCTGATCGTGTTCGAGACCCTGGCTGCGCTGGCCTATGCCCTGTTGCTGCGGGGCCAGGTGCCGCCGCTGCTCACCGGCCTGGGCGTGCTGCTGCTGGTGGCGGGCGTGGTGTGGGCCTTGCGCATCAAGCCCGAGCCGCTGGCCGCCGAGGCACACCCGGCGTAAGCCGCGGCGCTCAGGTGGCGCGCCGGGCCCGCCGCCCCAGCAGCAGGGCCAGTCCGGCGCCCATCAGGGCCCAGGTGCCGGGCTCGGGCACCGGCGCCGTCAAGCCGGTGGCCCGCAGTTCCACCCGGGTGTGGCTCTCGCCCTGGAAGGCGACGGCGCGGTTGCCGAAGGTGGTGAAGCTGCCCAGCAGCTGGCCGTTGCTGTCGGCGTAGTTGTAGCTGCCCGAGATCAGGTTGCTGTCGACCTCGTTGTGGGCCAGCGACAGCACCAGCATGGCGGCATGGGCCGGTGCCGCCACCGCGGCCGAGCCCAGCCCGCTGACAAGGCCGAGGTCGAAATCCTGCTTGCGGAACACGATGTTGCCGCCGCTGGCATTGCCGGACCAGAACAGTTCCACCACGTCGTTGTTGCTGGTGGCGATGCCGCCGTCGGTCAGGCGCAGGCCGAAGGTCTGGCCGGGGTCCGGTGCGGCCGACAGCGACAGGCGCAGCGTGGCGGCGAAGGTCTGGCCGATGTTCAGGCCGCCGCCGGCATTGCTGATGTTGGTCAGCAGGCGCAGGCGCAGCGAGGTGCCGCTCGCGCCCGCCGCATTGGGCGACACCGAACCGAAGTTCGGATCCAGCAGCAACTGGCCGTTCTGCTCGCGCGCTGCCAGGGAGACCACGCCGGCGCTGGCAGCGCCCAGCAGGTTGTAGGTGGCGGCCGTGCCCGTGCTGCTGAAGGCCGGGCCGACCAGCGGGTTGCCGTTGTCGAAGGCATCACCCAGCAGGCGGTTGTTGCCCAGCAACCAATCGGCCGAGCTGCCGTCGCGGTAGACGTTCAGCTGCTCGGCGGTGAGCACGGTGGCGGTGACCGGGCCAGCGGCCAAGCCGGCGCACAGGGCCAGGGCGGCCAGGCGTTGTGTGTGGGGGGGCATGCGGTTCTCCGTCCTCGTTGGGGGGCTCGTGCGGCCCCTGCCGCAACTGTCTCCGAAGCCGGCCGGTGTACCCAGGTTTGTGGCCCCCCTGAATCGGTGGGATGGTTTGCGGCCTGCTGCGCCGCGCCGGCCCGGGTGCGGACCCGATGGGCAGGGCCGGCCCGCCTGCCGATACTGTCGCCCCAGCCCTGGAGCCGCCATGCACCTGTCCGACCTGCCTGCCCAGCCCGTGCGCCCCGCCACGGCGCACCCCGTGCCGGACGCCCACGGCCAGAACCTCTACGAGGCCGATCCCGTGCTGGCCCGGCTGCTGCCGCTGTACCTGCCGGCCGATCTGCTGGCGCATCTGCAGCCCACGCTGCAGCGCCTGGGCGGCCTGGCCGGCAGCGTGCTCGATGCCCTGGCCCACAGCGCCGACAACAACCCGCCCACGCTGGCCCACCGCAGCCGCAGCGGTATCGACGCCCAGCGCATCACCAAGCACCCCGACTACGTTGTGCTGGAGCGCATGGCCTTCAGCGAGCTGGGGCTGGCGGCGATGTCGCACCGCGGCGGCGTGCTGGGCTGGCCGCAGCCCATGCCAGCGGCCGCCAAGTACGCGCTGACCTACCTGTTCGTGCAGGCCGAGTTCGGCCTGTGCTGCCCGCTGTCGATGACCGACTCGCTGGCGCGCACGCTGCGCAAGTTCGGCGGCGCCGACCTGGTGGCGCAGCACCTGCCCGGTCTCACCACCCAGGTGTTCGACGAGTTGCAGCAGGGCGCGATGTTCATGACCGAGCAGGGCGCCGGCAGCGACGTGGCGGCCACCACCACCCGTGCCGAACCCGACGGCGACGGCTTCCGCCTGCACGGCGACAAGTGGTTCTGCAGCAACCCCGACGCCGGCCTGGCGATGGTGCTGGCGCGCATCGACGGTGCGCCCGCCGGCATGGCAGGGGTGTCGCTGTTCCTGCTGCCGCGCACCCTGGCCGATGGCAGCGCCAATGCCTACCGCATCCTGCGGCTGAAGGACAAGCTGGGCACGCGGTCGATGGCCAGCGGCGAGATCCGGCTGGAAGGTGCCCGCGCCTGGCTGGTGGGCGAAGCCGGGCGTGGTTTCCAGCAGATGGCCGACATGGTCAACAACTCGCGCCTGAGCAATGGCATGCGGGCCGCCGGCCTGATGCGGCGCGCGCTGACCGAGGCATTGTTCGTGGCGCGGGAGCGGCGGGCCTTCGATGCACGCCTGATCGACCTGCCGCTGATGCGCCGCCAGCTGCTCAAGCTGATGGTGCCCACCGAGCAGGCCCGCACGATGTTGTTCCAGACCGCCGAGGCCTTGCGCCGCGCGGATGCGGCCGAGCCCGGCGCCTATGCGCTGGCGCGCATCCTGACCCCGCTGATCAAGTTCCGCGCCTGCCGCGACGCCCGCCGGGTGACGGGGGACGCGATGGAAGTGCGCGGCGGCTGCGGCTACATCGAGGAATGGGCTGATCCCCGCCTGGTGCGGGATGCGCACCTGGGCTCGATCTGGGAAGGCACCAGCAACATCGTGGCGCTGGACGTCATCCGCGCGATCAAGCGCGAGGGCGCGCTGCCGGTGCTGCAGCAGCATTGGCAGGGTCTGCTGGAACAGACCCCGCTGCATCCGGCGGCCCGGGTGGTGTTCGACACTGCGCTGGTCCGGGTGGCCGAGGTGGCCGCGCGCGTGGCCGACGCCGGCAAGGCCGGTGACCACCAGGCGCGCCAGGCTGCGTCTGCCCTGTACCACGCCACCACCGCCGTGGCCATGGCCTGGGAGGCCGGCCGCATGGGCTGCGCCCGGCGCATGCGGCTCGCGCAATGGACGCTGCGTGTGCGGCTGCTGCCGCAAGACCCGCTGGCGCTGGACCTGCAGCCCGATTGGCTGGCCGATCTGCTGGAGCCGGTGGATGGCGCTGCGCTGGAACCGGTGGAGTCGGTGCAGTTGCTGGGGTGATGCCGGTTGTTCGGTTCGGGCTCGGAGCTGCCTTTGCTGTTCTTTAACAGCCGACGTTTGGCGGTTGGCGCGAGGACGAGGCCGGCGGGTGACTGGCTGACTCCGTGTCCCCCCGGGCCTCCGGCCCTCCTTCCTTTTACCTGGCGTCAGCCAGTCACCCGCCGTCCTCGTCCTGGACACAGCGGTGCACTTCGCAGGCCAAAGGCCCATGCGCCTCGGTGGTGCCTGAGCGTCGGGTCGGGCGGGCGTGTTCTGCGTAGGTAAGAGGAGGAGCCGGCGAAGCCGGCGGGGGACACGGAGCAGAACACGCCCGCCCGGCCCGGCGCGATCGCTTAAGCCGTCGAACGGCTGCTTTCAGCACAGGCAACCAAAGGCAGCTCAGAGCCCCAAGTCGAACCTCAAGGCACCATCGACAAGAACAGGAACGCCGCGAACAACACCAGGTGCACCGCCCCCTGCATCATGTTCGTGCGCCCGGTGCCCAGGGTGATGGCACCCACCAGGAAGGTCAGCGCCAGCAGCACCAGGTCCTTTGGCGGCAGGCCCAGGGTCAGCGGCAGGTCCAGCAG
Organism: Pseudomonadota bacterium; assembly: GCA_040386375.1. Lineage (GTDB taxonomy): Bacteria > Pseudomonadota > Gammaproteobacteria > Burkholderiales > Burkholderiaceae_C > Pseudaquabacterium. Next base: position 41,573 of record JAZKFQ010000069.1, read on the forward strand.
GGTGGCGGTCACCACCACGGCGGGGATGGTCAGCCCGATGCTGGCCAAGGCCGAGCCCAGGGCCAGGTTCATGCTGGTCTGCAGCCGGTCGGCCAGCGCGGCACGCACGGCGGCCCAGGTTTCGGGCAGCAGCACCAGCAGGGCGATGGCGATGCCGATCACCGACTTGGGCGCCCCCGCCGCCGCCACCGCGGCCTCGATGGCCGGCGACAGCTGCTTGGCCAGCCCCACCACCGTCACCAGGGCCAGCAGCAGCAGGCCGAAGCTGGCGGCGGCCAGCTGGTTGCTGGGCGGTGCGGCATGCACGTCCTCGTCTGCAGCGTTCTTCTGCGGCAGGAAGTAGTCGCGGTGGCGCACCGTCTGCACGAAGACGAAGATCGCCCACAGGGCCAGCGACGACACCGCCACGAAGGCCAGCTGCGACACGGTGTAGGTGCCCACCGCCGAACTGGTGGTGAAGCTGGGCAACACCAGCGACAAGCCGGCCAGGGCCACCAGGGCCGACAGCGCCGAGTTGGTGCCCGCCAGCTGGAAGGACTGCTCGTGGTGGCTCAGCCCCCCCACCAGCAGGCAGATGCCCACCACGCCGGTGCAGATGATCATCACCGCCGAATAGATGGTGTCGCGCGGCAGGGTGGCCTTGTCGGCGCCGCCGGCCAGCATCATCGACACGATCAGCGCCACCTCGATCACCGTGATGGCCACCGCCAGCACCAGGGTGCCGAAGGGCTCGCCCACGCGGTGGGCCACCACCTCGGCATGGTGCACGGCGGCGATCACCGCGCCGATCAGCGCCAGCGCGCAGGCCGCGGTCAGCGCCGCGCCCAGCGGCAGGGCAAAGCTGCCGGCCAGCAGGGCGGCGGCCAGGGTGGGAAGCAGGTAAGCCCAGGCAGGCATCAGGGGTCCAAGGTCAGCAGGGTCGGGCCACAGGGCAGCAACGGCCCGGTGGATGGCTGGCGCCGATTGTCGGCGGCTGCTGTCAGAACACGGCGTGGTCGCCGCGTTCCGTCTGTGCGCGCCCGCTCAGCAGGTCGGCGTAGTGCATGGCCAGGGTCTGGCTGCCGGTGGAGGGCGTGGCATCGGCGTCGTAGCGGCCACGGGCCGCGTCCCACACCAGCATGGATTCGGTGGCGTAATAACGGCCGATGCGCGCCAGCTCGGCCTTGGCCGCCAGCGCAGGCAGCAGCCGGCCGGCCGTGCCCAGCACCGCGATGATGGTGTCCAGCAGGGCCACCGGCACCTGCTGGAACCGCGCCGGCCGGCCCAGCTGCGCAAACAGCAACTCGCCCTGCTGGCGCGGAGTGATGGCCGCACCCGGCCCGCCGATGGGCAGCACGCGGTTGTGGCGCGCCGGGTCGCGCAGGCAGCCGGCCAGGTAGTCGCCCAGGTCGTCGTCGCTGATCGGCTTGCAGGCGGTGAGCTTGCCATCGCCGAACACCAGGAAGGGCTTGCCCTTCTGCACCCGCGCCACCTGGCCCGACAGCGACTTGAAGAATGCCGTGGGCCGCACGATGGAATAGGTGAGGCCGGAGGCGACCAGCTGCTGTTCGAAGGCCAGCTTGGCCCGCTGGAAGGCCAGCAGCGGCTTCTGCACGCAGATGGCCGACAACAGCACCATCTGGCCCACGCCGGCCGCCCGGGCCGCGGCCAGCGCCTGCAGATGGGCCTGGTGGTCGATGGCCCAGGCATCCCGGGGTGCGCCGGTGCGCGAGGCCAGGCAGGACAGCAGGGCATCGAAGCGCTCGCCGCAGAAGCCGTCACGCGCCAGCGACACCGGGTCGGTCACCTGGCCGAAGCGCAGCGTGGCACCGGGCAGCAGCCGGCTGATGTCGCCCTGCGCCAAGCGCCCGCCCGGGCCGGCCTGCGGCCGCACCAGGCACACCACCTCGTGGCCCTGGCGCAGCAGGGCGCGCACCGTGGCCTGGCCGATGCTGCCGGTGGCGCCGAGGACGAAGACACGCACGGTGGTGGCCGGTCAGCCGGGGTGCAGGGCCTCGTCCAGCGCCTCCACCCAGTGCTTGACCGGCGTGCTGGTGCCACTCTGCAGGTGCTGGATGCAGCCCACGTTGGCCGAGACGATGGCGCTGGGCTGCAGCTCGGCCAGGTGGGCCAGCTTGCGGTCGCGCAGCTGGTGGCTGAGCGTGGGCTGCAGCACGCTGTAGGTGCCGGCCGAGCCGCAGCACAGGTGGGCCTCGTTCATGGCCACGGCCACGTCGAAGCCCAGCGCACGCAGGCTGGTCTCCACGCCGCCACGCAGCTGCTGGCCATGCTGCAGCGTGCAGGGTGGGTGGAAGGCCAGCATGCCCGGCTGGGCATCGGCCATGCGCGGCTTGAGCACGGCCACGATCTCTGGCAGCAGCTCGCTCAGGTCGCGTGTCAGGCTGCTGATGCGTGCGGCCTTCTCGGCATAGGCCGGGTCGGCGGCCAGGGCATGGCCGTAGTCCTTGACCTGCACGCCGCAGCCGCTGGCGTTGACCACGATGGCCTCCACCGTGCCGGCGCTCACCAGCGGCCACCAGGCGTCGATGTTGCGGCGCATGTCGGCCAGGCCGCCACCGTGGTCGTTCAGGTGGGTGCGCAGCGCGCCGCAGCAGCCGGCCTTGTCGGCGACCAGGGTCTGGATGCCCACCGCATCCAGCACCCGGGCGGTGGCGGCGTTGATGTTGGGCAGCATGGCCGGCTGCACGCAGCCGGCCAGCATCAGCACCTTGCGGCTGCGCTCCTTCTTGGGCCATTGGCCGGCGCGCGGGTGGCGTGCGCCGGGCACCTTGTCCTGCAGGCTGGCGGGCAGCAGCGGGCGCACCGCCTTGCCCAGCGCCATGGCGGTGCCGAACAGCGGCGAGGTCAGGCCTTCCTTCAGCAGCCAGCGCACGGCGCGCTCACCGGCAGGGCGCGGCACCTTGGCCTCCACGATCCGGCGACCGATGTCGACCAGGTGGCCGTACTGCACACCGCTGGGGCAGGTGCTCTCGCAGTTCCTGCAGGTGAGGCAGCGGTCCAGGTGCTGCTGGGTGGCACGGGTGGGCGTGGCCCCTTCCAGCACCTGCTTCATCAGATAGATGCGGCCACGCGGGCCGTCCAGCTCGTCGCCCAGCAGCTGGTAGGTGGGGCAGGTGGCGGTGCAGAAGCCGCAGTGCACACACTTGCGCAGGATGGCCTCGGCCGCCTCGCCGTCGGGCGTGCCTTTGAATTCGGGGGCCAGGTTGGTTTGCATGGCAGGCGTCTTATCTCGGGTTCTCGGCGTGTCGTGGAGGGCGGTTCTTGGGCCAGTTTGCCGGGGTCAGCGCAGCCAGCCAGCCAGCAGCGGCATCAGCAGGGCCGCCAGCACCGCCTGCAGGCCCAGGGCCAGGCCGGCATAGGCGCCGGCATCGGGGTGCACCTGCAGGGCCCGTGCGGCACCGATGCCGTGGCTGGCCGTGCCCAGCGCAAAGCCGCGCACGGCCGGGCGCTGGATGCCCAGCAGGTCGAACAGGTACTTGCCGCTGATGGCGCCCACCAGGCCGGTGAGCACCGCCAGCACCGCGGCCAGGGCCGGGATGCCACCCAGCTGCTCGGCGATGCCCATGGCCACCGGCGCGGTGACGGACTTGGGCGCCAGCGAGGCCAGCACCTCCATCGGCAGGCCCAGCGCCCAACCGATGGCCACGGCGCTGGCACTGGCGGCCACGCCGCCTGCCAGTGCCGCCGCCAGCAGGGCCGGGCCACGCCGGCGCAGCTGGGCACGGCGTTGCCACAGCGGCCAGCCCAGGGCCACCACCGCCGGCCCCAGCAGGAAGTGGATGAACTGCGCGCCGGAGAAGTAGCTGGGGTAGGGCGTGCCGGTGGCCAGCAGCAGGCTGGCCAGGCCCAGCACCGTCCACAGCACCGGGTTGGCCCAGGGGGCGTGGTCCAGGCGCTGGTAGACGGCCTGGGCGGCCACGTACACCGTCAGCGTGGCCGTCAGCCCGAACAGCGGTGTGGCCGACAGGTAGACCCAGAGCTGCACGAAGTCCTGCATGGCCGGGGCGCCGGTCATGCCGCAGCACCTGGTTCGGCCTGCGCATCCGCAGGCAGCAGCAGGTGCAGCACCCAGGCGGTGACCGCCAGGCCGACCCAGGTCGACAGCAGCAGCGCCGCCGCCATGCGCAGGCCATGCTGGCTGATCAGGGCCAGATGGGTCATCACGCCCACGCCCACCGGCACGAACAGCAGCGACAGGTGCTGCAGCAGCGCGTCGGCCGCGGCGCCGGCTGGGGCGCGCAGGCGCCGCCACTGCAGGCCCGCCACCAGCACCAGCAGGCCCAGCACCGGGCCCGGCAGCGGCAGGTGCAGCAGGCGGGCCGCGGCCTCGCCGGCCGATTGGCACAGCAGCAGGATGGCCAGGCCTTGCAGCAGGGTCATGCCAGGGTGTAGGCCAGGGCCCAGTAGTGGGCCCAGTCCATCCAGGTGGCGTTGCGCGCGCGTGGGCCCAGCGCCCCCATGGCCTGGGCCGGCGTGGGGAAGTTCTTCAGCACCTCGTGCTGGCTGCCGTCGTCCAGCGGGCGCTGCTGGTAGGTGTTGCCGGCGGCATCGGTGCGGGTGATGGGCGTGCTGCTGCCGGCCACAAAGCGGTTGTCCAGCACCACCACCACGGCACCCGGTTCCAGCCGGGCATGCAGCGTGTCCAGCCAGGCCGGCAGGCGGGCCAGCGGCACATGGCTCCACCAGCAGCCGGCGAAGGCGGCGTCGAAGGTCTCATCGCCCAGTTCGGCCAGGCTGTAGGCGTCCACTGTCTGGAACTGCACGTTCGGTGGCATTGCCGGCTTGGCCCGGGCCACGGCCAGGGTCTCGGGGTTCAGGTCGGCGGCGCGCCAGTGGCTGGCCCGGGCCGCGCCATGGGGTGTCCACCAGCCGGTGCCGGTGGCGATCTCCAGCACCCGGCGGGCGGCAAACTGCCCGGGCAGCCAGGCTTCCATGGCCCGCAGGTCGGCCTGGCGCTCGGGCTTGCCGTACACCCGCTCGTAGGTGGTTGCGCGCTGCTTGTAGTACGCGGCCATGCTGTCGGGCGTGGCGGCTGCGGGCGCTGTCATCACAGCCCCGGGTACAGCCGGCCGGGGTTGAAGAGGCGCTCGGGGTCGAAGGCCTCCTTCAGCCCCTGGTGGATGCGCTGCAGCGGGGCCGACAGCGGCGCCAGCGCATCGCCCGGCGCGCCACCGCGGAAGGCCGTGGCATGTCCACCGGCGCGCGCCGCGGTCTCGCGCAGCGTGGCGGGGCTGGCGCTGGTCACCACCCAGCGCTGGCCACCACCCCATTCCACCAAGTGCTCACCCGGCAGGGCCAGCGGCGCGGCGGTCTGCGGCACGGCCAGGCGCCACAGGGTGGCGCCGCCGGCCACCGCCTGGCGCGCGGCCACGAAGAACTCGTCGCTCTGGTCACGCAGGCCCTGCCAGAAGGCCGCAGCCAGCGCATCGTCCACCGGCTCGCCGCCCAGGCGGCGGCGGGCCGATTGCACTGCCGCCGCCGCACCGGCCAGGCGCAGCACCAGCATGCCGTCCCACCAGGCGCTGGCGCTGACGGGCAGGGGCTGGCCGCCCCAGGTGTTGAGCTGGCGGATCGCCGCCGCCTGGTCCAGCTCGAAGCGCAGCGTGGCGGTGGCCACCGGCTTGGGCAGCACCTTCAGGCTCACTTCGCACAGCACGCCCAGCACGCCCAGGCTGCCGGCGAGCAGGCGGGAGACGTCGTAGCCGGCCACGTTCTTCATCACCTGGCCGCCGAAGCTCAGCAGCTCGGCGCGGCCGTTGAGAAGGGTGGCGCCGAGCACGTAATCACGCACGCCGCCCACCGCCGGCCGCGCCGGGCCCGACAGGCCGGCGGCCACCATGCCGCCCACGGTGCCGCCCGCTGCAAACCGGGGCGGCTCGAAGGGCAGGCACTGGCCTTGTTCCTCCAGTGCGGCTTCCAGCGTGGCCAGCGGCGTGCCGGCGCGCACCGTCACCACCAGCTCGCTGGGCTCGTAGCTGCTGATGCCGGCCAGCGGCCGCACGTCCAGCGGCCTGCCCTGCACCGGCCCGCCGTAGAAGGCCTTGGTGCCGCCACCGCTGATGGCCAGTGGTGTCTTGTCGGCACGGGCGGCGCGCACCTGGTCGACCAGGCTGTCGAGTGCTGCATCGGCCATCGTCAGAAGCGCTCCAGCTCGGGGAAGGGCAGCAGGCCCTTCTTCACATGCACGCGGCCGTATTCCGCACAGCGGTGCAGGGTGGGGATCACCTTGCCCGGGTTCAGCGTGCCGCCGGCATCGAAGGCGCGCTTGACGCCGAAGAACTGCTCCCGCTCCTCGGGCGAGAACTGCACGCACATGCTGCTGAGCTTCTCCACGCCCACGCCGTGCTCACCCGTCACCGTGCCGCCCAGGGCCACGCTGGTCTCCAGGATGTCGGCGCCGAACAGCTCGCAGCGGTGCAGCTGGTCCGGATCGTTGGCATCGAACAGGATCAGCGGGTGCAGGTTGCCGTCGCCGGCATGGAACACGTTGCAGCAGCGCAGCTGGTACTTCTTCTCCATCTCGGCGATGGCGATCAGGATGTCGGCCAGCCGCTTGCGCGGGATGGTGCTGTCCATGCACATGTAGTCGGGGCTGATGCGCCCGCTGGCGGGGAAGGCGTTCTTGCGCCCACTCCAGAACTTCAGCCGCTGGGCCTCGCTCTCGCTCACTGCCACGCGGGTGGCGCCGCAGCCCTGCAGCACGGACAGCATGCGGGCGATCTCTTCTTCCACCTCCTCGGGCGTGCCGTCGCTCTCGCACAGCAGGATGGCGGCGGCATCCAGGTCGTAGCCGGCGTGCACATAGTCTTCCACCGCGGCCGTCATCGGCTTGTCCATCATCTCCAGCCCGGCCGGGATGATGCCGGCGGCGATCACCGCGGCCACCGCATCACCGGCGTGGCGGATGTGATCGAAGCTGGCCATGATGCAGCGCGCCAGCTGCGGCTTGGGCGTGAGCTTGACGGTGACCTCGGTGGTGACGGCCAGCATGCCTTCGCTGCCCACCACCACGGCCAGCAGATCGAGACCCGCGGCGTCCAGCGCGTCGCTGCCGAACTCCACCGCCTCGCCCTCCACGGTGTAGCCGCGCACCTTCAGCACGTTGTGCAGGGTCAGGCCGTATTTCAGGCAATGCACACCGCCGGAGTTCTCGGCCACGTTGCCGCCGATGGTGCAGGCGATCTGGCTGCTGGGGTCGGGAGCGTAGTACAGGCCGTGGGGCGCCGCGGCCTCGCTGATGGCCAGGTTGCGCACGCCGCACTGCACCACCGCCGTGCGGCTGAACGGGTCCAGCTTGACGATCTTGTTGAACTTGGCCAGCGACAGTGTCACGCCCTCGGTGTGGGGCATGGCGCCGCCGGACAGGCCGGTGCCGGCACCACGCGCCACCACCGGCACGCCGATGGCATGGCAGGCCTTCAGCACCGCCGCCACCTGGGCCTCGGTCTCGGGCAGGGCCACGGCCAGCGGCAGGGCGCGGTAGGCGGTGAGGCCGTCGCACTCGTAGGGCACGGTGTCTTCCCGGTGGTGCAGCAGGGCATGGGCCGGCAGCACAGTGCGCAGCGCGGCCACCACCTGCTGCTGGCGGGCGGCGCGCTGGGCGGGATCAACGCTGGCCGGTGCGGCCAGCGCCGCGGCCGGCGTGGGGGCATTCATGGTGTCTCCTCGTGACCAACGGCCACGTCCGGCACTGTAAGCAGTTTCCCGCCAGCCACCCGAACCCCCGCGTGCATGCCACCCCCACCCGGGTGGCATGCAATCGCTGCACGGCCATCGGAGAGAACGGCCAGACGCTGGCCCGGCCGTCAGCCTGGCGTGCTGTCGGTGAAGACGGTCAGCACGCCGGTGTAGCCATAGAGGTGGTGGCGGGCGATCTCGCCGCCGGCGAAGAAGCCGACCAGCGGCACGTCGCCCAGCGCATGCTGCACGATCAGCGCCTCGGCCGAGGGGGCGCCGAAATGCGGCCCGCCGCGGCCCGAACACGAGACGTAGACCGCGCCCACGATGCGTGCGGCGGGCTGGCCGTCGTCGGGCGCACCGGGGCCCACCGGCGTGGGGCTGCCGGATTCGATCTCCTCGCGGATCTCGGCGCAGATGCGCACCAGATCACGCCGGGCAGCGGCCACGTCGCGCCGGCAGAAGGCGAACTGCTGGCCCAGCGCCAGCTGCTCGGCCACGGCGATGCCCTGGCGCGCGGGGTCGATGCCGATCAGGTGGCGCACCCGGGTGTCGCTGCCGAACTGGCCGCCGCGGTTGAGCGCTGCGTCGTGGTCGTCGGTCAGCCCCACCAGGGTGCTGCGCAGCGCCGCCATGGCCTGCTGCGGCTGCTGCAGGCTCACCTGCAGTTCGTCCAGCAGCAGGGCCAGCGCGGGCTGGCCATCCAGCGTCAGCGCCAGGTTGCCGTCGGCGGCCGTCACCCGGCGGGTGGGCCCCAGCGGCTGGCAGCCCTGGGTGACACGCGAGACCAGGCGCGGCGCGGGCACCGGGTCGCTGGGGTCGTGCGCCAGGAAGGCCACACCCGACAGCCCACCTTCGAACACCCCGTCGGCGATGTGCAGCCGGCGGCTGCGCGAGGCGGTGAGCCCGCCGAACAGGTAGCCGCTGTCGGTGCGGCCTGCCAGTTCGATCAGCAGGTCGTCCAGGTCATGCGTGGCGGGGTCGGCATGCACCAGGGCGCTGTGGGCCCAGCCCGCCGGCATGGGCTGGCGGCCGCTGAAGAGCCGGAAGCTGGCCGGCGGCAGGTCGCACAGCATCAGCGCCAGCGCGGGCTCGTCCACGTATTCCACGCCGCTGGCCAGCACGCCGATGCCCACATTGCCTGCCCAGTGCACACCGGGCCAGCGCTGCTGCAGCTCGGCCAGCAGGGTCTCGGCCTGCGGCGCCAGGGCGTCCGTCAGGTAGAGCAGGCCCAGCGTGGGCTGGAAGGCCGGCTGGCGTGCGGCGCGGCTGGCCTCCACCTGGGCGGCGGCCAGGGCCAGTGCCATGTGGCCGTCGGGGTGGGTGGCGTGGCCGACGATGAAGGCCTGCATGGCTTGCCCGTTGCGACCGGCGTGGATCAGCGCGTCTTGCCGCTGCCGCGGGTGGCCGGCCTGGGCCTGGCGCGGCTGGCGGCCTTGCGGGCCGGGGCGGGCTTGGCCGCCTTGGCGCTGGGCGCGGGCGCCGCGGACGGCTGCAGGCCGCCCAGCTTTTGCGCCGCGGCACCGGCGGTCTTGGCCACCGCCGCCGGCATCGCCGCGGCCTGGCGGAAGGTCTCGCTGGCGGCGTCCAGCCCCTGCTTGACCAGGTTGCCGGCCAGGTTGCGGGCGTTGTCGGTGGCGCCGTCCTGCATGGCGTTGGCCGCCAGCTGGGTGAACTGCTGGGTCAGGGCGCCCCACCACTGCATCGGGTCGATCACGCCGGCCGGCACCTCGGGTGCGGCAGCGGCCGGGGCGGGTGCGGGGGCCGGTTCCGGTGCGGGCGCCGGGGCCTGGTCCACCGGCTCGCGCGCCTGGGCCGGCATGCGGATCTTCAGGGATTCGGTCAGGTCGCCGAAGGAGACGTTCATGGTCTTCAGCGTGCTCAGCGTCATGCGCTGCACTTCCAGCGCCTGGATGGTGGCGCCCAGCATGCGGGCGTTCTGCTCCAGCCAGAACTGCACGGTGCGCAGGTCGTTGATGCGCTTGTCCAGCTCCTCCGGGTCCAGCGTGGGGGCGATCCACTGGCCCACGCCCGGCATGGCCGCACCGGCGTTCTTCACCAGGCCCTGCAGAAAATCGAAGCCCGGCACCATCTTGGCAAAGGCGCTGGTGGGATCGGTCATGGGCGGTCTCCGTCGGTTGTTGTGCGGGCCATGGTAGCCGCCGGATGCGGTGAAGTCACACCGCGCCGGTGGTCAGTCGGCCGGTGGCTGCAGGCGCAGCACCCCGTCGGCCTGGCTGAAGGGCAGGCGGCCCAGCACATCCATGCCCAGCAGCGGCGCGCCCAGTGCCGGCAGCACGGTGATGGGCAGGCGTTCGGCGCGCACACCACCCTGCAGCTGCAGGTCGGCCCGGCCCACCCAGCCGGACACCGTGCCGCCGGCAGTCTGTGATTGCACCCGGCCCTCGGCCACCAGGCCTGCGGCGCGTGCCAGCGATTCGGGCAAGGCGGTGCGGGTGGCGCCGGTGTCGACCAGGAACTCCACCGCCACGCCGTTGATGCGGCCCGGCCAATGGAAATGCCCGTCGGCCGCGCGCCGCAGCTCGATCACCCCGCCCTGGCTGGAGAAGCGGCTCTTCTGCTGCTGCGACTGCCAGGCCTGCACCCCCAGGAACACGCCGGTGCCCAGCAGCAGCCAGAGGGTGATGTGCTTGAGCGTGCGTGGGAAGTCGGCCATGGACGCCTGGCCTCAGGCTGGGGCCGCGGCGTTCGGGCCGTCCGCGTCGCCGCCGGCGTCGTTGTCGGCGTCTGCGCTGTCGTCCCCTGGGGCCTGCGGCCCCGCTACCCGCTGCGTGATGGCACCGAACACGCTCAGCCCGTCCCGGCCCTTCAGCTCCAGCCGCACCACGTCGCCGGCCACCAGGTAGGGCGTGGTGGGTGCGCCCAGGTCCACGGCTTCCAGCGCGCGCCGCGCGGCGATGCAGCCGTGGCCCTTGCCCGCATCCTGGTTGCCGACCGGGCCCGAGCCGACGATGGAGCCTGCGCGCAGGTTGCGGGTCTTGGCCAGGTGGGCCACCAGCTGGCCGAAGTGGAACTGCATCTCCGGGCCGGTCTCGTTCAGGCCCAGCTTCTTGCCGTTGACGGCCGACTGCAGCGTGAGATGCACCCGCCCACCCTGCCAGGCATCGCCCAGTTCGTCGGGCGTGACGGCCACCGGGCCGAAGGCGGTGGCCGGCCGGCTCTGCAGCGGGCCCCAGCCCCTGGTCAGCTCGGCGGCTTCCAGCGCACGCAGGCGCCAGCCGTTGGCCAGCAGCAGCAGGCGCACACCATCCAGGCCCTGCGCGGCGCTGGCGCCCATGGCCACGTCGCCGGTGATGGCGGCCAGCCCGGCGCCGAAGTCGATGCCCCAGGTGTCGCTGCCGCACCAGGCGTCCTGGCAGGGGCCGAGGAAGTCATCGCTGCCAGCCTGGGCCAGCAGCGGCTGGCTGTCGGCATCGGCCGGCATGGCGGCGCCATGGGCCTGGCACAGCCGGGCCAGGTGCGGCAGGTAGGCCGCCCCGTCGGCCCACTGGAAGGCCCGTGGCAGCGGCGCCATGCACTGGCGCGGCTCGAAGGGAAAGGCATGCCGGGCCTTGCCCTGGTTCAGCGTGACATAAAGGTCCTGCAGCTGCGGCGAAAGGAAGTTCCAGTCGTCCAGCACCTGCTGCAGCCGGGTGGCGATGCCGGCGGCGTGGTGCGCCAGGCTCAGGTCACGCGAGACGACGACCAGCTGGCCGTCGCGTGAGCCGTCTTGGTAGGTGGCGAGCTTCATCGGGGTGGGGGATGGGGGTCGGATCGGCGCGGACCGGCGCAGGGCGGCGGTGGCAGCATTGTCCGATGGCCGCGCCACATGCCAGCCCCAGCCTGCCACCGCGGCGCCTGGCCCGCGCCTGGCCAGCGCTGGGCTTGGCTGCGGCGGTGCTGGGCGGCCATGCCTGGCTGGTGCTGCTGCTGGCGCCCGAGCCGCCCCGTGCCGGCACGCCGCGGCCGGGGCCGGTGCAGGTGCAGGTGCGCAACCTGCCGGCGGCTGCACTGCCGGGGCCCATCGCCGTGCCGGCGCCGGTGTCCGTGCCGGCGCTGACGCAGGCGGCCGAGCCCGCCGGTCCGGTGTCGCCGCGCTCCCGGGTCCGCAGCGCCGCGCCTGCGCCGGCCACCACACCCCAGGCGGCTGCCGATGCCGCCGCGGCGCCGGCCCTGGCACCGCCCCGCGACAGCGGCGATGCACCGCCCGGCGCCGACACCGCAGACGGCGAGCCGCCACCGCTCTACCCCACCCGGCTGCCACCACCGGTGCAACTGCGCTATGCCCTGCACTACAACGGCCGGGCGGGTGAGGCCCAGCTGGTCTGGCAGCACGACGGCGCGGCCTACCGGCTGACGCTGGACGGCCAGGGCGCGGCGGGCCAGCCCTTGCTGGCCCAGGCCAGCAGCGGCGCGCTGGACGTGCACGGCCTGGCACCCGAACGCTTCACCGACCGCCGCGGCACGGGCCGCCTGCGGGCCGCCAACTTCCGGCGTGACATCGCCCGCATCGGCTATTCCGGCCCCACGCACCAGCACCCGGCCTGGCCCGGCGCGCAAGACCGGCTCAGCTGGCTGGCCCAGCTGGCCGCCATCCTGGGCGCGGGCGAGGCCGTGCCGGCCGAGCTGCGCCTGTTTGTCGCCGACGCCCAGGGCCACGCCGGCCTGTGGCAGCTGCAGCGCCAGCCCGACACCAGCGGCGCCACCCCCTGGGGCACCCAGCCGCTGCAGCACTGGCAGCGTGTGCCGCCCCGGCCCGAGGGCCTGCGCATCGATGTCTGGCTGGCGGCGCAGCCGGGCGCGGCGCCCGTGGGCGCCTGGCCGCTGCGCCTGCGCTTTGCCGTGCCACGCTCGGGTGACGTGTTCGAGCTGAACTTGCTGGCCCTGCCTTGAACTGCGCCGGCACGGCCCCAGGTGGGTTGGCAGGAGAACCCCATGCACACGCTCTACAACTCGGACAGTTTCGTGGTCGTGTCCTTCGACCTGACCAACCAGGACGATGCGCAGGCCCAGCCCGGCGGTGATGCCGGCCACGCGCCCTTGCAGCGCGGTGGCTTCGAGGTCATCGACAAGCTGGCGCGCAAGGAGATCTTCATCGAGGGCGCCCTGGCCCAGCAGTTCCAGCAGGGTGTGCAGGCCCTGGTGGCCGAGCGCCCCGGCAGCGATGCCGAATCGCTGCATGCCGTGATCGACGACTTCATCGCCGGCTACACCGCGCTGGCCCAGCAGCCGGTGGTGTTGCACTGAGCGCCAGCCCGGCCTGAACACCCCCGCGCTTGCCCTGGCGCGCGGGCTGCCGCAACATCGGCGGCATGGCCAGGCCAGCGGCGCAGAGCTTGTGGACACCCTCGCCGGGGCTGGCGGACGCCCCGGTGCTCGACCGCCTGTGTACCCATTTCGTGCTCACCCTGGTGCTGCGCCAGAGCGGGCAGTTCAATCTGCGGCGTGACTGGGCCAGCTTGCTGGCCCTGGTGGGCCGCCATCTGGTCTGGCCGGCGCCGGTGCTGGGCCGGCTGCGCACCTACCTGGCGCGGCGTTGCCAGGGCCAGGCGGTGTGGCGTGGCCATGCCGCCCTGGGTGATGCGGCCTTCATCGGCCGCCATGGCGCCTGGCGCGGGCCCTATGAAGAAGGCACGCTGTTCTTCCACCTCGACGACTACCTGAAGGACGCGCCCAAGGACCTGAGCGCGGTGCTGAGCGCCACCTGCGACTGGCTGGCGCGCGACCTGAAACAGCGCCACACCCAGGTCGAGCAGAACATCGACGCACTGGCGCGGCTGCTGCAGCTGAACCCGGCCGAGCGTGCCCTGCTGCTCTACGGCACGCTGGCCCGCTACCAGCGTGATCTGCGCGGCCTGCTGCTGGAGTTCAAGGTCAGCAATGCGCAGCAGGCCTATGCCGCCATCGCCGCGGTGGCGGGCGTGGACGAGCGCGAGGTGGCCGAGGCCCTGCGTGCCGGCAGCCGGCTGGAGCGCATCGGCATGGTGGAGAACCTGATCTCCGAACACAACATCACCGACCTGGCCGACCTGATGAAGGTCAGCGACCAGTTGCCGCCGGTGCTGATGCGCGAGTACCGCGGCCCCGACGAGCTGATGGCCGTCTTCACCCGCCCGGCCACGCCCAGCACGCTGAAGGTGGACGATTTCGCCTTCGTGGCCGACGAGGTGCGCCTACTCACCCGGCTGCTGAAGAATGCCCAGGCCGACGGCGTGGCCGGCGTCAACGTGCTGCTGTACGGCCCGCCCGGCACCGGCAAGACCGAGCTGGCCAAGGTCTGCGCCCAGGCCGCCGGCCTGGTGGCGTATGAAGTGGAATACGCCGACCGGGATGGCAACGCACTGTCCGGGCGCGACCGCTACCGCTCGCTGCAGATCAGCCAGGTGTTCCTCAAGGGCAGCCCCGACGTGGTGCTGCTGTTCGACGAGGTGGAAGATGTGTTCCCGCCGATCAGTGCCGACGCCGCCCAGCTGCTGGCCCGGCTGGACAACGGCGACGGGCCCACGGCCAGCGTCAGCGGCAAGGCCTGGGTCAACCAGATCCTGGAGAGCAACCGTGTGCCGGTGGTGTGGATCACCAACCGCATCGAGCAGATCGATCCGGCGTTCCGCCGCCGCTTCCAGTACCACCTGGCGCTGAAGAGCCCACCGCCCGGGGCTCGCCTGGCCCTGGTGCAGCGGGCCCTGGACGGCGTGGTGGTGAGCGATGGCTTTGCCGCCCGCCTGGCCGAGCGGCGTGGCCTCACGCCGGCCCAGGTGCGCACGGCGGTGCGCTTCGCCAAGCTGACCGCCGGCGCCGACGACGGCCTGGAGCCGCTGATCGAGCGCCAGCTCGGCCATGCCGACCGGGCGCTGGGCCAGCCCGGGGGCGCGCTGGCGGCGCGGCCGGTGGTCACGCAGTACGACTTGTCGCTGCTGAACCTGGACAGCCGCTACCCGGTGGAACGCATCGTCGACAGCCTGCGCCTGCGTGGCGCCGGCACGCTGTGCCTGCACGGCCCGCCGGGCACCGGCAAGACGGCGCTGGCCGAGCACATCGCCGCCAGCCTGGGCCGGCCGCTGATGCTGCGCCTGGCCAGCGACCTGATGAGCAAGTTCGTGGGCGACACCGAGCAGGCCATGGCGCGCATGTTTGCCGAGGCCGAGGAGGAGCAGGCGGTGCTGCTGCTGGACGAGGCCGACAGCTTTCTGCGCAGCCGCACCCGCGCCGAGCGCAGCTACGAGGTGACCGAGGTCAACCAAATGCTGGCCGGCATGGAGCGCTTTGCCGGCATCTTCATCTGCACCACCAACCTGTTCGACCAGCTCGACGAGGCGGCGCTGCGGCGCTTCACCTTCAAGATCCGCTTTGCGCCGCTGCTGCCGGCGCAGCGGGAGCGCATGTTCGTGGCCGAGGCGCTGGCCGGTGATGCGGCGGCGCTGGATGCCGGCTGTCGCCAGCGCCTGGCCGCGCTGGACCAGCTCACCCAGGGTGATTTCGCCGCCGTGCGGCGCCAGGCCAGCCTGCTGGGCGCCGAGCTGGCGGCCGACGACTTCCTGGCCCAGCTGGAGGCCGAGCACCGGCTCAAGCCCGAGGTGCGGCAGCGCCGCGGCATCGGCTTCGGCCACGGCGGGCCGCCCGGCGCACATTGACACCGGTTTGACCGGTCTGGTGGCGGCCTGGCCTCAAGTTGGCCGCCACATGACCGACATGAGGGCATGGATTTGTCCGCCTCCTCCGCCAGCCTGCCCGGCTGGGCGCTGCCTGCGCTGCTGGCGCTGGTCGTGGCCCTGGGCCTGGGGCTGCTGGGCCTGCTGTGGCAGCGTGGCCTGCTGCTGCGCAGCCTGGCCAGCGCACACAGCGCGCGCACCGGCGCGTCGGCGGTGCCCGGGCTGCTGTCGGGTGACCGGGTGGCGCAGGCGCTGGACGACGCGGTGGCCCGCTGCGACCGGGATGCCGGCACGCTGTGCCTGCTGCTGGTCAACCTGGACAACCTGGGCGCGGTGAACGACGGCTACGGCCACCACCAGGCCGACCAGCTGATCACCGAGGCGGTGCAGCGGCTGCGCCAGCTGGCCGGGGCCGACACCGCGCTGGCGCGCATGGGCGGGGTGGAATTCCTGCTGCTGGCGCCGGTGGATCTGGCCGCGGCCTGCGATCTGGCCAGCGAGATCTGCCGCACCCTGGCCAGGCCCTATGCCGTGCCGGGCCGTGCCGACCTGGCGATGAGCTGCTCGATCGGCCTGGCCGCCTACCCCACGCACGGCGCCCGGCCGCGCCTGGTGGGCCATGCGGTGGCGGCCATGCGCCAGGTCAAACAGGCCGGTGGTGGTGACTACATGGTGTTCGACCCCAAGATGGCGGTGGACCTGCGCGAGCAGGCCGAGTTGCTGGCCGACCTGCGCCAGGCCGTGCCGCGTGGCCAGCTGGAGCTGTACTACCAGCCCAAGGTCGACGCCCGCAACCTGCAGATCACCGCGGCCGAGGCCCTGCTGCGCTGGCACCACCCGCGCCGCGGCATGATCAGCCCGGCGCTGTTCATCCCGCTGGCCGAGCGCCACGGCCTGATCGGCGCCATCGGCAACTGGGTGATCGACGACGCCACGCGGCAGGCCGCGGACTGGCGTGCGCTGGGCCTGCGCATGCGGGTGGCGATCAACATCTCCCCCTACCAGATGCGCCAGGACGACCTGGTCGACCGGCTGCAGGCCGCGCTGGCACGCCACCAGCTGCACCCCGGGCGCTTCACCTGCGAGATCACCGAATCGGTGGCGATGGAGGACACGCAGGTCACGCAGCGCAGTTTCGAGCGCATGCGGCGCGCCGGCCTGCATGTGTCCATCGACGACTTCGGCGTGGGCCAGGCCAGCCTGAGCTACCTGCGCCGGTTGCCGGCGGCCGAGCTGAAGATCGATGCCTCCTTCGTGCAGGACCTGGGTCAGAACGACGATGCCCGCGCCATCATCGATGCCGTGGTCAAGCTGGCCCATGCGCTGGGCCTGCGGGTGGTGGCCGAGGGCGTGGAGACCGCCCTGCAGCGAGACCTGCTGGTGCAGCTGGACTGCGACGAGCTGCAGGGCTTCCTCTTCGCCAAGCCCATGGCGGCTGCCCAGCTGGCGGTGTGGGCCCAGCTGGCCGACGAGCAGCCGCCGCCGCAGGCGGTGCACTTCCGCGATTCGCTGTTCCAGGACACCCTGCCAGCCGAGGTGTGATGCCGCGCCGCGGGGGCCGACTTCTACAATCCCACGATGACCCGCCCCGCCTACACCCGCGCCGCCGCCCTGCCGGCCCTGCTGCAACAGCGCATCGCCATCATCGACGGTGCGATGGGCACCATGATCCAGCGCTACAAGCTGGGCGAGGCCGATTTCCGCGGGGCACGCTTTGCCGACCATGGCAAGGACCTGAAGGGCAACAACGACCTGCTGCAGCTGACCCGTCCCGACGTCATCAGCGAGATCCACCGCCAGTACCTGGCCGCGGGCGCCGACATGATCGAGACCAACACCTTCGGCGCCACCAGCATCGCGCAAGAGGATTACGGCCTGGGCCACATCGCACGCGAGCTGAACGTGGAAGCCGCCCGGCTGGCACGCGCGGCCTGCGATGCCATCGGCACGCCGGACCACCCGCGCTACGTGGCCGGGGCGCTGGGCCCGACGCCGCGCACCGCCAGCATCAGCCCGGACGTGAACGACCCCGGCGCGCGCAACGTCAGCTTCGACGAGCTGCGCGCGGCCTACTTCGAGCAGGCCAGCGGGTTGCTGGAAGGGGGCTGCGACCTGTTCCTGGTGGAGACCATCTTCGACACGCTGAACGCCAAGGCCGCGATCTTTGCGCTGGACGAGCTGATGGAGCAGACCGGCGAGCGCCTGCCGGTGATCATCAGCGGCACGGTGACCGATGCTTCCGGCCGCATCCTCAGCGGCCAGACCGTGCCGGCCTTCTGGCACAGCGTGCGCCATGCGCGGCCGTTGGCGGTGGGCCTGAACTGCGCCCTGGGTGCGGCGGTGATGCGGCCCTACATCGAGGAGCTGTCCAAGGTGGCGGGTGACACCTTCATCAGCTGTTACCCGAATGCCGGCCTGCCCAACCCGATGGCCGAGACCGGCTTCGACGAGACGCCCGAGGTCACAGGGCGCATGCTGGCCGAGTTCGCCCAGGCCGGCTTCGTCAACATCGTCGGCGGCTGCTGCGGCACCACGCCGGAGCACATCGCCGAGATCGCCCGGCGGGTGGGCGGCTACCGGCCGCGCAGCAAGGCCGACCCGCTGTTCTCGGGCTTGCTGGCGGCCTGAGCGGTGTGATGTCACACCCGGCCCGCCGGCGCATGGCGTGGCCGGGGTGGCCACCGTAGAATGCGGGTCTTCCCGAGGAGCGTTGCGACGGCGGTTCAGCACTTGATCCGCCGCCAGGCTCGGGACGGTGTGCACGGCCCTGGCCGAGGTGCACCTGGCAACGGCGCTCACCCACCGCCTGGCTGCAGGCGCGCCGGGTGAGCCGGGCGCTGCAGCGGGCCTCAGCCTGAACCGCCCATGACCGACGCCACCACTTCCACCCCTGTTGTGCCACCGCCCATGCGCCTGGCCGGCCTGGAGCCGGTGAGCATCGGCGCCGGCCACCTGTTCGTGAACATCGGCGAGCGCACCAATGTCACCGGCAGCAAGGCCTTTGCCCGCATGATCCTGGAAGGGCGCTACGAAGACGCGCTCAGCGTGGCGCGCCAGCAGGTGGAGAACGGGGCCCAGATCATCGACGTCAACATGGACGAGGCCATGCTGGACAGCGTGGCGGCGATGGAGCGCTTTCTCAAGCTGATCGCCAGCGAGCCCGAGATCGCGCGCGTGCCCATCATGGTCGACAGCTCGAAGTGGAGCGTGATCGAGACCGGCCTGAAGTGCCTGCAGGGCAAGGGCATCGTCAACAGCATCTCGCTGAAGGAAGGCGAGGCCGAGTTCCGCCGCCAGGCCACCCTGCTGCGGCGTTATGGCGCGGCCACCGTGGTGATGGCCTTCGACGAACAGGGCCAGGCCGACACCTACGAGCGCAAGATCCAGATCTGCGAGCGTGCCTACCGGCTGCTGGTCGATGAGATCGATTTCCCGCCCGAGGACATCATCTTCGACCCCAACATCTTCGCGATCGCCACCGGCATCGAGGAGCATGCCAACTACGCGGTCGATTTCATCAACGCCACACGCTGGATCAAGGCCAACCTGCCCGGCGCCAAGGTGTCGGGCGGCGTGAGCAACGTGAGCTTCAGCTTCCGCGGCAACGAGCCGGTGCGCGAGGCCATCCACACCGTGTTCCTGTACCACGCCATCCAGGCGGGGCTGGACATGGGCATCGTCAACGCCGGCATGGTGGGCGTCTACGACGACCTGGACGCCGAACTGCGTGAACGGGTGGAAGACGTGGTGCTGAACCGGCGTGCCGATTCCACCGAGCGCCTGCTGGAGATCGCCGAGAACGTGAAGGGCGCGGCCAAGGACGACAGCCTGCGCCTGGCCTGGCGCAACCATGGTGTGGACGAGCGCCTGAGCCACGCCCTGGTGCACGGCATCACCGACTTCATCACCGCCGACACCGAGGAATGCTGGCAGCGCATCTCGGCCAGCGGCGGCCGCCCGCTGCATGTGATCGAAGGCCCGCTGATGGCCGGCATGAACATCGTGGGCGACCTGTTCGGCCAGGGCAAGATGTTCCTGCCCCAGGTGGTGAAGAGCGCCCGCGTGATGAAGCAGGCCGTGGCCCACCTGCTGCCCTACATCGAGGCCGAGAAGAAGCTGCTGCAGGACGCCGGTGGTGATGTGAAGCCCAAGGGCAAGATCGTGATCGCCACGGTCAAGGGCGACGTGCACGACATCGGCAAGAACATCGTCACCGTGGTCTTGCAGTGCAACAACTTCGAGGTGGTGAACATGGGCGTGATGGTGCCCTGCCAGGACATCCTGGCCAAGGCGCGGGTGGAAGGCGCCGACATCGTGGGCCTGAGTGGCCTGATCACGCCCAGCCTGGAGGAGATGCAGCATGTGGCCGCCGAGATGCAGCGTGACGACTGGTTCCGCATCAAGAAGATCCCGCTGCTGATTGGTGGCGCCACCTGCAGCCGGGTCCACACCGCGGTGAAGATCGCGCCGCACTACGAGGGCCCGGTGGTCTATGTGCCCGACGCCAGCCGCAGCGTGGGCGTGTGCAGCGATCTGCTGAGCGACGAGCGCGCCACCCGCTTCATCGCCGAGCTGAAGACCGATTACGACAAGGTGCGTGCCCTGCATGCCAGCAAGAAGGCCACGCCCCTGGTGACCCTGGCCGCCGCACGTGCCAACAAGACGCCGATTGACTGGGCGGCCTACACCCCGCCGGTGCCCAAGTTCATCGGCCGCCGGGTGTTCAAGAACTTCGACCTGGCGGAACTGGCGGCCTGCATCGACTGGGCGCCGTTTTTCCAG
Source organism: Pseudomonadota bacterium (assembly GCA_040386375.1). GTDB lineage: Bacteria > Pseudomonadota > Gammaproteobacteria > Burkholderiales > Burkholderiaceae_C > Pseudaquabacterium. The sequence goes on from JAZKFQ010000069.1 coordinate 61,681, forward strand.
ACCTGGGACCTGGCGGGGAAATTTCCGGACATCCTGAAGGACGACGTCGTCGGCGCCGAGGCCGTGCGGGTGTTCAGCGACGGCAAGCGGCTGCTGCAGCGCGCCATCGACGGCCGCTGGCTCCAGGCCAACGGCGTGGTGGGCTTCTGGCCGGCCAACACGGTGGACGACGACAGCATCGCCATCTACAGCGACGAGACCCGCAGCCAGGTGCTGCTGCACTGGCGCCCGCTGCGGCTGCAGACCGAGCGGCCGGTGATCGACGGCGTGAAGCGGCCCAACCGTTGCCTGGCCGACTTCGTCGCGCCACGTGCCGATGCCGGTGGCAAGCACGACTACATAGGCCTGTTCGCCGTCACCGCGGGCCTGGGCATCGAGAAGAAGGTGGCCCAGTTCGAGGCCGACCACGACGACTACTCCGCCATCATGCTCAAGGCCCTGGCCGACCGGCTGGCCGAGGCCTTTGCCGAGCGCCTGCACCAGCGGGTGCGCCTGGATCTGTGGGGCTATGCGCCGGATGAAGCGCTGAGCAACGAGCAGCTGATCGCCGAGCAGTACCGCGGCATCCGCCCGGCGCCGGGTTACCCGGCCTGCCCCGACCACAGCGTCAAGCGGGCGATGTTCGACGCGCTGCAGGCTGGCGACATCGGCATGGGCCTGACCGAGAGCCTGGCCATGACACCGGCGGCCAGCGTCAGCGGCTTCTTTCTGGCCCACCCCGACGCCACCTACTTCAACGTGGGCCGCATCGGCGAGGACCAGCTGGCCGACTGGGCCACGCGCGGGGCGCTGGACGCCAGCGCGGCGCGCCGCCTGCTGTCGCCTGTGCTGGGCTGACCGCGGGCGGCGCGGCCCGGCGCTGGCTGGCATCGCCGCGCCGCCTGGCCGACACGGGGCGTCAGCATTTAACGTTTTGCATTAATTGCTGTATTTATCACCTGGTCAAGCCCTCGGCTCGGAGGTTGACGGTTTTGGGCGTGGAATTAACGTTGTTACAACGTTAAGCGTCGGTGAAGAGTTGTGCTTCGGAGGTGGCTGTTGCAGGCCCCCGCGGGGGATGGTCTGGCTGGCGCCTGGCGATCTCGTCGGGGCCTCGCAGCAGGCCCGGCGTCCAACCTTCGAGGATGTCCATGCAGTCTTTCCATCTCCCTGCCACCAACGCCGGCCGGCGCCTGTGGCGCCTGGCCACCGTGCTGGCCGCCCTGGCCACGGTCGCCAGCCTGGCCCAGGCGCAGAACGCACCCAGCCCGCCGTCGTCGCTGGCCAAGGCGTCGCGGCCCGAGCCGTCCAACCTGGGTTAGTTCGTCGCCAGCAAGTCGGCGGCCATCGCCTTGGGCAAGGCCTTGTTCTGGGACGCGCGCCTGGGCAGCGACGGCAAGACCGGCTGTGCCTCCTGCCACTTCAGCGCCGGTGCCGACCCGCGCAGCAAGAACCAGCTCTCGCCCGGCCCCAACAGCAGCAGCTTTGCCTTCGGCGGCCCGAACTACCAGTTCAAGCCCAGCGATTTCCCGCTGCACCAGGTGGCCAACCCCGACGACCGCAACTCCGCCGTGGTGCGCAGCCTGAGCGTGGTGGCCAGCTCGCAGGGTGTGTTCCGCGAGCAGCACAGCAACATCGTCAAGGGCCAGGGCGCCGATGCACGCCAGGTGGTCTACGACCCGGTGTTCCACGTCGGCACCAGCAACACCCGCCGGGTGGAGCCGCGCAACACGCCCAGCGTGATCAACGCCGTGTTCAACCTGCGCAACTTCTGGGACGGCCGTGCCCAGACCATCTACAACGGTGTCAACCCCTGGGGCAAGCGTGATGGCGGCGCCAAGGTGTTCCGCAGCAGCCTGTCGTGGAACCCGCTGAACCTGCCCAACCTGGCCCTGCCCACCGGCATCACGCTCAACGATTCCAGCCTGGCCTCGCAGGCCTCGGGCCCGCCGCTGAGCGACTTCGAGATGAGCGCCGCCGGCCGCAGCTTCCCCGAACTGGGCCGCAAGATGTATTCGCTGCGCCCGCTGGCCGGCCAGCCGGTGGCGTCTGACGACAGCGTGCTCGCCAGCTGGCGCCACACCAGCGGCGACGGCCTGGCCACCGGCAGCTATGCCGACATGGTGCGCACCGCCTTCAAGCCGGTGTGGTGGAACGCCAACCTGGCGGTGTCGGTGAACGGCAAGTCCTACCAGCAGATCGAGGCCAACTTCAGCCTGTTCTTCGGTCTGGCGCTGCAGCTCTACCAGGCCACCCTGGTGTCCGACCAGACGCCGTTCGACAAGTACCTGGAAGGCAACAGCGCGGCGCTGACGGTGGAGCAGCAGCAGGGCTTTGCGGTGTTCATGGGCAAGGGCAAGTGCATCAACTGCCATGGCGGCGCGGCGCTCACCAATGCCAGCATCCACCGCAAGTTCATCACCGGCCGCATGAGCAACATGCCCATGGGCAATGGTGGCAACGCGGTCTACGACGAGGGCTACTACAACATCGGCGTCACCCGCACCAGCGACGACGTGGGCGTGGGCGGGCGTGATCCCTTCAACAATCCGCTGTCGTTCAGCGGCCTGGCCAAGGAGAAGAGCCTGCTGTTCTTCACCTACGAGCAGGACCTGGCCAACGTCTCGGTGTCGCCGTGGACGCGCATCGCCGTCAACGGCGCCTTGAAGACGCCGGGCCTGCGCAACGTGGCACTCACCGCGCCCTACTTCCACAACGGTGGTGCGGCCACGCTGGAGCAGGTGGTGGAGTTCTACAACCGCGGTGGCAACTTCGCGCTGCACAACATCGCCGACCTCGACGCCGACATCCAGCCGCTGGGGCTGTCGGCCAGCGAGAAGGCCGCGCTGGTGGCCTTCATGAAGTCGCTGACCGACGAGCGGGTGCGCAAGCACGCCGCACCGTTCGACCACCCGCAGCTGGTGGTGACCAACGGCCACCCGGGCGACACCAGCAGCACCAGCAGCGACAGCTACGGCCGCGCGCTGGACAACCTGCTGGTGGTGCCGGCCGTGGGCCGCTACGGCTACGGTGCCAGCGCCATCCCGGCGCCCTTCCTGGACCTGAGGTGAACCAGGCCTGAAGGCAGCGCCCGAGGCGCTGCCCTTCAAGCGGGTGGCCCCAACGGCGGGCGGGTGTGGCCGACAATCGGCGGCATGCACCCTCCCGCCCGCACCGTGGCCCTGCTGCTCAATGTGGCGCACGCCTTCGACCACCTGTTCCTGCTGATCTTCGCCACCGCGGTGGCAGCCATCGCGGCCGATTTCGGCTTCAGCCGCTGGGAAGACCTGATGCCCTACGGTGTCGGCGCCTTCCTGATGTTCGGCCTGGGCTCGCTGCCGGCGGGCAAGCTGGGCGACAGCTGGGGCCGCCGGCCGATGATGCTGGTGTTCTTCTTCGGCATGGGGGGCTCGGCCCTGCTGGCGGCGCTGACACAGTCGGCCTGGCAGCTGGCCGCGGCGCTGGCCCTGCTGGGCGCCTTCTCCGCCATCTACCACCCGGTGGGCATTCCGATGCTGGTGCAGGGCGCCAGGAAACCCGGCGCCACCATCGGCGTCAACGGCCTGGCGGGCAACCTGGGCATTGCCGCGGCGGCGCTGGCCACCGGCTTCCTGGTGCAGCTGGCCGGCTGGCGCGCGGCCTTTGCGGTGCCGGGCCTGCTGTGCATCGCGCTGGGCCTGCTGTTCGCCTGGCATGTGCCGGCCGAGGCCCAGCCGCCGGCCCAGCGCAAGGCCGGCCAGGCCGTGGCGCTGGCCCCCGGCCAGCTGGCCCGGGTGCTGGTGGTGATGACGGTGGCCTCGGCCACCGCCGGCCTGCTGTTCAACCTCACCACCAACGGCAATGGCCAGTTCCTGGCCGAGCGCCTGCAGGGGGTGGTCCACGATCCGGCCACCATCGGCCTGCTGCTGGCGGGTGTGTACGCGCTGGCCAGCGTGTCGCAGGTGGTGGTGGGCCGGTTGCTGGACCGGGTGCCGCTCAAGCGCCTGCAGCTGATCATCGTGCTGTGCCAGGCGCCGCTGCTGGCCCTGGCCAGCCAGGCCCAGGGCTGGTGGCTGTACGCGGCGCTGCTGGGGGTGATGGTGCTGATCTTCGGCGCCATCCCGTTCACCGATGCGGTGATCGTGCGCTATGTCGATGACTCGCTGCGCTCGCGCGTGGCCGGGCTGCGGCTCACCCTGTCCCTGGGCTTCAGCTCGCTGGCGGTGTGGGCGCTGGGGCCGGTGGTCAAGGCGGCGGGCTTCGGCACGCTGTTCCTGGTGATGGCCGGCATCTCGCTGTGCACCGCGGCGGCGCTGCTGGCCATGCCGGCCGAGCCCCGGCGCGCCGCGGCCTGAGGCTCAGGCGCCCGGCAGGGCGCGCCGGTACTGCATCGCCTCGGCCAGGTGGGCCACGCCGATGTGCTCGGCCTGCGCCAGGTCGGCGATGGTGCGCGCCACCTTCAGCGCCCGGTGCAGGCCGCGGCCCGACCAGCCCAGCCGCGCTGCCGCCTGCTGCAGGAAGCGGCTGGCGGCAGCGTCCAGCGCCGCATGCCGGTCCAGCGCTGCCGCCTCCAGCTGTGCATTGGCCACACCCTGGCGGGTGATCTGCCGGGCGTGGGCCGCCGCCACCCGGGCGGCCACCACGGCGCTGGGCTCGCCCTCGGGTTGGGCCAGCAGCGCATCGGGTGGCACGGCGGCCACCTCCACCTGCAGGTCGATGCGGTCGAGCAGCGGGCCCGACAGCTTGCCCTGGTAGCGCGCCACCTGCTCGGGTGTGCAGCGGCAGGCGCGCCCCGCCGCCTGGGCGCCCAGCCAGCCGCAGGGGCAGGGATTCATCGCCGCCACCAGCTGGAAATCGGCCGGAAACTGGGCCGAGCGCGCGGCCCGGGCGATGGTGATGCGGCGCGTCTCCAGCGGTTCGCGCAGCGCTTCCAGCGCCGCACGCGGAAATTCCGGCAGCTCGTCGAGGAACAGCAGGCCACCGTGGGCCAGCGAGATCTCGCCCGGGCGCGGCGGCGATCCACCGCCCACCAGGGCCACGGCGCTGGCCGAGTGGTGCGGCGCACGCAGCGGCCGCTGGCGCCAGCGTGCGGGGTCGAAGCCGCCCGGTGCCAGCCCGGCCAGGGCAGCGCTGGCCAGGGCCTCGTCCTCGGCCATGGGCGGCAGCAGGCCGGCCAGGCGCTGGGCCAGCATGCTCTTGCCGCTGCCCGGCGGGCCCACCATCAGCAGGCTGTGGCCACCGGCGGCCGCCACCTCCAAGGCGCGCTTGGCGGCGGCCTGGCCGCGCACGTCGCGCAGGTCGGCGGCGGTGCGGCCGGCCACCGCGTCTGGTGGTGTTGTCTGCGCCAGGGGGGCGGCGGCATCCCCCGGCAACAGGGCGCGCACCACACGCAGCAGGTCGGGCGCACCGCACACGCGCACCTGTCGCGCGCGCGACGCCTCCACCGCACTGGCCTGGGGCAAGACCAGGGTGGCGGGCGGGCCGGCGGCGCTCTCGCGCTGCAGGGCCAGGGCCAGCGCCAGGGCGCCGCGCACCGGCCGCAGTTCACCCGCCAGGCTCAGCTCGCCGGCGAACTCGCAGGCCGCCACCCGCGCCAGGTCCAGCTGGCCGTCGGCGGCCAGGATGCCCAGCGCGATCGGCAGGTCGAAGCGCCCGCTCTCCTTGGGCAGGTCGGCCGGGGCCAGGTTCACCGTGATGCGCTTGTTGTGCGGGAAGCCGAAGCCCGAGTTCACCAGGGCGGCGCGCACCCGCTCCCGCGATTCCTTCACCTCGGTGTCGGCCAGGCCCACCAGGGTGAAGCTGGGCAGGCCGTTGGCCAGGTGCACCTCCACCTGCACCGGCGGCGCCGCCAGGCCGTCCAGCGCACGGCTCTTGATCACTGCCAGGGACATCAGGGCCGCCTTTCGTGGCTAGACATTGTGCGCGCGGCCCGGTACGCGCTCAAAAGCACCAGCACGGTGCGCCGATGGGGAATGCGCTGATGTGGTGCGCCTGAATGCTGCTGCTTGGTGTGTGCCGGCCTGTCTTGTCACCGCCTTGGGGCGCACCACCCTGGGAAGCCGGTGGGTGGCATGGAAGCTGCAGATAGCCTCGGGAAATCAGACCCCTCATCCCACCTCTGGAGATACCGCTCATGAAGAAGACGCTGTTGGCCGTTACGGCCGCCCTGGCTGCCACCGCTGTTCCCACCATCGCCTCGGCACAGCTGGCCTTCAACGCCGCCGTTGTCACCGACTACCGGTACCGCGGCATCTCGCAGTCCAAGCTCAAGCCGGCGGTGTCTGCCGGTGTCGACTACGCCGCAGGCGCCTTCTACGTGGGCGCCTGGGCTTCGTCCATCAAGTGGATCGACGAGCTGGGCGGCGACGGCAACGTCGAGATCGACGTCTACGCCGGCTACAAGGGCGAGATTTCCAAGGGTCTGGGCTTCGACGTGGGCGTGCTGACCTATGTCTACCCCAGCAACAAGCTGTCGCCCAGCGCCAACACCACCGAGCTGTATGGCGCGCTGGCCTTCGGCCCGGCCACGCTGAAGTATTCGCATGCCGTGACCAATACGTTTGCCAACGCGGACAGCAAGAACAGCTTCTATGTCGACCTGAGCGCCGGCTTCGACATGGGTGGCGGCCTGATGGTCACGCCGCACATCGGCCACCAGAAGATCAAGGGCCCGAACTCCAGCGCCTGCTCGTACACCGACTACTCGGTGTCGCTGTCCAAGGATTTCAGCGGCTTCGTGCCCAGCCTGATGGCCGTGGGCACCAATGCCAAGGACGCCTGCTACCTCGTCAATGGCAAGGACCTGGGCAAGGCTTCGCTGGTGCTGGGCCTCAAGTACAACTTCTGATCCGGGAGAACAGCCATGAAGATGGTGACCGCCATCGTCAAGCCCTTCAAGCTTGATGAAGTGCGTGAGGCCCTCAGCGCCATCGGCGTGCAGGGCATCACGGTGACCGAAGTCAAGGGCTTCGGCCGCCAGAAGGGCCACACCGAGCTGTACCGCGGCGCCGAGTACGTGGTCGACTTCCTGCCCAAGGTGAAGATCGAGGCCGCGGTGGACGACAGCATCGTCGACCGGGTGATCGAGGCCATCGAAGGATCGGCCCGCACCGGCAAGATCGGCGACGGCAAGATCTTCGTCTCCACACTGGAACAGGTGGTGCGCATCCGCACCGGCGAGACCGGCAAGGACGCGCTCTGACCTGAGCTGCCGCGCCGGCACCCCCCAGCGTTCCCGCTGCGCGGCCATGCCGCCGGGATGTCGCGCGCGCCCAGCACCCCAAGACCTGGCCCCACAAGAATCCGCAAGGAAAGAATCCACCATGAGAAAGCTCCTCGCTTCCCTCGCCCTGGGCATCGCTGTCCTGGGCTTTGCGGGCGGCGCGATCGCGCAGGACGCTGCTGCGTCCGCGCCCGCCGTCACCGCGTCGGCCGTGGCCGACGCCGCACCCGCCGCTGCTGCATCTGCCCCCGAGGCGGCGGCCGCACCGGCTGAGGCGGCATCGGCCGCGCCGGCCGCCGCCCCCGTCGCCAATAAGGGCGATGTGGCCTGGATGCTGGTGGCCACGCTGCTGGTCATCATGATGACCGTGCCCGGCCTGGCGCTGTTCTACGGCGGCCTGGTGCGCAGCAAGAACATCCTCTCGGTGCTGATGCAGGTGATGGTGACCTTCTCGCTGATCGTGGTGTTGTGGGCGGTCTATGGCTACAGCCTGGCCTTCACCGAGGGCAATGCCTTCATCGGCGGGCTGGACCGGCTGTTCCTGAAGGGCTTGTTCGACAGTTCCGCCGGCACCTTCGCCATGGGCGCCACCTTCAGCAAGGGGGTCTACATCCCTGAACTGCTGTTTGCGGCCTTCCAGGCCACGTTTGCCGGCATCACCTGCTGCCTGATCGTCGGCGCCTTCGCCGAGCGCATCAAGTTCAGCGCGGTGCTGCTGTTCAGCGCGATCTGGTTCACCTTCAGCTATGCGCCCATCGCCCACATGGTGTGGTTCTGGATGGGCCCCGACGCCTACGCCAGCAAGGAAGTGGTCGACGCGATGAATGCCAAGGCCGGCCTGATCTGGCAGCACGGCGCGCTGGACTTCGCGGGCGGCACGGTGGTGCACATCAACGCCGCCGTGGCGGGCCTGGTGGGTGCCTTCATGATCGGCAAGCGCGTGGGTTATGGCCGTGAAGCCATGGCGCCGCACAGCCTGCCGCTGACCATGGTGGGCGCCGCCCTGCTGTGGGTGGGCTGGTTCGGCTTCAATGCCGGCAGCGCGCTGGAAGCCGGCAACTCCGCCGTGCTGGCCTTCATGAACACCTTCACCGCCACGGCCGCTGCCGTGCTGGCCTGGTGCCTGGGTGAAGCCATGATGCGTGGCAAGGCCAGCATGCTGGGCGCTGCCTCCGGTGCCGTGGCCGGCCTGGTGGCCATCACCCCGGCCTGCGGCAACGTCGGCCTGATGGGCGCCATCGTGATCGGCTTCGTCGCCGGCTTCGCCTGCCTGTGGGGCGTGCACAGCCTGAAGAAGATGCTGGGCGCCGACGACTCGCTGGACGTGTTCGGCGTGCACGGCGTGGGCGGCATCGTGGGTGCCCTGCTGACCGGTGTGTTCAACACGCAGGACCTGGGCGGCCCCGGCCTGGTGACCGACTGGGTGACGGCCACCGTGGGCAGCAACGGCATCGGTGCCCAGGTGTGGATCCAGCTGAAGGGTGTGCTGATCACCATCGTCTGGTCGGCGGTGGTGGCGGCCATCGCCTTCAAGATCACCGACCTGGTGGTGGGCCTGCGTGTCTCGGAAGAAGAAGAGCGCGAAGGCCTGGACATCAGCTCGCACGGCGAGACGGCCTACAGCAAGTAAGCACAGGCAGCCGGCTGCGACCGGCATGCTGCCAAGGGCTGCCCACGGGCAGCCCTTTTTCATGGACGCTTGCCATCTGGCGGGCCGGCCCCATCTGCCAGAATCGTCCGACACCCTCCCGCACCCAGGCAGCGACCCATGGTTCCCCACCTCATCACCGCACTCACCGGCCCGATCAACGAGCTGGAAGCGCGCATCCTCGACTCGATGCCTGCCATCGAGCGCTGGTTCCGGCTGGAGTGGATGGAGCACACGCCGCCGTTCTACTGCTCGGTGGACCTGCGCAACGCCGGCTTCAAGCTGGCGCCGGTGGACACCAACCTGTTCCCCGGTGGCTTCAACAACCTCACGCCCGAGATGCTGCCGCTGGCGGTGCAGGCGGCGATGGCCGCCATCGAGAAGATCTGCCCCGAGGCCAAGAACCTGCTGCTGATCCCCGAGCAGGGCAAGACAGACAGCCGCAACACCTTCTACCTGAGCAGCGTGCAGCGGCTGATGCGCATCTTCACCCAGGCCGGGCTGAACGTGCGCCTGGGCACGCTGGACGAGGGCGTGAAGACGCCCACGCCGGTGGCCCTGCCCGACGGCAGCAGCCTGGTGCTGGAGCCGCTGCTGCGCACCCGCGGGCGGCTGGGGCTGAAGGACTTTGACCCCTGCACCATCTTGCTGAACAACGATCTGTCGGACGGCGTGCCGCGTGCACTGCAGCACCTGCACGAGCAATACCTGCTGCCCCCGCTGCATGCCGGCTGGGGTGTGCGCCGCATGAGCCGGCACTTCCAGAGCTACGAAGAGGTGGCCAAGAAGTTCGCCAAGCTGCTGGGCATGGACCCCTGGCTGATCAATCCCATGTTCGGCCAGTGCACCGAGGTGGAACCCGGCGACGCCGCCGCCCTGGACTGCGTGCAGACCAATGTGGACGCACTGCTCACCAAGGTGCGGCGCAAGTACAAGGAATACGGCATCAACGAAAAGCCCTTCGTGGTGGTGAAGGCCGACACCGGCAGCGATGCGCTGGGCCCGGTCACCGTGCGTGATGCCAAGGACCTGGGCGAGGCCTATGCCCGTGCACGCGCGCGCGCCGTGGTCGCCGCCGGCGACCTGCCCGCCAGCGAGGCCACCCAGGTCATCATCCAGGAGGGTGTGCCCACCTACGAGCGGGTGAACGACGCCGTGGCCGAGCCGGTGGTGACCATGATCGACCGCTACGTGGTGGGCGGCTACTACCGCGTGCATGCCGAGCGCGGTGTGGACGAGAACCTCAATGCCCCCGGCGCGCGCTACGTGCCGCTGGCCTTTGCCGGCAGCCACCACCTGCCGCGCCCGGGCGAGAAGCCCGGTGCCAACGCCCCCAACCGCTTCTACATGTACGGCGTGATCGGCCGCCTGGCGATGCTGGCCGCCAGCTACGAGCTGGAAGCCACCGACCCCGACGCAGAAGTCTACGAATGAGCCAGCGCTTGCTGGCGTGCCGATGCAACAGCGCGCCAGGCGCTTGATGCACCGCACCAAAGCAGGCGCAGAATAGGCCGCTTGTCGACACATGGCCCCATCCGCGGGGCCTGGCAATGAGCACGGCCAACGCCCCCAAGACCCCTGCCGCACTGGCCGCGCTGACCCTGGGCGCCCTGGGTGTGGTGTATGGCGACATCGGCACCAGCCCGCTGTACGCGCTGAAGGAGGTGTTCCACGCCGGCCACGTGGCCACCACGGCCGACAACATCCTGGGCGTGCTGTCGCTGATCTTCTGGACGATGACCATCATCGTCTCGGTCAAGTACGTGCTGCTGATCCTGCGCGCCGACAACAACGGCGAGGGTGGCCTGATCGCCATGCTGGCCCTGGCCACCACCGCGGTGAAGGACCGGCCGCAGCTGCGCAGCGTGCTGATGACGGTGGGCCTGTTCGGCACCGCCATCTTCTACGGCGACGGCGTCATCACGCCGGCCATCTCGGTGCTGTCGGCGGTGGAGGGCCTGGAGGTGGCCGCGCCCAGCCTGCACAACTGGGTGATCCCCATCACCCTGGTGGTGCTGACCGGGCTGTTCTCGGTGCAGCGCTTCGGCACGGGTGGCATCGGCAAGTTCTTCGGGCCCATCACCCTGGTGTGGTTCATCGTGCTGGTGGCCCTGGGCCTGCCGCACATCCTGGCCAACCCGGCAGTGCTGGTGGCGTTGAACCCGCTGTATGCCGCCAAGTTCTTCATCGCCCAGCCGCTGGTGGCCTTCATCGGCCTGGGCGCTGTGGTGCTGTGCGTGACCGGCGGCGAGGCCCTGTATGCCGACATGGGCCACTTCGGCAAGCGGCCGATCCGCATCGCCTGGTATGGCTTCGTGATGCCGGCCCTGGTGGTCAACTACTTCGGCCAGGGTGCCATGCTGCTGGCCAACCCCGAGGCGATCAAGAACCCGTTCTTCCTGATGGCGCCGCACTGGGCACGGCTGCCGCTGGTGTTCCTGGCCACGGCGGCCACGGTGATCGCCTCGCAGGCGCTGATCTCGGCCGCCTTCTCGGTCACCAAGCAGGCCATCCAGCTGGGCATCCTGCCGCGCATGCAGGTGCGCCACACCTCGGTGAAGGACACCGGCCAGATCTACGTGCCCTTCGTCAACTGGGGGCTGTTCGTCTTCATCGTGCTGGCGGTGGGGCTGTTCAAGAGCTCGTCGAACCTGGCCTCGGCCTATGGCATCGCCGTCACGCTGGACATGACCATCACCACGGTGATGACCTTCTACGTCATCCGCTACGGCTGGAAGTACCCGCTGCTGCCCTGCCTGCTGGCCACCGGTTTCTTCTTCGTCATCGACATCACCTTCTTCGCCAGCAACATGCTCAAGCTGGTGGCCGGTGGCTGGTTTCCCATCGTCATCGGCATCGGCATGTTCACCTTGATGCTGACCTGGATGCAGGGCCGCAAGCTGATGGCCGCGCGCCTGCGTGACGACGCCATCGACCTCACCAGCTTCCTGGAGGCCATCTTCGTCAGCCCGCCACTGCGGGTGCCGGGCACGGCGGTGTTTCTGTCGGCCGACATCGATCTCACGCCCAACGCCCTGCTGCACAACCTCAAGCACAACAAGGTGCTGCACGAGTACAACCTGTTCGTCACCGTACGACACCACGAGGTGCCTTGGATCGGCTTGAACAAGCGCATCGAGATGGACAGCCTGGGCCACGATTGCTGGCAGGTGGTGCTGCACTTCGGCTTCAAGAACGACCCCGACGTGCCCGAGGCGCTGCAATTGCTGGAAGGCCGCGGCATCCCGCTGCCCGACATGGACACCAGCTATTTCCTGAGCCGCGACATCGTGATTCCCACCTTCGGCGAGGGCATGGCCATGTGGCGCGAGAAGCTGTTTGCCAGCATGCACCGCAATGCCGCGGGCGCAGCCGATTTCCTCAGCCTGCCCAGCAACCGCATCGTGGAGCTGGGGGCGAAGGTGGAGATCTGAGGGGCACTTTGGGCTCTTGGCTGCCCGTCGTTGTTGGTGCTGAAAGCAGGCGTTCGACGGCTTGAGCGATCGCGCCGGGCCGGGCGGGCGTGTTCTGCTCCATGTCA
>JAZKFQ010000070.1:0-47141 GCA_040386375.1 Pseudomonadota bacterium
GCGCAACCGCTTCCATCAGCGTTCATCGCAGGCGTTTCGTTCACGGCTTGTCAGACTTCAAACCCCTGCCGCGCCACCCACTCCTGGCCGGGCGCCAGGGTGACCGGGTGGCCGATCTGCGCCGCCTCCACGCACAGCAGTTGCAGCCAGTCGTCGTCCGGCAGGTCGGGCAGGGCAGCGGCCCGGGTGGGGCCGGGGTTCCACACCACCACGTCGTCGAAGCCCTCGCGGGTGATCCGGGTGCGGCCGGCGGCGGTGGCCAGGGTCAGCGGGCCGCTCGCGTCCCAGTAGATGCGGTCGATTTCGCCGGCAAAGCTGAACGGGTCCAGCTCCTGGTGCTGGCTGTGGCCGGTGGTGGTGTCGGTGTACTTCACGCCGAACAGCCCGCCCAGCCGGGCGCGGCGCACGTCGTCCACCAACAGGTAGGTGTGCAGCGCGGCCTGGAAGTCGAATGGCGTTTCGCCGGTGTTGGTGATGGCCAGTTCCACGTCCAGCTGCAGGCCGCTGAAGCTGAAGCTGAGCTCGGCTTCGAAGGCATGCGGCCAGAGGGCGCGGGTGGCGGCGTTGTCGGCCAGGCGCAGCACGCCGATCACCACATCGCCACGCTGCGCGCCTTCCACCCACTGCCAGGCCTGCTGGCGGGCGAAGCCGTGCTGGCCCAGCGGGCCGCGCTTGGCGAACTGCGGAAAGCACACCGGAATGCCACCACGCACCGCCTGGCCTTCACCGGCCTGGGCCAGCGGCGACAGGTACAGCCGCTCCTGGTCACCCGCCGGGATCCAGCTGACGATGTGGCCGCCATGCAGCAGCACCGTGAGCTCGGCGCCGTCGGGCGCACGCAGCCACATGGCCGGCTGGCCCAGCACGGTGGTGGGCTTGATCATGCGCTGCGCAGCGCCATCAGCGATTCACGGGCTGCGGCCACGGTGGTGGCGATGTCGTCGGCCGTGTGTGCGGCGCTGACGAAGCCGGCCTCGTACAGCGCCGGGGCCAGGTACACACCGCGGTCGAGCATGCCGTGGAAGAAGCGGTTGAAGCGGTCCTTGTCGGTGGCCATCACCACGCCGTAGTTCTGCGGCAGTTCGCTGGTGAAGAAGAAGCCGAACATGCCACCTTCGCTGTCACCGACGAAGGGCACACCCGCGTCCCGGGCCGCGGCCGTCAGGCCTTCGACCAGCGATCGGGTCTTGGCCCCCAGCGCCTCGTAGAAGCCGGGCTTGCTGATTTCCTTCAGCGTGGCCAGGCCGCAGGCGGTGGCCACCGGGTTGCCGCTGAGCGTGCCGGCCTGGTAGACCGGGCCCAGCGGTGCCAGGTGCTGCATGGTCTTGCGGCTGGTGCCGAAGGCCGCCAGCGGCATGCCGCCGCCGATCACCTTGCCGAACACGCTGATGTCGGGCGCAAAGCCGGGGATGAGCTTGGCATACACGCTTTGTGCGCCGCCCAGTGCCACCCGGAAACCGGTCATCACCTCGTCGAAGACGAACAGCGCGCCATGCTGCTGGCACAGCTCGGCAATGCGCTTGACGAAGGGCACCTGGGCCCGCACGAAGTTCATGTTGCCGGCGATGGGCTCGATCATCACGCAGGCGATCTCGCCGCCCTGGGTGGCGAACACCTCCTCGATCTGTTCGAGGTTGTTGTACTCCAGCACCAGGGTGTGCTGCACCACCTCGGGCGGCACGCCGGCACTGGTGGGGTGGCCGAAGGTGGCCAGGCCCGAGCCGGCCTTGACCAGCAGCGCATCGGCATGGCCGTGGTAGCAGCCCTCGAACTTGACGATCTTGCTGCGGCCGGTGGCACCACGCGCCAGGCGGATGGCGCTCATGCCGGCCTCGGTGCCGCTGCTCACCAGGCGCACCTGCTCCACGCTGGGCACGTGGCGGATGATTTCCTCGGCCAGCTCCACCTCGCGCTCGGTGGGCGCGCCGAAGCTGAAGCCGTCCAGTGCGGCCTTCTGCACCGCTTCCAGCACGGCGGGGTGGCCGTGGCCCAGGATCATCGGGCCCCAGGAGCCGATGTAGTCGATGTAGCGCGTGCCCTCGGCGTCCCACATGCAGGCACCCTGGGCACGGGCGATGAAGCGTGGTGTGCCGCCCACGGCGCGGAAGGCGCGCACGGGCGAGTTGACACCACCGGGGATGACGCGCTGGGCGCGTTCGAACAGGCTTTGGTTGCTGGTCATGGCAGGGGCTCAGTGGACACGGCGGGGCGCAGGCTTGCCCTTGGCATCGGGGGGGTCGGCATCGGGCAGGTCGGCAGCATCGGGCGCGGCATCCGGGCCGGGTTCGCCGTCCTCGGTGGGCGGCATGGCCCAGAAGAAGCGGTCGGGCACCACGCCGCCCATGCCGGGGCGAAAGCCCGAGTCCAGGGTCTGGTCCATGAAGGCCAGGGCCTCGCCCACGGCGGCCTGCAGTTCGGCGCCGGCGGCCAGCAGGGCGGCCAGCGCGGCGCTGAGCGTGTCGCCCGCGCCGACGAAGCTGGTCTCGAACATCTCGAACTTCTCGCCGGTCAGCGCGCCCTGGGGCGAGGCCAGCACGTTGTCGATGAACTGCTCGCTGCTGGCACCACCCTTGGCACCCTTGGCGGGCAGCATGATGCCGGTGACCAGCACGAAGCGTGTGCCACGCTCACCGGCGGCCACCGCCAGCTCGCGCGCCGAAGCCGGGCGTTCGCTGTCCCAGTCGGGCAGCAGGAAGTCGGTCAGCGTCTTGTGGTTGCCCACCAGCACCTCGGTGGCCGGCAGGATCAGCTCGCGGAAGGCCTCCAGGTAGGGCTGGGCCTGGTCGTCGTCCAGCCAGCCCAGGTTGGGCAGGTAGCTGACCAGCGGCACGTCGGGGTAGTCGGACAGGATCTCGGCCACCGCGCTGACACCCTCGGCGCTGCCCAGGAAGCCCACCTTCCAGCCCGCCACGGTGATGTCTTCCAGCACGTTGCGCGCCTGCTCGGCCACCATGTCGGCGTCGATGGCGTGGTGGTCGAAGATCTCGGCCGTGTCGCGCAGCATCAGGCTGGTGGTGATGGGCAGGCCATGCGCGCCCATGGCGGCCAGGGTGCTGATGTCGCCGGCCAGGCCGCCGGCACCACTGGGGTCGGCGGCGTTGAAGCACATCACGCACGCCGGTGCCGTGGCCTCCTGCAGGTCTTCGGCGCCGGCATCGGCCTGGGCGTCGGGGCGGGGGGCGGGGCTGGAGGTCATAACGGTCCGATGCAGGGGAGAGAGGCCGCCCTGGTCAGGCGGCTGGATGCGCCGCCAGCCATGCTGGCGCAGTGGGCGTGTGGAGCTGCGCCAGCCAGGTTGGCACAAAGTCTGAATAACGTGCTTGCGCCGCACTTTAGGGCCGATTGACCCCGAAAACCGGTGGCTACAATGCCAGCTTCATTGTAGTGAAGTGCCCGTAACCGTGACCAAACCCGGCGTGACCGAACCCCGCGTGACTGAACCTCGCACCTGGATGTGTCTGATCTGCGGCTGGATCTACGACGAGGCTGCCGGCGATGCCGAGCATGGCATTGCCCCGGGCACGGCCTGGGCCGATGTGCCGATGAACTGGACCTGCCCCGAGTGCGGCGCCCGCAAGGAAGATTTCGAGATGGTGCAGGTCTGATGGCCAGCCGGGCCTGATGCCCATGCCGGCAGCCCGCGCGAAACACTGTCCGAGGAGCCGCCGCGATGGATGATGCCAGCAGCACCCTGCCCGATGCGGCACCCGCCACCGGCACCCGGGTGCTGGTGATCGACGACAGCAACACCATCCGCCGCTCGGCCGAGATCTTCCTGCGCCAGGGTGGGCACGAGGTGCTGCTGGCCGAAGACGGCTTCGATGCGCTGGCCAAGGTGAACGACCATGTGCCACAGCTGATCTTTTGCGACATCCTGATGCCCCGCCTCGACGGCTACCAGACCTGCGCCATCATCAAGCGCAACCCGCGCTTTGCGCATGTGCCGGTGATCATGCTGTCGTCCAAGGACGGGCTGTTCGACAAGGCGCGAGGGCGCATGGTGGGCTCGCAGGACTACCTGACCAAGCCTTTCACCAAGGAACAGCTGCTGCGTGCCGTGCAGCAGTTCGGTGCCGGCAGTGTTGACCCGGCCTGACGCGGCGCGCGGCAGCCGCGCCCCGGCCCAGCGCCCCCTGTGGAGTAGATGATGCCCGTGCACAAGATCCTCGTGGTCGACGATTCCAAGACCGAGCTGCACCACATGACCGAACTGCTGCTCAAGCGTGGCTATGCGGTGCGCACGGCCGAGAGCGGCGACGAAGCCATGAAGCGCCTGGCCGAGGACAAGCCCGACCTGATCCTGATGGACGTGGTGATGCCCGGCCAGAACGGCTTCCAGCTCACCCGCACCATCACGCGTGATCCCCGCTATGCCGGCCTGCCTGTGATCATGTGCACCAGCAAGAACCAGGAGACCGACCGCGTCTGGGGCTTGCGCCAGGGTGCCAAGGACTACGTCGTCAAGCCGGTGCAGGCAGACGAGTTGATCGCCAAGATCAAGCGCTTCGACTGATTCCGCAGGCGCCGCAGCCATGGCCAACAAACAAGCCCTGCGCGACCTGCAGACCCGGCTGGCCGAGCGCATGCAGCAGGTGCGCACCGAGACACCGGGTGTCTCGTGGCTGGCGGTGGATTGCGCCGGCCAGGGCCTGCTGCTGTCGCTGAAGCAGGCCGGCGAGATCTTCGACCTCGGCCCGCTGCTGCCGGTGCCGCACACCCAGCCCTGGCTGGCCGGGGTGGTCAACCTGCGTGGTGGTGTGTTCACCGTGGTCGACCTGGCGCGCTTTCTCGGCCTGCGCCAGGACACGCCGGTGCTGGCCGTGCGCGGCCAGGCGCGGCTGGTGGCCTTCAATGCCGCACTGGGCATCAACGGCGCGCTGCTGGTCGACAAGCTCGAGGGCCTGCGCCACGCCGCCGACCTGCAGGCCGATGCCGAAACCACTGACAATGCGCCGCGCCCGGCCTTTGCGCTGGCCCGCTGGCGCGACGCGGCCGGCCGCTGGTGGCAGGAGATCGACCTGGCCGCGCTGTCGCAGTCGCCACAGTTCCTGGCGATCACCGCATGAGCGCACCCAGGTGCACCACAGCCAGACCAGCGCGCAGACACGGCAGCCGGCACCGCAAATACAAGGGGATGTGATGGGCTTGCTGGACAGACTGAAGACCAACCGACCTGGTGACGACACCGGGCATGACCGCTCACCCGCCACGTTTGACGAACTGCAGGCCGCTGGTGACGAGGGCCGCAGCGTGTCGACGCCGGCCTCGCGCGCGGCCGACCTGGATCTGGCTGCGGCCGACGCCGGCCTGGCACCCATGGTGAGCGGCCAGTCCATCATCTCCGAGCTGCCGCCTTCCGAGCAGCTGAGTGATTTCTCCGAATCCCGGCTGATGCCCTCGGCCGGCGACAGCGCCGGTGCGGCGGCTGCGGCCGGCGTCTCGCTGCCGCTGATCGGCGACCAGCCGGTGGCCACGCAGCAGCGCATCCTGGGTGCGGTGATGCTGGTCGGCCTGTTGCTGCTGCTGCTGGCCACGGTGCTGGCGCTGGCATCCGCCAGCCGCAACGCGGGGCAGGTGGGTGCCACCGGTCAGGCGCTGATGCAGTCGCAGAGGCTGGCCAAGGCGGTGTCGCAGGCCCTGGTGGGCAACGCCGCCGCCTTCGCCGAGGTGAAGGAAGCCGCCGGCGTGCTGGCGGCCAACACCCGCCAGCTGCAGGACGGTGGCCCCCAGGTGCCGGCCGTGTCCGCCGGGGCGCATGCCCTGCTCGAGCCGCTGATGCCCCTGGTCGACCGCGCCGAGAAGAACGCCAACGCCGTGCTGGCCCAGCAGAACGCCCTGGTGCAGGTGAGCAAGGCCCTGCGCAGCCTCAACGCCCAGGCCGGCGAGCTGCTGGAATCGGCCGAGACGGTGTCGTTGCTGAAGCTGCAGCAGGGCGCCACGCCGGCCGAGCTGACGCAGGCCGGCAGGCTGGTGATGCTGACCCAGCGCATCGGCAAGAGTGCCAACGAGTTCCTCACCAGCGAGGGCGCCAGCAACGACGCGGTGTTCCTGCTCGGCAAGGACCTGGCCAGCTTCCGCGAGATCATCGACGGCCTCAACACCGGCAGCGCCGAGCTGCGCCTGCCGGGGTCCAAGGACCCCGAGGTGCGCCAGGCCCTGGCCACCCTGCTGCAGCAGTACGAGCAGACCCGCACCCAGGCCGGCGCCATCCTGGGCAACCTGCAGGGCCTGGTGAGCGCACGCGAGGCACATAGCCTGGTGCTGGCCGATGCAGAGCCGCTGCGCAAGGGCCTGCAGGGCGTGCAGGACCTGCTGGCCGAGCAGGGCGGCTTCCAGATCAGCCATGGCCTGGCCATGCTGGTGGGGCTGTTGCTGGTGGCAGCCGGTGGCTGGGGCTTTCTGCGGCTGTACATGGCCGACCAGGGCCAGCGTGCCGGTGTGGCCGAGGCCCAGCGCCTGGAGGCCGAGCGCCAGGAGCGCGAGGCCAAGCGTGTCAACGACGCCAACCAGACCGCCATCCTGCGGCTGATGAACGAGCTGCAGACGGTGGCCGAGGGCGACCTGACCCAGCAGGCCACCGTGACCGAGGACATCACCGGCGCCATCGCCGACTCGATCAACTACACGGTGGAAGAGCTGCGCTCCCTGGTGAGCCAGGTGCAGGGCACGGCCAGCCGGGTGACCGAGACCACCGAGCAGGTGACCACCACCTCCACCGACCTGCTGGCCGCGTCCGACGAGCAGCTGCGCGAGATCCGCGAGACCGGTGACGCCGTGCTGCAGATGGCCGCACGCATCAACGAGGTGTCGGCCCAGGCCCAGCAATCGGCCCAGGTGGCGCGCCAGTCGCTGCGTGCGGCCGAGACCGGCCTGACCGCGGTGCAGAACTCCATCGGCGGCATGAACGCCATTCGCGACCAGATCCAGGAGACCTCCAAGCGCATCAAGCGCCTGGGTGAATCCAGCCAGGAGATCGGCGAGATCACCGAGCTGATCTCCGACATCACCGAGCAGACCAATGTGCTGGCGCTGAACGCCGCCATCCAGGCCGCCAGTGCCGGCGAGGCCGGGCGGGGTTTCTCGGTGGTGGCCGAGGAAGTGCAGCGCCTGGCCGAGCGCTCGGGCGACGCCACACGCCAGATCTCGGCCCTGGTCAAGACCATCCAGACCGACACCCAGGACGCGGTGGCCGCCATGGCCCGCAGCACCCAGGGCGTGGTCGACGGTGCACGCCTGTCGGATGCTGCCGGTTCTGCGCTGGGTGACATCGACCGGGTGACACGTCGCCTGGCCGAGCTGATCGAGGCGATCTCCTCCCAGGCCCTGCGCGAGGCCGCATCGGCCAACGTGGTGGCCGACAACATCCAGCACATCTTCGCCGTGACCGAGCAGACCGGCGACGGCACCCGTTCCACCGCGCAGATGGTGCGTGAGCTGTCGCGCACCGCCGAAGAGCTGCGGCAGTCGGTGTCGCGCTTCAAGATCGGCTGACGCCGCAGCCGCCGCGATGGCCATGGACACCAGCGCCCCCAACGCCGCCGCGCCTGTCGGCCCCGGCGATGACCTGAGTGCACTGTCCTGGGTGCGCGACGAGCTGCGCCGCTCCCTGGAACTGGCCAACAAGGCCTTGCGCCGCTACCTGAAGGAGCAGGCGCAGCGCAGCGATCTGGACAGCGTCGATCCCGCCGTGCTGCGCCAGGCGCGCAACCAGCTGCACCAATGCGTCGGTGTGCTGGAACTGGTGGGCCTGGGGCCGGCGGCCGAGCTGCCGCGTGCGGCCGAGGCCGCGCTGCTGCGCATCAGCGCCCGGCCCAAGCTGGTCACGCCGGCGGCGGTGGATGCGCTGGAGCGTGGCAGCTTTGCGCTGCTGGATTTCATCGAACGCCGGCTCGCCGGCAAGCCGGTGTCGGCGCTGGCGCTGTTCCCGCAGTACAAGGCGCTGCAGGAACTGGCGGGTGCCCTGCGTGTGCACCCGGCCGACCTGTGGGGCCAGCCCTGGGCCTGGCGCGATCTGGCGCTGGACGCCAGCGTGCCGGCGCGCCACCCCGATGCCGGCACCACCGCGCAGATCGAGGCCGACCTGCTGGCCCTGATGCGCGGTGCCTCGCCCGGTGTGGCCGGCCGTATGAGCGCGGTGTTCGCCGGCCTGGCCCGCGGCGCGCAGGCCCTGGCCGACACCGGCGACCTGGCGGCCCATGCACCGCACAGCCGCCTGGCCACGCTGTGGCAGCTGGCTGCCGGCTTCTTCGAGGCCCAGGCCGACGGCCTGCTGCAGCCCGATGCCTACAGCAAGCGCCTGGGCTCCAAGCTGCTGGCCCAGCTGCGCGCCGGCGAAACAGCCGAACCCTCGGAACGGCTGGCCCACGACCTGCTGTTCTTCTGCAGCCAGGCCAGCACCGGTGCCGGCCAGCCGGCTGGTGCGCTGCTGGCCGCGGTGCGCCAGGGTTATGCGCTGGCCGACGGGCCGGGCGTCGACTACACACAGCCCAGCCTGGGCCGCTTCGACCCGGCCTGGGTGGCCCAGGCGCGCAAGCGTGTGGCCGGGGCCAAGGATGTGTGGTCGGCCGTGGCCGGCGGTGATGCCACCCGCCTGGACAGCCTGGCCGAGCAGTTCGCGCTGGTGGGCGACTCGCTGGGCCGGCTGTATGCCGACGGTGCCGTGCTGGCCCAGGCCCTGCAGGCGACCGCGGTGCACACCGTGGCCGCCGGCACCGAGCCACCGGCCGACCTGGCGATGGAAGTGGCCACCGCGCTGCTCTACCTCGATGCGTCCATCGAGGACGCCGACTTCGACCACCCGGACAGCGGCCGCCGCGTGCAGCGCCTGGCCGCACGCATCGACGCCGTGCGCCAGGGCCAGGACCCGGGCACGCTCGAGCTGTGGATGGAGGAGCTGTACCGCAGGGTGTCCGACCGCCAGACCATGGGCAGCGTGGTGCAGGAGCTGCGCAGCGCGCTGTCCGAGGTCGAGAAGAACATCGACCAGTACTTCCGCAACCCGGCCCAGCGTGATGTGCTGATCCCGGTGCCGGCGCAGCTGCAGGCCATGCGCGGCGTTCTGTCGGTGCTGGGGCTGGAGCAGGCCTCGCACGCGGTGCTGCGCATGCGCGACGACGTGGACGCGCTGGCCAACACCGAGGTCAATGCCCAGCACGCCATCGAGAGCGGCAGCTTCGAGCGCCTGGCCGACAACCTGGGTGCGCTGAGCTTCCTGATCGACATGGTCAGCGTGCAGCCGCAGATGGCCAAGTCGCTGTTCCAGTTCGATGTCGACACCGGCAACCTGAAGGCGGTGATGGCGCGTGAAGAGCGGCCCACCAGCTTCGACGCCATGGACACCCAGTCGGGCGACGATGACCGGGCCCGGCCCGACACCGACGCGCTGGCGGTCACGCTGGAATTCGACCGCATCGTCGAGCAGGCCCGCGGCCACCACCCTGCTGGGCGCCACGAGACGCGCCACGAGGCGCCCGCCGCGCCGGGCCGGCAAGGCCTGCCCACGCTGCTGCTTGACGGCCAGGGCGGCGTCGATCTGCCGCCGCTGGATCTGTCCGAGACCACCCTGGTCCTGCCCACGCTGCCCACCGGCAGCCCGGTGCCGGACCCGGCCGCAGCGCTGCCGACCCTGGCGCCCGCCGCGCTGTCCAGTGGCCTGGAAGACGATCCCGAGATGCGGGAGATCTTCCTGGAAGAGGCCGCCGAAGTGCTGGACAACGCCCGCAGCGCGCTGGCCACGCTGCAGGGCCAGCCCGACGACGCCGACGCCATGAACACGGTGCGCCGCGCCTTCCACACCCTCAAGGGCAGTGCGCGCATGGTGGGCCTGCTGGGCTTCGGCGAAGCCGCCTGGGCCTGCGAGCAGCTCTACAACACCCGGTTGGCCGCGCACAGCGGTGCCGATGCCGAGCTGCTGGCCTTCAGCCAGGAGGCCTGTGGCCTGTTCGGCGATTGGGTGCAGGCGCTGGCCGACGGGGATGCCGCCACGCATGGCCCGCAGGCCATCGTGCGTGGCGCCGATGCGCTGCGCACCGGGCAACTGCGCCAGCCGCCGGCCGCTGCTGCGCAGGACGGGATGGCTGATGCTGCGGGCGACGGCGCGGCTGCCGTGCCGCTCGTGCCGGCTGGCGAGACCCTGGCGCTGACCGAACTGTCGCTGGCCGACCTGGATCTGGCCGGCCTGGGTCTGGACGACGCCCAGCACGACGTGCCACCCGGTGGCCAGCCGGCGCTGGCCGAGGTCGGGGCCGATGATGATTTCACGCTGGACCTGCGCCTGCGGGTGCCCGATCTGCCCGCCGCGGCCGACCTGGACCTGGCCGCGCCGGCGGCGCCGCCCAGCGCGCTGCCCCTGCCCGAGATCCACCTGGCCGACCTGGACGACGTGCCCGGGTTTGCCGAGCGCACCTTGGTCGATCTGCCGCGCATGCCGGTGGAGGAGGCCGCCCCGCTGCCCGGGCTGCCCATGGTGCAATTGCCCGAGGCCATTGAACTGGACCTGGCGGGCGATGTGGCGGCCGCCTTCGGCGCGCCCGCAGCGGCCGCCGAACCGGCGCTGGAACCCGAGCCCGAGCGCGCCGCCGACGCCGAGGCGGAGAACGTGCGCCAGATCGGCCCGCTGCGCATCGGCATCCCGCTGTTCAACATCTACCTCAACGAGGCCGACGAGCTGTCGCGCCGGCTGGGCGTGGCCCTCGCCGAATGGGCGCTGGAGCAGCAGCGCCCGGTGGGCGATGCCACGGTGGCGCTGGCGCATTCGCTGGCAGGCAGCTCCGGCACGGTGGGGTTTGCCGACCTGTCGCAGCTGGCGCGGGCGTTGGAACACGCGCTGGAACGTGCGCAGGCGCGTGGCCATGGCAAGGGCGACGAAGCCACGCTGTTCGGCCAGGCCGCCGACGAGATCCGCCGCCTGCTGCACCTGTTCGCCGCCGGTTTCCTGCATGCACCCGACCCCGATCTGGTGGCCCGGCTGCAGGAACTGGCCCATGCGGCGCCGGACGTGGAGCCCGAGGTCGAGGTCAGCGATCTGCTGCCGCTGGACCCGGTGCCGGACACCGCGGCCGAGGTGGAGGCCGAGGTCGCGCCTGTGCAGGTGCCGGCGTTTGTGGCCGAACCGGAGCCGGAATCCGAACCCGAGCCGGAGCCGGAGCCGGAGGCCCTCCCGCCTGCCATCTCGGCAGGCCCGGTGCCGGAGGCCTTCCCTGGCGACGCCGCCCATGCGTCCTTCGGCCGTGCTGCGCTGCTGCCCTTTGCCGCCTTGGCCGATCTGCCGCAGCAGCAGCCGCTGCGCAGCGACGACGACGGCCTGATCGGTGGTGTCGACGACGACATCGACGCGGTCGATGCGGTCGACGAAGACCTGTTCCAGGTGTTCAGCGAAGAGGCCCAGGAACTGCTGCCCGTGCTGCACGCCGGGCTGCGCGACTGGGCGCGCCAGCCGGGCGATGCCGAGGCGCCCTCGGCCTGCATGCGCTGCCTGCACACCTTCAAGGGCAGTGCACGCCTGGCCGGTGCCATGCGCCTGGGCGAGATGGCGCACCGGCTGGAGTCGCTGGTGCAGCGCCTGGCCGCCGCCGGGGCCCAGGCCACGGCGGCCGAGATCGAGGTGCTGTCCGGCCATGCCGACAGCCTGCAGGCCCGGCTCGACACGCTGCTGCATCCGGCCGCGGTGCAAGCGCCGGCCCCTGCTGTCACTGCCCCTGCTGCCACTGCCGCGGCGCCGGCCGCCGCACCGGTGGTGGTGGCGCCGGTGGCCAGGCCGGGCGCAGCGCCGCCCGCCGCAGCGGGCGCCGCGCCCGCGGCCCTGCGCGACATCGACTGGCAGCGCTTCACCCAGGCCCCGGCCGTGGTGGGCGAGGTCGGCCCGGCCACCGGCGCCCTGGCCGGTGTCGCCGGCTCGGTGCGGGTGCGCACGCCCCTGCTCGACCGCCTGGTCAACCAGGCCGGCGAGGTCAGCATCGCGCGCTCGCGCATCGAATCCGACGTGCAGCAGTTCAAGGGGGCGCTGGGCGACCTGAGCGACAACCTGGAACGCCTGCGCGCCCAGCTGCGCGACATCGAACTGCAGGCCGAGACCCAGATCGAGACCCGCATGGAGGCGGCACGTGCGGCCTCGCAGGCCTTCGATCCGCTGGAGATGGACCGCTTCACCCGCTTCCAGGAACTGACGCGGATGATGGCCGAATCGGTGGCCGACGTGGCCACGGTGCAGCGCGGCCTGCAGCGCACGCTGCAGTCCACCGAGGATGCCCTCGCCCACCAGGCGCGCATGACCCGCGACATGCAGGACGACCTGCTGCGCACCCGCATGGTGGAGTTCGAGGGCCTGTCCGAGCGCCTGTACCGCGTGGTGCGCCAGGCCGCCAAGGAGACCGGCAAGCCGGTGCGCCTGGACATCCTGGGCGGTGGGGTGGAGATCGACCGCGGTGTGCTCGACCGCATGACGCCGGCCTTCGAGCACCTGCTGCGCAACAGCGTGGTGCATGGCATCGAACCGGTGGCCGAGCGCACCAGGGCCGGCAAGGACAGCACCGGCACCATCACCGTGGCCGTCACCCAGGTGGGCAACGAAGTGGGTGTGGAGGTGCGTGACGACGGCGCCGGCCTGAATCTGCCGCGCATCCTGGCGCGTGGCCAGGCCCTGGGCCTGGTGGCGCCCGAGGCCCAGCCCGACGACGCGGCCCTGGCCAACCTGATCTTCCAGCCCGGCTTCAGCACCGCCGAGAACCTCACCGGCCTGGCGGGCCGCGGTGTGGGCATGGACGTGGTGCGCACCGATGTCAACGCCATGGGCGGGCGCATCGAGACCGCCAGCGCCCCGGGCCAGGGCACCAGCTTCCGCCTGCTGCTGCCGCTGACCACCGCCGTCACCCAGGTGGTGATGCTGCGCTGCGGCGAGCGGGCCTTCGCCGTGCCATCCACGCTGATCGAGACCGTGCGCCGCATCAAGCTGTCCGAACTGGCCCAGGCCTACCAGAGCGGCGGGTTCAGCGAGGGTGGCCAGCTGCTGCCCTTCTTCTGGTTCGATGGCCTGCTGGGCGGGTCGGCCCATGGTGCGGTGGGCAGCGCCGTGGCCGGCCGCAGCGCGCCGGTGGTGGTGATCCGCAGTGCCCAGCAGCGTGTGGTGCTGCATGTGGACGAGGTGCTGGGCAACCAGGAAGTGGTGGTCAAGAACCTGGGCCCGCAGCTCTCGCGCGTGCCGGGCCTGGTGGGCATGACGCTGCTGCCCTCGGGCCTGCCGGCGCTGATCTACAACCCGGTGGCCCTGGCCACGCTGTACGGCGATAGCGCGCGCGCGGCCACGGTGGCGGCGCTGGGTGGCAGCGGTGGCGTGCAGCAGCCGGCCGTGGCCCAGCCCCTGGCGCCGCTGGTGCTGGTGGTCGACGATTCACTCACCGTGCGCCGCATCACCCAGCGCCTGCTGGAGCGTGAGGGCTACCGCGTGGCCGTGGCCAAGGATGGGCTGGACGGCCTGGACAAGCTGGCCGCCGAGCGCCCTGCGGTGCTGCTCACCGACATCGAGATGCCGCGTATGGACGGCTTCGACCTGGTGCGCAACATGCGCACCGACGCCCGGCTGGCCGATCTGCCGGTGATCATGATCACCTCGCGCATCGCCCAGAAGCACCGCGACTATGCGGCCGAGTTGGGTGTGGACCACTACCTCGGCAAGCCCTATGCCGAGGACGAACTGCTGGCCCTGGTGGCCCGCTATGCCCGGGCCGCTGCCCTGGCTGCCGCGGCCTGAAGCGGCGTTGAACTTTGGGCCGCCGGCCCCATCTGACCGGGCTTGGCCGTTGTCGGCCGCTGTCCTGCAACGACCGCAACGGGGTGGATGATGCGCAATGGGTCTTTACGGCGGCGGCCAGCGGCACGCCGGGTGTTGTGGTCTTGTGCCTGGCTCGCAGCCGCCCTGGCCGCCCCGCTGCAGGCGCAGCCCCTGCCGGGCGAGGCGCAGCCCACGCCGGCCGGCAGCAGCGCCGAGGCCGCCGAGCGCTTCAGCGTGCAGGAGTTCGACTGGCTCGATGCCAGCCGCGGCCGCTTGGTGCCGGTGCGGCTGTACCTGCCGCTGGATGCGGCGGGGGCGCAGGCCCATCCGCTGGTGGTGTTCTCGCATGGCATCGGTGGCTCCCGCCGCGGCTACAGCTACCTGGGCCGGCACTGGGCCAGCCAGGGTTATGCCAGCCTGCACCTGCAGCATGTGGGCAGCGACCGTGCGCTGTGGGCCGGCAACCCGCTGGCCCTGCCCGGCCGGCTGCAGGCCGCGGCGCAGGACGGCGAGGCCACCGCCCGTGTGCGTGATCTCAGCTTTGCGCTGGACCAGCTGCTGGCCTCCCCGCTGGCAGCGCAGATCGACGCCAGCCGCATCGTGGCCGCCGGCCACTCCTATGGCGCCAACACCACCCTGCTGGCGGCCGGCGCCGAGGTGGAGCGCGGCGGCCAGGCCCTGCAGCTGCGGGATGCACGCATCAAGGCGGCGATCGTGATCTCGGCGCCGCCCTTCTACGGCGAGGCCTCGCCCGAGAAGGTGCTGGGCCGCATCAGCGTGCCCAGCCTGCACATCACCGCCACCGAAGACGTGATCCGCGTGCCGGGCTATTTTTCGCCCGCGGCCGACCGGGTGGCGGTGTTCGAGGCCACCGGCGGCCCGGCCAAGGCGCTGGCGGTGTTCGAGGGTGGATCACACAGCATCTTCACCGACCGTGCCGGCACCGGCGGTGCGCTGCTGAACCCGCAGGTGAAGGCGGCCACCCAGGCCTTGTCCACCGCCTTCCTGGGCAGCGTGTTCAACGGCGACAGCAGCGCACTGCGCCAAACCGCCCAGCGCCTGGGTGGCCTGCTGGCGCGCTTCAGCTCACCTTGACCACGGCATAGCGCTGCAGGGTTTCTTCGCGCGCCAGCGCGTGGTCCACCACCGGCAGCGGGTAGTCGCTGCCCAGCTTGAGATCGGCGGCGGCCAGGTCGATGGGCCGGGCCAGCCAGGGGGCGTGGATCAGCTTGTCGGGCAGGCCGGCCAGCTGCGGCAGGTAGCGGCGGATGAACTTGCCGGCGGCATCGAACTTCTCGCTCTGGCTCACCGGGTTGAAGATGCGGAAATAGGGCTGGGCATCGCAGCCCGAGCTGGCGGCCCACTGCCAGCCGCCGTTGTTGGCGGCCAGGTCGAAGTCGTTCAGGTGGGTGGCGAAGTAGGCCTCGCCACGGCGCCAGTTGATGCCCAGATCCTTGGTCAGGAAGCTGGCCACCACCATGCGCAGGCGGTTGTGCATGTAGCCGGTCTGGTTGATCTGCAGCATGGCCGCATCCACCAGCGGATAGCCGGTGCGGCCTTCGCACCAGGCGGCAAACAGCGCGTCGGCGTGTTTGCCATGGGCCCAGGCGATCTTGTCGTAGGCCGGCTTGAAGCTGGCGCCCACCACATGCGGGTGGTGGTGCAGCACCTGGTGGTAGAAATCGCGCCAGATCAGCTCCGACAACCAGACCTCGGCCCCGCGTGATCCGCCCTGCATGCGTTGCCAGGCCTCGCGCGCCAGCCGGCGGATGCTGACCGTGCCGAAGCGCAAATGGGTGCTGAGGTAGCTGGGGCCCTTGACCGCCGGGAAATCCCGCGCCGTGGCGTAGTCGTCGATGCGGTCGAGAAAGTCGTCCAGCAGTTCGTGCGCGCCGGTGCTGCCGGTGGGCAGCTTGAGCTGGTGCAGGTTGGTGGGCTGGAAGCCGATCTCTGCCAGCGTGGGCACGCCCGTGGCCATGCCGGCCGGTGGCGGGGCCAGCCGGCCGGCCAGCGGCGCCACCGCATGCGGCGCCAGGTCGGCCGCGTCCAGCTTCTTCAGCCAGGCGTTCTTGTAGGGTGTGAACACGCTGTAGGGGCTGCCGGTGGCGGTCAGCAGCTCGCGGCGCTCGAACACCACATGGTCCTTGCCGGTGTGCAGGGCGATGCCGGCGTCGGCCAGGCTGCCGCGCACGCGGGCGTCGCGCGCCAGGGCGTCGGGCTCGTCGTCATGGCTGGCATACACCGCCTGGACCCCCAGCTGGCGGGCCAGGGCCGGCAGCACGCTGCGTGCATCACCCTGGCGCACCAGCAGGCCCACGCCGGGCACCCCATGGGCCAGGGCCAGGGCACGCAGCTGGCCGTCCAGGTCGGCCAGGCTGTCGCGGATGAACTCCACCCGCCGGTCGGCGCGTGGCAGGGCGTCGAGGATGGCGGTGTCGAAGACGAAGGCGCACCACACCTGGCGCGCCGCCATCAGGGCATGGTGCAGGGCGGCGTTGTCGTCGCTGCGCAGGTCGCGCCGCAGCCAGACCAGGGCATGGTCCAGCAGCGGGTTGGGGTGGTGGGGGTGGAGCGTGGTTTGTGGCACCGCCGCAGTGTCCACGATCATTAGAATCCCGCCATGGCCCCGGACCGCATGAACCTGACCAACCAGTTCCTGATCGCCATGCCGGGCATGGGCGACGACACCTTCTCGGGCGCGGTGGTCTACCTCTGCGAGCACACCGAGAACGGCGCCCTGGGCCTGGTGATCAACAAGCCGATCGACATCAAGCTGAAGAACCTGTTCCAGAAGGTGGAGCTCAGCCTGGACAGCGCCGCCCTGGCCGAGCAGCCGGTGTTCTTCGGCGGGCCGGTGCAGACCGAGCGCGGCTTCGTGCTGCACGAGAAGCTGGGCGACCAGCCACCGTACAGCAGCACCCTGTCCATCCCCGGCGGCCTGGAGATGACCACCAGCAAGGACGTGCTGGAGGCCTTGTCCAACGGCGCCGGCCCGCGGCGCCTGCTGGTCACGCTGGGCTACAGCGGCTGGGCCGCCGGCCAGCTGGAGGACGAGCTGGGCCGCAACGGCTGGCTGACGGTGGACGCCGTGCCCGAGATCATCTTCGACACGCCGGTGGCCGAGCGCTACGACCGGGCCGTCTCGCTGCTGGGCTTCGACCCGCGCATGCTCAGCCAGGAGGCTGGACACGCATGACGCCGGGGGCATCCGGCCGCACGCTGTCCTTTCTGGCATTCGATTTCGGCCTCAAGTGCACCGGCGTGGCCACCGGCAACAGCCTGCTGCGCCAGGCCAGCCCCCTGACCACGGTGGCCGCCGAGGGCGACGCCCGTTTTGCACCCATCGGCAAGCTGATCGCCGAATGGCAGCCCGACGCCCTGGTGGTGGGCGTGCCGGTGCATCCCGACGGTGCCCCGCACGACAATACCCGGCGCGCCCAGCGCTTCGCCCGCCAGCTGCAGGGCCGCTTCGGCCTGCCGGTGCACGCCGTGGACGAGCGCTACAGCACCACCGAGGCGGCTGCCAGCGGTGCCCGCGACCTCGATGCGGCGTCTGCCGCGGTGATCCTTGACCAGTATCTTCGGACCCTGACATGACCACCCCCACGCTCACGATGTTCGCTGCCCCCCAAGGGGGCTTCAGGGCCCTTCGGGCGGCCGGGCGGACCCTGACATGACCACACTGACCCTCGATGCCGAGGCGCTGTACACCGAGCTGCGTGCCGGCGTGCAGCAGCTGTGGCGCCCCGGCATGGCGCTGATGGGCATCTGGTCGGGCGGCGCCTGGCTGGCCGAGCGCCTGGTGGCCGAGCATCCGGCCATGGGCAAGCCCGGCGTCATCAGCAGCACCCTGCACCGCGACGATTTCTCCGAGCGTGGCATGGCCAGCGGCACCGACGCCACCAAGATCCCGTTCGCCGTGGATGGCGCCCACATCCTGCTGCTGGACGATGTGCTGTTCACCGGCCGCACCATCCGCGCGGTGCTCAACGAGCTGTACGACTTCGGCCGCCCGGCCAGCGTGACGCTGGCGGTGCTGGTCGACCGCGGCGGGCGCGAACTGCCCATCCAGCCGGCGTTTGCAGCAGCCAAGATCAGCCTGCCACCTGCGCAGAAGCTGGCGCTTACCCGCACCGACGACGGCCGCTTCACCTTCAGCGTGAAGGGCCTGGACTGACATGCTCAACAAGCGCAACCCCCAGCTCAACAAGCACGGCGAGCTGATCCACCTGCTGTCCATCGAGGGCCTGCCACGCGACGTGGTGACCCACATCCTGGACACCGCCGGCACCTTCCTCAGCGTCAACGACCGCGAGGTGAAAAAGGTGCCGCTGCTGCGCGGCAAGAGCGTGTTCAACCTGTTCTTCGAGAACAGCACCCGCACCCGCACCACCTTCGAGATCGCGGCCAAGCGGCTGAGTGCCGACGTGATCAACCTGGACATCGCCAAGAGCAGCGCCAGCAAGGGCGAGAGCCTGCTGGACACCATCGCCAACCTCAGCGCCATGCATGCCGACATGTTCGTGGTGCGGCACAGCGAGAGCGGTGCGCCCTATCTCATCGCCCAGCACTGCGCGCCGCATGTGCATGTGGTGAACGCCGGTGACGGCCGCCATGCCCACCCCACCCAGGGCCTGCTGGACATGTACACCATCCGGCACTTCAAGCAGGATTTCACCCAGCTCAGCGTGGCCATCGTCGGCGACATCGTGCACAGCCGGGTGGCGCGCAGCGACATCCATGCGCTCACCACCCTGGGCGTGCCTGACATCCGCGCCGTCGGCCCCAAGACCCTGGTGCCGGGGGATTTCAAGGGCATGGGCGTGCGCGTGTGCCACAGCATGGAAGAGGGCATCCGCGGTGCCGACGTGATCATCATGCTGCGCCTGCAGAACGAGCGCATGAGCGGCGCCATGCTGCCCAGCGCCGGTGAATTCTTCAAGAACTACGGCCTCACCGATCAGAAGCTGAAGCTGGCCAAGCCCGACGCCATCGTGATGCACCCCGGGCCGATCAACCGCGGCGTGGAGATCGATTCCAAGGTGGCCGACGGCAGCCACAGCGTGATCCTGCCGCAGGTGACTTTCGGCATCGCGGTGCGCATGGCCGTGATGTCGATCATTGCCGGGAATGAAGCATGAAGATCCTGATCAAGAACGGCCGGCTGATCGACCCCGCCAGCGGCCGTGACGAACTGGCCGACCTGGCCATCGCCACCGGCCGCATCCTCACCATCGGCAGCGTGCCGGCCGACTTCAACCCCCAACGTGTGATCGACGCGGCCGGCTGCATCGTGGCGCCCGGCCTGGTCGACCTGGCGGCGCGCCTGCGTGAACCCGGCCATGAGCACGAGGGCATGCTGGAGAGCGAGCTCAATGCCGCCGCCGCCGGTGGCATCACCAGCCTGGTGTGCCCACCCGACACCGACCCCACGCTGGACGAGCCCGGCCTGGTCGAGATGCTGAAGTTCCGCGCCCGCAAGCTCAGCCTGTGCCGGCTGTTCCCGCTGGGTGCGCTCACCCGCGGCCTGGCCGGCGAGGTGCTGACCGAGATGGCCGAGCTCACCGAGGCCGGCTGCGTGGGCTTCAGCCAGGCCGAGGTGCCGATCATCGACACCCTGGTGCTGCAGCGGGCACTGCAGTACGCCGCCACCTTCGACTACACCGTGTGGCTGCGCCCGCAGGACGGCTGGCTGGGCAAGGGCGTGGCCGCCAGCGGCGCCGTGGCCACGCGGCTGGGCCTGTCGGGCGTGCCGGTGGCCGCCGAGACCGTGGCCCTGCTGACCATCATCGAGCTGGTGCGCACCACCGGCGCGCGGGTGCACCTGTGCCGGTTGTCCAGCGCCGCCGGCGTGGCCCTGCTGCGCGCCGCCAAGGCCGAAGGCCTGCCCATCACCGCCGATGTGTCCATCAACTCGCTGCACCTCACCGATGTGGACATCGGCTTCTTCAACCCGGCGATGCGCCTGACGCCGCCGCTGCGCCAGGGCGCCGACCGCGATGCCCTGCGCGCCGCGCTGGCCGATGGCACGCTGGACGCGCTGGTCTCCGACCACACGCCGGTGGAGGGGGATGCCAAGACCCTGCCGTTCGGCGAGGCCGAGCCCGGGGCCACCGGGCTGGAACTGCTGCTGAGCCTGGCGCTGAAGTGGGGCGCCGACAGCGGCCTGCCCATCACCACCACGCTGGCGCGGGTCACCAGCGGGCCGGTGCGGGTGCTGGGCGATGCGCTGGGGTCGCTGGCCTCCTCGGCCGGGCAACTAGTGACCGGCGGCGTGGCCGATGTGTGTGTGTTCGACCCGGCGGCCACCTGGACGGTGGCGCCCGGCGGCCTGCTCAGCCAGGGCAAGCACACGCCCTTTGCCTTCGAGGCCACCGGCACCGCGCTGCCGGGCCGGGTGCGGGCCACCCTGGTGGCCGGCACCGTGGCCCATGAGGCACACAGCGCCGAATGACCGGCACGGGCCCTGGCCTGTGGGCCGTGCCCCGGCTGCTGTGGCGCGTGCTGCGGGTGGTGCTGCACGTGCTGCATGGCATGGCGGTGATGGCGCTGCGCTTCCCGGCGCTGGACGCAGCCGGCCGCCAGGCGCGCATCCAGTGGTGGTCGGCCGGCCTGCTGCGTGCGGTCGGCGTGGGCCTGCAGGTGCGGGGCATGCCACGCCCCGGTGCCACCCTGCTGGTGGCCAACCATGTCTCCTGGCTGGACATCGCCGCCCTGCATGCCGCCGTGCCCCAGGCACGCTTCGTCTCCAAGGCCGACGTGCGGCACTGGCCGCTGCTGGGCTGGCTGGTGGCCGGTGCGGGCACGCTGTTCATCGAGCGCGAGCGCAAGCGCGACGCGTTGCGTGTGGTGCATGCCATGGCCGACGCCCTGCGGGCCGGCGAGACGGTGGCGGTGTTCCCCGAGGGCACCACGGGGGCCGGGCCCACGCTGCTGCCCTTCCACGCCAACCTGCTGCAGGCCGCCATCGCCACCGGCACACCCATCCAGCCGGCGGTGCTGCGCTTCGCCGACGCGCACCAGCGCTTCAGCCCGGCGGTGGAGTTCGTCGGCGAGACCACGCTGCTGCAAAGCCTGTGGCGGGTGGCCAGCGCCCGGGGCCTGGTGGCCCATGTGGACCTGCTGCCGCCGCAGGCCAGCACCCACGCCGACCGGCGTGCCCTGGCCGAGCACCTGCGGGTGTGCATGGCCGAGGCCTTGCAGCCATGAGTGCCAGCAGGCACCGCGGGTGGTGAGGCCGGAACCAGGGCCGAGGTCGGGCCCGCCGCTGCATGCTGCGCCATGGTGGCCCGCCGCGGTGCTGGTGCTGCTCACGGTGCTGCTGACGGGCTGGAGCCTGCACCAGGAGTTCAACCGCCAGCGTGGGCTGGCCCACGAACGGGTGGCCGCGCTGGCCGAACTGCGCGCGGTCCAGCTCCAGGGCTGGCTGGCGCAATGGCAGTCGCAGGCGCGTTTCCTGCAGACCAGCCAGACCCTCGCCGAGCAGTTCCTGGCCTGGACCGAGCAGGGCGACCAGGCCGCGGGTGAGCGCCTGCTGGCGCGCCTGGTGGAGTTCCGCCGCGCCAACGATGCCGACAGCGTGCTGCTGGTGGCCGCCGATGGCCGCATCCTGGCGCGCGAGGAGCCCGCCGACCGCCCGGCCAGCGACGACCTGCAGCGCGCGGTGCGCAGCGCGGTGGCCAGCGGCATGCCCGCGCTCACCAGCATCTACCGGCGTGATGGCACCGAGCTGCCGCTGCGGCTGGATGTGGCCGTGCCGCTGCTGGCGACCGGCACGCCGGTGCGCGGCCTGGTCGTGCTGCGGGTGGACCCACGCCGGGTGCTGTTCCCCATGCTGTCGGTGTGGCCGGGCCCGGGCCACACCGGCGAGACCGTGCTGTGGCGCCAGGTCGGCGACCAGGTGGTGGCCCTGAGCGCGCTGCGCCTGCGCAGCGGCGACACCGCGGCGCAGCTGTCCGAGCCGCTGGCCAGCTCGGCCCTGGCCCCGGCGCGGGTCATGCGTGGCGAGGCCGCCGCGGGTGCCCTGCTGCAGGCGCTGGACTACCGTGGCGTGCCGGTGCTGGCCACGGTGCGGCCGGTGCAGGGCAGCGACTGGTGGCTGGTGGCCAAGCAGGACCTGGCCGAGATCGATGCGCCGGCCTGGCGCCACGCCGCACTGGTGGTGACGGCGGCGCTGCTGGCCCTGGTGGGACTGGTGCTGGGCAGCCGGCTGTGGTGGCAGCGCCGGGCGCTGGCGCAATCGCGCTGGGAGGCCGAGTCCCAGCGTGCGCGCCTGGATGCGCTGGGCCTGCTAGATGCCATCGCCCGCAGTTCCCAGGACGCCATCTACGCCAAGGACCTGCAGGGCCGCTACACCTTCTACAACCGCGCAGCCGCGGCCCATGTGGGGCGCGAGCCGGCGGATGTGCTGGGCCGCACCGACCCCGAGCTGTTCGACGCCCCCACCGCGGCCCTGCTGCAGGCCAATGACCGTGCGGTGCTGGCGGCCGGCACGCCCCTGGTCTTCGAGGAGCAGCTGGCCGGTGACGACCCGGACCGGGTGGTGCTGTCCGCCAAGGGCCCGCTGTTCGACGCGGCCGGCCAGGCCATCGGCGTCTACGGCGTCTCGCACGAGATGACCGCCATGCGCCGCGCCGAGCGGGCGCTGCGCGATAGCGAGGCGCACTACCGCTCGGTGGTGTCGGCGCTCAGCGAAGGAGTGATGCTGGTCGACCCGCAGGGGCGCATGCTGCTGTGCAACCCCGCCGCCGAACGCATGACGGGCGTGGGCCAGGCGCAGTGGCAGGGTGGAAGCCTGATGGCTCCGGGCTGGGCGGTGCTGCGGCCGGACGGCTCGGAGATGCCGCTCGAGGACACCCCGCCCGGCCGGGTGCTGGCCGGCGCGCCCCCGCAATTGGGCGCGCTGCTGCCCTGCCGCCGCCCCGATGGCAGGCCGGCCTGGTTCAACATCAGTGCGGTGCCGGTGATCAGCCCCGACACCGGGGCCATGCTGGCGGTGGTGACCTCGTTTGCCGATGTCACCGAACGCAAGCTGGCCGAAGACGAACTGGCCGACCACCGCCACCGGCTGGAGGACCTGGTGGCCGAGCGCACCCAGGCGCTGCAGGCGGCCAATGCCTCGCTGGCCCGCGCGCGGGACCAGGCCGAGGCCGCCACCCGCGCCAAGAGTGCCTTCCTGGCCAACATGAGCCACGAGATCCGCACGCCGATGAACGCCATCATCGGCCTCACCCACCTGATCACCCGCGACACCCGGGACAGCCAGCAGCGGGAACGCCTGGGCAAGGTGGGTGATGCGGCGCACCACCTGCTGCAGGTGATCAACGACATCCTCGACCTGTCCAAGATCGAGGCCGGCAAGACGGTGCTCGAGGACACCGAGTTCGCGCTCGACGACCTGCTCTCCCGCAGCGTGGAGATGGTGCGTGGCCGGGCTGCCGAAAAGGGGCTGGAGCTGGTGTTCGACACCGACCACCTGCCGCCGCGGCTGCGCGGCGACCCCACCCGGCTGGCCCAGGCGCTGATCAACCTGCTGTCCAACGCGGTGAAGTTCACCGACACCGGCTGGGTGCGCCTGCGCGCCGAGCTGCTGCAGGTGCAGGGTGAACGGCAGCTGGTGCGCTTCGAGGTCAGCGACACCGGCGTGGGCATCGCGCCGGAGCGTCAGCCGCGGCTGTTCGAGGCCTTCGAGCAGGCCGACAACTCCGCCACCCGCCGCCACGGCGGCACCGGCCTGGGCCTGGCGCTCAGCCGCCACCTGGCGGCCATGATGGGCGGCGAGATCGGCCTGCGCAGCGCGCCCGGCGCCGGCAGCCACTTCTGGTTCACCGCCTGGCTGGGCGTGGTGCAGGCCGCCGATCCCGGTGAGGCGGCGGAGCCGGTGCAGCTGCATGGCCGGTCGGTGCTGCTGGTCGACGACCTGCACGAGGCCCGTGCGGCCCTGGCCGACCGGCTGGCCATGCTGGGCCTGCAGGTGGACGCCCAGGCCAGCGGCCCCGAGGCCCTGGACCGGGTGCGCAGCGCGCTGGCGGCCGGCCACCGGCACGACCTGCTGCTGGTGGATTGGCGCATGGAGCCGCTGGACGGCATCGAGACCCTGCGCCAGCTGCAGGGCCTGCTGGGGGCGGCCATGCCGCCCAGCGTGCTGGTGACGGCCCACGACGACCCCCAGCTGTGGCAGCAGGCCCGCGCCCTGGGCTGCGCGGCGGTGCTGCGCAAGCCCATCACCGCATCCACGCTGCACGACACCCTGGTGCGGCTGTTCAGCGCCCCGCAGCTGCCGCTGCAACGGCCGCTGCAGCCGGCGCGCCTGGTGCCCGGCGCTGCCGAGGCGGCGCTGCGCCGGCAGCATGCCGGCCGCGAGGTGCTGCTGGTGGAGGACAACCTGGTCAACCAGGAGGTGGCCGCCCATCTGCTGCGCCTGGCCGGCCTGCAGGTGCGCACCGCCACCGACGGTGCGCAGGCCATCGCCGCCGTGCAGGCCAGCCTGCCCGACCTGGTGCTGATGGACATGCAGATGCCGGTGATGGACGGCCTGGACGCCACCCGCGCCATCCGCCAGCACACCGGCCCGGGGCTGCCCATCGTCGCGATGACGGCCAACGCCTTCGGCGAGGACCGCGACGCCTGCCTGGCTGCGGGCATGAACGACCACATTGCCAAGCCGGTGGACCCGGAGCGGCTGTACCGGACTCTGCTGCAATGGCTGCCCGCCGTGCCTGCCAGCCCGGCGGCTGTGCAGCCGGCGGGCCTGGCCATGCCGGCGCAGCCACGCCCGCTGCCCGAGCGGCTGGCGGCGGTGGACGGGCTCGACCTGGCCGCCGCACTGGACAACGTGGGCGGGCAGATGCCGCTGCTGCAGCGGGTGCTGGGCGGCTTCGTGCGCGCCTACCAGGCCGGTGACCCGGCGCTGCAGGCCGCCGGCGAGCCGGCTGGCCTGCGCGCGGCCAGCCATGCGCTGCAGGGCGCGTGCGCGGTGGTGGGCGCCGTGGTGCTGCAGCAGCAGCTGGCCGACCTGGAGCGTGCTGCCACCGACGGCGCCGACTGGGCGGGCCTGCAGGCCGGCCGGCAGGCGGTGCAGACCGCCTTGCAGGCGCTGGTGGCGGCGCTGGCGCATGCGCTGGATCAGGCTCCGTAGCACCGAAGCAGGGCGTTGCGCAGCGAATCCCGCATAAAGTGGGTGGTGTCCAGCCAGGCCCGGCCCCACGCCGCCGGCCAGGCCGCCGGGTGCAGCCGGTCTGCTGCGTGTGCAATGAAAGGGCCCAGGCATGAACCCAGGCTTGGTGTTGGCCTTCGACGACGAGCAAACCGCCGCGCAGGCGCTGGCCCAGGCCCTGGGTGTGCCCTGGGCGCTGGTGCAGCGCCACCGCTTCCCCGATGGTGAAAGCAAGCTGCGCCTGCCCGCCGAACTGCCGCCGCAGCTGCTGCTGCTGCGTGGCCTGCACCAGCCGCACGACAAGCTGGTGGAACTGCTGATCACCCTGCCGGCAGCACGCGCGCTGGGCGCGCAGCAGATCCTGCTGGTGTCGCCCTACCTGGCCTACATGCGCCAGGACATGGCCTTCAGCCCGGGTGAGGCGGTGAGCCAGCGCCACATCGCCGCACTGCTGGCCGCCCATGCGGACGGCCTGATCACGGTGGACCCGCACCTGCACCGCATCCAGTCGCTGGACGAGGTGATGCCCGGCTGCCGCAGCCAGGCGCTGAGCGCGGCGCCGCTGCTGGGCGCCTGGGTGGCGCAGCGGGTGCCCGGCGCGCTGCTGCTGGGCCCCGACGAGGAGGCGCTGCAGTGGGTGTCTGCCGCCGGCCTGGCCCATGGGCTGGACCATGCGGTGTGCCACAAGCAGCGCCTGGGTGACCGCGAGGTGCGGGTGGCGCTGCCGGCGCTGCCGCTGGCCGGCCGTGCGGTGGTGCTGATGGACGACGTGGCCAGCACCGGCCGCACCCTGGTGGAGGCGGCCACGGCCGCCCTGGCTGCGGGTGCGGCCAGCGTGGACGTGGCCGTGACCCATGCGCTGTTTGTGGGCGATGCGCTGGCGCAGCTGCAGGCGGCGGGTGTGCGGCATGTGTGGAGCAGCGATGCCGTGCCCCATGCCACGGCGGTGGTGCCCATCACCGGCCTGCTGGCCGACGCTGTCCGGGCTTTCTAGCCGCGGGCCGGGGCGCTACAGTCAAGCGCCGGCAGGCATGCGGTATCGGCCCATGCCAGGACGCGCTCCTTCGAAAGGGCAGCGGTGGCAATCGATCTGATGCGCATGGTGGCCGACCAGATCCAGCTGGGTCAGCCTCTTCCGTTCGGCGTGCGCGACGAGCAGGGCAAGCTGTTGCTCGCCAAGGGCCGGCTGGTGGCCACCGAGGCGCAGCTGGAGATCCTGCGTGAACGTGGCCTGTATGCCGACCACGACGACGGCGACAGCGGCGAGGAGGCCGGGCCCGGCGACGGCGCGGCACGCCGCCTCACCTTGTTCGACCTGTGGAAGCAGACCACGGCCCGGCTCGACCTGCTGCTGGCCAGCCTGCCGAACGAGGGCTTTGCCACGCGCTGCGACGGCTTCGCCAGCCAGCTGATGGCGCTGATCGACCGCGACCCCGACATCGGCATCTACCACTCGGTGCGGCAGGACCCGACCCGGCTGAGCCTGTATGGCCTGAGCCATGCCCTGCACTGCGCCATGGTGGGCCAGCTGGCGGCCCGCCGCGCCGGCTGGCCCGATGCGCGGGTGCGCACCCTGGTCAAGGCGGCACTGACCATGAACCTGAGCATCGTGGAACTGCAGGGCCGCTTTGCCACGCTGGGCCGGCTCAACGACGCCCAGCGCGCACAGATCCGCGCCCACCCGCAGGCCGCGGTGGACCAGCTGCAGGCCGCCGGCATCACCGACGCCGACTGGCTGCAGGCGGTGCTGCAGCACCATGAGCATCCGGGCGGTGGTGGCTACCCCGGCGGCGGCGCCGGCATGGGCGAGATGGCCCAGGTGCTGCGCATGGCCGATGTGTTCATGGCCAAGATCAGCCCGCGCACCGAGCGCCCGGCCATCCCCATCCTCGACGCCGCACGGCAGATGTTCGCCGAGGCCCAGGGCAACCCGCTGGCTGCGGCCATCATCAAGGAATACGGCATCTATCCGCCTGGCAATTTTGTGCTGCTGGCCTCGGGCGAGATGGCGGTGGTGATCCGCCGTGGCGCCACGGCGCACACGCCGGTGGCGGCGGCGGTGACCGACAAGAACGGCATCCCCATCGTGCGCACGCCACGGCGCAACACCGCCGAGCCGGCCTACGCCATCAAGAGCCTGGTGCCCGAGAGCAAGATGCTGCTGCGGGTGCCGCCGGAGCGGCTGTACGGGCTGGTGGAGTAGCCGGCCCGCGTGGGCTCACTGCGGCCCGATGGCCGGTGCCGGCGCGGCCGGCGCCACCACCGCCGGGGCATAGACCACGTCGCGCAGCGCCAGGCTGATCGACGGGATGTAGGTGATCAGCATCAGGCAGCCCACGATCACCGCCACGAAGGGCAGCAGGTGGCCGATGATCTTGTCCAGCGAGATCCTGGCCACGGTGCAGGCGGCGAACAGGTTCACGCCGAAGGGCGGGGTGATCATGCCCAGCGCCAGGTTCACCACCATCACCATGCCGAAGTGCACCGGGTCGATGCCGAAGTGGCGCGCCACCGGCACCAGGATGGGCGCCAGCACGATGATGGCTGCACTGGTCTCGATGAACATGCCGATCACGAACAGCGCCAGGTTCACGCCCAGCAGGAAGAAGGCCGGGCTCTTGAGCACTTCGCTCAGCCAGCTGCCGATGGCGTCGGGCACACCGGCGCGGGTGATCAGGAAGGCGAACAGCCCGGCATTGGCGATGATGAACATGATCACCGCGCTGCTGACCACGCTCTTCTTGAACACCGGCACCAGATCGGCCCAGCCCAGTTCGCGGTGGACGAACATGCCCACGATCAGGGCGTAGAACACCGCCACCACCGAGGCTTCGGTGGGCGTGAAGATGCCGCCGTAGATGCCGCCCAGGATGATCACCGGCATCAGCAGCGCGAAGCTGGCCTTGAACGTGGCCGTGCCCACCGAGAGGCGGCCGTCGCCGTCCTGCAGGCCCCAGCCCTTCCAGCGGCAGTACAGGTGCACGAACAGCATCAGCACCGCGCCGATCAGCAGGCCCGGGCCCACCCCGGCGATGAACAGCTCGCCGATGGACACCTCGGCCGACACGCCGAACAGGATCATGGGGATCGACGGCGGGATGATCACGCCCAGCTCGGCCGAGGTGGCCTGCAGCGCGGCCGCGTACGGTGTGGGGTAGCCGTGCTTGATCAGCGCCGGGATCAGGATGGCGCCGATGGCGAAGGTGGTGGCCACGCTGCTGCCCGAGACGGCGGCGAAGATCATGCAGGTGAGCACGCAGGTCATGGGCAGGCCACCCTGCACGCCGCCCACCAGGCTCTTGGCGAAGTCGACCAGGCGGCGGCTGATGCCGCCGGTCTCCATCAGGTTGCCGGCCAGGATGAAGAAGGGGATGGCCGCCAGCGGAAACTTGTCGATGGCGGTGAACATCTCCTTGGGCGCCAGGATCAGGCGCTCGGGGTCGAACAGCGCGATGCCCAGGATGGCCGAGCCACCGATGGCCACCGCGATGGAGATGCTGAAGGCAAACGCCAGCAGCATCGTGATGAGGAGGGTGAGTGACATGGTGGCGGCCTACTGTGCCGAATCGAGTTCTTCGTTGATCGGCGCGATGTGGTGGGCCACCACCGCCAGCATGGCCAGCGCCGCGCCCACCGGCAGCGCGGCGTAGGCATAGCCCATGCTCAGCTCCATGCTGGCAAAGGTCTGGAAGCGCACCCGCGTCACCAGGCCGATGCCGAACCACACCAGCACCGACAGATAGGCCAGGGCGGTGAGGGTGATGATCCAGCGCACGGTGGCCAGCCAGGCGCCACGCGCGGTGCGCAGCATCAGGTCCACCGACACCAGGGCACCACGGCGGAAGGCCACCACCGTGCCCAGCATCACCATCCAGATCAGCAGCCGGCGCATGGACTCCTCGGTCCAGGTGCTGGGCTGGGACAGCACAAAGCGCGCCACCACCTGCCACATGCCCAGGCTGGCGATGGTGGCCAGCAGCACGCAGGCCAGGGTCCAGGCGGCGCCGGTGATCCAGCGGTCGAGGGTGAGGATGGTGTGGCGCATGGCTGTCCTTCACCCCCGGGGTGCCGGGGGTGTGGCGAGACGGGGAGACAGGCTTACTTGACGGCCTGGATGGCGGCGATCTTGTCGGCGCCGAATTCCTTGGCGAACTCGGCGTAGGCCGGTGCCACGGCCTTGCGGAAGCTCTCGCCATCGGGCTTCTCGATGACCTGCATGCCGTCCTTCTTGAGCTGGGCGATGCCGTTGGCCTCGTCGTCGTTGACCTTCTTGCGCTGGGCCTGGCCACCCTTGATGGCGGCGTCGGTGAAGACCTTCTTGTCTGCGTCGCTCAGCTTGCTCCACACGTTCGGCGACAGGATGATCACCGCCGGCGAGTAGACATGGCCGGTCAGCGACAGGTGCTTCTGCACCTGGCTGAACTTGCTGGCCAGGATCACCGGGATCGGGTTCTCCTGGCCGTCCACCGTGCCCTGCTGCAGGGCGGTGAACAGCTCGGGGAAGGGCATGGGCGTGGGCAGGATGCCGAAGGTCTTGTAGCCGGCCATGTGCACCTTGTTCTCCATGGTGCGCATCTTCAGGCCGCTGGCGTCGGTGGCCTGGTTGATGGCGCGCTTGTTGTTGGTCATGTGGCGGAAGCCGTTCTCGGCCCAGGCCAGGCCGATCAGGCCCTTGCCCTGCATCTTCTTCAGCACGTCCTGGCCGATGGGGCCGTCCATCACCTTGCGCGCATGGTCGTAGCCGCGGAACAGGAAGGGGATGTCGAACAGTTTGACCTCGGGCACGAAGTTGCCCAGCGGGCCGGTGGAGGTGTTGACCACGTCCTGCGTGCCCAGCTGCACCGCCTCGATCATCTCGCGCTCGCCACCCAGCGCGCTGCTGGGAAAGTGCTGGCAGGTGTAGCGGTTGGCCGTGCCCTTGGCGATCTCGTCGCAGAACACGCCGGAGCCCACGCCGTAATGCGATTCCTTGGTGGTGGCGTAGCCCATCTTCAACACGGTCTGGGCCGAGGCGCTGTAGGCGGTCGCCAGCAGGGCCGCGGCGGCGGCGGTCTTCAGCAGGGTGCGGGTGGTCTGGGTCATGGATGTCTCCTTGGGGTTGGCAGGAACGGGGAACGGGGAACGGGAAGTTCAGGCCGGGTGCTGCGCGCGCCAGGCGCGCAGCCAGCCCAGGCCGGCGCTGGTGCCGCCGGGGCGGGTGTCTTGCGGCCGGTACTCGCAGCCGACAAAACCGGCCCAGCCCAGGCTGTCGAGCAGGCTGAACAGGTAGGGGTGGTGCAGTTCGCCCAGGTCGGGCTCGTGGCGCTCGGGCACGCCGGCGATCTGGATGTGGCCCACCCGGCCGCCACCGTCGGGCCCCAGGTGCTGGCGGATCTTCATCGCCAGGTCGCCCTCGACGATCTGGCAGTGGTACAGGTCGAACTGCACCTTGATATTCGGCGCGCCCACCGCCTGCACGATGGCGTGGGCATCGTCCTGGCGGTTGAGGAAGTAGCCGGGGACGTCGCGGGTGTTGATCGGCTCGATCAGCACTTGCACACCCTGCGGCGCGGCCTGCCGGGCGGCCCAGGCCAGGTTGGCCAGATAACAGTCGCGCAGCACGGCGCGGTCGGCGCCCCCAGCACCGCCAGGCACCAGGCCGGCCATCACATGCACCCGCTGGCAGCCCAGCGCGGCGGCGTAGGGCAGGGCCAGATCGAGGAAGCCGCGGCGGAATTCGTCCACCCGGTCGGGCAGGCAGGCCAGGCCACGTTCACCGGCCTCGA
Organism: Pseudomonadota bacterium; assembly: GCA_040386375.1. Taxonomy (GTDB): domain Bacteria; phylum Pseudomonadota; class Gammaproteobacteria; order Burkholderiales; family Burkholderiaceae_C; genus Pseudaquabacterium. The sequence continues at coordinate 30,686 of JAZKFQ010000070.1, forward strand.
AGTGGCCGGGCGGGGCGTTGAACAGCGCCTGCGTCAGGCCATGCGTCTGCAGGCGGGCGGCCAGCTCGGCGGCGGGCACGGCGTAGGGGAACAGGTATTCCACCGCGTCGAAGCCGTCGGCCGCGGCGGCGGCGAAGCGGTCGACGAAGGCATGCTCGTTGTAGAGCATGGACAGGTTGGCGGCGAAGCGGGGCATGGGGTGGTTCCGGTCAGTGCGCGGGCCAGACCGCGCCGAAGGCCTGGCGCAGCTGGTCGATCTGCGCCGCATCCAGCGGCTGCGGGCGCGGCGTGGTCATCAGCCACAGGCGGGCGGTCTCTTCCAGTTCTTCCAGCGTGGCCATGGCGGCCGCGGGGCTGCCGTGCCAGACGTTGGGGCCGAGGCGGTCGAGCATCACCGCCGTGATCGGCGTGCCGGCGGTGGCGGCGTCGGTGATGGCCCGGGCCACCAGCGTGGCGGCGGCGGGGTCGCCGGGACGGTGGTAGGGGATCAGCGGCACGCGCCCCACCTTCATCACGAAGTAGGGCGTGATCGGCGGCAGGATGGCGTTGGGCCGCCACACACCCTGGCCGGGTGCGGCCAGGGTCAGCGCCACCAGGTGGGTGCTGTGGGTGTGGATCACGCACTGCGCCTGCGGCGCCGCGCCGTAGATCTGGCGGTGCAGGGCCAGGGTCTTGCTGGCGCGGTCGCCACTGCGCTGCTTGCCGTCGGCGTCGACATGGGCCAGGGCAGTGGGCTGCAGCCGGCCCAGGCAGGCATCGGTGGGCGTGATCAGGTGGCCGTCGCCGTCGGGCAGGCGCACGCTGATGTTGCCGGCCGTGGCATGCACCAGGCCACGCGCAAACAGCGAGGCGCCGACAGCGCAGATCTCGTCGCGCAGCGCCGCGTGGTTCATGGCGCCGCCAAGGCTTCGGTGAAGAACTCCGGCCCGCCGAAGTTGCCGCTCTTGAGCGCCAGCTGCAGCGGTTCGTGGCCGGCCGCGCGCACCGCCTGCGTCCAGGGCACACCCGGGCAGATCGCCGCGCCGATGCGCAGGGTGTGCACATCCAGCGCCTGCACCACCGCGCCCGATGTCTCGCCACCGGCCACCACCAGGCGCTGGGTACCGCCATCGACCAGGCCACGGGCGATGTGCGCGAGGGCGTGTTCGACCAGGGCGCCGGCTTCGGCCACACCCAGCGCAGCTTGCGTGCTGGCCAGGGTGGTGGCGTCGGCCGTGGCATAGAGCAGCGGCGCGCCTGTCTGCTGCTTCGCCCAGGCCAGGGCTTCTTCTGCGACTGGGTCACCACGCGCCAGGGCCAGCGGGTCGATGCGCAGCGCCGGGCGGCCGGCGGCGATCCAGCGTGCCACCTGGCCCTGGGTGGCGACCGAACAGCTGCCGGCCAGCACGGCGGCCGGCCCGGTCAGGGCGGGCAGATCGGCCGCATGGGCATCCAGCCGCACCCAGCCCTTGGCGGCCAGCACCGCGGGCAGGCCCAGCGCCAGGCCGGAGCCGGCCACCCACAGCGGCAGGTGGGCCGCACCGGCAGCCAGCTGGCGCAGGGCCTCGTTGTCCACCGCGTCGGCCACCACATGGGCCACGCCGTCGGCCTGCAGCGCGGCCAGGCGCTCGGTGATGGCGGCCGCGCCGCGTGCCACCACGTCATGCCGCAGCAGGCCCACGGGGTGCTGGCATTGCTGCTGCATCCAGCGCACCAGGTTGCTGTCGCCCATCGGCGTGAGCGGGTGGTGGCGCATGCCCGAATCGCTGAGCAGCTCGTCACCCACGAACAGGTGGCCGCGGAACACCGTGCGGCCGTTCTCGGGGAAGGCCGGGCAGACCAGGGTCTGGGCCGTGCCCAGCGCGGCCATCAGCGCCTCGGCCACCGGGCCGATGTTGCCGGCGGGTGTGCTGTCGAAGGTGGAGCAGACCTTGAAGTAGAACTGGCGTGCACCCGCCGCCTGCAGCCAGCGCAGTGCGGCCAGGCTGTCGGCCACCGCCTCGGCGGCGGGTGTGGTGCGGCTCTTCAGCGCCACCACCACGGCATCGGCTGCGGCCACCTCGGGCGGGATCTCGCCACCGTTGTGCAAGCCGGGCACGCTGATGGTCTGCACCGTGCGCAGGCCGGCGCGCACCAGCATGCTGGCCACGTCGGTGGCGCCGGTGAAGTCGTCGGCAATGATTCCCAGAATCATGGGGCGTCTTTCTTCGCGGGCAGGGTGATGCCGGTGAGCGCGGCGTAGAGCTTGATGACCGCGCTGTCGTCCTCGGCGCCGTGGCCGGCGCCGGCCGTGCCCAGGTAGAGCTGGTGCGCAGCAGCGGCCAGTGGCAGCGGCACGGCCAGCTTGCGCGCGGCGTCCAGCACGATGCCCAGGTCCTTGATGAAGATGTTCACCGCCGACAGCGGCGTGTAGTCGCCCGCCAGGATGTGGGGCACGCGGTTGGCGAACATCCAGCTGTTGCCGGCCGAGTTGGTGATCACCTCGTAGAGCTTGTCGGGGTCGGCACCGGCGCGGATGCCGAGTGCCATGGCCTCGCAGGCGGCGGCGATGTGCACGCCCGCCAGGTGCTGGTTGACCATCTTCACCGTGCTGCCCACGCCGGCATGGTCGGCCAGCTTGTAGACCTTGCCGGCCACTGCATCGAGCAGGCCACCTACGGCGGCAAACGCTGCCGGCTTGCCCGAGGCCATCACCGTCATCTCGCCGCTGGCGGCCTTGGCGGCGCCACCGGACACCGGGGCGTCGATCAGGTGCAAACCGCGTTCCGCCAAGCGGGCTTCCCACAGCGGCGGCAGGGTGGGGTCGACCGTGGCCGAGGTGATGACCACGCTGCCGGGCCGCAGGTGCGCCGCCAGGCCATCGTCACCGAAGACCACGTGCTCGGTCTGCGCGGCATTCACCACCAGCACCACCACGGCGTCGCAGTGCCGGGCCAGCTCGGCCACGCTGCCGGCGATGTGGCCACCGGCCTCGGCCACGCTGGCACAGGCGGCGAGGTTCAGGTCGAAGCCCCAGGTGGGCACGCCACGTTTCAGGGCGCTGAGGGCCGCGCCGCGGCCCATGGAGCCCAGGCCGATGATGCCGAGGGTGGTGGCGGTGTTGCTCATGCAATGTGTCCTTGTCGATCGGCCGCGGCGCGGCGGATGGGGGCGTCGCCGTCCTGCAGGCGGCGCGCGGCCTGGTGCATGTGGCGGGCGGCGGCCGCGCGCGCGGCGTCGGCATCACGCGCCAGGATGGCGTCGACGATGGCCTGGTGCTCCTGCCGCACCTCGCTGATGAACTCGGTCTTCATCGATTCATTGCGGCGGGTGACCGCCATGGCCTCGCGCAGGTACTGCTCCAGGTGGCGCAGCAGGCGGGCGAACTGCGGGTTGCCGGCCGCGTCGGCCAGGCTCTGGTGGAAGGCCAGGTCTTCGTCCACCGTGGCACTGCCCGAGGCGATGGAGGCATCGGCCTTGGCCAGGGCGGCCTGGATGGCGCGGCGCTGGGCCGGCGTGGCGCGGGTGGCGGCCAGGGCAGCCACTTCGCTTTCCAGCGCGCGGCGCACTTCCACCACGTCCAGCACCGCGCCCAGGTCGGCCAGCACGCTGCTGTCGAAATCCAGCGGCCGGGCGGCATCCAGCGCCGCCACGAACATGCCCGAGCCCTGGCGCGCCACCAGCAGGCCGCTGCTGCGCAGGCGGCTCACCGCCTCACGCACCACCGTGCGGGAGACGGCGTACTGCGTGGCCAGGGCCTGCTCGGTGGGCAGGCGCTGGCCGGGCAGCACGGTGCCGGCCTCGATCTGCCGGCGCAGGTCGTCGGCCAACTGGTCGGACAGGCGTTGGCTGGCCAGCGGCGCCTGTGGTGATTGCTGGGGTGACCTGATCATCAGGTCATCATACAAATCGCTGTCGGCGCGCCCCATCGGGGGAAACCTGGAGCAGCCGCCGGGCTGCCCCGCCGTGCGTCAGGTCTTCTTGCCCTGGTTGGCCACCGCTGCCGCGGCCGCGGCGGCCGCTGCCGGGTCACCCAGGTACTGGCTGCGGATGGGCTTCAGATCGGCGTCCAGCTCGTAGACCAGCGGGATGCCGTTGGGGATGTTGAGGTTGACGATGTCGGCGTCGCTGATGCCGTCGAGCATCTTCACCATTGCGCGGATGGAGTTGCCGTGCGCGGCGACCACGATGCGCTGGCCGCTGCGGATGGCCGGGGCCAGCACCTCGTCCCAGAACGGCAGCACACGGGCCACCGTGTCCTTCAGGCATTCGGTCAGCGGCACCTGGCCGGGGGCCAGGTTGGCGTAACGGCGGTCACCACGCTCGCTGCGCGCATCGCCGGGTTCCAGCGCCGGCGGTGGGGTGTCGTAGCTGCGGCGCCAGATCAACACCTGGGCATCCCCGTACTGCGCCGCCATGTCGGCCTTGTTCAGGCCCTGCAGGCCACCGTAGTGGCGCTCGTTCAGGCGCCAGTCCTTGACCACCGGCAGCCAGGTGCGGTCCATCTGGTCCAGGCTGTGCCACAGGGTCCAGATCGCACGCTTGAGCACCGAGGTGTAGGCGATGTCGAACTCGTAGCCGGCCTCCTTCAGCAGGCGGCCGGCCTGCTGCGCCTGGGCTACGCCGGTGTCGGTCAGCGGCACGTCGGTCCAGCCGGTGAAACGGTTCTCCAGGTTCCAGGTCGATTCGCCATGGCGGATCAGCACGAGCTTGTACATGGTGGGCAGCGATAGGGTGGTTGGACGGCGGCAAAGCCGCAAATTCTATAATCCGGGTTTCCGCTGACCGCAGGCCCCACCCGTGAAGTTTCTGATCGACAACTGGATGCTCATCCTCCTGGCCGCCTCGTCGGGTGGCCTGCTGCTGTGGCAGGCACTGCAGAAGAACGCCGGTGGCGGCGTGGGCACGGCCGAGGCCGTGCGCCTGATCAACCGCGAGAAGGGCGTGCTGATCGATGTGTCCGAGCCCACCGAATACGCCGCCGGCCATGCCGTGGGCGCGCGCAACATCCCCTTCGGTTCGCTCGAGGGCGCCAAGGAGCTGCCCAGCAACAAGGCCCTGCCGCTGTTGCTGATCTGCCCGTCCGGCGCGCGCGCCGGGCGGGCCGCCAGCCTGCTGCGCAAGGCGGGTTACGACAGGGCTGCGGCGGTGACGGGTGGCCTGGCCGCCTGGCGCGAGGCCGGCCTGCCGGTCGACAAGAAGCCCGCCTGACAGGCGGGGCTGCCGGTGCCCGGGCTGCAGTCCGGGCACGGCACCACCAGAATCCTGTTTTCTGCTTTGCGAGATGCCGCCACCATGAACGCCGTGCGCATGTACACCACCCAGGTCTGCCCCTACTGCATCCGGGCCAAGGCCTTGTTGAAGCAGCGTGGTGTGCAGGCCATCGACGAGGTGCGCATCGACCTCGACCCGGCCCAGCGCGACCAGATGATCGCCTTGACCGGCCGCCGCACCGTGCCGCAGATCTTCATCGGCAGCACCCATGTGGGCGGCTGTGACGACCTGGTGGAACTGGACCGCAGCGGCGGCCTGCAGCCGCTGCTGCAAGCGGGCTGAAGCCCGCCGTGCGCGGTTGAATCCATCACGCCCGGCGCGCCGGGCAGCCTGACCCGCTGCGCCATAATCCGCGCCGCCCCAGCCCGTTGCCCTGTAGTCGGCGGGCTTTTGTTTTTTCTCAGGATGCTTCCGCCATGGCCGACCAAGACGATACCCCCGTGTTCCAGATCCAGCGCATGTACCTGAAGGACCTGTCGCTGGAGCAGCCGAACTCGCCCCAGATCCTGCTGGAGCAGCAGCAGCCCCAGGTCGACATCAACCTGGCGATGGCCGCTGGTGGTGTGGCCGACGGCATCTTCGAGGTGACGGTGACTGCCACCGTGACCACCAAGGTCAAGGACAAGACCCTGTTCCTGGTCGAAGCCAAGCAGGCCGGCATCTTCGAGATCCGCAACGTGCCGCAGGAGCAGCTGCAAGGCATCCTCAGCATCGTCTGCCCGCAGATGATCTACCCTTATCTGCGCGCCATCGTCTCCGATGTGTGCACCCGTGCCGGCTTCCCGCCCATCATGCTGACGGAAGTGAACTTCCAGGCCATGTTCGAGGCCCAGCAGGCCCAGGCCGCCGGCAACGGCAGCGGCATCATCACCAGCGCCAACTGAGCTGGCACGCGGCATGCGGCCCCTGCCCATCGTGGTGCTGGGTGCCGGTGCCTGGGGCACCGCACTGGCCGTGGCCGCCGCGGCCCGCCACCCGGTGCTGCTGTGGGCGCGGGATGCAGCCCAGGCTGCGCAGATGCAGGCGGGGCGCTGCAATGCCCGCTACCTGCCGGGTGTGCAGTTTCCCGGCGGGCTGACGGTCAGTGCCGACGCCGGGCTGGCCTCGCAACAGGCCGGCCAGGGCCTGGCCATCATCGGCTCGCCGATGTCGGGCCTGCGTGAACGCCTGTTGGCACTGCCCGGCGGCGCACGTGCGCTGTGGCTGTGCAAGGGTTTCGAGGCCGGCAGCGGCCTGCTGGGCCATGAGATCGCCCGCGCCGTGCGGCCCGACCTGCGCTGCGGCGTGCTGTCCGGCCCCAGCTTTGCGCTGGAGGTGGCGCGTGGCCAGCCCACCGCCCTGGTGGCTGCCAGCCCCGACGACGACCTGGTGGCGCTGGCGGTGCAGGCCTTCCACAGCGACAGCCTGCGCCTCTACACCAGCACCGACCCGGTGGGCGTGGAAGTGGGCGGTGCGGTGAAGAACGTGATGGCGATCGCCACCGGCATCGCCGACGGCCTGGCCCTGGGGCTGAACGCCCGCGCCGCGCTGATCACGCGTGGCCTGGCCGAGATGACCCGCCTGGGGCTGGCCCTGGGTGCGCGCGCCGAGACCTTCATGGGCCTGTCGGGGCTGGGCGACCTGGTGCTCACCGCCACCGGCGACCTGTCGCGCAACCGCCAGGTGGGCCTGCTGCTGGCCCAGGGCCAGGCGCTGCCCGACATCCTGCGGCAGCTGGGCCATGTGGCCGAGGGTGTGCACACCGCGCCCACGCTGCAGGCACGTGCGCATGCCGCAGGGGTGGACATGCCCATCACCGATGCCGTGGTGGCGGTGCTGCAAGGCCGGCTGGCGCCAGCGCAGGCGCTGCAGCGGCTGATGGCGCGGGACGCGCGGCCTGAGATCTGAACGAGCGGGCGCCGCGGAACCGGCTTTGCCGGGCCTGGCGAACCGGCCAGCCTCTGGCTTGCCGTGACATGCGCCGCAGGCGCTTCGGGGCGTTAACTGCCCCCGGTGTAGCCCTGCTGGCGCCAGGCCTCGAACACCGCCACAGCCACGGCATTGCTCAGGTTCAGACTGCGCTGGTCGGGGCGCATGGGCAGTCGCACCCGCCGGTCGGCGGCAAAGCCGTCGCGGATCTCGGCGGGCAGGCCGGCGGTCTCGCTGCCGAACACCAGCCAGTCGCCCGGCTGCCAGGCCACGTCTGCAAAGCGCTGTGCACCGCGGGTGGTGAAGGCGAACAAGCGCCCGCCGATGGCCTGCTGGGCGGCGCACAGGGCGGCCCAGTCGGCATGGCGGCGCACGGCGGTGAACTCGTGGTAATCCAGCCCCGCACGCCGCAGCAGCTTGTCGTCCATCGAGAAGCCCAGCGGCTCCACCAGGTGCAGGCCGCAGCCGGTGTTGGCGGCCAGACGGATCACGTTGCCGGTGTTGGGCGGGATCTCCGGATGCACGAGCACGATGTGGAACATGGGCGCGATTGTGGCGGCCCGCCACAGGGCGGGCGGCGGTGTCACTCCCCGGGCGCCGGCGTGCGTGCCAGCACCCACACCTGCACGCCCGCCGCACCGGCTGCCAGCAGGGCACGGGTGGCGGCGCTGGCCGTCACGCCGGTGGTCATCACATCGTCGACCAGGGCCAGCTGGCAGCCCACCACGGCGCGCTGGCCCTCGGGCGGCACCCACATCGCGTCGCGCAGGTTGGCCTCGCGGGCACGCCGGCCGAGGCCCACCTGGTGCGGTGTGTCGCGCAAGCGCTGCAGCCAGGCGGCGCTTGCCTCCAGGCCCTGCCGGGCGGCCAGGTGCCGGGCCAGCTCCCAGGCCTGGTTGTAGCCACGCTCGGCCAGGCGTGCCGGGCTCAGCGGCACCGGCAGCACCCAGTGTGGCCGGGGCCGCTGTGGCTGCTGCAGCAGGGCCTGGGCCAGGGTGTCGGCCAGCAGGTGCGCCAGCTCGGGCTGCTGGCGGAACTTGAAGCGGGTGATCAATCGGTCCCAGGGAAAACCGTAGTCGGCCAGGGCGCAGCAGTGGCTGAAGGGCGGTGGGTCGCGCAGGCAAGCGCCGCAGAGGCTGCCCGCCGGGTTGGGCAGGGCGCACTGCGGGCAGCGCGCCACCGGCGGGTCGACGAAGCGCTGGCGGCACTCGCTGCAGAAGCCGCCGTGGTCCCACTGGCTGCACAGGGCGCAGGGGCGGGGCAGGCAGCCCAGCCAGCGGCGCCAGCCCTGCTGAGTGCGGCTCGCGCCGGGAGGGCTGCGGCGGTGGTCCTGCATCGCCTCAATATACTGAAACCACCATGTCCGAGCCCAGTGCATCGCCTCCTGCCATCGATGTGCGTGCGCTGCGCCGGGTGCTCGACCGCCTGGCGCGTGCCGACAGCCCGCCATGGCTGCACCAGGAGGTGGCACGCCGCATGGCGGAACGCCTGCCGGTGATCCGCCAGGCCCCCGAGCGCTGGCTGGACTGGTGGGCCTTCACCGGCGCGGGTGCACCAGCGGTGCAGGCGGTGTGGCCGCAGGCCCAGCGCCAGGTGGTCGAGCCGACGCCTGCACTGCAGGCCCGCAGCCAGCAGGCGCTGGCTGCGCCCTGGTGGGCCTGGGGCGCGCGGCGCCAGGCGGCGGCCCAGCCGGTGTGGCTGAGTGCCGAGGTGCCGGCTGGCCAGGCACAGATGCTGTGGGCCAACCTGGTGCTGCACACGGCCGCCGACCCCGCAATCAGTCTGGCAGCCTGGCACCGGGCGCTGGCGGTGGACGGCTTTCTGATGTTCTCCAGTTTCGGGCCCGACACCCTGCGTGAGCTGCGTGCCGTGTATGCCGATGCGGGCTGGCCGGCGCCGCATCCGCCCTTTGTCGACATGCACGACCTGGGCGACATGCTGGTGCACGGCGGCTTTGCCGATCCGGTGATGGACCAGGAATCGATCCGCCTGACCTGGTCGTCACCACAGGCCTTGCTGGCCGAGTTGCGTGGCCTGGGCGGCCATCTGGGCATGGCACGCCATGCCGGCCTGCGCACCCCGCGCTGGCATGCCCGGCTGTTGCAGGCGCTGGCCGCTCGCGCCGATGCCGACGGCCGCATCGGCATGACCTTCGAACTGGTGTACGGCCATGCCTACAAGGCCGCACCACGCCCGGCACGCGGTGGCCCGGCGGTGGTCTCGCTGGACGCGCTGCACAGTGGCCGGCCGAAGCCGCGTGTTTAGGCATGTCCGGGCTGCTGAAGCGGTGTAGCACTCCGCTAGAATGCACGGTTGATCTGGCGCATGCGGCCCGGGTATCGGTGAACACCGGGCCATGTCTGCGGTCCAGCATCTGCTGAATCCTTGACCTGCCGCGCCCCGCCTGCCCCTGATTGCCGCACCGAGCCCCATGTCCGCCACGATCGCCCCCAGCCCCTGGCCCGCGCCACCGCCCGCGCGGCAGGATGGCGGCTGGCGCTTCGGGCAGGAGCAGACCGCGCCGCTGGCCTGGTTGTTCGAGCTGCGGCGCAATGTCTCGATCACCCCGCGCCAGCTGATGGGTTGCTACCTGCTGCTTTGCGCCGTCTCGCTGGCCGTGGCCGTGGGGTTCTGGCTGCAGGGCGTCACCGTGGTGAGCCTGTTCACCGGCCTGGAGCTGCTGGCGGTGGGCGCAGCCCTGCTGGTGTTTGCGCGACATGCCGGTGACCGCGAAACCATTACCCTCATCGGCCACGAGATGTCGGTCGAGCAGCATGTGGGCCCGGCGGTCGAGCGTGTGCGTTTCCGCGCCGAGTGGGTGCGGGTGGAGCCGGTGGCCGATGACGGCTCGCTGGTGGAATTGTCGGGAGAGGGGCGCAGCGTGCGGGTGGGCCGCCACGTGCGCCCGGAGCTGCGGGTGGCACTGGCGCAGGAACTGCGGCGGGCCTTGCGCCTGGCGCGTGCGGCTGCTGCCCAGGCTGTGGATCACGAAACTGAAGCATGACGATGATGATGACAAAGACATGGATGTCCCGGGCCCTGCAGGGCGCAGCCGGCCTGGCGCTGGCCGGTGGCCTGCAGGCCGCGTGGGCCGTGGGTGACCTGGTGGGTGGCCCCGCCAAGAACCAGCTCGACCTGCACCCGCCCATCACCAAGATCGCCAGCGAGGTGCAGGGCCTGCACTACTTCATGCTGATCGTCTGCCTGGTGATCTTCCTCGCCGTGTTCGGCGTGATGTTCTATTCGATCATCAAGCACCGCAAATCGGTGGGCGCCAAGTCGGCCAACTTCCACGAGAGCGTGGCGGTCGAGATCGCCTGGACCATCGTGCCCTTCGTCATCGTGGTGGTGATGGGCCTGATGGCCACCAAGACCGTGGTGGCCATGAAGGACACCAGCAACGCCGACCTCACCATCAAGACCACCGGCTACCAGTGGAAATGGGGCTACGACTACCTCAAGGGTGAAGGCGAGGGCATCGGTTTCGTGTCCACGCTCGATGTCGCGCAGCGCAACATGTCCGACGCCGGCAAGCCCGAGGGTGACAATTACCTGCTGAAGGTGGACAACCCGCTGGTGGTGCCGGTCAACAAGAAGATCCGCATCATCACCACCGCCAACGACGTGATCCACTCGTGGATGGTGCCGGCCTTCGCCGTCAAGCAGGATGCCATCCCCGGCTTCGTGCGCGACACCTGGTTCCGCGCCGAGAAGATCGGTGATTTCTACGGCCAGTGCGTGGAGCTGTGCGGCAAGGAGCACGCCTACATGCCCATCCACGTGAAGGTGGTGTCCGCCGAGGACTACAGCAAGTGGGTGGACGGCAAGAAGAAGGAAATGGCCGCCAAGGCCGACGACCCGAGCAAGGTGTGGACGCTGGAGGCCCTGGCCGCCCGGGGCGAGAAGGTCTATGCCGCCAACTGCGCCGTCTGCCACAAGCCCGATGGCAAGGGCGCCGGTCCGATCAAGGCGCTGGACGGCTCGGCCATCGTGGCCGACGCCGACAAGGCCAAGCAGATCGCCATCCTGCTCAACGGTGCTGCCAACGGCACCATGCCGGCCTGGAAGACGCTGTCGGACACCGAGATCGCCGCCGTCATCACCTACACCAAGAACAACTGGTCGAACAAGACCGGGCAGATCGTGCAGCCGGCCGACATCGTCGCCGCGCGCAAGTGATCCGCACCTCTTCCTGAATCGCCGAATCAGCCGCTGAAAGGCAACGCCCCATGAGCGCCGTCCTCCCGCAACACGGGTCCCACGACCCAGCCCACGACTCGCACGACCACCACGACCACGGCCCCTTGCACGGCTGGCGGCGCTGGGTGTTCGCCACGAACCACAAGGACATCGGCACGATGTACCTGTTGTTCTCGTTCGCCATGCTGATGATCGGCGGTGTGCTGGCGCTGTGCATCCGCGCCGAGCTGTTCCAGCCGGGCTTGCAGTTCTTCAACCCGGAACTGTTCAACTCCTTCACCACGATGCACGGCCTGATCATGGTGTTCGGCGCCATCATGCCGGCCTTCGTAGGCTTCGCGAACTGGATGATTCCGCTGCAGATCGGTGCATCGGACATGGCCTTCGCGCGCATGAACAACTTCAGCTTCTGGCTGCTGATCCCGGCGGCCATCATGCTGGCGGGCTCGTTCTTCATGCCGGGCGGTGCCCCCGCCGCCGGCTGGACGCTGTACGCCCCGCTGACGCTGCAGATGGGCCCCAGCATGGACGCCGGCATCTTCGCGATGCACATCATGGGCGCCAGCTCCATCATGGGCTCGATCAACATCATCGTCACCATCCTGAACATGCGCGCGCCCGGCATGACGCTGATGAAGATGCCGCTGTTCGCCTGGACCTGGCTGATCACCGCCTACCTGCTGATCGCGGTGATGCCGGTGCTGGCAGGCGCCATCACCATGACCCTGACCGACCGCCATTTCGGCACCAGCTTCTTCAGCCCGGCGGGCGGTGGTGATCCGGTGATGTACCAGCACATCTTCTGGTTCTTCGGCCACCCCGAGGTCTACATCATGATCTTGCCGGCGTTCGGCATCGTCAGCGCCATCATCCCGACCTTCGCCCGCAAGCGGCTGTTCGGCTACACCTCGATGGTCTACGCCACCGCCTCGATCGCCATCCTGTCGTTCATCGTCTGGGCCCACCACATGTATGCCACCGGCATGCCGGTGACCGGCCAGCTGTTCTTCATGTACGCCACCATGCTGATCGCGGTGCCCACCGGCGTGAAGATCTTCAACTGGATCGCCACCATGTGGCGCGGCTCGATGACCTTCGAGACGCCCATGCTGTGGGCCGTGGGCTTCATCTTCGTGTTCACCATCGGCGGCTTCACCGGCCTGATCCTGGCGATGGCGCCGATCGACATCCAGTTGCAGGACACCTACTACGTGGTGGCGCATTTCCACTACGTGCTGGTGGCTGGCTCGCTGTACGCGCTGTTTGCCGGCGTGTACTTCTGGGGCCCGAAGTGGACCGGGGTGATGTACTCCGAGGTGCGCGGCAAGATCCACTTCTGGGGTTCGCTGATCTTCTTCAACCTCACCTTCTTCCCGATGCACTTCCTGGGCATGGCCGGCATGCCGCGCCGTTATGCCGACTACCCGATGCAGTTCGCCGATTTCAACGCGGTCGCCACGGTGGGTGCCTTCGGTTTCGGGCTGATGCAGGTCTACTTCTTCGTCTTCGTGGTCATCCCCATGATGCGCGGCATCGGCCCCAAGGCGGCGCAGAAGCCCTGGGAAGGCGCCGAGGGCCTGGAATGGGAAGTGCCGTCGCCGGCCCCGTTCCACACCTTCGAGAACCCGCCCAAGCTGGACGCCACCGCTACCCGCGTGCTGGCGTGAGCGGCGGCATGTCGACGATGACCACGCCGCGCAACCCGCAGCAGCAAGGCAAGGCCAACCTGCGCCTGGCCCTGGTGCTGGCGTCGGTGGCGCTGGTGTTCTTTGCCGGCTTCGTGGCCAAGATCGTCTTGTTCGGTCGTTGAGCGGACGCTGAGCTTCCCATGGCCCTGCCTTCGCTGCTCACCGGCCTGCACCGCGACAACCGCCGCATGCTGGGCAAGCTGGCGGTGATCGCGCTGGCGATGTTCGGCTTCGGCTATGCGCTGGTGCCGATGTACAAGCACATCTGCGAGGCGCTGGGCATCAATGTGCTGTCGGTCAGCGAGCGCGTCACCTCGGCCGGCATGGCGGGCAGCGCCAAGCGCCAGGGCAACACCCAGGTCGACACCTCGCGCAAGATCACCATCGAGTTCGATGCCAATGCGCGTGGCCCCTGGGACTTCAAGCCTGCCGTGAGTTCCATGCAGGTGCATCCCGGTGAACTGGCCACCGTGATGTACGAGTTCCGCAACAAGCAGAGCCGCACCATGGCTGCACAGGCGATCCCCAGCTATGCGCCGATGCGTGCAGGCTCGCATTTCAACAAGCTGGAATGCTTTTGCTTCAACGAGTACATCCTGGCCCCGGGCGAGCAGAAGGCCTGGCCTGTGGTGTTCTACGTCGATCCCAAGCTGCCCAAGGACGTGACCACCATCACCCTTTCGTACACCTTCTTCGAGGTGGCCGGCAAGGTGTTGGGGCAGGGCGCTGTCGAAGCCGGCAAGCCCGGGCCGGAGAAGCGCTCATGAGTGGTGATCTGCGCAACGCAGCGGCTCGCAAGGGCTCGTTCCTGCAGACCATGCAGGCCGTGGCCTGGTCGTTCTTCGGGGTGCGACGCTCGGCCGACCAGGCGCAGGATGTGGCCAAGCTCAACCCGGTGCACGTGATCATCGCCGGTGTGCTCGGCGCCGCGCTGTTCGTGCTGGCGCTGGTGCTGCTGGTGCAATGGGTGGTGGGCAGCGGCGTGGCCGCCTAGCCAGACAACAAGATTCCAAGTTTTCATTTCAGGTTTCCAGGTTTCGAGGAGAACTCACAAGATGTCAGCAGCGACACCCCACGGGGCCACCCCGTACTACTTCGTGCCCAGCCCGTCGCGGCATCCGGCCATGGCCGCTCTGGGCCTGTTCTTCGTCATCCTGGGCGCAGGCCAGTGGATCAACGGTGCCGGCTGGGGTGCGTATGCGCTGTTGCTGGGCATGCTGATCTGGCTGTCGACCCTGTTCGTCTGGTTCAAGGAAGCCATTGCCGAAAGCGAAAGCGGGCTGTATTCCGAGCGCATCGACGTGTCGTTCCGCTGGTCGATGAGCTGGTTCATCTTCTCCGAGGTGATGTTCTTCGCGGCCTTCTTCGGCGCCCTGTACTGGGCCCGCGCCCATGCGCTGCCGATGCTGGGCAACCTGGACCACCAGGTGCTGTGGCCTGACTTCAAGGCCATCTGGCCCAGCGCCGGCGGTGGGGTCACGGCCTCGCCCGCAGGCACGGTGGAGCCGTTTGCGACCATGGGCCCCTGGCCCCTGCCGACCATCAACACCGCCCTGCTGCTGACCTCGGGCCTGACCCTGACCGTCGCCCACCATGCGCTGCTCGCCGGCAAGCGGGCCAAGACCATCACCTGGATGTGGATCACGGTGGTGCTGGGCGCCACCTTCGTGTGTGTGCAGGCCTACGAGTACATGCATGCCTACCAGGACCTGAACCTCAAGCTCAGCTCGGGCATCTTCGGCTCCACCTTCTTCCTGCTCACCGGCTTCCATGGCTTCCATGTGCTGGTGGGCATGCTGATGCTGCTGTTCATCACCCTGCGGCTGCAGAAGGGGCACTTCACGCCGGACCGGCACTTCGGCTTCGAAGGCGCAGCCTGGTACTGGCACTTCGTGGACGTGGTCTGGCTGGGGCTTTACTTCCTGGTCTACTGGCTGTAAATCCGGCCTGAACCCGTCACAACGCCGCCTCCGGGCGGCGTTTGTGTTTGTCGCCGCAGCACACCGGAGGCTGATGTCTTGTCCCCTGTGCATCCACCGCATTTCCACAAGGCTGTCCACAGGTGGCGGGCAGGCCGCGGCATATCATGGCCTGCCATTCCGCCCTCCCAGATCGCCCGCTGATCAACCCGCCGATGTCCGCCGTTTTCCGTGCTGCCCAGACCAACCCGCCCGCCGATGACGAGGTGGCCCGCCTTCGGGTGCCGCCGCACTCGGTGGAGGCCGAACAAAGCGTGCTGGGAGGCTTGCTGATCGACAACCTGGCCTGGGACCGCGCCGGCGACCAGGTCACCGAAAGCGATTTCTACCGCTACGAGCACCGCGAGATCTTCACCGCCATCGCCACGCTGATCAACGCCAACAAGCCGGCCGACGTGATCACCGTGTTCGAGCAGTTGCAGAACAACGGCAAGGCCGAGGCCTGCGGTGGGCTGAAGTACCTGAACGACTTGGCGCAGAGCGTGCCAAGTGCCGCCAACCTGCGGCGTTATGCCGAGATCGTGCGCGAGCGTGCCATCCTGCGCAAGCTGATCTCCGCCAGCGACGAGATCGCCACCAACGCCTTCAACCCGCAGGGCCGCCAGGTGAGCCAGATCCTGGACGAGGCCGAGGGCCGCATCTTCAAGATCGGCGAAGAAGGTTCGCGCAACAAGCAGGGCTTCATCGGCATCGACAAGCTGACCATGCAGCTGATCGACCGTGTGACCGAGCTGGCCGAAAACGGTGCCGAGGACGTGACCGGTGTGCGCACCGGCTTCTACGACATGGACCGCATGATGGCCGGCATGCAGAAGGGTGACCTGATCATCCTGGCGGCGCGCCCGTCCATGGGCAAGACCGCGTTTGCGCTGAACATCGCCGAGTACGTGGCCGTCAACGAAGAGCTGCCGGTGCTGGTGTTCTCGATGGAAATGGGCGCCTCGCAGCTGGCCTTGCGCATGATCGGCTCGTTGGGCCGCATCGACCAGTCCGGCCTGCGCACCGGCCGCCTGCGCGACGACGAATGGACCCGGTTGACCGAGGCCGCAGAGCGGCTGGGCAAGGCCCAGATGTTCATCGACGAGACCCCCGCGCTGAACCCGGCCGAACTGCGTGCCCGTTCGCGGCGCATGGCGCGGCAGTTCGGCGGCACGCTGGGCCTGATCGTGGTCGACTACCTGCAGCTGATGAGCGGCACCGGCAAGAGCGACGGTGAGAACCGCGCCACCGAGATCAGCGAGATCTCGCGTGGCCTGAAGGCCCTGGCCAAGGAACTGCAGTGCCCGGTGATCGCGCTGTCGCAGCTGAACCGCTCGGTGGAAACGCGCACCGACAAGCGGCCGATGATGAGCGACCTGCGTGAATCGGGCGCCATCGAGCAGGACGCCGACGTGATCATGTTCATCTACCGCGACGAGTACTACACCAAGGACGCCTGCAAGGAGCCCG
>JAZKFQ010000071.1:0-58181 GCA_040386375.1 Pseudomonadota bacterium
TACCTCGATACCGTCCCAGGACTGGGGAAGTCCCTTCGTATTCGCTCAACCGGACACATTGCGGCCTATGGCTAAAGGCCCACCATTTCATTCTGGGCCTTTTGCCACATGCCGCAACGGTTCGGTTAGCCCAAACCTTAGGCGTCACGATCCGCACCATTGCCTGCTCAAGCGAACAATCAGCCCGTGAATCAACGCAGTCCTCGCCCTCCCTATGTTGCTGGCGCCCTTCGCTCTACGGTGCTCTGGAGGCTTCGGTTCCTCCCTCTCATACTTGCGCTTGCGCTGCTTGTGTACGCAAACAAGCGGGAGCAGTTCGCAACAACATGGCTCACGGCTGGGGTCTTCTTCGCGTTCTTCGCAACACTGGTGATGTGGGTCGCTGTATTGGGAAGAAAACGGCATGCGCGCAATAGGTGCAATATTCTCTTTCTTCGCGGCTTTCACCAGGAAGCGAGAGCAAACGTTCCAAATTTATTCTTGCCCAGCATTGGCTGCTACGGGAGAGTTTTGCGCCTGCTGAATGTTGTCAAGATCGTTGACGCAGGGGCCGCTGGAGTTCTGACTGACGCCGCTGACCAGCCCGCCCCTGGGGACCGGTGGAAAGTAGAACTGCAGGCCCTGCTCGTGCAGTCAGACGTCGCTGTAATCGACTTCTCCGTGCCAAGCGAGAATCTTTATTGGGAGGTCGATCAGGCGCTCACCTACCTTACGGCAAATCGAATCGTACTAATTTCTGAGCTCAGCAAGTTTGCATCGCCAAACTACTTGGCGCTGCGTCAGCGATTCCCCAGCCTTGACCATGCACCTTCGCCAATTCCTATCTACCCTTCACGTTTCGTCGTTCCATTAAGGATCTGGAAATGGTGGTTCTTTCAATTCGAGCGGCGACTTCACAGTTGTATGCTGCAAATTGCCGATAGGCTCTGAAACCAATAGTAATCGAATGAGAACTATATTGATCTAGTCATGGCGATTGTTCTGGCGCCATTTGTCATCGTCATAGCATTGCTATTGGCGATAGTCTTTGGTCTGATTGGCGGACCTCCGGCTGCCGTCGCGACCGCGTGGCCACTTTTGTTGCTGTATCACGACCGGTATCTACTCTTGTTCATTAATCCAAGATTGACAGCGTCCGCAATCGCCAGGATTGACGAGTACATACGGTTTCACGATGACCCGAACAAGTCGCGCTGAAGCCGCAAAAGCGATCAGGCAATGACGCCTAGCTTGTCAGTCAACTGGACCCACTACGGCAAGGCACTCTGGCTGCGAGGCGCTTGTGGTTCATCATGCGCCTCGCGGCCAGACCACCTCGCCTCCGCGGGCCGATTACCTCGACGTTAGACGGCCGGCTCAGACTTGAAGTGCAACAACCCGCATCCCGTAAGGTGTTGCGCACATGGGAACTTTCCGCTCTTCACAATTTCGAGAATCCAAACACCATGACATCAATGTCAACATCCGGAGCAGCGTGGACACTACTACTAATCGCTGGGCTGCTAGAAATTGTCTGGTCCACCAGCATGAAGGCATCGGACGGTTTCTCAAATCATCTGTACACAGGCCTGACACTGGCAGCAGCTTGGCTTAGCTTTTGGTTGCTGGGCTTGGCAATGAAGACGCTGCCACTTGGAACAGCTTACGCTGTCTGGACAGGAATTGGCGCTGTGGGTGCCGCAATTTTGGGCATGGCGTTCTTCAAGGAGCCGGCCACCGCTGCACGCATGCTCTGCATTGCAGCAATTGTTGGCGGAATTCTTGGGCTAAAAGTTCTGCACAAATAGCGTTCAACCGCGCTTGACGGCAGCGAAAAATTTCATGCATTCATACCAGCCAAACGGTGCGGTTTAACAAGTCACTCAACCGAACGTATGGCGGCATGCCCCATTTGCGCCCCACTTCATCCGGGGTCAACTGCCGCCACGTCATCATGCGCCGGTCAGTTCCAAGGTCAAGCATCACAGATTCGAACCGGAGCTCATTTTGCAATACAAAGCAAATATCCTCTCACTGATCGCAAGTTTGGTGATCACAACTTCCGCTTTTGCACAAACGCCCTTCAATTTGGGCGACAACTGGAAGGGTGAATATATTTGCGGGCAAGGAAAGACGCCGGCAAGCCTCCGCATTCGAAAAGTCACAACTTTAGATTCAAAGGTGGTACTGCAAGGAGTTTTCGACTTCGGTGGTGGCCAGCGCCCACGTGGGGCATATCTCGTGGCTGGGCAGTACGACCCAACGGAGAACAAGCTGTCACTCACGCCTACAGGCTGGCTTCTACGTCCAGGCCAATACATCGCCGTTGGCTTCACAGGCCAGCTTGCCAATGGGAACACGACACTGGTGGGATCTGTCGACCATGCCACTTGCGGCGAGTTCAGTTTTCAAAGGGATGGCGACCAACGTCCATTGGATCGGCAGAACCAGCCCGATGCACCGGCGGGTGGGCAAACCGTCGCTGCACAAGCTGGTGCACAAAGATTGCAGCAAGCGCGAGACAGCTATTGCATGCAATGCCACGACATGCACAAGAGGATCCTTGGCCCTTCGTTGATGGAGATCGCAACAAAGTACGCCAACAACCCTGCAGCTGTTGGCGAGTTGACAAACAAGGTTTTGCACGGAAGCGTTGGAAACTGGGGGAGATCTCCCCAGCCAGCGATGACAGATCCGCGATTCATCGGCCGCCCCTTGACCGAGCCGGAGGTCCGGGTTCTGGTTGAATGGATTCTTTCTCTGAGATAACGGCGCAGATGACGCCTCGCCATGAGCGCAATCACCCAGCCTCCAACCTATTGCCGCCCTGCATGAAAAAGCTCCGCCACACCAGTTTTCTGCCAGTGATTGCCGCTGCGTTGGCATCGCCCGCTTTTGCCCAAACCCCCGAGGCATGTGGCAAATCAGAGTTTGCGTTCCTGTCGAGTGTGCACATTCAAGGGGTTCTCATTCGGGAGAATCAGCTGGAGAAAGGCCAACTACAGCACGCGCGTGACCTCGCGTGCAGGCTTGTTGCCGACATTGATCAACATCTGCTGGAACGCAGCGACAAGAACAAGTTCAGCAGTTATTCGGCACCGAACCCTGCCGGGGGCATTTTTGCAGCTGCCGCCGTCTTGCCGGCTAAAGGATTGCCGCCAGACACACCCATCCCGATCTGCATCAGCAAGAACAATGTGGCCACGTCAGCATGGCGCTTGACCAACACACGGCCCGCAGCGCTAATGCCAGCAGACCTCACCCAGAACTCTGCGGAGCAATCGCATCGTCCGGCCTGTTATGCGACGCTTGTGGCAGCCAAGAAGACCTTGGACGACATGCTGGCGCAGCGTCAGGCGTCATCGGGCGGCTCTGCGCCTGACACGGCGACGAAGAAGTAGGCCGCCCAGAGGCTGGTCTGCGAGACCTTCAGGGCAAAGCCTTGATACCTGGCATCCATGATCTTCGCTGAGATCTTTCAACCAGTCCTCTTCAGGCTCACGTTCAAAAAGCACCATGCTGCTACGCCGTCACCGCAAGCGCCGCCTGAATCTTGTTCTCAGAAAGTCGGATTTCGGCCTCGTTGAGCGGCTGATACGAAGGCCGGAACAGTACAGGACACTCGCAACGCTTTTGACCGTGGTGGTTGCCCTGTGGGTGCTGTCTGGTGTGCTGCTCTACTTTTTGCCCGATCGCGGAACGTTTGGGGACATGTTTGGCGGCATCAACGCCTTGTTTTCCGGCTTGGCATTTGCCACGCTTGTCTACACTATCTTCCTGCAGCGGCGTGAGTTGCAGATGCAGCGGCGAGAGCTCCAACTGCAGCGCCAGGAATTTGTGCTCAACCGGGGTGAACTGAAAGAGCAGCGGCTTCAAATCACGGCACAGAATGAAGTTCTGGATCAGCAGAACAAGGCCATCCAACAGCAGAATCTCGAGGCCACGTTCTTCAAGCTGCTGGAGTTGCTGAATTCCGTCACCGCATCGCTCGAGGTCAAGGCATCTGACGGCGTGGTGCACCGAGGCCGGGAATGCTTCACCTTTTTGTACTGGCGCCTGGAACAATGCTACTTTTCCGCCCGCTCAGAGGGGCCCACTGCGGCACCGCTCAGCGTTGCCCAGTATGCCTATGTCAAACTCATGGCACTGCATGAATCCGATGTGGGGCATTACATCCGGACGCTTTACAATGTGCTCAGGTTTCTCCACCTTCATCAGACGGAATCGGAGTATTTGTACGCCAGAATTGTTCGGGCTCAGCTGTCCAACGATGAATTGCTTTTTCTCTATTATGTGTGCTTGAGCGAAAGAGGCAGGGAGAAGATCAAGCCACTGTTTGAAAAATATGTCATATTGAAAGCAACCCCAGTTCACAAGTTGCTGAATCCGCAGGATCGTTTTCTGGTTGAGATCCGATGATGCGTGCTCGGGCAGCGTCAATTCACCCCACACCATGCCCCCCAGAATCTTCATCAGCGTCCCCGACGACCGCCACCTCGATGACCGCCGCCAGGGCATCAAGCGGGCCATCCTGCGCGCCATCGCCAGCCAGGGCCTGGTGATCACGGGGTTTGAGCCCGAGCAGTTCGGCACCGGCGCCAGCACCTCCCTGCATGCCTGGAGCGTCGACCGCGCCCAGGCCCTGCTGCGCCAATGTGATGGCCTGCTGGTGCTGGCCCTGGCGCGCCGGCATGTGCTGCTGCCTGGTGCCGCCCACGGCGCCGGCGGCACCCAGGGCACACCCACCCTGCAGCCCGTGCCCACCACCTACAACCACCTGGAAGGCGCCATCGGCCTGGCACTGGGCCTGCCGTTGCTGCTGGTGATGGAGCAGGGCATGGCCCACGACGGCATCTTCACCAGCGGCATCAAGCCGGCGCAGATCCCGGCCACCGCCACCGAAGCCTGGGCCAGGAGCCAGGCCTTCCGCAGCCACCTGCCCGATTGGCTCAGCCGCATCCAGGCGCGGCGTGATGTGTTCCTGGGCTACTGCAGCAAGGGCAGCAAGGTGGCCCTGGCCCTGCGGGCCGATCTGGAGAAAGCCGGCCATTCGGTGCTGGACTGGTCGCGTGATTTCAAGCCCGGCGGCGCCACCATCTTCGAGGAGATCGAGCGTGCCGCCTCCCTGTGCCGGGCCGCCATCTTCCTGTTCACCCAGGACGATGAACTGGCCCAGCATGCCCAGGCCCAGGCTGATTTCAAGGCCGTGCCGCGTGACAACGTGCTGTTCGAGGCCGGCTACTTCATGCAGGTGCGTGGCAAGGCCCGCGTGGCCATCGTGCGCGAGGCAGGCACCAAGATGCCGGCCGACCTGGGCGGGGTGATCTACCTCAGCTTCGACGACAGGCGCAAGCTGCAGGCCACCAAGCTGGGCCTGCGCCGGTTCATGGCCCAGGCCTTGGCCAGCCAGGTGTGACGCCGCACAATCCTGCGCAGCCCCCTGCCCCGCCCGCCATGTCCCACGCCGGCCCTGCCCCCCAACCCGACACCGCCCCCGTCAGCCTGCGTGCCATCACGGCCGACACCGTGCGCAGCATCATCCGGCTGCAGGTGGCCGATGCGCAGCAGGGCTTTGTCGCGCCCAATGCCGTGTCGCTGGCCGAGGCGCTGTTTTCACCGGCGGCCTGGTACCGCGCCATCTACCTGGTTGAGCAGCCCGCCGGCTTCGTGATGCTGCACGACGAATCCCCTGCTCACGCCCCCACCCGCCGCGCCGCAGGTGGGCGTTTGGCGGCTGATGGTCGACGCCCGCTTCCAGGGCCGCGGCGTGGGGCGGGCCGCCATGGCCCTGGTGCTGGCCCATGTGCGCGCCAAGGCCGTGTTCAGCAGCCTGCAGCTGTCCTATGTGCCCGGCCCGGGTTGCCCCGAGCCCTTCTACCGCGGCCTGGGCTTCCGGCCCACCGGCGAGATGGACGGCGACGAGGTGGTGCTGGCGCTGCCGCTGCCGGCCCCTGCCGCCTGAGCTTTCATCCGGCGCCACCCCGCCCCGCCATGCGCAGCCTGCACACCCCGCGCTGCACGCTGGAGCCACTGCTGGCCAGCCACGCCGAGGCCATGTTCCAGGTGCTGGCCGACCCGGCGATCTACGAGTTCGAGAACGCCCCGCCCGCCTCCGTGCAGGCCTTGCGCCAGCGCTACCAGCAGCTGGAATCACGCCGCTCCGGCAACGGCCGCGAGCAGTGGTTGAACTGGGTGCTGCGCCTGCCCGCGGGTGGTCTGGCCGGGTATGTGCAGGCCACGGTGCTGCCGTCGGGCCTGGCCATGGTGGCCTATGAACTGGCCAGCGCGCACTGGCGCCAGGGCATCGGCAGCGCCGCGGTGTCGGCCATGCTGCAGGAGCTGGCCACCCACCATGGCGTGCACACCGCGGTGGCGGTGCTGAAGGCGCGCAACCACCGCTCGGCGGGCCTGCTGCGCCATCTGGGCTTCGCCCCGGGCATGCCGGCAGGCGCCACGCTGGAGGCCATCGACGCCGATGAAACCAGCTTCCACAAGCGTCTCGGCGGCCCCGAGAATGCGGCCTCCATCCAGCCCAGCCCGCGCCTGCCATGACCGTTGAACACCTCTTCATCCGCCCGCCCAGCGGTGGCCCGCAGCTGCCACTGGGCCGCGCCAGCGTGGTGGCCGGCGCCGGCATCCAGGGCGACCGCTATTTCGGCCGGCAAGACGAGCCCGGCCAGAACCTCACCCTGGTCGAGGCCGAGGCCATCGAGGCCTTTCTGCAGGGCCAGCAGCGCCCGCTGGACATGGCCGTCAGCGGCCGCAACCTCGTCACCCGCGGGGTGCGGCTGAACGCGCTGGTGGGGCGTGAGTTCTTCATCGGCAGCGTGCGCTGCCGTGGTGTGGACCTGTGTGATCCCTGCCTGGGCCTGGGCGAGGCCTTGCAGTCGCCCACGCTCACCGCGGCGCAGGTGGTGCGCCTGTGGGTGCAGCGCGGCGGCCTGCGGGCCGACGTGCTGACGGACGGCGAGATCGCCGTGGGTGCGGCACTGCGGCCGGCCGACGCCTGAACCGGCCCGGCCGGCACCCCGTTCAGGCCGCCAGGCCGGCCCCCAGGTCGGCCCGGGCCTCGGGCTGCAGCGCGCTGCAGATCGGTGGCAGGCGGGCGATGTGCTGCACCAGGTCGGCCACCGTGGCGGCGCCGGTCTTCTGGCGCAGGCTGGCGATCTGGGTGCGCACGGTGCTGATGGCCACACCCTGCAGGCGGGCGATGTCGCTGGGCTGCTCGCCCTTGCACAGCCACACCAGCACCTGGCTCTCGGCACTGCTCAGGCCGTGGTCACGGGCATAACCGTGGATGGACAGGGGCTCGCAGAGCTGGCTGCGCGGCAGCATCACCAGCACCTGGGCCGGCCCGCGTGGCGCTGCAGCGCCGGGCACGCCAGCGCCCGCCGCGCCCACCGGCACCGGCACCACCGACACGCTGCAGCGCTGCGCCCCACGGCCCAGCACCAGCAGGCGGCGCAGGCGTTGGGTGGCGGCAGCGCGCACCGCCGCGGCCAGGCGGTCGGTGTCGGCCGGGTCTTCGGGCAGCAGCATGC
This sequence comes from Pseudomonadota bacterium, assembly GCA_040386375.1. Taxonomy (GTDB): domain Bacteria; phylum Pseudomonadota; class Gammaproteobacteria; order Burkholderiales; family Burkholderiaceae_C; genus Pseudaquabacterium. The sequence goes on from JAZKFQ010000071.1 coordinate 7,521, forward strand.
CGCGCTCCTGGCGCAGCTGGGGCATGGCCTTGAGCTGGCAACGCGCCGCATGGTTGGCATACACCACCCGCAGAAACGGGTCGACCACCACGATGCCGTAGTCGATCTCGTCCAGCAGCTGCAAGGGCCAGTCGGTGGACGCCGCGTGGCGGCTGCGCCGCTCGGGCCCGGCCCAGCCGGCGCCGGGCCGCGTGCCGGCCGCCGGCGGCGCCGACGTGCGCATCTGCTCCGGTGCCGCCGCCACGGCCTGGTGGTTCTGCATGTCCTTGTACATCGTCGCCCCCTCCAGGCCAGCCGGCGCGGTATGGCGCCGTGGTCTGCCTGTCACGGTGACAAACGGTAAGCGCCACCCAGGGTGGCCACCATCGGCCACATGGTGGAGCCAAGCCGCGCGCCGTTCACGCTAGAGTGGCCTGCAGACAAGGTGGAGCGGCAGATGCGGGTGTTGATGGTCGACGACCATGTGATGGTGTTGCAGGGGCTGAAGAACCTGCTCTGCGTGATGGCGCCCGAACTGCAGATCGACACCGCCAGCACCATCGGCGCGGCGCTGGCCATGGCGGCCGACACCCGCTACGACCTGCTGCTGCTGGATTGGCACCTGGACGGCTGCAGCGGCCCCGAGGCCATCAACCGCATCCGCGAGGTGGGCTGCGCGGCGCGCATCGTGGTGATCTCCGGCGAGAGTGATCCGCAGCTGGTGCGCCACGCCATCGACCTGGGCGCCGCCGGCTTCGTGCCCAAGCGCTACAGCTCCGAGGCCATGCTGTCGGCGATGGACCGGGTGCTCAAGGGCGGCATCTTCCTGCCGCCCGACACCGGCAGCGGCCAGGTGGTGGCCGCCGCGCCGCTGGGCGAGGCCGGCCACCCGCTGCTGGAGGCCGAGCAGCGTGTGCTCGACATGACACCGCGCCAGGCCGATGTCTACCGGGCTGCCGCACGCGGCCTGCCCAACAAGCTGATCGCGCGTGAGCTGGGCATCGCCGAATCCACCGTCAAGACCCACCTGCAGGCCATCTACGGCCTGCTGGGCGTGCGCAACCGCACCGAGGCCGCCTACCAGGCCTCGCGTGAGGGCATCCGTGTCGGCTGAATCGGCCCTGCCGCCGGCGGCCGCCGGCGCGCAGCGCGCGCCGGCCTTCGGCAGCACCGTGCCGGCCGCACTGGACCCCCTGCCCGACACAGCCGGGCCCACCACCGACCCCGGTGCCCCGGTCGACACCGACACCGACACCGACACAGGCGCCCTGCCCGACCGCATCGCCCGCGAGCACCTGCGCCTGGCACAGCGCCAGGTGGGCCGCATTCCGCTGGCCTATCTGCTGATCGACGGCTTCCTGTGCTGGCTGGTGGTGCGCCTGGGCCTGCCGCTGCCGGCCCTGGTGTGGGTGCTGGCCCTGCTGTCGGTGCAGCTGGTGCGCTGGCTGCTGGTGCGCGGCCTGCAGGCCGACCAGGTGGCCGACCCGCGCCCGGTGCTGCGCCGGCTCAGCCAGCTGCTGCTGGGCCTGGGCCTGCTGCGCGTGGCCATGGTGCCGCTGGTGTTCAGCCAGCCGGTGCACACCGAGCACTACATGTTCACCCTGGTCTACCTGGGCATGATCGCCGGCACCAGCGCGTCTGTGGGCGGCCAGCTGCGGCCCTTCGTGGCCTATGGCGCCCTGGTGGGTGGCAGCCTGGCCGTGGCCTGGGCCTGGGCCGGCGGGCCGGCCGGCGCCTGGGTGGGCACCCTGATCGTCTGCCTGCTGGTGGTGCTGGCCCTGCACCTGCGTGACCAGGCCATGGGCCTGCGCCAGTTCGTGAAGCTGGCGCTGGACAACGAGCGCCTGGCCGAATCCCTGCGTGCAGCGCGCGACGCCTCGGAGGCGGCCAGCCAGTCCAAGACCCGCTTCTTCGCCGCCGCCAGCCATGACCTGCGCCAGCCGCTGCATGCGCTGGCCATCAACGCCACCACGCTGGAGCTGCTGGCCACCCGCCAGGCCAACCCGCTGATCAAGGACCTGAGCCACAGCATCAACCGGGCGCTGGCCCAGAGCAACGGCCTGCTCGACAGCCTGCTGGAGATCTCCAACCTGGATGCCAACGCCGTCAGGCCGCAGCTGCAGGTGGTGGACATCACCGCCCTGCTGACCGCGGTGCGCGAGGAGTTTGCCGCCCTGGCCGCGCAGAAGGGCCTGGCCCTGCAGCTGGACCTGCCCGATGCCGGCGGCGGCCCGGTGCTGGCCCAGACCGACCCCACCCTGCTGCGCCGCATCCTGATCAACCTGGTGGGCAATGCGCTGAAGTTCACCGCCCGCGGCAGCGTGACCCTGCGCGTGCTGCGGCCGGCACCGGCCCCTGGCCGGCCGGCATGGCTGCGGCTGGTGGTGGAAGACACCGGCCCGGGCATGGCGCCGGCCGAGCAGGTGCATGTGTTCGAGGAGTTCTACCAGATCAACAACACCGCGCGTGACCGCAGCCTGGGCCTGGGCCTGGGCCTGGCCATCGTGCGGCGCACCGCCGGCTTGCTCGATGCGCCCTTGCGCCTGCGCAGCGCGCCCGGCCAGGGCACGGCGCTGTCGCTCGACCTGCCGCCCGCCCTGGCCGGCGCCCTGCCCGCCGCCGACCTGCCCGGCACCCAGCTGGTGGCGCCGGGCATGCTGGCCGGCCTGCGGGTGCTGGTGGTCGACGACGAGCTGGAGATCCAGCGCTCGCTGCAGGGCCTGCTGGGCCAGCTGGGCTGCGAGGTGCACTGCGCCGGCGGCTCGGCCGAGGCCCTGGCCGGGCTGGACGCGGGCTTCCGCCCGCAGCTGCTGCTGGTGGACCACCGGCTGCGCGGTGAGCAAGGCACCGAGGTCATCCAGGCCCTGCAGACCCGCCTGGGCCCGGTGCCGGCGGTGGTGGTGACGGGTGACACCGAGCCGGCGCTGATCCAGCGCGCCCGCGCCGCCGGCCACCGGGTGGTGCACAAGCCGGTGCAGGGCCAGGTGCTGGCGCGGGTGATGCTGGAGCTGGTGCCCGGCCTGGCGTCGGCCGTGCCCCTGGTGCGGCCGGCCGGCTCAGCCTGAGGGCAGCGGGAACACCTGCACCGGGCCGGCAGCGTCCGCGCGGTCGAACTGCAGCTGCAGCTGCCAGGCCGCCCCCGCAGCCGCGGGCGGCACCAGGCTGATCAGCGCAAACCCATCCCCCGGCACCCAGGGGCCGCAGGGCTGCACCGTGCAGTGGAACTGCTGCTGCGGGTCGGCCGGGTCGGCAAACTGCCAGGCATCGGGCAGCATGAAATCCTCGGGCACCGAGTTGGCAAACGGATAGGGTGCATACAGGCCCGAGCTGTGGATGGACAGGATGCGCACCGAGCGGCTGCGCGCCGCGTCGCTGATGGTGGCCTCCACGGCGCACGACAGGTGCTCGTCGCCCGACAGGAACACCAGGTTCTGCCGCCCCAGCCGCCACAGCTGCGCCAGCAGCCCATGCAGCGAGCCGGGGAAACCACACCAGGCATCGGACTGCAGGGCCCCCGCCAGGCTGCGGGCGCTGGCGCGCCGGCGTGGCAGCAGCATGGACGGCGACACCACGAAGGCCGGCTGCTGCACATCCAGCGCCAGCCAGCGCTGCAGCGCATGGGCCTGGCGGCGCGCCAGGATGCGCGGACGCAGCGCATCGCCGCTGGCGGTGCGGGCGCTGCGCTCGGTGCGGGTGTCGGCCAGGAAGAAACCGATGCCGCGGTGCCGCACCGTCTGCCACAGCACACCGGGCAGCACACCCGCCGGCAGGTTGCGCTGGTGGCGCAGGAACGCCTCGCGCCCGGCCGCGCGGCGGCGCCGGGCCTGCAGCCGCGCCTGCGCATCGGCGCCCGCGGGCAGCGGCGCCCAGTTGTCGGCGATCTCGTGGTCGTCCATCAGCATGCGGCTGGGCAGCAGGCCCAGCACCGCCTGCGTTCCCACGCTGGCCAGCCAGTGCTGGTAGGGCTTGCGCAGCCAGTCGTCGGCGGCCGGCGCGCCGCTGCCACGCGCCGGCAGGCGGGCGCTGCGCGGGTCGAACAGGCCGGCCGTGGCGTCGGCGTAGATCTGGTCGCCGGTCAGCAGCAGCAGGCTGGGCCGTGCCGGCTCGGCCAAGGTGTCCAGCCGCTGGGCCAGGCGCAGCATGGCGGCGTCTGCCGGCCCCGGCAGGCGGCCCGAGGTGGCCGACCAGTCGGCCGGCGTGCCGTCCATCAGCCCGGCCGGGTAATGGCAGCTGGCCAGGGCCAGGGTGAAGGCGTCCGGGCCGGGGTCGGCCCCGGGCACATCGGCCGCGGCCAGCTGCACCAGGCCGCGGCGCAGCCAGCCCGGCGTGGGGGGCGCATCGAAGAAGGCCAGCACCGCCTGGGCGATGGCCGCGGCGTGCTGCTGCAGGTCCAGCACCGGGGCCGCGCGCTGGCCCGCGGCGGTGGCGCCGCCGTCGTTGCGGTGGAACAGCACCAGCACCAGCACCTGGGGCTGGCCCTGGCTGAGCCGCTGCCAGTCGGCACCGCTGAAACGCTCGGTGGCGGGCATGGGCAGGGTGGCGGGCAGGCGCCGGGCCTGCAGCCGCAGAAAGCCGGCCCAGGCGGTGGCATCGGCGGCCAGCGCCGGCAGGGGCTGCAGCGCTGCCAGCCGGCCGTCGGCGCCACGCTGCACCGGCAACACCAGCATCAGCAGGGGGGCACCGCGGCCACCCTCGTTGGCCACCTGCAGGCAGACCTGGCCGGCGTCCACCCACAGGCGCACGCCGAGCGACGGTGTTGTGGCCTGCAGCGCCGGGGCGGCGTGGTGGGGGTTGGCCGGGTTCATGGACCGTCCACCTCCTGCAGGAAGCCGGCGATCGCCTGGCGTGTGGCCCGGGTGGCGCGCTCGCTGCCGATCAAGCTGTCCTGGTGGCCCAGGCCGGGGTCGGGCAGCTGCAGCTGGCGCAGGCTGCCACCCGGCCCCAGGTTGGCGGCCAGCAGGGCCTGCAGGCGGCCGGCGGTGCCGGGGTCGGCCAGGCCGTTGGCGGCGGCATGCAGGCTGAGCATGGGGAAGGTGAGCCGCTCGGCCAGGCGGCGGCTGTCGATGAAGCGGTTGAAGCCGCTGCGGTCGGTGATCTGGCCATGGCGGGCGAAATGCATCACCTGCGACACGGTTGCCAGGCTGAACGGGCCGAAGAAGTCGTCCAGGTGGGCCAGGGTGGCGTCGTCCATGCCGGCCAGGTTGAACACCCGGCCGAACAGGGCGTCGATGCGGTGGCGTGTGCCCACCCAGGGCAGGCGCTTGCCGGGTGGCCAGAGCGGGTTCTCGCGCTCGAATTCACCGGCCGGGTAAGGCAGGGCCGACAGCAGCCGGTCCAGCAGCTGGCCGGCCAGGCCGGGTGGCTGGCTGGGCGTGAATGCGAACGGCCGGTCGCCCAGCAGGGGCAGCAGCCAGCGCATCAGCATGGCGCGGGCGGTGTTGGCCGGTGTCAGCAGCATGGCCGGGCCCACCTGCGACAGCACCAGCCGGCGGATGCGGCCCCGCGTGGGCTGGCCCGGGCGCGGGCTGTAGGACTGCTCTCGGGCCTCGTCCCAGCACAGCAGGTCGCGGTCCCAGAGCTGGTGGCGCAGCCGCTCGTGCCGGCCCAGGCGTGGCACCACCGGCGCACCCGGCCGGCCACCGGCGCCCCGCAGCGGGCCATGGTGCTGGCCCAGCAGGCCCATGAAGAACATGGCCGCGCCCATGCAGTGGGCCACGACGTCGACCTGCTCGGCACCGGTGGCCTGGCAGACATGGTGCACGGCCAGCGGGATGTCCTCGCAGCCCATGTCCTCGAAGGCCCAGTCGTGCGTGGCGGTGGGCATGCCGCAGCTGGAGCGCAGGTCCAGCAGCCACACGTCGCGCCGGTGCTCGCCGCAGAGATGGGGCACCAGCCCGGGCTGCACGCTGGGGTGGGCGAAGGTGGTGCCGCTGGCGCTGTAGCCGTGGATCATCAGCACCGGCGGGCGGCTGGCATCGGCATCGGCCGGCCGGTAGCGGGTGAGGCGGATGTGCACCGGCGTGCGACCGCCCTGCCCCGGCCCGGCCACCGGGCCATCCGGCGGCGGCAACCAGGCCACCACCAGCTCCTGCGCCTGGGGCGGCGGCGCGCCGGGCACGGCGCCGGGCAGGCGCTGCGGCAGGCGCGGCAGCGGTGGGTCGGGCAGGCGGAAGCTCCACAGGTGGCCACGCACCAGGATGCGCGCCAGGTAGGCGGCCAGGGCCGCCAGGTCGGCCAGGGCGCTGGGCTGGTCTTGCTGGCCCACCAGGCGCAGCAGGGGCTGGCCCTGACGCGCCAGGTCGGCCAGGTCCAGGCACAGCAGGGGCTGCTCGCCGGCGGCCAGCAGCCGGTTGGGTTCCAGCCGCAGTTCCATCAGCTGCTGCAGCGGGCTGGCGGCGCGGCCATGGTGCAGGCGCTTGGCGCCGGCCAGCGGCAGGCCGTCGGGCAGCAGGCCGGCCAGCGGGCCGCTGGCCTGGCTGGCCTGCAGCTGGTAGTCGAAGCGGCGCACACCACCGGCATGGCTGGCCAGGATGGTGGTGTCGCGCAGCAGCCGGCCGGCACGGACGAGGCGCTGGCCGATCGGTATGGGCCTGGGTCGGGGCTGGGCCAGCTCGGCCAGCAGGCCCTGGCTGATGTCGCGCAGGCCGCGGTTGCGCAGCCAGTGGGCAACGGCGCGCAGCGTGCGGGGCAGCGCCGCGCTGGCCTCGGCCTGGAACAGCGTGAGCCCACCGTCCAGCCGCGCCGTCAGCAGCACCTCGGCGGGATCGGCCGGCTCACCGTTGTGGCGCTGCGGCGCGTGCGACAGGATGCGCAGCCGGCTGTGCCGCCCGTCCAGCGTGATGGCCCGTGGCGGCGCCGGCCGCAGCAGCGTGGCCAGTGGCGTGGGCAGGGACACCAGGCGCAGCTCCAGCCAGACCTGCCGCCCGTCGGCCAGCCGGGTGGTGCCCAGCAGGCGTTCGGCCAGCTCCACCTCGGTGGGCCGGGGCACGGGCGGTGGCAGTTTGGGATCGGGCGGCAGCCGCCAGGGCGGGCGCGGGCCCAGGTCGGCCGCGGCGGGCCGGGCCGGGCCCAGGCCCCAGTGCTGGCGCAGCTGCGCCGCGCCGCGGTGGGCCAGGGCGGCGATGGTCAAGGCCGGGTTGATGCCCAGCGAGCCGGACAGGATGGCGCCGTCCAGCACCACCAGGCCCGCGTGCCAGGGGTCGTCGCCAGCGCCGGCATCGGGGTTGAACACCCGGCCGATGCTGTCGACCACGCCGGTGGCCACGCTGTCGCCCATGGCGCAGCCGCCCAGCGGGTGCACGGTGAGCAGCGGGCCATGGGCCAGGCCCAGGGTGTTCTGCAGGCCCGGGGGCAGCAGCTGCCAGGCCGGGTTGGGCAGCAGCTGGCCGCCCAGGCCGCCCGGCTGCGCAGCCTGTTGCGCCAGGGCCAGGTGCTGGGCCGCCCAGCGTGGGTCGTCGCGCTGGCCGGGCCAGTGCATCTGCAGGGCGCCGTCGCCCTCGTCCTGCGGCAGGTCGGCCGTGCTGGCCGTGCTGGCGGGCAGGCTGAGCCGGCCGCCGGCATCGTCGTGGCCGACCATGGCCAGCGGCAGGCTGCGGGCCATGGCCGCCGCATCCACCGCGCAGGGGTCGGCCTGCCCGGGCCGGTGGGCCCGGGTGTCGGCGCGGGCCAGGCCCTGCAGCGTGGCGGCGGTGGTGAACAGCTCGTCGAACAACTGTCGCAGCGGCGCGGGCACGGCCAGGTCCTGCAGCACATGGCCGCTGGCGCCCTGGCGCTGGTCCAGCATGGCGGTGATGGTGGGGCCCACGGCGCGCAGCGCCGGGGCGGCCAGCGGGTCGGCCAGGGCCTGCACCGGCATGGTGGTGTGGTGCAGGCTGGCCAGCAGATCGCCATTGCCCGAGAAGCGCCGGCCCAGCTGGCCCGGCAGCGCCAGCCCGGCGCGCTGGCTGCGCAGCAGGATCTCGGTCGAGCCCAGGCTGCCGGCAGCCAGGATCACCCGCCGCGCCCGCAGCTGGAACGGCCGCGGCTGGCCGCGGCGCAGCTGGGCATCGGTGTGCTGGACCTGCAGCAGCCAGCCGGCCCCGGCATCGCCCGGCGTGCCTGCGCCATGGCCCGCCGCGCCGGCGGGAGGGGCCGGCGCCAGCTGCAGCACGGTGGCGCCGGTGTAGAGCTGCACACCGGGGCTGTGCGCCACCTGGGCCAGCAGGCCGATGTCCAGCGAATGCTTGGCGCCATGGTTGCAGCCGGTGGCGCAATCGCCGCAGCCGATGCAGGGCTGCAGCGGCACGCCTGCCGCCGTGTGGGTGGCGGGCCGCAGCGCCACGGTCAGCGGCACCGGCTGGGCCGCGCCCAGGCGCTGCATGGCCAGGGTCTTGCGAGGCAGCGGTGCACCGCCATGGGTTGCGGCATCGGCCACGGTGTTGGGCCGGCCGTCGACGCTGGCGCCCAGCCAGCCCTGCACCGCGTCCAGGTGCGGTGCCAGCACACCGGGCTGGCGCAGATCGGCCGGCCAGTGCGCCTGCTGCAGCACCTCGGGCCGCGGCGCCAGCATCACGCCAGCGTTGATCAGCGAGCCACCACCCAGGCCATTGGCCACCAGGGCGGCCAGGTCGCCGCCCAGGCGCAGGTCGAACAGGCCGCTGCGCCGGCCTCGGGGCTGTGGCCGGTCCGGGGTGCTGATGCGCACATGGCCGGCCAGGTCGGCCAGGCGGGACGGGAAGGCGCCGGCGGCGTATTCGAGCCCACGCTCCAGCAGGCAGATGGACAGCGGTGGCCCGTCGGGGTGGTGCCGCGGCCGGCAGCCGGCCAGCTGGCGGGCGGCCACCGCGGCGCCATAACCGCTGCCGACGATCACCAGGTCGAAATCAAAGGCCGGCGGCTGGGCGGCGGCGGGATGCAGCGGGTCGGTGTGCGGGCGCTCGGCGACCAGGTCTTCCAGGCCGCGGGCGATGGGGAATGGGGGCGTGGATGGCAGGGCCCCGGCGCTGCGGCCAGGGTTGGGTACAACGGGGTCCTCCATGCGGGCGTCCTCTGCGGGGCTTGGTCTGCAGCCCGCAGCTTGCCAGAAGCAGGGCCGGCCCGCCTGCGCAGGCGCCAGGATGCGCAGCAGGCGCTAAGCTGGCAGCCCCATGGGCATGCTCAAACTCGACAGCGTGAAGGCCACCCTGCTGCGCTGGCGCGCCGCGCGGCGGCGTGATGCGGCGGCCGCGCCGGAGGCCACCATGGCCGGTGGCGGCGCCGACGCCGCCCTGCAGCTGCTGGCCCGCCGCCGCCGCGGGCCGGGGCCCGGCGTGCGCCAGGTGGACGACGAGATCGCGCGCCAGCTGGCCGACGCCGAGCGGCGTGGCGAACTGCGCCGTGCCCAGGGCTACGGCCAGCCGCTGGCCGAGGATGCCGGCTGGCAACAGACACCCGACGAGGTGCGCATGCCGTTCAAGATGCTCAAGAGCGCCGGCATCGTGCCGCACGAGGTGGAACTGCTGCGTGAGCGCGCCGTGCTGCGTGCACGCCTGGCCGCCGCCACCAGCCCCGAGGACACCCGCCAGGCCCAGCAGGCCCTGGCCGAACTGGAACTGGCGCTGGCCCTGCGCCTGGAGAGCCTGCGCCGCTGAAGCGGCTCAGCCGCGCTTGGCCACCAGGGTCAGGATGTCGTAGCTGGCCACCAGTTCACCCCGCTGGTTGCTCACCTCCACGTCCCAGGCCACCACGCCCTGGCCCTGGCCCTGGTTGTCCTTCTTGTTCTTGTCGATCTTGCGCTTGCAGGTCAGCCGCGCCTGGATGGTGTCGCCGATGAACACCGGCTTGACGAAGCGCAGCGCATCCAGCCCGTAGTTGGCCAGCACCGGCCCTGGCGCGGGCGAGACGAACAGCCCGGCCGCCGCCGACAGCACGAAGTAGCCATGGGCGATGCGCGCGCCGAAGGGGCTGGCCTTGGCCGCCTCGTCGTCGAAGTGCATGTAGAAATAGTCGCCGGAGATGCCGCCGAAGTTGACCAGGTCGGCCTCGCCCACGGTGCGGCGGTGGGTCAGCAGGCTCTCGCCGATCTGCAGGTCTTCGAAATGCCGGCGGAAGGGGTGCACACCGGTGTCCAGCGGCGCTGTGCCACGCACGAACTCACCGGTCACCGCCGTCAGCATGGCGGGTGAACCCTGCAGCGCGGCACGCTGCAGGTAGTGCTTGACGGCACGCAGGCCGCCCAGCTCTTCACCACCACCGGCGCGGCCCGGGCCGCCGTGCTTGAGCTGGGGCAGCGGCGAACCATGGCCGGTGGATTCGGTGGCGGCCTGGGCGTCCAGGATGTGCAGCCGGCCATGCAGCATGGCCAGCTGCGGGATGGCCCGCGCGGCCAGCTGCGCATCCCGTGTCACCAGGCTGGCCACCAGGCTGCCCTGGCCCTTGGCGGCCAGGGCCAGGGCCTCGTCGGGCCCCTCGTACGGCATCAGCGTGCTGACCGGCCCGAAGGCCTCGATCTCATGCACCGCATGGTTGTGCAGCGGGTCGTTGCACAGCAGCAGCGTGGGCGCGAAGAACGCGCCGTGGGCGGTGCCGGCGCCCAGCGGCACGGCACCTTCCCCACCACACACCAGCTCGGCGTTGTGGTTGTGGCGCAGCTGGGCCACACGCTCGTTGACGTCGGCCAGCTGGGCATGGCTGGCCAGGGCGCCCATGGTCACGCCCTCCACCGCCGGATCACCCACCACCACCTTGGCCAGGCGGGCGCGCAGCGCCTGGGCCACCGCGTCCAGCTGGGCACGCGGCACGATGGCGCGGCGGATGGCGGTGCACTTCTGGCCGGCCTTGACCGTCATCTCGCGCGCCACCTCCCGGATGAAGAGGTCGAACTCGGGCGTGTCGGGCGTGCACTCGGGCGCCAGGATGGCGCAGTTCAGCGAATCGGCCTCGGCATTGAACGGGATGCTGTGGCGCACGATGTTGGGGTGCACCCGCAGCCGGGCCGCGGTGTCGGCGCTGCCGGTGAAGGTGACCACGTCCTGGCCGTTCAACTGGTCCAGCAGATCGCCGGTGCCGCCGATCACCAGCTGCAGCGCACCGGCGGGCAGCAGGCCCGACTGCAGCAGCAGGCGCACCGCCGCTTCCGTCAGATAGCTGGTGGCGGTGGCGGGCTTGGCGATGCAGGGCATGCCGGCCAGGAAGCTGGGCGCGAATTTCTCCAGCAAGCCCCACACCGGGAAGTTGAAGGCATTGATGTGCACCGCCACCCCACCGCGTGGCACCAGGATGTGGGTGCCGGCGAACTGGTTGGTCTTGCCGAGCGGGAAGGCCGGGCCCTCGTGCACCAGGTTGCCCGAGGGCAGCTCGTTGGCACCCACGCCGGCATAGGCCGACAGCGTGCCGCTGCCACCCTCGATGTCGATCCAGCTGTCGGCGCGGGTGGCGCCGGTGTGGGCCGAGACGGCGTAGAGCTGGTCCTTGTGCGCATTGAGAAACTTGGCCATGGCCTTGAGCCGGTCGGCCCGCTGCTGGAAGTCCAGCTGCAGCAGCTTGGGCAGGCCCACCGTGCGGGCGTGGTGCACCGCCTCGGCAAAGTGGATGGCCTCGGCATGGGTGTGGGCCACGGTGTGGCCGTTGATGGCGCTGCGCAGCGCCGCGGCGGGCTGGCTGCCCAGCCAGTGGCCGGCGATGTGGCTTTGCAGGGTGGCGACGGTCATGGCGGGCTCCTGGGTGTCGGGGGGGCGTTGGCGATGGGGGTGGTGCGGCTGGTGGGCGTGGCCTGCACCGCGGCGATGCCGCCGACGAACAGGTCGGCCACGATCAGGGCCATGCGGTCGTAGTCCAGCGGGCCGTCGGTGCGCATCCAGGTGAACAGCCAGTTGATCATCCCGAACAGCAGCATGGTCAGCGGCTTGTCGAGCCGGGCCTGTTGCAGGCCGGGGCGCAGCTCGGCCACCGCCTGGGCAAAGCCGGCAACCACCTGGCGCTCGGTGTCCAGCACCCGCTGGCGATCGGCCGGCGCCAGGAAGCGCACGTCCTCGGTCAGCACCCGGTGGGCGTGCTGGGCACCGGCGTATTCCTCGACGATGCGGCGGATCAGGGTGCGCAGCCGGCGCTCTGGCGGCAGGCCTTCGGCCAGCACGGCATCGACCAGGGCCTGCAGGCGCAGCACATGGCCCTCGGCGATGGCCACCAGCATCGCGTCCTTGTCGCGGTAGTAGTGGTAGAGCGTGGCCTTGCTCAGCCCGCAGGCCTCGGCCACCTGGTTCATCGACGTGGCGGGGTAGCCGCTGCGCGCGAACAGCGCGGCGGCATGCTGCAGGATGGCCTCCCGCTGGTCGTCGTAGCCGGCGGCGCGTCCGCGTGCCACGCGGGCTATCTCTCGTCGAAAGACAGCACCACCCGCTCGGTCAGCGGGTGTGCCTGGCAGCACAGCACAAAGCCCGCCGCCACCTCGGCCTTGTCCAGCGCGAAGTTGCGTTCCATGCGCACCTCGCCTTCCACCAGCTTGGCGCGGCAGGTGCCGCACACGCCGCTGGTGCAGGAGAACGGCACCTCCAGGCCCGCCGCGGCGGCCGCATCCAGGATGCTGGGCTGCTGCTTGTGGAACAGGATCTCGCGGCGCAGGCCGTCGCGGATGATGACGATGCGGGCTTCCTCGGCATCACCGGGCAGGGCTTCGTGCACCACGGCGCCCACCTGCTCGCCCGCCTGCGGCGCCACGCCGAAGCGCTCGATGTGCACCCGGTCCTCCGGCACACCCGCAGCCAGCAGTGCGGCCTCGGCCTCGTCGTTCATCTGGAACGGGCCGCAGATGTAGGCATGGGCGATGCTGTGTGCCGGCACCACACTGCGCAGGAACTCGCCCAGCTTGTCGCGGTTCATCAGGCCCATGTTCAACGGGGAATCCGTGGGCTCGTCGCTGAAGACATGGTGCAGCACCAGGCGCTGCATGTGCTTGTTCTTGAGGTCTTCCAGCTCCTCCTTGAACATGGTGCTCTGCAGGCTGCGGTTGCCGTAGACCAGGGTGAAGCGCGACAGCGGCTCGCGCTGCAGCACCGTCTTCATGATCGAGAGAATCGGCGTGATGCCGCTGCCCCCGGCAATGCCCAGGTGGTGGCGGCGCGCCGCGGGGTCGAGCGGCACGAAGAAGCGGCCCTGCGGCGCCATCACCTGCAGGCTGTCGCCGGGCTTCAAGGCTTCGTTGATCCAGTTGCTGAACACCCCACCACGCACCTTGCGCACGCCAACGCGCAACTCGCCATCGTCCACGCCGGCGCAGATGCTGTAGCTGCGGCGCAGGTCCTGCCCATCGATGGTGTGGCGCAGCGTCAGGTACTGGCCCTGGGTGAAGCCGAAGGTGGCACGCAATTCCGGCGGCACGTCGAAGCTGACGACCACGGCCTCGGCGGTGTCGGGCTCGACGGCACGCACCGTCAGCGGATGGAACAGGACGCTCATGGCGGTCTCGCTGGTTCAGATCGGTTTGAAGTGCTCGAAGGGCTCGCGGCAGGCGATGCAGCGGTAGAGCGACTTGCAGGCGGTGGAGCCGAAGGCCGACAGCCGCTCGGTCTGGCTGCTGTTGCAGCGGGGGCAGGCGACGGCCGCCGCCGCACGCCGGCCCACCAGGCGGATGGGCACACCCAAGCTCTGGTCCACCGGGCCGGGTGGTGCAATGCCGTAGTCGCGCAGCTTGCGGCGGCCGTCGTCGCTGATCCAGTCGGTGGTCCAGGCCGGTGCGCGCCGCATGCTGATGGTCACCGGGCCCAGGCCGGCAGCGGTGAGCGCATCCACCACGCTCTGGCTGATGACCTCGGTGGCCGGGCAGCCCGAGTAGGTGGGCGTGAGCACCACGTCCAGCGTGCGGCCGTCGTCGATCACCTCCCGCACGATGCCCAGGTCACGCAGGCTCAGCGCCGGCACCTCGGGGTCGGGCACGGTGGACAGCAGGTCCCAGGCACGCTCGGCGCGCGTGGCATCCACCGCCGGGGTCTGGCTCACCACACGCCCCCGGGATAGGCGCGCTGCAGCTGCTGCATCTCGGCCAGGATGAAGCCCATGTGCTCGGTGTGCACGCCGCGCTTGCCGGTGCTGCGGAACGCCGACTCTGCGGGCGGCTGCAGGCCGGCCTCGGCCAGCACCGCGCCCACCTCGGTCAGCCAGTCGGCCTGCACATCGGCCCAGCGTGGGCCCAGGCCGCTGGCGGCCGCGGCCTCGTCCACCGCGTCGGCCTCGAACAGCTCGGGCACGTAGCGCCACAGCTGGGCCAGCGCGGCCTGGCTGCGCTGGGTGGATTCCGGCGTGCCGTCGCCCAGTCGCACCACCCAGTCGGCCGCATGCTGCTGGTGGTAGCGCGCCTCCTTCACCGCCTTGCCGGCGATGGCGGCCAGCTCGGCATCGCTGGAGGTTTCCAGCTTCTGCCACAACAGCTTCAGCAGGGTGGCCACCATCAGGTTGCGCTGCACCGTGAAGGCGAAGTCTCCGCGCGGCAGTTCCACCAGGGTGGGGTTGCGGTAGTCACGCTCGTCGCGCAAGAAGGCCAGCTGGTCTTCGTCGAAGGCCCGGCCTTCGGTCTGGCCGGCGCGGGTCAGCAGCGCGCGCGCCTGGCCGATCAGGTCCAGCGCCATGTTGCTGAGTGCGATGTCCTCTTCCAGCACGGGGCCGTGGCCACACCACTCGCCCAGGCGCTGGCCCAGGATCAGGCAGGTGTCGCCCAGGCGCAGCAGGTATTGCAGCTGGGGGGTTTGTTGCAGTTGGATCGAGGCAGTCATCGTCCAGGCCTCACATGTGGTCGACTTCAGACGGCAGCTTGTAGAAGGTGGGGTGGCGGTACACCTTGTCCTCGGCCGGGTCGAAGTACATGGCCTTGTCGCCGGGGTCGCTGGCGGTGATCTGGGCGCTGGGCACCACCCACACGCTGCAGCCCTCTTGCCGGCGGGTGTAGACATCGCGCGCCATCTGGATGGCCATGGCGGCGTCGGCCGCATGCAGGCTGCCGCAGTGCTTGTGGTCCAGGCCGGCGCGGCTGCGCACGAACACCTCCCACAGCGGCCATTCCGTGGCCGCGCTCGGCGCCGTCGGCCGCTCTTGCTGGGTGTTGGGTTTGCTCATGGCGGTTCTCCAGGCTCAGGCGGCTTGTTGTGTCGTGGCTTGTTTCTGCGCATGGGCCAGTGCCGCTTCGCGCACCCAGGCGCCGTCGTCCCAGGCCTTCACCCGCTTGGCCAGGCGCTCCTGGTTGCAGGGGCCGTCACCGGCCACCACGCGGAAGAACTCGGCCCAGTCGATGGCGCCGAAATCCCAGTGCTGGCGCTCTTCGTTCCAGGTCAGGTCCGGGTCGGGCAGCGTCACACCCAGCAGCTTGGCCTGGTCCACCGTGGCATCGACGAACTTCTGGCGCAGGGTGTCGTTGCTGACCCGCTTGATGCCCCAGCGCATGCCCTGGGCCGAGTTGGGGCTCTGGTCGTCGGGCGGGCCGAACATCATCAAACAGGGCCACCACCAGCGGTTCACCGCGTCTTGCACCATGGCGCGCTGGGCGTCGGTGCCCTGCTTCATCATCACCAGCAGGCTGTCGAAGCCCTGGCGCTGGTGGAAGCTCTCCTCGCGGCAGATGCGGATCATGGCGCGGGCATAAGGCGCATAGCTGCAGCGGCAGATCGGCACCTGGTTCATGATGGCCGCGCCGTCCACCAGCCAGCCGATGGTGCCGATGTCGGCCCAGCTGAGCGTGGGGTAGTTGAAGATGCTGCTGTACTTGGCCTTGCCGCTGTGCAGCGCGTCGACCATCTGGTCGCGGCTGGTGCCCAGGGTCTCGGCCGCGGCATACAGGTACAGGCCATGCCCGCCTTCGTCCTGCACCTTGGCCAGCAGGATGGCCTTGCGCTTGAGCGTGGGCGCACGGCTGATCCAGTTGCCCTCGGGCAGCATGCCCACGATCTCTGAATGGGCATGCTGGCTGATCTGGCGCAGCAGGGTCTTGCGGTAGTTGTCGGGCATCCAGTCCTTGGCCTCGATGAAGTCGCCGGCGTCGATGCGGGCGTCGAAGCGTGCCTGCAGCGCCAGCTCTTCGGCCGAGCGCAGGGCCTTGGGGGCCTCGCCCAAGTCCTTGGGCATGCTGTCCATTGCCTGTGTGTACATGGTGTGCCTTTCGTGGAAGGGGGTCAGGCCTTGCGGGTGTCCATGACACGCCGCGCCTTGCCGGTCAGCGTGCGCTCGATGCTGTCGGGTGGCAGCACCTCGATGCTGGTGCTCACGCCGACCAGGGTCTTGATGCGGTGCTGCAGCCAGTGCGTCAATTCGTCGATCTCGGCCGGGCTGGATTGCGCCGCGCCGATGTTCAGTTCGGTGCGCACCTTCAGCGTGTCCAGCGCAGCCTCGCGCCCCACCACCAGCTGGTATTGGCCCGACAGTTTCGGGCTCTGCAGCACGATCTCCTCGATCTGGGTGGGGAACACGTTGACACCCCGGATGATCAGCATGTCGTCCGAGCGGCCCACGATCTTGCCCATGCGGCGGAAGCTGCGCGCAGTGGGCGGCAGCAGGCGGGTGAGGTCGCGTGTGCGGTAGCGGATGATGGGCAGCGCCTCCTTGGTCAGCGCCGTGAAAACCAGTTCACCCTCCGCGCCATCGGGCAGCACGGCGCCGGTCTCGGGGTCGATGATCTCGGGGTAGAAATGGTCTTCCCAGATCACCGGGCCGTCCTGCGTCTCCACACATTCGCTGGCAACGCCGGGGCCCATCACCTCGCTCAGGCCGTAGATGTCGACCGCCCGGATGCCGGCGTCGGCCTGGATCTGGCTGCGCATGGCCTCGGTCCAGGGCTCGGCGCCGAAGATGCCCACGCTGACCGACATGGCCGCCGGATCCAGCCCCTGGCGGCGGAACTCCTCGATGATCACCTGCATGTAGCTGGGCGTGACCATGATGATGTCGGGCTTGAAATCGCTGATCAGCTGCACCTGCTTCTCGGTCTGGCCGCCGCTCATCGGCACCACGGTGCAGCCCAGCCGCTCGGCACCGTAGTGCGCGCCCAGGCCACCGGTGAACAGGCCGTAGCCATAGGCCACGTGCACCATGTCGCCCCGCCGGCCACCGGCCGCGCGGATGCTGCGGGCCACCAGGTCGGCCCAGGTGTGAATGTCGTTCTGGGTGTAGCCCACCACCGTGGGCTTGCCGGTGGTGCCGCTGCTGGCATGGATGCGCACCACCTGCTCACGCGGCACGGCAAACAGGCCGAAGGGGTAGTGGTCGCGCAGGTCCTTCTTGGTGGTGAAGGGAAAGCGCGCCAGGTCGGCCAGGGTCTTGCAGTCCGCCGGGTGCACACCGGCCTGGTCGAAGGCCTTGCGGTAGTGCGGCACCTGGTCATAGGCCCGCTGCAGCGTGGCCTGCAGGCGCTGCAGCTGCAGCGCGCTGATCTCATCGCGGCTGGCGGTCTCGATGGGCTCCAGGTCACCAGGGGCGGGTTGGCGCACGGGCATGGGCGTGTCTCCGGTTGTCTTGGTCGGGTCAGGCGGGCGGGATCACCGGCTTGCCACGCGCGGTGTAGCTGCGCCCGCGGAACACCGCGATGCGCTCACCATGCTGGTTATGCACCTCGACGTCGTACACGCCGGTGCGGCCGGCCTTGCTGACCTCGGTGCAGGTGGCGGTGAGCACGTCACCCAGGCGGCCGGGGGCCAGCAGGTCGACGCTGAAGCCGGAGGCCACGGTGAGCTCGTTGTAGCTGTTGCAGGCAAAGGCGAAGCTGCTGTCGGCCAGGGTGGTGATCAGGCCGCCATGGCAGATGGCATGGCCGTTGAGCATGTCCTGGCGCACCGTCATCTGGATGCTGGCGCGGCCCGGGCCCACGCTGGTGATGTGCATGCCCAGCATCTTGGTGGCGTGGTCGCCGGCCCACATGGCATCACGCACCTGCTCGGCCAGGGCCTGGGCGGCGGCATCGTCGGGCGGGCTGGCAACGGTCATGGTGGCGGTCCTGGGTGGGGTTGCGGGTGGATCAAATACTTTCGACCAACCGGTCGGTCAATGATATTCGTCAAGCGGGGTCGCTTGCAAGCCGGGCCGACTGGTGAAAACCCTGGCTGTGCGCGGCTGCCGGTGGGGATGGCAGCACCGCCAACGCTTGGCGGCCGCCCATGGCCGTTGCGACTGGTGATACTGCGCCCCTCGCCGCCGCCACGCAATGGAGCACACCATGTCCGCACCCAGCTTCGACCAGTTCAAGACCGACGCCTTGGCCCAGGGCTGCGACGAGGTGCTGGAGCGCCAATGGACCCCTGGCACGGTGCTGGGCACCCACAGCCATGCCTTCGCGGCCAGCGCCCTGGTGGTGCAGGGCGAGATGTGGCTGACGGTGGGTGCGCACACCCGCCACCTGCTGCCCGGCGACACCTTCGAACTCGAGCGCGACGTGCCGCATGCCGAGCGCTACGGCGCCGAAGGCGCCACCTACTGGGTGGCGCGCCGCAACGCGGGCTGAGCCCCCCAGCGCAAGCCAGCCCGGCCGGGCGACAATGCGCGCTTGCCCAAGTCTTGCCGCTCTGCGGCGCTGCCATGCCCGATTCGACCGACCTGCCCGACCACCCGCTGCCTGACAACGCAGCTCCGCCCGAGGCCGCAGCGCAGCCCGCCGCAGTTTCCGCAACCGAGCCAGCGCCTGCATCCACCACCGACACGGTGGCGGATGCCCTGCCTGCGCCGGCCGATCCTGCGCATGCAGACACGCAGGAAGACGTGCAGGAAGACGCGCCGGTCGAGGCCGCCGACGGCGATGCCGACGCGCTGCCGTCCGCTGCGGCCGCCCCGGGCACACCCGCCCTGCCCCAGCTCAACCCGGCGGCTTGCGCCGAGCTGCTGCGCCAGCACTTCCCGGCGCTGTTCGGCGGGCCGGCCAAGCCCTTCAAGCTGCGCATCCAGCAAGACATCCAGCAGCGTGCGCCCGGCGTGTTCAGCAAGGGGTCGCTGTCGGCCTTCTTCCGCCGCCACACCGGCAGCACCGGCTACCTGATCGCACTGAGCAAGGCCACGCACCGCTTCGACCTGGACGGCCAGCCCGCCGGCGAGCTGAGCGACGAGCACAAGCAGCTTGCGCAGGCCGAGCTGGTGCGCCGCCGCGCGCTGACGCGTGAGCGCGAGCAGCAGGCCCATGCCCAGCAGCGTGAACAGCAGCGCGAGGCCCAGCGCGCCGAGATGGCCCAGCAGGCCGAGGCCAACCAGGCCCGCCAGCAACGCGCCGCCCTGCTGCGCGACTTCCAGCGCACCACGCTGACCCTGGCCAACTTCTGCGCGCTCAAGGGCATGGCGCCCGAGGTGCTGAACCCGCTGCTGGAGCAGGCGAAGAAAGAAGCCGCCGAAGCACCGCCGATGGCGCCGCGGGCCTTCGACGACCGCCGCGGCCCCGGCCCGCGCCGCGACGACCGGCCCAGTGGCCGGCCCGATGCGCGCGGCGGCCCGCGGCCGGATGCACGTGGTGGTCCCGGCGGCCCTGGTGGCCCGGGCAGCCCGGGTGGCCCCCGGCCCGATGCCCGCGGCCCGCGCCGCGACGACCGCCGCCCTGCCCGCCCCGGCGGTGCCCCTGCGGCGCGTGGCCCGCGCGGTCCGGGTGGGCCGGGCGGCCAGGGCGGCCCGACCGGTCAGCCGTAGACCAGCCTGTCGGGCGGCCGCCGCTGCCCGCTCAGCAGCGGAACAGGGTCTGCGCCAGCGCCCAGGCCTGCTCGGCCAGCGGCTTGGCGCGCTTGCCGGATTCCAGGGCCGCCGGGTTGCTGGCATTGCCCTGCAGCGCCCGGCCCAGGATGCCCTGCAGGATGCCGGCCAGGCGGAACATGTTGAACACGATGTAGTAGCCCCAGACGTCGCTGCTGATCTGGCGATCGGCCTGGCCGGTGCGCTGCAGATAGGTCTGCAGGTACGCGGCCTCGCCGGGGATGCCCATGGCCGCCAGGTCGGCCGGCGCGATGCCGCCCAGGCCGCGGCTGGTGGGGCCGTTGCTCATGTGCCAGACCATGCAGTGGTAGGCGAAGTCGACCATGGGGTCGCCCAGGGTGGACAGTTCCCAGTCCAGCACCGCCAGGATGCGCGGCTCGGTGGGATGGAACATCACGTTGTCCAGCCGGTAGTCGCCATGCACGATGCCCACCGGGCCTTCGGCCGGCAGGTGCTGGGGCAGCCAGGTGATCAGCGCCTCCATCGCCGGGACGGTCTCGGTCTCGGCCGCGCGGTACTGCTGGGTCCAGCGCTTGACCTGGCGCGCCAGATAGGCCTCGGGCTTGCCGTAGCCCTGCAGGCCGATGGCCATGGGGTCGACCCGGTGCAGGGCGGCGATGACCCGGTTCAGCTCGTCGTAGTAGGCGCTGCGTTCGGCCGGCGCCATGCCCGGCAGCGTCGGGTCCCACAGCACCCGGCCGTCCACGCAGTCCATCACGTAGAAGGCGGTGCCGATCACCGCCGGGTCTTCACACAGCACATGGGTGCGGGCCACCGGCACGTCGGTCTGGGCCAGGGCGGTGATGATGCGGAACTCGCGGTCCACCGCATGGGCCGAGGGCAGCAGCACGCCCGGCGGCTTGCGCCGCATCACATAACGCTGGCCATCGGCGGCCGTCAGCATGAAGGTGGGGTTGCTCTGCCCGCCCTTGAACTGCGACACCTGCAGCGGCCCGGCCGCCAGGGCCGGCATGTGGGCGTGCAGGTAGGCGGCCAGCGCTGCCTCGTCGAAGGCGTGCTGCGGCGCCACCGGGCGGGTGCCGGTGAACTGGCTGAAGTTCTGGTTGGTGGTGTCGGTCATGGGGTCTCCGTGGAGGGGTGGCGTGCCGCCGCGCTGGCCAGCAGCCCCGACAGCAGGGGCCTGGCCAGCAGCAGCTGCAGATCGGGTGGGGTGTCGCCGGGCAGCCAATGTTCCACCTCGGCCAGGGCGTTGATCAGGCCGCTGATGAGCTGGGCCGCCACGGCCGGGTCGACCAGGCGGATGCTGCCATCGGCCTGGCCGGCCACCACCATGGCGGCATAGCGCTCACCCAGGCGGTTCATGGTGGCGTACTTCTGCCAGCGCAGGCTGCCCGGCAGCTCGGTCCAGGCGGTCAGGCGCAGCAGCGGGCCGTGGGCCGAGGTCTGCAGCGACAGCAGCGGCAGGGTGGCGGCCAGCAAGGTCTGCCAGCCTGTGCCGCCCTGCCCCAGGGCCGCCCACTGCACGCTGCGGATCAGCGCAAAGCTGCGCTCGAAGCAGTCGTCGACCAGGTCGTGCTTGGTGTCGTGGTGGTGGTAGAACGAACCCTTGGTCAG
Source organism: Pseudomonadota bacterium (assembly GCA_040386375.1). GTDB lineage: Bacteria > Pseudomonadota > Gammaproteobacteria > Burkholderiales > Burkholderiaceae_C > Pseudaquabacterium. The sequence goes on from JAZKFQ010000071.1 coordinate 28,725, forward strand.
CGCCAGCGTGGCGGCGATGCGCTCCACCGAGGCGCCGCCCACGCCGTGGTCGTTGATCAGCCGGGTGGCGGTGCGCAGATAGGCCTCGCGCATGGCGTTGTCGGCCTCGCCCTCGCCGGCCTCGGCCGGCGGCGGCGGCGGCGGTGGCGGTGCGGGCAGGGCCTCGGCCGGCCAGGGCTGGCCGGGCGCGGCCAGGCCGTGCAGCAGCAGGTCGGCCATGGCCTCGGCCACACGCGGGTAGTCGCTGCTCTCGTAGCGGCCCAGCCAGGCACGCGCCCACAGCAGCTGCGACAGCAGGCCGTGGCAGCGTGCGTTCAGCGCCCGGCGCGCGGCGCTGCGCCAGGGCGGCAGCGCCACGCCGGCACCGGCCACGCCGGCACCGGCCTCGCCGGCATGCAGCAGGCCACGCAGGCGGCGGAACATGGCCACGTAGGCGGCAAAGGCCGGCTCGGCCTGGGGTTGCGGCAGGGCCCGCATGTCGCCGAAGAAGATCAGCGCCGGGCGCAGCCGGTCCTCGATGGCGGCCAGCATGGCCACATAGCCCTGCACCAGGGCACGCACCCGGCCGGCCAGGTCACCGGGCGGCACACGGGCATCGACCTCGGTGACCACCCCTTCCAGCGCGGCGATGCTGCGCAGCAGGCAGGCGACGACCAGGTCCTCCTTCTTGCGGTAGTAGTAGGTCAGGCTGTTGGTGGCCAGCCCCACGCTGGCCGCCACCTCGGACAAGGTGCCGGCCTTGATGCCACGCCGGTTGAACAGCGCCGCTGCGCCGTCGAGGATCAGCTCGCGCTTCTCGGCAAAGCGCAGCGTGCTGCGGCTGGTCATGCCGCGGGCACCAGATCGGCCAGCAGCGCGGCAAAGGCCAGGGGCTGGTCGACCATCACATGGTGGTCGGCATCGGGCACCTCCCGCAGCTGCGTGCCGGCGGGCGCCAGCGACAGCGCCAGCTGCACCAGTTCGGCCGTGACCAGGCGCGAGCGCCCGCCCCGCACCAGGGTGACGGGGCACTGGGCCTGCTTCAGGTCCTTGTAGGGCCGGCCGAACACGAAGTGGCGGAACAGGAAGGGGTCGAAGCGCCACACCCAGCCGGGCCGCCCGTCCGGGCCCGTGGTCTGCTTCAGGCCGCGGCGGGCGATCAGGTCGGCGATGAAGGCATGGGCGCACCCCTGCGGCGGCAGCAGGCGGAATCGCCGCAGCGCCTCGGCCTCGCTGGCATAGACCTTGGCCGAGCGCTGGCCATCGCCGCGGCTGCGCCGGCCCTCGGCGCGGGACGGCGGGCGCAGCGGGGTGTCGACGATCACCGCCCGGCCCAGGCGCTGGCCGTGGCGCGCAGCCAGGTTCATCAGCGGAAAGCCGCCGAAGGAATGGCCGGCCACCACCGGCGGCACGGCGGCGCTGAACAGGCCGGTGGCCTCGGCCACGGCCAGGGCCTCGTCGGCCCATTGCGCCACGCTGTACTGGGTGCGCCAGCCCGAGCCGCCCATGCCCGAGAAGCTGAGCGCCACCACCCGCCTGCCCTGCTTCAGCAGCGGCCCGATGAAGCTGTACCAGTCGGCATGGGCGCTGTTGCCATGCAGCAGCAGCAGGCCGGGGTCGCCCACCCGGCCCCAGGCCAGGGCCTCGATGGGGGCACCCTGCACCTTGATGTGCAGCCGCTCGGGCAGGTCGGCCAGGGCCTGGTTGAACCAGTCGGGCGCCGGCGGCACGGCGCCGTCGAAGGCGGCCAGCGGTGGCGGGAAGTGCGGCGGGTGGTGCCCCATCAGCCCCGGGCCGCCAGCGCCTGCGTCACCTCGTTGCCACCCTGGGCCGCGCCGCTGGCGGGCACCTGGCTGCCGGCACGCTCGCTCACCTGGGCCCAGGCGGCAGCCAGCTGCTCGGGCACGTCGGCGCCACTGCCCAGGTGCAGGCCGGTGGTCAGCGTGATGTGGGCGGCCTCGAAGGTGCCGGCGCCGGCGCAGGCGATGGCGCGGTTGGGTGCGTCCTGCGACACCAGCACCAGCATCGCCGGCACCACCGCCTCGGGCGTCAGCACTGCCAGCACGGCCGGCGGCAGCAGGCCCTCGGTCATGCGGGTGGCGGCGGTGGGCGCCAGGCAGTTGACGCGGATGTCGCTCTTGGCGCCTTCGATCGACAGGGTCTGCATCAGGCCCACCAGGGCCATCTTGGCCGCGCCGTAGTTGGCCTGGCCGAAGTTGCCGAACAGGCCGGACGACGAGGTGGTCATCACGATGCGGCCGTACTTCTGGGCCACCATCAGCGGCCACACCGCCTGGCAGCAGTGCACCGCGCCCATCAGGTGCACGTCGATCACCGCACGAAAATCCTCCAGCGGCATCTTGGCGAAGCTCTTGTCGCGCAGGATGCCGGCGTTGTTGACCAGGATGTCGACCCGGCCCCAGGCGTCCACCGCCTGCTGCACCATGGCGGCCACGGCCGCCGGGTCGGTGACCGAGGCGCCGTTGGCCAGGGCCTGGCCGCCAGCGGCCAGGATCTCGTCGACCACGGCCTGTGCCGCGGTGGGCGACCCCCCGTTGCCGCTGGTGGTGCCACCCAGGTCGTTGACCAGCACCTTGGCGCCGCGTGCGGCCAGGGCCAGGGCATGGGCACGGCCCAGGCCGCCGCCCGCGCCGGTGACGATGGCCACACGGCCGGTGTAATCGAGCGTCATGAAATTTTGGGAATCGGGTATGGGAAGGCCTGCGGTTATACCGTAAGTACCAATGGCTTCCTGCCGCGTCCCTTGGAAAGATCGGTGTGGCAAACCCTGAGACCAACCCCGCACGGCACCGTGCACAAGGAACCCCCATGAACCTGTTCAACCTGCAAGGCCAGGTGGCCTTGATCACCGGCTCGTCCCGCGGCATCGGCCGCGCCATCGCCGAGCGCATGGCCGAGCACGGCGCCAAGGTCGTGATCTCCTCGCGCAAGCAGGAGGCCTGCGACGAGGTGGCCGCCGCCATCAACGCCCGCCACGGCGCCGGCACGGCGCTGGCCCATGCCGCCAGCATCAGCAACAAGGGCGCGCTGCAAGGCCTGGTGGACAAGACCCTGGCCACCTTCGGCCGCATCGACACCCTGGTGTGCAATGCCGCCAGCAACCCCTACTACGGGCCGCTGGCCGGCATCGCGGACGAGCAGTTCCGCAAGATCCTGGAGAACAACATCGTCGCCAACAACTGGCTGGTGACCATGGTGGCGCCGCAGATGCAGGCGCGGCGCGAGGGCAGCATCATCATCGTCTCGTCCATCGGCGGCCTGCGCGGGTCCACCGTGATCGGCGCCTACTGCATCAGCAAGGCCGCCGACATGCAGCTGGCGCGCAACCTGGCCTGCGAGCTGGGCCCGGACAACATCCGCGTGAACTGCATCGCCCCGGGCCTGATCAAGACCGATTTCGCCAAGGCGCTCTGGGACAACCCCGAGGCCCTGGCCGCCCGCAATGCCGAGACCCCGCTGCGCCGCATCGGCGAGCCCGACGAGATCGCCGGCGCCGCGGTCTACCTGGCCGCCCCGGCCAGCCGCTTCATGACCGGGCAAAGCCTGGTCATCGACGGCGGCGTCACGATCTAGGCATTCAGGTTCAGCCCGCCTGCGGCCCCAGCATCGCGGCGGGCTGCACCCAGGCGTCGAAGTCGGCGGCGGCCACCACGCCGCTGGCGATGGCCGCCTCGCGCAGGCTGCTGCCGCTGGCCTGGGCCTGCTTGGCGATGGCCGCGGCACGGTCGTAGCCGATGTGCGGCACCAGGGCCGTCACCAGCATCAGCGATTGCCCCAGCAGCGCCTCGCAGCGCGCGGTGTCGGCCACGATGCCCTCCACGCAGTGTTCGGCAAAGCTGACCATGGCATCGCCCAGCAGCTGCAGGCTGTCCAGCACGTCGTGTGCGATCAGCGGCTTGCAGGTGTTCATCTCCAGCTGGCCGCCGCTGGCGGCGATGCCGATGGCCAGGTCATGGCCCATCACCTGCGCACACACCATCAGCAGCGCCTCGGCCTGGGTCGGGTTCACCTTGCCCGGCATGATGGAACTGCCGGGCTCGTTGGCCGGCAGGCGCAGCTCGCCGATGCCACCACGCGGGCCGCTGCCCAGCAGGCGGATGTCGCCGGCGATCTTGGTCAGCGCCACCGCCAGCACGCGCAATCCGCCGTGCAGGATCACCAGCGGCTCATGGCCGGCCATGGCTGCAAACAGGTTGGGCGCCACGCTGAACGGCGCGCCGAGCCGGGCCGCCAGCACCGCCGCCACCTGCCGGCCGAAGTCGGGGTGGGTGTTCAGCCCGGTGCCCACTGCGGTGCCGCCGATGGCCAGGGCGTGCAGGGCCGGCAGGCTGCAACGCAGCGCGTTCTCGGCCAGGCCCAGCTGGGCGTCGTGGCCGCCGAACTCCTGGCCAAGGGTGACCGGCGTGGCGTCCTGCAGGTGGGTGCGGCCCAGCTTGACCACGCCGGCCAGGGCGGCGGCCTGGCCCTGCAGCGCCGCGCGCAGCCGCGCCAGCGCGGCCAGCAGGGGCTGCACCGCTAGCACCACGGCCACGTGCATGGCGGTGGGAAACACGTCGTTGGACGACTGGCCCAGGTTCACGTCGTCGTTGGGATGCACCGCCTGGCCGGCGCCGAGTGCGGTGGATGCCAGCTGGGCCACCACCTCGTTGACATTCATGTGGCTCTGCGTGCCCGAGCCGGTCTGCCAGACCGACAGCGGGAACTGGCCGTCGTGGGCGCCTGCGGCCACCTGCGCCGCCGCGTCGGCGATGGCGCCGGCCTTGTCGGCCGCCAGCAGGCCCAGGCCCTGGTTGACCTCGGCCGCCGCGCGCTTGATCTGTGCCAGCGCATGCACCAGGGCCAGCGGCATGGTCTGGCTGCCGATGTGGAAGAACTGCCGGCTGCGCTCGGTCTGCGCGCCCCACAAGGCACCGGCCGGGATGGCGATGGCGCCGAAGCTGTCGTGGGCGATGCGGGCGGGGGTGTCGGGCATGGGTCCATCATGGCGTTGCACGCGGGCCAGGTCCAGATGCAGATGCGGGACACATGCAACAGGGTGTGGCCGGGCCGGTGGCCCCTGCCCGGCCGCGGCGCAGAATGGTTGCCCGACCAGGCTGCAGGAGCATCCCATGGCCCCCGACCGACCCAGCGTTGCCGACAAGCGCCGGCAGTTCCGCCAGTTGCACGAGCGTGGCTGCTTCGTGCTGCCCAACCCCTGGGACGTGGGCAGCGCACGCTGGCTGCAGGGCCTGGGCTTCGCCGCACTGGCCAGCACCAGCTCGGGCCTGGCCTGGTCGCTGGGCGCGGCCGACAACCACATCACACGCCAGCAGGCGCTGGACCATCTGCAGACCCTGGTGGCCGCCACCGACGTGCCGGTCAACGCCGATTTCGAGAACGGCTTCGGCGAGGATGCCGCGGGGGTGGCCGACAGCGTGCGCCTGGCCGTGGGCACCGGCGTGGCCGGCCTGTCGATCGAGGATTCCACCGGCGATGCGGCCGCGCCGCTGTTTGCGCTGGACGAAGCCGTCACCCGGCTGCGCGCCGCGCGTGCGGTGATCGACGCCGCCGGCGGCGATGTGCTGCTGGTGGGCCGCGCTGAATGCTTTCTGGTCGGCCGGCCCGACCTGGACGAGACCATCACCCGGCTGCGGGCCTATGCCGCCGCCGGCGCCGACGTGCTGTACGCACCGGGCATCAAGACAGCCGAGCAGATCCGCGCCGTGGTGGCCGCCGTGGCGCCCAAGCCGGTGAACCTGCTGGTGGGCGGCGAGAGTGCGCTCAGCGTGGCCGACATCGCCGCGCTGGGCGTGCGCCGCATCAGCGTGGGCGGTGCCCTGGCACGCAGCGCCTGGGGCGGTTTCCAGCGGGCGGCCCAGGCGCTGGTGGAAGGCCGCTTCGACGGCTTTGCCGGCGCGGCCTCGGGCGCCACGCTGAACGGCTTCTTCGGCCCCGGCGCTGCCCGGCCCTGACCCCCCCAACCAAGGCTCCCCATGCCCCTGACCCTGGACCACCTCGTCATCCTGGTGCCCGACCTGGATGCCGCCACCACCGACTACCGCGCCCTGGGCTTCACGGTGCAGCCCGGCGGCACCCATGCCGACGGCGCCACCCACAACGCCCTGGTGGTGTTTGCCGACGGCAGCTACCTGGAGCTGATCGCCTTTCTGCGGCCCCAGCCCGACCACCGCTGGGGTGGCCACGCCGCGCGCGGGCACAGCGGCTTTGTCGACTTTGCGCTGCTGCCCGGCAGCGTGGGCGCGGTGGTGGCCGAGGCCGCTGCGCGTGGCCTGGCCTACCGGGGCCCGATCGACGGCGGCCGGCTGCGGCCCGACGGCGAGCGCCTGGTCTGGCAGATCGGCACGCCACCCACGCCGGAGCTGCCTTTCCTGTGCGGCGATGTCACGCCACGTGCGCTGCGCGTGCCCGAGGGCAGCGGGCGCCAGCATGCCAACGGCGTGACCGGCGTGGCCTGCCTGACGGTGGCGGTGAGCGACCTGGACGCCAGCCTGGCAGCTTATGCCGCCCTGCTGGGCCAGCCGGGCGAGCGCCTGCCGCTCACCGGCCTGGGCCTGCAGCAGGCCCGGTTTGCGCTGGGCACGGCCAGCCTGCTGCTGGTGGCGCCGGCCGCTGGTGCGCATGGCCCGGCGGCGCAGGCGCTGCACAGCGCGCTGGGCGGCCGCCCGGCCGGCGTGGTGGGCCTGGCCTTGCGCGGGCCGGCGGCGGCCAGCCTGTCGCAGACACGCAGCCACGGCGCGCCCATCGAGATCCTGGCCGGGGGCTGACGACGCCGGGCGCTCAGACGCTCAGGCGCTGTCGCCACGCCGGCGCGCCAGCGCCACCTTGTGCAGCAGCTGCAGCAGCTGCGCATGCTCGGCCGGGCTCAGGGTGTCGAGTGCCGCGCGTTCGCCCTCCAGCAGGGCCGCGCTGGTCTGCTGCACCAGGGCGGCGCCGGCCTCGGCCAGGCGGATGTGCTGCACCCGGGCGTCGCTGTCGCTGCGCATGCGGGTGATCAGGCCCCGCGAGGCCAGCCGGTCGATCCAGACCGCGATGTTGGGCGGTGTCACCGCCAGGGCCCGCGCCAGCTGGCGCGCCGTGACATCGGGGTTGGCCTGGATCAGCGCCAGCATCGTGAACTCCACCCGGCGCAGCCCGCCGGGCGCCGCCTGCGCATCGAACACCTGGTCGGTGACGATGGCCGCCTGCGCCAGCTGGTAGCCCACGATGCCGTGCACCGGGCCCTCGGACAGGCGGGCCAGCGGTGTGCGTTCGGCGGTGGGAACAGGCGGCTTGCGGGGCATGGTGGGTGGACGCTGGAGCGCTGGCTGGCGGCACCGTCTGCGTGAAAACACGGGTGGATGCAGCAAACTAGATAAGTACGATAACTATCGATCCTGACACCAGGCGTGCAGGAGCTTCAACCCAGGAGACAAGCCATGCATCGATCCGCCTTCCACTGGCTGGCTGCCAGTATCGCCGTGCTGTCGCTGCCCGCTGCGGCCGACGCTGGCCACCACCAGCGCCACCACCAGCGCCACCACCACCGCCTGCCGCACCTGGCGGCGGCCACACCGGCCAGCCTGCAGGGCAGCTGCGAATCCCTGGCCGACCGGCTGGCCGGGCTGCCGAACACCAGCGTGCTCAGTGCCAGCAGCGTGGCCGCCGGCGCCCTGCAGCTCGCCGGCCAGCCAGTGCCGTCGCATTGCCGTGTCACCGGCCGCATGCACCAGCGTGTGAGCCCGGTGGACGGCAAGACCTACGCCATCGGTTTCGAGCTGCGCCTGCCGCAGGCCTGGAACGGCCGCTTCTACCACCAGGGCAACGGCGGCATCGACGGCAGCGTGGTCACCGCCACCGGCGCCACCGGTGGCGGCCCGCGCACCCATGCCCTGCTGCAGGGCTTTGCCGTGCTCAGCTCCGACGCCGGCCACACCCTGGCCCAGGGCGGCCCGGCCTTCGGCCTGGACCCGCAGGCCCGGCTGGACTACGGCTACCAGGCGGTGGGCAAGCTCACGCCCATGGCCAAGCAGGCCATCAACATCGCCTACGGCAAGGGGCCTGACCGCTCCTACTTCGGCGGCTGCTCCAACGGCGGGCGCCACAGCCTGGTGGCCGCGGCCCGCTACCCGCAGGACTACGACGGCTACCTGGCCGGCGCCCCGGGCTACAACCTGCCGCTGGCCGCACTGGCCAACATCTGGGGCGCCCAGCGCTATGCCAGCGTGGCCACCGGCAATCCCACCACGGCGGCCGGGCTGGAGACCGCCTTCACCGCGGCCGAGCGCCGGGTGCTGGCCCAGGCGGTGCTGGCGCGCTGCGATGCGCTGGACGGCGCGGCCGACGGCATCGTGCAGGCCACCGATGTGTGCCAGAAGCGCTTCGACTTCCAGCGCGACGTGCCCACCTGCAGCGGCGCGCGCGACGGCAGCTGCCTGAGCAGCGCCCAGAAGCTGGCCATCGGTCCGATCTTCAGCGGCGCCACGCTGAAGAATGGCGAGCGCTTCTATGCGCCCTTCCCGTTCGATGGGGGCCTGGGCGCGCCCGGTGTCGGTGGCTGGGAGTTCGGTGCGCCACTGGACCGCGACTCCGGTGCGGTGGGCGTGATCTTCAAGGTGCCACCCTCGATGTCGGCGCTGAGCGACGGCCCGGCCTTCTCGATCGGCCTGGACATCGATGCCACCCTGCCCGAGCTGACCGCCACCAATGCCACCTACACAGAATCGGCGATGCAGTTCATGACGCCGCCCGACGCCACCCGGCTGGACGGCGTGCGCCGCCGCGGCGGCAAGATCCTGGTCTACCACGGCGTCAGCGACGCCATCTTCTCGGTCGCCGACACCGAGGCCTGGTACCGCGGTGTGGAGCGCGACAGTGGTGGCCGGGCGGCCGACTTCACCCGCTTCTACCGCGTGCCCGGCATGGGCCACTGCTCGGGCGGCCCGGCCACCGACCAGGCCGATTTCCTGTCACCGCTGGTGGCCTGGGTGGAAGGCGGCCAGGCGCCGGCCGGCATCGTGGCCAGCGCACGCGGCCCCGGCAATGCCGGCGGCGTGAATGCCGACGTGCCCGCCGACTGGGCCGCCGACCGCAGCCGCCCGCTGTGCCCCTACCCCAGCGTGGCGCGCTACCGCGGCCACGGCGATGTGGAGCGGGCCGAGAACTGGGCCTGCCGCGGCCCCGGCCACCACGGTGGCCATGGCGACTGAGCACCGCCGGCCGCGCTGACGCGGCCGGGCCGCCTCAGCCGCTGCGCCCCAGCAGCGCCGCATAACGCGCATCCCACAGCGGCGCCACCCGGGTGGGGGCGTCCAGCACACCGGCCTGCAGGAACACGTCGGCCACCTGCTGGTGGGCGGCTGCGGCCTGCGGGCTGGCGGGCAGCAGGGCGTAGTCGGTGCTGCGCTGGTTCCACAGCTCGATCAGGTCGCCCACCGCCACCCTGGTCTCGGCGTTCTGGGCCCGCGCAAATTCCAGGTAGTGGCTGTTGGCCCACAGATAGGCCTGGCGCAGGCGCAGCAGGAAATCGCCGATGGCCGCCTCGCGCCGGGGATCGGCCAGCGCCCGGGGGTTGGCAAAGATGGGGAAGTTGCCCGAGGCATAGCCGTTCGCCGTCTTCAGCACCCGGCCACCGTGCTGCAGCCGCGCCAGCTGGCCGTTGTAGCCCCAGATCGACCAGGCGTCGATGTCGCCACGGGCAAAGGCCTGCAGGGCATCGGCAGGCGCCAGATGGGCGCTGCTGATGTCGGCCATCGCCAGCCCCGCCTCGGCCAGCTGGCGGCTGAGGAAGTAGTGCGCGATGGTGCCGCGGGCATAGCCCACCCGCCGGCCCTTGAGCTGGGCCACGGTCTTGATCGGCGTGGCGCCGCGCGCCACCGTCACCAGGTTGTTCAGGTCCTCGCGCACCAGGGCCACGAAGCGCACGCTGGCCTGCTGGCGGGCGGCAAACAGCGCCGGGATCTCGCTGCCGAAGCCCAGGTCCAGCGCATCGGCATGGATGGCCTCGATGTGCAGCGTGCCGTTGTTCAGCTCGCGCCAGTCGATCTTGTAGGGCGGCGCAGGCTGCCCGGCCGCGGCCATCAGCGCCCGCCAGTTGCCCTTGTAGGTGCCCACACGCAGGCTCACGCCCGACAGATCCAGCGGCTGCGCCGCAGCGGCCACCCCGCTGCCCAGCATGGCCGACCCCAGGCCTGCCAGCACCACTGCGCGGCGGCCCACCGCCTGCCGCCCGCCCCGCCTGTTGCGCTCCACCACCGTCATCCGTGCATCCCTTGTGCGACAAAAGGCGCGCAGCATAGCCTGGCCGGGCTTGCTCGCTTCCTGCATGAGCAAACACGTTCATCTTCGTTCTGCCGAGGTGGCCGGCTGCCTAGCATGCGCTGCATCCCCCCGTCTCGAGAGCACCGCACATGCGCTTCCATCGCTTCCGCCGCAGCCTGCTGGCCGCCGCCCTGGCCGCTGCCAGCCTGGCCACCCAGGCCAAGGACATCAGCCTGCTCAATGTCTCCTACGACCCCACGCGTGAGCTGTATGCCGACTTCAACAAGGCCTTTGCCGCGCACTGGAAGGCCAGGACCGGCGACGTGGTCAGCGTCCGCCAAAGCCATGGTGGCTCGGGCAAGCAGGCGCGCAGCGTGATCGACGGCCTGGAGGCCGACGTGGTGACCCTGGCCCTGGCCTACGACGTGGACGAACTGGCCGCGAAGGCCAGGCTGATCCCGCCCGATTGGCAGAGACGGCTCAAGCACAACAGCGCGCCCTACACCAGCACCATCGTCTTCCTGGTGCGCAAGGGCAACCCCAAGGGCATCAAGGACTGGGACGACCTGGCCAGGCCCGGCATCGGCGTCATCACGCCCAACCCCAAGACCAGCGGCGGCGCACGCTGGAACTACCTGGCCGCCTGGGGCTATGCCCTGAAGGCTTACGGCAACTCCGAGGCCAGGGCCCAGGAATTCGTCGGCAAGATCCTGGCCAATGTGCCGGTGCTGGACACCGGCGCACGTGGCAGCACCACCACCTTCGTGGAACGCGGCATCGGCGACGTGCTGCTGGCCTGGGAGAACGAGGCCCTGCTGGCGCAGAAGGAACTGGGCCCGGACAGGTTCGACATCGTGGCGCCCAGCCTGTCCATCCTGGCCGAACCGCCGGTGGCCCTGGTGGACAAGGTGGTGGACAAGCGTGGCACGCGTGCCGTGGCCCAGGCCTACCTGGAGTTCCTCTACAGCCCCGAGGGCCAGGAAATCGCCGGCCAGAACTACTACCGGCCCACGGACCCCACCGTGGCCGCCAAGTACGCCCGGCAATACCCCAAGCTGAACCTGTTCACCATCGACGCGGTGTTCGGTGGCTGGGCCAAGGCCCAGCAGGCCCACTTTGCCGACGGTGGCAGTTTCGACAGGATCTACACCCGCAAGTAGCCGCTGCGGGCGGCACACGCAACAACGCCAGCGGCAGGCGCTGGCGTCGGGGCAATCAAGCTTGCAAACAGCCGCACAGGCGGCGGCACGCGCCGCCGCTGCGGGCTGTTCAGCGCATGCTCACGGGCGGATGGCGATCTCGTTCTTCACGGCCTTCACGCCGTTGACCTTCCAGGTCAGCGCTTCGGCGGTGCTGCGCTCGGTCGGGCCCTTGGCGAAGCCGGACAGCATCACCGTGCCCTTCATGGTCTCCACGCTGATGGCGGCAGCGTCGACCATCTTGTTCTCGACGAAGCGGGCCTTCACCGCGGTGGTGATGGCGGTGTCGTCGACATAGGCGCCCACACTCTCCTGGCCACGGGTGACGGCACAGCCGGTGGCGGTGAGCACGAGGATGGACGTGGCGATGGCGGCAAGACTCAGACGATTTTTCATGGCAAGGCTCCTGGAGTGACGGGGGTGGTGCGCCGCGGGACTGGACGCTCACCTTCGGGGTCAGCATCCGGACCGCCGGCCCTGCACGGACTGTAGGCAATGCAGGGCGCAGGCCCCATCGGCGGGCACGCGGGCCGGCTGTAGGACAGCAAGCCGTTGTGCCGCCGTGTGCGACAGCGCACCGACCGGTGGGCGGGCCGCTTCCAAGCTTGCGGGTCCAGCTGCGACCTGCCCGGGGCAGCGCGGCACACCAAGCCGGGCCCATGCGCCCCCCAGACCAACCGAAAGGCAGCACCATGCACCCACCCCGTTTCCAGCCACGCCGCGCCACCCTGGCCGGCCTCGGCATCCTGACCCTGCTGGCCCTGGGCGCCTGCGCCAGCCTGCCGCCGCCCACCGCGCAGCTGGCGGTCAGCACCGCCGCCGTGGTCCATGCCGCAGCGGCCACCGGCCAGACCGCACCCACCCCCGAGCTGGCGCTGGCACGCGACAAGCTGCAGCGCGCCAACCAGGCCCTGGCCGACAAGGACCACCTCAACGCCGGCCGGCTGGCCCAGCAGGCGCAGGTGGATGCGCTGGTGGCCGAATCCCGCGCCGAGACCAACAAGGCGCGCCTGGCCGCCCAGGAAGTGCAGGCCGCAGGCCGTGCGCTGACCGACGAGCTGTCGCGCAAGAAGCCCTGACCGGCCGCCACCTTCCAACCACCCGACAGGATTGCACGATGACCCATTCCAGCCCCCTCCGCCCCCCCGGCACGCACCACGCCCGCAGCCCCAGCCGCTGGCCCGTGGCCGCCCTGGCCCTGGCCACCCTCGCCGCCATGGCCGCCTGCAGCAGCGTGCCGCCGGCCAATGCCCGGCTGGATGCCGCACGCAGCCAGCTGCGCAGCGCCCAGGCCGATCCGCAGACCATGGGCCTGAACGGCCCCGAGCTGCAGAACGCCAGCGCCGCGATGGACGCCGCCGAGTCCGCCCTGGCGCGTGGTGACGACACGGCCAGCGTGGACCACCTGGCCTACCTGGCCAGCCAGCGCACCGTGCTGCTGCAGCAGGCCGGCCTGCGCCGCAGCGCCGAGGCCACGCTGGCCCAGGCCAGCGCGCAGCGTGACCAGCAGCGCCTGGCCGCCCGCACCCAGGAGGCCGACAGCGCCACCCGCAGCGCCCAGGCCTCGCAGCGGGATGCGCAGAGTGCCCAGCGCACGGCCGAGGCCGCGCAGCGGGATGCACAAGCCGCCCAGCGGGATGCGCAGGCGGCGCAGCGCCAGGCCGGGGTCTCGCAGCAGCAGGCTGGCGAGGCCGAGCGCCGCGCCGATGCCCTGGCGCAGCAGCTGGCCGCGCTGGACGCCAAGCAGACCGACCGCGGCATGGTGGTGACCATCGGCGACGTGCTGTTCGACACCGACCAGGCCCAGCTCAAGCCTGGCGCGCAACGCAGCATGGACAAGCTGGTCGGCTTCCTGCAGGCCTACCCGCAGCGCCGCGCCCTGATCGAAGGCTTCACCGACAGCACCGGTGCCACGGCGCACAACCAGGCCTTGTCGGCCCGGCGTGCCGACGCGGTGCGCAGCGCGCTGGTGGTGGCCGGCGTGGACGCCGGGCGCCTCAGCGCACAGGGCCTGGGCGAAACCTTCCCGGTGGCCGGCAACGACAACGCGGGCGGGCGGCAGATGAACCGCCGGGTAGAGATCCTGCTGTCCGACGAGAGCGGCCAGATCCGCCCACGCTGAAGCCGGCGGCTGGGGTGGGATGTGGTCTGTGCGGTGTCGAACAGTTGGCAGGGATGGCCGTGCCTATCATCGGGCCATCCCTGCGGTGCTGGTAGAGGCTGGAGCGGCACGCCCACCGACCACCCGAGCGCCCGATGCAACAGACCACCCAGCCCAGCGACAACCAACTGCTGGCCGCCCTGCCCGCGGCTGAACTGGCGCGCTGGCTGCCCCAGCTGGAATGGGTGGCCATGCCGCTGGGCCAGGTGGTCTACGAATCGGGCCGCACGCTCAGCCATGTGTATTTCCCCACCACGGCCATCGTCTCGCTGCTGTACGTGATGGAGAACGGCGCCTCGGCCGAGATCGCCGTGGTGGGGCGTGAGGGCGTGGTGGGCATCTCCTTGTTCATGGGCGGTGAATCCACGCCCAGCCGCGGTGTGGTGCAGAGCGCGGGCGAGGGCTGGCGCCTGCGGGCCTCGGCCATCAAGGAGGAGTTCAACCGTTCCCACCCGGTGATGCACCTGCTGCTGCGCTACACCCAGGCGCTGATCACCCAGATGGCGCAGACCGCAGTGTGCAACCGCCACCACAGCCTGGACCAGCAGCTGTGCCGCTGGCTGCTGCTGAGCCTGGACCGCCTGCCCGGCAACGACCTGGTGATGACGCAGGAGCTGATCGCCAACATGCTGGGTGTGCGCCGCGAGGGTGTGACCGAGGCGGCGCTGAAGCTGCAGAAGCTGGGCCTGATCCGCTATGCGCGTGGCCGCATCAGCGTGCTGGACCGCCCCGGCCTGGCCACGCGCACCTGCGAGTGCTACGAGGTGGTGAAGAAGGAATACGACCGGTTGCTGCCGGTGCGCCTGGCGGTGTGAATGCACCACCGCATGTGTTCGACAGAACACAGACGGCTGGTGCCTGCACGCCCAGACTGGCTGCTTGCAAGCTGCCGCGCCGGCGCTGATGGCGGGCCGGCGCAGTGGCTGCCCCTTCTGCGGAGCGTGCCTTGCCCATTGTCCAGAACCACCTGATTGCGCTGCTGCCGGCCAGCGACCAGCAACGGCTGCTGGGCCAGTGCGATTCGGTGCAGCTGCACCTGGGCGAGGTGCTGTGCGAGGCCGGCGCACCGATGGCGCATGCGTATTTCCCGGTCGACGGCTTCATCTCGCTGCTGACACGCACCGAGAACCACCCCAGCCTGGAGGTGGGCATGGTGGGCAGCGAGGGCATGTTCGGCGGCGCCTTGGCGCTGGGGGTGCGCATCTCCCAGCTGCAGGCCCTGGTGCAGGGCAGCGGGTCAGCCTGGCGCGTGCCGGCAGCGGCGCTGCAGCGCGAGCTGGCGCGCTGCCCGGCCCTGCGGCAGACGCTGCTGCACTATGTGTACGTGGTGATGGCGCAAATGGCCTCGTCGGCCGCCTGCCTGCGCTTCCACCTCATCGGCCCACGCCTGGCGCGCTGGCTGCTGATGAGCGAAGACCGGGCACACGGCAACCGCTTCCAGGTCACGCATGAGTTCCTGGCCTGCATGCTGGGTGTGCGCCGGGTGGGCGTGACCGTGGCCGCCGGCCTGCTGCAGCGGCAGGGGCTGATCGCCTACCACCGCGGCCAGGTGACGGTGCTGGACCGTGCCGGCCTGGAGGCCGCGGCCTGCCCCTGCTACGCCCGGCAGCATCTGGCGTACCAGACACTGCTGGGCTGAGCACATCAGCGGTTGGAACGCCCGCCCATCATGCCGATCAGGGCCATCAGCGCGGCGCCGGTGGCAGCGGCCATCAACATGGCCTTGACCGGCTCATGCTGGATGTAGCCCACGGTGCGCTCGCCGGCCTCGTGGGCCCGTTCACGCACCAGGCGCGTGCTGTCGCGCAGGGCGTCCAGACCACGCTGGCTGAGATGGCCGGCTTCGGCCTGCAGCTGGCGGGCCGATTGCGACAGGCCGTCCAGCGCATGGTGGGCCGCCTCGGTGCCGGCCTGGATGGCGGCATCGCTGCGCTGCGCGGCACGGTCGATCATCTGGTTGGCGGTGTTCAGGGGGGATTCATCGGACATGGTGGCTCCTTGGGGTTGTGAAGGTTGACTCATCGCCGGCGGATCAGGCCGAACAGGAAACTCAGCACGGCCAGGACCACGAACACGAAGAACAGGATCTTGGCGATGCCCACCGCGCTGGTGGCGATGCCACCGAAGCCGAACACGGCGGCGATCAGCGCGATGACGAGAAAGACGACGGCGTAATGCAGCATAAGAAATCTCCTGGTCGGCAGTGGCGGTTGTTGGTGGGGCTGGATACCGCTGCCGTGCCGTCAGTCTGCGCGCGCAGGGCTGCTGCCAACAGCGGCGAGCTTGCCGCCGTGGCGTAGGACGCGGCCGACAGCCAGGCCGCGTCTCTAACGCACTTCTGGTGCGTGCACCGCGGCAGGCAGCTGCACGGTGATGCTGGTGCCCTGCCCCGGTGCACTGGCCAGGCGCAGGCTGCCGTGCTCGGCCTGCACCCGGTAACGCATGCCCACCAGGCCGCAGGCCGTGTGCGGCACGGCTGCGGGTTCGAAGCCGATGCCGTCGTCACGCACCACCAGCCGCACCTCACCGTCCACCTGCTGCAACTCCAGCCACACCTGGCCGGCCCGGGCGTACTTGCCGATGTTGGTGAGGGACTCCTGCACCAGGCGGTAGACCATCAGCTGGGCCTGCGGCTGCAGCTGCACCGGCTGCAGCTGGCTGTGCACCGGGATGCCGGCGGCCCGCGAGAAACCGTCGGCCAGGTTCTGCAGCGTGGGCACCAGGCCCAGCTGGCGCAGCGACGACGGGTGCAGGTTCTCGCTGATGCTGCGCTGCAGGGCGATCACACCGTCCAGTGCGGCCACCAGGTGCGCCAGCCGCTCCAGCGCCTCAGGTGCCGTGCCGGCCAGGCGCAGGCGGATGCGCGCGGCGTCCAGCTTGGCGGCGGTGAGCAGGGCACCCAGCTCGTCGTGCAGGTCGCGCGCCAGGCGGTGGCGCTCGTCTTCGCGCGCGGTCTGCAGGTGCTGGGCCAGGGCCACCAGCTCGGCCGTGCGCTGGGCCACCTCGGCCTCCAGCGTCTGGTTCTCGGCCTGGGCCAGGCGCTGGCGCTGCAACTGCTGCTGCTGCAGCGCCAGGCCCTGTCGGTGCACCAGGAACAGCGCCACCAGGCTGATCAGGCTGAGCGCGGCCACGCCGATGCGGCCCCATTGCAGGCTGGTCTGCAGATCGGACATCAGGCTGGCCTGCAGGGCGCTGCCACCACCGGGCTGCAGCAGCACGGCCGGCAGCAGCTGGGCCAGGGT
Organism: Pseudomonadota bacterium; assembly: GCA_040386375.1. Classification (GTDB taxonomy): domain Bacteria; phylum Pseudomonadota; class Gammaproteobacteria; order Burkholderiales; family Burkholderiaceae_C; genus Pseudaquabacterium. The sequence goes on from JAZKFQ010000071.1 coordinate 45,563, forward strand.
GGGCATGGTCTGGCGGTGGGCCAGTTCGCTGACCGCCACCATGGCCAGCGCCACCGCGGTGGCCAGCGGCAGCACCAGCGGGCGGTGGGCCAGCACCTGCAGCAGGCCGGTGACACCGGCCAGGCGCTGCAGCACGGGGGGCCGCACAGCGGGTGCGGCGGGTGCGGCGGGTGCGACAGGAGCGGGTGGCGGGCTGTGGGGCATCACCGCGCAGCGTGCGCCCGCGCAGACGCGGCGTCTGTGCGCTGTCAGACGCAGCACCAGGCCCGCTGCGGCGCTACAGGTCCGGCGCGTAGCGCCGCGCCATCTCTTCCTGGGTTTCCGCCGGCACGTGCGTGCCGGTCTGGTCGGCGATCATCTGGCCGATGGTGGGCAGCACCGCGCGCTGCACCTGGGCCGCCGGGTCCCACAGATTGCTGCGCATGAAGGCCTTGGCGCAGTGCAGGTAGGCGGCCTGCACCGTCACCCGCACCACCACCTTGGGTGCGCGCCGCTCGGTGGTGCAGGCGGCGATGTCGGCCGCCGCGGTGGACAGCACGGCGCTGCCGTTGATGCGCAGCGTCTCGTCCACGCCGGGGATCAGGAACAGCAGGCCCAGCTTGCCGGTGGCCACGATGTTCTGGAACGAATCCAGCCGGTTGTTGCCGGGTGAATCGGGCAGCAGCAGGGTGTGGTCGTCGGCCACCTGCACAAAGCCCGGCGGGCCGCCGCGTGGTGACGCGTCCAGGTTGTGGTCGGCATCGCCGGTGGCCAGCAGCACGAAAGGCGACAGCGCGATGAAGCGCCGGCAATGCAGGTCCAGCGCCTGGATCTCCTTCTGCACCGCGCGCTCCATCGGGGCGGCATAGTGCTGGCGCAGGGCGGCCTGGCTGTCGAGGGTGCTCATGGCGCAGGAACTCCGTTGTGGGGGATGGCTGCCGCCGCGGCCTGGGCGATGCCGTCGGCCAGGCGCGGCAGCAGGGCCAGCGGCAGGTCGTGGCCCATGCCGGGCACCAGGTCCAGCGTGGCACCGGGGATCTGGCTGGCCAGGTGCCGGCCCGCGGCGGGCGGCACCAGCGGGTCGTCGGCGCCATGGATCACGCGGGTGGCATGGCGGATCTGCCGCAGCAGCGGCGTGCGGTCGCCGTCGGCCACGATGGCCAGCAGCTGGCGCGCTGTGCCGGCGGGGCGGTAGGCGCGGCGCACGCTGGCTTCCAGCCGCTCGCGCAGGCGCGCCGGCTCGGGCCGGTAGCCGGGGCTGCCGATGGTGTGCACCAGGCCTTGCAGATGGGCCACGACATCGGCCACGGCCGTGCTGCGCGGGCGGGCCAGCAGGGCCTGGCGCACCCGCAGGCTGGGCTGCGGCAGGTGGCGCGCGCCACTGGTGGTCATGACCAGGGTCAGGCTCTTGACACGCTGCGGGTGGTGCACCGCCATCTGCTGAGCGATCATGCCGCCCATCGAGGCTCCGCAGACATGGGCCGCCGGGATGCCCAGGGCGTCGAGCACGCCCACCGCATCGTTGGCCATGTCGCGCAGCCGGTAGGGCGCGGGCACCGGCAGGCGCAGGGCGTGGCGCAGCATGGGCCCCAGCATGCCGGGCATGCCCAGGTGGTCGTGGCCATCGCTGAGGCCCACGTCGCGGTTGTCGAAGCGGATGACACGGAAGCCGCGCGCCACGAGATCGGCCACCAGTTCGTCGGGCCAGGCCACCAGCTGCATGCCCAGGCCCATGATCAGCAGCACCGGCTCGCCACCGGGCGGGCCCTGCACATCGGTTTCGATCTGGATGCCGTTGGCGTGGAGTTTCATGGCCCGATGGTAGGGGCACGCTTGCGCGCGGCCTTGGCGGATGGTCTTGCAGCGGCCTTGGCTGCGGGTTTTGCCGTGGGCTTCGGGGCCGGCTTGGCCAGCTTTGCCGGGCCGGCCCGCCGGGCCGCCGGCCCCACCGCAGCGCTGACGGCGCCCTGCACGGCCCGCTTCACCACCCCACCCACCATGTCGCCGACCAGGCCGCCCACCGTGCCACCCACGCTGCTCAGGCCCTGCTGCAGCCGACGGCCGGCCTGGCCGGCCACTGCGCGGCCGGTGTCGGCCAGGCTGGCCGGGGCGCCGAGCTCGGCCTCCAGCAGGCACAGGTCGTCGAAGGCCACCCGCAGCGCGTCGGCCAGGCTGCGCACGTCGGGCATGGCGGCGGCATCGGCCATCAGGCCGAAATCCATCTGCTGGTCGTAGCTCTGCACCGTGATGTTCAGCGCCAGGCCGTGGGTGACGATGGAGGTGGGGTGGTTGCACAGCATGCGTGCACCCGCCATGTACAGCGGCACCGGCGGGCCGGGCACATTGCTGATCACCAGGTTGGCCACCAGGGGGATGCGGTCGGCCACCCGGGCCTTGCCGTACAGCGTGGTCAGCGCCTCCATCAGCCAGGGCACGCCGATGGACGGAAAGTCGGTCGGCAGCACGCTCTTCAAGCCACCCACCGTGGCCTTCATCGCCGCCGTGGCCTGCTTCACATGGGCCAGGCGCTTGCGCAGATCGGCCACCTGCGTGCCCAGGCTCACCAGGCTCATCGAGGCCTGGTTGTCGGCGCTGGCATCGCCCTTGGCGCGCAGCGAGATCGGCACCGCCGCCACCAGGCTCTTGCGCGGCACGCCGCCATGCGCCCCCAGCCAGCGCCGCAGCGCGGTGCTGCACAGCAGCAGCACGATGTCGTTGAGGGTGGCCTCGTGGTGGCGGGCGCTGGCCTTGAGCCGGTCCAGCGGCAGGCTGATGGCGGCGAAGGCGCGGCCCGGGCCCACGCTCTGGTTGAGCACGGTGCGCGGCGCCAGCGTCAGGTTCGACGGCGTGGCCTGGCCACCGGCCAGCAGCTGGCTGCGCTGCAGCGCCGCACCGGCCGCGCCGGCCAGGGCCCTGGCCGTGCCAGGCAGCTGCTTGACGATCTGCACCACCTGGCTGGCCTCGTTGGCGATGGCGCCACGCAGCATCTCCTGCCAGCCCAGCTTGAACACCTTGCTGCGGCTGCTGGGGCGGATGGCGAGATCACGCCCCACGGGCTGCAAGTCCATGATCACCTGGGCCAGCGCCACCGCCGCCTGGCCGTCCACCGCGGCATGGTGGAACTGGCTGTACAGGCCCACCCGCCGGTTGCCGTTGGCGGCATCGGCCAGGCCTTCGAGCACATGCATCTTCCACAGCGGGCGCTGGCGGTCCAGCAGCACCGGGTGCAGGCTGGACACCGCCTCTTCCAGCGCGGCCATGCCATCGCCCAGCCGGGCCGAGGGTGGCAGCTTGATCTCGACGATGTGCTGGCGCAGGTCGGGCTCGGCATCCACCCAGGCCGGGTTGGCCAGGTTCAGCGGCATCCACCACAGCTTGCGGCGCAGCACCGGTGCGGCCGGCAGCCGGCTGGCGATGTGGCTGCGCAGCCGGGTGACGAACTTGCCGGCCTGGCCGGGCGGGATCTCGAAGACATGCAGGGCGCCGACATGCATCGGCATCTCGGCGGTCTCGAGGTGGAGAAAGGTGGCATCCAGGCCGGAGAGCTGCTTCATGGTGCGGGCCATGCTAGCCCCGCCGGCGCGGCTGCCATGCCCGGGGTTTCACCCGGCGCAGGCGGCTCGGCCGGTGCTCAGCCGGTCAGGCGCACCAGGGTGCGCTGCCACAGCGGCAGGCTGCGCCAGCAGGCCAGCGCGCGGCTGGCAAAGCGGCGGCCCTGGTCGGTGATGCGGTAGTAGCCCACCCCCTCGAAACCGGCCGGGTTGTGGAAGGCCGCGATCAGCCCGAAGTGCTGCAGCACGCCGAAGGAGCGCCGCAGCGGCGCACCATTGAGCTGGCAGCCCCAGGACGCATCACTCACCCGCACCAGCACATGGCCGTGCAGCAACTGGTTCAGCGCGTCGATGAATTCGGCGCGGTCGGCAATGATGGGGCTGTGTTCCGGGCTGCGCATGGCGGGCGGCGGGTGGGTCTGGGTTGGAACCAGTATCCCGGCCGCACCAAGACCCTGATCGCCGCAGTTGCATGGCGGATGCGCGGCAATTGCTGCTGCAGCGGCGCGGCTTCAGAGCATGAGATTTTTTCGGGCGTGCCCGAGCAGCACGCCAAAACGCACCTGATCTAGGCGCAAAGCGCAGCCATAGCTCGGGCTATGGCGAGCATTTGCAACGACGAGCGGGGGCGTTTTGGTGTGATGAGCGGGCGTGAGCGAAAGAATCTCATGCTCTTCAGACCGGCTGGTGGTGCTGGATCAGGTCCCAGCGGTTGCCGCACAGGTCCTCGAACACCGCCACCGTGCCGTAGGGCTCCGCACGCGGCGCCTCGGCAAAGCGCACGCCCTGGGCCAGCATGTGGGCATGCTGGGCCTGGAAGTCGTCGGTCTGCAGGAAAAGGCCGACGCGGCCGCCGAACTGCTTGCCCACCTGGGCGCGCTGGAGCGCATCGGCCGCCCGGGCCAGCAGCAGCGCACTGCCCTGCCCGCCCGGCGGTGCCACCACCACCCAGCGCTTGCTGGCCGATCGGGGCGTGTCTTCCAGCAGCTCGAAGCGCAGGGCACGGGTGAAGAAGTCGATGGCCGCGTCGTAGTCGGCCACCAGCAGCGCAAACAGGCCTATGCGCGCCGTCATGCCACCGCCGCGGCCGCACCGCCACGCCGCGCACGCAGGCCCAGCCATTCATTGAACAGCAGCGCGCCGATCACCAGGGCCCCGCCGGCCAGGGCGTTGGCGCCCGGGGATTCACCCGCGCCCACCCAGGCCAGCAGCACACCGAAAATCACTTCCAGCAGGCCCAGCAGCGAGATTTCAGGGGCCGGCAGCACCCGGGTGAGCGCCACCACCAGCAGGCAGGGAAGGGCCAGCTGGAACACGCCCAGGCCGGCCAGCAAGGCCAGGTCATGCGGCGTGGCCGAAAACGGCAGCGCCAGCGGCAGGGTGACCAGGGCCGACAGCAGCGCGCCGAGCAGCACCGCGGGCAGCATGTCGGGCGCGCGCACCGAGGGGTCGGCCGCGTGGCGCTGGTGCAGGTGCTGCAGCAGCACCCAGTTGGTGGCGCCGGCAATCGGCACGCCCAGGGCCACCAGGGCGCCGGTCATCGACACACCGGGCGCCAGCGCCTGCTGGCCGAACATCCAGGCGATGCCCAGCCCGGCCACGCCAATGGCGGCCCAGGTGCGCCCCGGCAGTGCGTGGCGCAGGAACAGCCGCGCGAACAAGGCCGTGAGCAGGGGCGCGATGGACATGGTGATCAGCACCGTGGCCACGGTGGTGAGGGTGATGGCCAGCATGAAGTTGGTGTACATCACCATCCAGCACAGGCCCGACACCCACAGCGCCGCCCCGCCCTGCCGGATGTCGGCCCACAGCCGCGGCCCGCGCAGCCACAGCAGGGCCACCACCAGAGCCAGCGCATTGAAGGCGCTGCGCCAGAACGTGACCTCGAAGCTGCGCGCCCCCTCCAGGTGCCGCGTGACCACACCTGCCGTGCTCCACAGCAGGGTGACCAGCAGCATCAACAGCACAGCGCGGGAATGGCTCAGCTTCATGACCAGCAGAAATTGAAGAGGGCCGCAACGCGGCCCGGGCAACCATCATGACAGAGCCCCCGCGTGGCGGGGGCTGGGGGTGCGCAACAGACGGCCGCAAGGCGGCGCGTGAAGCGGCTTACGCCGCTTCGCGCGACGCCTTCTTGCGGTCGTGCTCGCTCAGGTGGCGCTTGCGCACCCGCACCGACTTGGGCGTGATCTCCACCAGCTCGTCGTCCTCGATGAACTCCACGCCGTACTCCAGCGTCAGCTCGATGGGCGGGGTGATCTTGATCGCGTCTTCCTTGCCGCTGACGCGGAAGTTGGTCAGCTGCTTGGTGCGGGTGGCGTTGACCACCAGGTCGTTCTCGCGGTTGTGGATGCCGACGATCATGCCTTCGTAGACCGGGTCGTTGGCGCGCACGAACATGCGGCCGCGGTCGTCCAGCTTGCCCAGGGCATAGGTGAAGATCTCGCCCGCGTCCATGCTGATCAGCACGCCGTTCTTGCGGCTGGCGATCTCGCCCTTGTGCGGCTCGTAGCCGTCGAAGATGTTGCTGATCAGGCCCGAGCCACGCGTGAGGTTCAGGAACTCGTTGGTGAAGCCGATCAGGCCCCGCGCGGGGATGCGGTATTCCAGGCGCACCCGGCCGCGGCCGTCGGGTTCCATGTTCACCAGCTCGCCCTTGCGCTCACCCAGGGCCTGCATCACGCCGCCCTGGTGGCTTTCTTCCACGTCGGCCGTCACCAGCTCGATGGGCTCGCACTTCTCGCCGTCGATGGTGCGGAACACCACACGCGGCTTGCTCACGGCCAGCTCGTAGCCTTCGCGGCGCATGTTCTCCAGCAGGATGGTCAGGTGCAGTTCACCCCGGCCCATCACCTCGAAGATGCCGTCCTCGTCGGTCTCCTTGACCCGCAGCGCCACGTTGCTCTGCAGTTCCTTCTGCAGCCGGTCCCAGAGCTGGCGGCTGGTCACGTACTTGCCTTCGCGGCCGGCCAGCGGGCTGGTGTTGACGCAGAAGTTCATGGTCAGCGTCGGCTCGTCCACCTTCAGCATGGGCAGCGGCTGGGGGTTGGCGGGGTCGGTGATGGTGACGCCGATGCCGATGTCCTCGATGCCGTTGATCAGCACGATCTCGCCCGGGCCGGCGTCGGTCACCTGCACGCGGTCCAGGCCCTGGAAGGTCAGCACCTGGTTGATGCGGCCGGTGATGGCCTTGCCGTCCGGGCCTTCCATCACCGCCACGTTCATGCCGGGCTTGATGGTGCCCTGGCTGATGCGGCCCACGCCGATGCGGCCGACGAAGGTGGAATAGTCCAGCGCCGAGATCTGCAGCTGCAGCGGTGCCTCCGGGTCACCGGTCTGCGCCGGCACATGCTTGAGGATGGTCTCGAACAGGGCCGACATGTCGGGGCCCCACTGCTCGCCGCGCTCCCCTTCGACCAGCGACGACCAGCCGTTGATGCCCGAGGCGTAGACCACCGGGAAATCCAGCTGCTCGTCATTCGCGCCCAGCTTGTCGAACAGGTCGAAGGCGGCGTTGATCACAGCGTCGGGCTTGGCACCCGGCTTGTCGACCTTGTTCACCACCACGATGGGCTTCAAGCCCAGGGCCAGCGCCTTCTTGGTGACGAAGCGGGTCTGGGGCATGGGGCCCTCTTGCGCGTCGATCAGCAGCACCACGCCGTCGACCATGGACAGCGCCCGCTCCACCTCGCCGCCGAAGTCGGCGTGGCCCGGGGTGTCGACGATGTTGATGTGCGTGCCCTGCCAGCTGACGGCGCAGTTCTTGGCCAGGATGGTGATGCCACGCTCACGCTCGATGGCGTTGCTGTCCATCACGGTGTCGACCACTTTTTCATGGTCGGCGAAGGTGCCGCTCTGGCGCAGCAGCTGGTCGACCATCGTGGTCTTGCCATGGTCGACGTGCGCGATGATGGCGATGTTGCGGATTTGCAGGGTCATGGTGGTTCTCGTGAAGATTCAGGCTGCTGCTTCTAGCGGCTCGGGTGCAGGGTGTCGGGATGGGCTCAACAGCGACTGCACCTCGGCGGGGCTGAGCAGGCGGTCGGGGATCAGTTCCCCGGCCGTGGTGTGGGCGCTTCCAAGAAACGCGCCAGGCTGCGGTCCGTAGACACGCAGCGCGGGTGTGTCGGCCAGCTGCAGGCGGCGCCGCAAGCCGGTGAGGAAGCGGCCGGCCTCGGCGGCGTCCAGCGCCACCCGGGGCCAGTCGGCCAGCAGGGCATCGACCGGCTGCAGCAAGGCTTCGCGGGCGGGTTCGTCCATGGCTTCCAGCTCGGCGAGTGTCACCGCGCCGATCAGGGTCAAGGGGCCGCTGGCCGTGCGGCGCAAGGCACTCAGGTGGGCGCCGCAGCCCAGGGCCTCGCCGATGTCCTCGGCCAGGGTGCGGATGTAGGTGCCCTTGCTGCAGCGCACGTCCAGCACCAGTTCGGCATCCTGCCAGCTGACGATGTCGATGGCGTGAATGCACACCTGGCGCGGCGTGCGCTCCACCACCTCACCGGCGCGGGCGTATTCATACAGCGCCTTGCCATCCTTCTTCAGCGCCGAATGCATGGGCGGCAGCTGGCTGATCGGGCCGGTGAAGCGGCTGATGGCGGCCTGCAGCGCGGCGGCATCCACCTGCACCGGGCGCTCGGCAATGACATCACCTTCACGGTCTCCGGTGCTGGTGCGCTGACCCAGGCGCAGGGTGGCGCGGTAGGCCTTGTCGGCGTCCAGGCTGACCTGGCTGAACTTGGTGGCCGCACCAAAGCACAGCGGCAGCAGGCCGGTGGCCAGGGGGTCGAGCGTGCCGGTGTGGCCGGCTTTTTCGGCACGCAGCAGCCACTTCGCCTTCTGCAAGGCGTCGTTGCTCGACCAGCCCAGGGGCTTGTCGAGCAGCAGCACGCCGTGCAGGGCACGGCGAATGATGCGGCTGCGGGTGCCTTGGGCCACGGGCTTCAGTCTTCCTTGGCGCGGGTGCTGTTGGCTTCGCGGATGAGCGCACTCAACTCGGCGGCATGCTCCGTCGTGCGGTCAAACGTGAAATGCAGCGTGGGCACGGTGTGGATCTGCAGGCGCTTGAACAGGCCGTTGCGCAGGAACCCTGCGGCTTCATTCAGGCCGGCCTCGCACTCGGCGGTGTCGCCCACCAGCACCGAGAAATACACCTTGGCGTGGGCGTAGTCGGGCGTTACCACCACGCTGTTGATGGTGACCATGCCGATGCGCGGATCTTTCAGGTCGCGGATCAGCTCGGCCAGGTCACGCTGGATCTGGTCGCTGACCCGCAGGCTGCGGTTGGGGATGGCACGTTTGTGGCGCATGGGGATGTCCGTGTTCGGTCGTCGGGGTGTCCATAAGCACAAACCCCGCCTTCTTTTCAGAGGCGGGGTTTGCAGTCAGGAGCAAATCCGCCTTACAGCGTTCGTGCGACTTCCTTGACCTCGAAGAACTCCAGCTGGTCGCCCTCGGCGATGTCGTTGTAGTTCTTCAGCTTGATGCCGCACTCGAAGCCTTCGTTCACCTCGCGCACATCGTCCTTCATGCGCTTGAGCGAATCCAGGTCGCCGGTGTAGATCACCACGTTCTGGCGCAGCAGACGGAACTTGGCGTTGCGCCGCACCACACCCGAGGTGACCATGCAACCGGCCACCGTGCCGATCTTGCTGGCCACGAACACCGTGCGGATCTCGGCCGAACCGATGATCTCTTCACGCTGCTCCGGCGCCAGCATGCCGGTCATGGCCGCCTTCACATCGTCGACCGCGTCGTAGATGATGTTGTAGTAGCGCAGGTCGATGCCGTTGCCTTCGGCCAGCTTGCGGGCGTTGGAATCGGCCCGCACGTTGAAGCCGATGATCACCGCCTTGCTGGCGATCGCCAGGTTGATGTCGCTCTCGCTGATGCCGCCCACGGCGGCATGCACGATCTGCACCTTGACCTCGGGCGTGCTGAGCTTCAGCAGCGACTGGGCCAGCGCTTCCTGCGAGCCCTGCACGTCGGCCTTGATGATCAGCGCCAAAGTCTGCGCTGCACCTTCGCCCACGTTCTCGAAGATGTTCTCGAGCTTGGCGGCCTGGCGGCGGTTCAGCGTCACTTCGCGGTACTTGCCCTGGCGGAAGGTGGCGATCTCGCGTGCACGGCGCTCGTCGGTCAGCACCATGAACTCGTCACCGGCCTGCGGCACCTCGGTCAGGCCCTGGATTTCCACCGGGATCGACGGGCCGGCCTCCTGGCAGGACTTGCCGTCCTCGTCCAGCATGGCCCGCACGCGGCCGAAGCTGGAACCCGCCAGCACCACGTCGCCCCGCTTGAGCGTGCCGCTCTGCACCAGCACCGTGGCCACCGGGCCGCGGCCCTTGTCGAGCTTGGCTTCGATCACCAGGCCCTTGGCGAGTGCGTCCTTGGGCGCCTTCAGCTCCAGGATCTCGGCCTGCAGCAGCACCTGTTCCAGCAGATCGTCGATGCCCTCGCCGGTCTTGGCCGACACCGGCACGAACGGTGTTTCACCACCGAAGTCTTCCGGCACCACCGCTTCCGCCACCAGTTCGCCCTTCAGGCGCTCCAGGTTGGCGCCCGGCTTGTCGATCTTGTTCATCGCCACCACCATCGGCACCTTGGCGGCCTTGGCGTGGGAGATGGCCTCCTTGGTCTGCGGCATCACGCCGTCGTCGGCCGCCACCACCAGGATCACCAGGTCGGTGGCCGTGGCGCCACGGGCACGCATGGCCGTGAAGGCCGCGTGGCCAGGGGTGTCGAGGAAGGTGATCATGCCGCGCGGGGTTTCCACGTGGTAGGCACCGATGTGCTGGGTGATGCCGCCGGCTTCGCCCGCCGCCACGCGGGTGGTGCGGATGTAGTCCAGCAGCGAGGTCTTGCCGTGGTCGACGTGGCCCATGATGGTGACCACCGGCGCCCGTGGCAGTTGCTCGCCCTCGGTGGCACTGTGCTCCTCTTCGAGGAAGGCGTCCGGGTCGTCCAGCTTGGCAGCCAGGGCCTTGTGGCCCATTTCCTCGACCACGATCATCGCGGTCTCCTGGTCCAGCTGCTGGTTGATGGTGACCATCTGGCCCAGCTTCATCAGCTGCTTGATCACCTCGGCCGCCTTCACCGACATCTTGTGCGCCAGGTCGGCCACACTGATGGTCTCGGGCACATGCACTTCCTGCACCACCATCTCGGTGGGGGCCTGGAAGGTGCTGGGGCCGGAATCCCGCTCGCCACGGCGGCCACCACGCGGGGCACGCCAGCCCGGGCGGTTGGCACCACCACCATCGCTGCGGCCCTTGCCGGCCAGCGCGCGCTTCTTCGCGGCGTCGTCGGCCCAGCTGGACGACAGCTTCTCGCTCTTGACGGACTTCTTGTCACCCGGCTTGGCCGCCGTGGTGGTGGCCGCGCCCGGCGCACCGGGAACAGCCTTGGGCTTGTGAATGGTGCCGGAGATGGCTTCCTTGCCCGGCACCGGCGGGGGTGGCTCGGGCTTCTTGGCTGTCTGAACGCCCTTGGGCTTGTTCATCATCTCGCGGATGGCCGCGGCCTCGGCCTCGGCAGCCTTGCGGCGGCGGGCGACGGCGTCCAGCGCGGCCTTCTCGGCCGCTTCGGCCTCGACCGCCTTGACGATGCGGATGCCCGGCTTGGGTGCCTCAGCCGGCGCGGCCGCGGCGGGTGCTGCTGCCACGGGTGCGGCAGGCGCAACCGGTGCTGCAGGAGCTGCCGGTGCAGCAGCGGGCGCAGCCTTGCCAGCGGCCTTGCCAGCGGCGGGCGCTGGCGTGGCGGCCTTTTCAATCGCCGCCGCAGCAGCCTTGGCGGCGGCCTCGGCAGCGGCGCGGGCGGCTTCTGCCTCGGCCGCAGCGCGCGCTTCGGCAGCTGCCTTGGCAGCGGCTTCTGCGGCTTCGCGCTCCTGGCGCTCACGCTCGGCGCGCTGGCGCGCCTGCTCGGCCAGTTCTTCTTCCTGGCGGCGCAGCTGCTCGGCCTGGGCGTTGGCCTCGTCCTCGCGGCGCTGCAGCTCGGCCTCTTCCTGGGCGGCGGCCGCGGCCTCGTCCACACCGGCGGGCATGTCGTCGCGCTTGACGAAGGTGCGCTTCTTGCGCACTTCCACCTGGATGGTGCGGGCCTTGCCGGAGGCATCGGCCTGCTTGATCTCGCTGGTGCTCTTGCGGGTCAGCGTGATCTTCTTGCGGTCGGCGCTGTTGGTGCCATGCGCATTGCGCAGGTGCTCCAGCAGGCGTTCCTTGTCGGACTCGGTCAGCGCGTCGTCGGGCGACTTCTTCGCGACACCGGCAGACTGCAGCTGCTCGAGCAGCGTCCCTGCAGGACGGTTGAGCTCGGCTGCGAACTGGGCGACGGTCGTCACGGCCATGGGTGAATTTCCTTGCGAATCTTGCGAATCTAGCGTGCGGTGGAGCGGTGGCGTTGGTGGTTGCTGCAACCCTGGCCCGTTGCCGGGCCAGGCCGTCAAGCCGTGAACCAGTGCTCCCGCGCCTTCATGATCAGGGCCTTGGCGGCCTCGTCGTCGATGCCGGTCATCTCGACCAGTTCATCGACGGCCAGGTCGGCCAGGTCGTCGCGGCTGTTCACGCCGCCGTCGGCCAGCTTGGCGATCAGGTCGGGCGTCAGGCCGTCCAGATCACGCAGGTCTTGCGACACCGCCTCGACATTCTCTTCCCGGGCGATTTCCATCGTCAGCAGTGCATCCTTGGCCCGGGTGCGCAGCTCATGCACGGTGTCTTCGTCGAAGGCGTCCATCTCCAGCATTTCCTGCAGCGGCACATAGGCCACCTCTTCCAGGCTGGAGAAGCCTTCGGCGATCAGCATGTCGGCCACTTCTTCGTCGACGTCCAGCTTGTCGACGAACAGCTTGCGGATCGAATCACTCTCGACCGCCTGCTTGGCCTGCGATTCCTCGGCCGTCATGATGTTGATGCGCCAGCCGGTCAGCTCGGAAGCCAAGCGCACGTTCTGGCCGCCGCGGCCGATGGCGATGGCGAGGTTTTCCTCGTCGACCACCACGTCCATGGCGTGCTTCTCTTCGTCGACGACGATGCTCTGCACATTGGCCGGCGCCAGCGCGCCGATGACGAACTGCGCCGGGTCTTCCGACCACAGCACGA
>JAZKFQ010000072.1:0-95825 GCA_040386375.1 Pseudomonadota bacterium
GTCCTGGGTGCCGAAGCGGCACCACTCGCTGCCCACGCAGGTCTTCACCGTGCGCAGGGCCTTGGCATAGGCGTGGCCGCTGGGCATGCCGATGTCCTGCCACACCCCCACCAGGTCTTCCTTCTTCACGCCCAGCAGGTCGATGCGCTGGCCGCCGGTGACCTTGACGGTGGGGATCTGGTACTTGTCCACCGCATCGGCAATGCGGCGCAGCTCGTCGGCCGTGGTCTCGCCGCCCCACATGCGCGGGATCACGCTGTAGCGGCCGTCCTTCTGGATGTTGGCGTGGCTGCGCTCGTTGATGTAGCGGCTCTGCGGGTCGTCCAGGGCCTCCTTCGGCCAGGTGCTGATCAGGTAGTAGTTGATGGCCGGCCGGCAGCTGCTGCAGCCGTTGGGCGTGCGCCAGCCCAGCGTGCGGTAAACGCCGTCGATGGTCAGCAGCTTCTGCGTGCGGATGGCGTCGCGCGCCTCCTGGTGGCTGGTGTCGGTGCAGCCGCACATGGCCTTCTTCTTCGGCGCGGCCGAATAGTCGCCGCCGGCGGTGAACATCAGCAGCTGTTCCACCAGGCCGGTGCAGCTGCCGCAGCTGGCGCTGGCCTTGGTGTGCTTGCGCACCTCCTCCAGGGTGAACAGGCCCTTGTCCTTGATGGCCTTGCAGATGCTGCCCTTGGTCACGCCGTTGCAGCCGCAGACCTCGTCGCTGTCGGCCATGGAGGCCGCCTTGCTGTGGCCCTGGTGGCCCACGTCGCCGATGTTGCTCTCGCCGAACATCAGCTTGTCGCGGATGTCGCTCACCGTGCGGCCGTCGCGCAGCAGCTTGAAGTACCAGCTGCCGTCCACCGTGTCGCCGTACAGGCAGGCGCCGACCAGCTTGTCGTCCTTGATCACCAGCTTCTTGTAGACGCCGCCGAAGGGGTCGCTCATCACGATCTCCTCCGTGCCTTCGCCGCCCATGAAGTTGCCGGCCGAGAACAGGTCGATGCCGGTCACCTTCAGCTTGGTGCTGGTCTGGCTGCCGGTGTAGCGGCCGATGCCGAACTGCGCCAGGTGGGTGGCGCAGACCTTGCCCTGCTCGAACAGCGGGGCCACCAGGCCGTAGGCGATGCCGCGGTGGGCGGCGCACTCGCCCACGGCGTAGATGCGCGCATCGGTGGTGGTCTGCAGGGTGTCGCTGACGCTGATGCCGCCGCGGCCGTCCTGGGCGCAGTGCAGGCCCATGGACTTGGCCAGCGCGGTGTTGGGGCGGATGCCGGCGGCCATCACCACCAGGTCGGCGGGCACCTCGCTGCCGTCCTTGAACTGCACCGCCATCACACGCCCACCCTGGCCGCCGTCCGCATCGCCGATCAGGGCCTGGGTCTGGGCGCCGATCATGAAACGCAGGCCGCGGGCCTCCAGCGACTGGCGCAGCAGGCCGCCGGCCACGTCGTCGAGCTGGCGCTCCATCAGCCAGGGCGCGATGTGCACCACCGTCACCTGCATGCCACGCAGCATCAGGCCGTTGGCCGCCTCCAGGCCCAGCAGGCCGCCGCCGATCACCACCGCATGCCTGTGCGTCTTGGCGGTGGCGATCATGGTCTCGGTGTCGGCGATGTCGCGGTAGGCGATCACGCCCTGCAGGTCCTTGCCCGGCACCGGCAGGATGAAGGGCAGGCTGCCGGTGGCGACCAGCAGGCGGTCGTAGTCCGCCACCGTGGTCTGGCCCGCGGCATCGGTGGCGATCACCTGGCGCCGGGTGCGGTCGACCTTGGTCACCGTGCGGCCCAGGTGCAGGGTGATGCCGTGCTCGGCATACCAGCTCAGCGGGTTGAGGATGATCTCGTCGACGGTCTGCTCGCCCGCCAGCACCGGGCTCAGCAGGATGCGGTTGTAGTTCGGGTGCGGCTCGGCGCCGAACACGGTGATGTCGTAGAGGTCGGGCGCGATCTTCAGCAGCTCTTCCAGCGTGCGCACGCCGGCCATGCCGTTGCCGATCAACACCAGTTTCATCTTCTTCATGCTTGGGCTCCTGCGGACAGGTGGGCTGCGGAGCCACGCGGGGCGCGTGGCCTGGGCGGGTTGCAGCAGGGATCTGCAAGACTGGGGCCGGGCGTGGCTGGCGCCGCGGAGGGCCAAGGCCCCGGGCCTGCAGAACTGGGCCGCCGCTGGCGGCCCTGGGCGTGGTGCACCACCCCGGGCGGGGCAGGCGGCCGGGGTCCCGGCCCGGGTGCATCGTCACACCCGACGCGTGGTGCAATGCAGCATCCATGCCAGCCAGACTGGCATGGACGGTGCCTGTGTCCGGGTGCCCTGCCCGTGATCCACACGGCCGTTGTGCCGCCTGTCCTGCCCCCCGATGAGCCTCCTGATCACCTGCCACGACAGCCCCCAGGCCCTGGCCGATGCCCATGCCATGCTGGCCCGCCTGCAGGCTGCCGGCCTACAGGCTTTCGGCCCCCAGCCTTGCCACATGTTGGTGCGCGAGGTGGTCCGGCTTGCACCGCAAGCGGTCCTGGTGCTGGCGCCGGTGCTGGACGATGTGCTGCGCCAGGCGCTGGGGCTGCTGGCCACCAGCGCCGCCTGTCCGGTGCTGGTGGCGGGTGCTGCCCTGCCGGCTGCCGACCTGCCGGCCCTGCTCGACCTGAACCTGGTGGCCTGGCTGCCGGCCGATGTGCAGCCCGCGGCCCTGGTGGCGGCGCAGGCCCTGGCCATCGCCCGCTTCCAGCGCGACCAGGCCCAGCAGCAGGCCCTGGCCGTGGCGCTGGCGCGGCTGGACGAGCGCAAGTGGGTGGACAAGGCCAAGGGCCTGCTGATGCGCGCCCAGCAGCTGAGCGAGGACGATGCCTTCACCCTGCTGCGCACCGCCTCCATGCAGGCCAACCTGCGGGTGGGCGAGGTCTCGCGCGGCCTGCTCGAGGCCGCGCAATCGGCCGAGGCCATCAACCGTGCCGGCCAGCTGCGCATGCTGTCGCAGCGCCATGTCAAGGCCCTGGCCCTGCGCGCGGTGGCGCGTGGACGGGTCGAGGACACCCTGGCCGACACCGCACAGCGCCTGCAGCACAACCTGGACTGGCTGGCGAAGCTGGCGCTGCCGGCGCCGATGGCCGGCCAGCTGGAGGCCTGTCGCCAGGCCTGGCTGGCGCTGCAGCCCTCGGCGGCCGGCGGCCAGACGCGTGGCACGGCCTGGCCGGCCCAACTGGACGAGGCCGATGCCCAGGCCGAACTGCTGCTGGCCAGTGCCGACGCGCTGACCGGTGCCCTGGAAGCGGCCAGCGGCCGGCGCCACCTGCAGGTGGTGAACCTCAGTGGCCGCCAGCGCATGCTGGCCCAGCGCCTGGCCAAGCAGGCCCTGCTGGCCGCGGTGCTGCCCGGGCCACAGGCGGCGGCCCATGCCCAGGCGGCGGCGCAGACGGTGCGCGAGTTCGAGGCCACCCTGGCCACGCTGGAGCAGGCACCGCTGGCCAGTGACGCCATCCGCGCCGCGCTGGCCCAGGCGCGGGGCCAGTGGCAGCGGCTGCTGGACGGCCTGCGCCGCAGCGACGGCGCCGACGCCGCAGCCGGCCGCGCCACCCTGGCACGCGAGAGCGAGGCCCTGGTGCTCAGCTTCGAGCAGCTGACCTCGCTGTACGAGCACAGCATGCAGGTCCTGCTGGGCTGATTTGCGGGCATGTGCGCCGGCTGATCCGGCGTTCCGGCCGGGGCGGCAGGGGCTGGCCTGGATATCATCGAATCTAGGGAGTGCACCCCGGTTCAGCTTGCTGATCCCCGGGGCGCTCCCCAGAATCAACCCATGCTCAGCCCCTGGCCCCGCTGTCCGAGCCCCACACATGACCTTCCCCATCGCGACCGAGCGCGCCGGCCCGCCGCAGCCCCTGCGGGCTGACGGCCCGGCCTGTGATGCCGTGCTGGCCCAGGCCCTGCTGGCCCATGCCCAGCAGCAAGGCCTGGCGCTGGGGGTCAAGGCGGCCGACGACGGGCGCTACCTGTCGGTCAACGAGCAGCTGGCCACGCTGCTGGGCACCGATGCCGCCAGCCTGGTCGGCTGCACCGATGCCGACTGGCTGGACGCCACCACCGCCGCGCTGCTGCGGGCGGCCGACCACACCGCGCTGGCCCAGGGCAGCGCCCTGGCCAGCGACCACAAGTTCGACCTGCGTGGTGAGCGGCGTGAGTTCAAGGTGCTGCGGGTGGTCATGCCCCAGGGGGACCAGCGCCTGATCTGCAGCCTGTGGCAGGACATGGCACCGCAGCGCCAGCGCGAGGCCCAGCTGCGCCTGGCCCTCGACCAGCTGGAGCAGCAGCAGAAGGCCAATGACGCGCTGCGGCTCGACCTGTCCGAGCATGGCCTGCGTGACCAGGCCAGCGGCCTGAACAGCCGGGCCCACTTCGACGACCAGATGCGCCGCGAGCTGGATCTGTCCACCCGCGAGCACCGCGAGTTCGCCCTGGTCTACATGGCCCTGGACCCGTTCAACGACAAGGTGGGCGCGCTGGGCGCGCGGGCGCAGGAGCGCATCTGCGAGGCCATGGGCCGGCTGCTGCGCGGCAACACCCGGGCCATGGACGCCAGCTGCCGCATGGACGAGCGGCACTTTGCCGTGCTGCTGTCGGGTGTGGGCCTGGCCACCGCCCACAGCCGCATGGAGGGCCTGCGCCGCCAGTGCGCCACCCAGATCGTGATGCTCGACGGCGAAGAGCTGGGCTTCAGCGTGGCCATGGGTGTGGCCAGCTTTCCGCACACGGCCCATGGCCATGACGAGCTGATCGCCGCCTGCTCGGCCGCGCTGGCCGAGGCCAAGCGCCGCGGTGGCAACACCGTGGCCCTGGCCAGCATCCGCTTCGAAGCGGGCTGAGCTCAGCCGCGCAGCACGCGCCAGACCATGAAGCCGGCCAGGCCGTAGAGCAGCACGGCGAACACCTTCTTCAGGCGCCTGGTGTCCAGCGTGTGGGCCGCGCGCGCGCCCAGCGGCGCCATCAGCACGCTGGCCAGGGCCAGCACGCCCAGTGCCGGCAGCGACAGGTAGCCCAGCGTGCCGGGCAGGGGCGAGGGCAGGCCCCAGCCGGCGATCACATAGCCCGTGGTGTTGGCCAGCGCGATGGGAAAGCCCAGCGCCGCGCTGGTGGCCACCGCGCTGTGGATGGCCACGTTGCACCAGGCCATGAAGGGCACCGAGATGAAGGCGCCGCCGGCACCCACCAGGCCGGCCACCAGGCCGATCACGCCGCCGGCCGCGGTGGCGCCCACCGGGCCGGGCATCTGGCGGCCGGGCTTCGGCTTGCGGTCGATCAGCATCTGGGTGGCCGAGAAGCCCACGAAGCCCGCGAACAGCAGGCCCAGGGCCTCGCCGCGGATCAGCGCAAACAGCCCGGCCCCCGACAGCAGGCCACCGGCCACGATGCCGGGCGCCAGCTTGCGCACCAGGTCCCAGCGCACGGCGCCACGCGCATGGTGGGCGCGCACGCTGCTGACCGAGGTGAACAGGATGCTGGCCATGGCCGTGGCCACCGCCATCTTCAGCGCCAGGCCCGGCTCCACGCCGCGGTTGCCGAAGATCACGCTGAGGAAAGGCACCATCAGCATGCCGCCGCCGATGCCCAGCAGGCCGGCCAGGAAGCCGGTGCAGCAGCCCAGCAGCAGCAGCTCGGCCACCAGGGCCGCATCGAGCAGCGCCATCAGCCGGCCACACCCAGCAGGCGCAGCACCGCGTCCCACTCGCTGCGCGTGACCGGGGTGATGGACAGCCGGCTGCCACGCTGCAGCAGGCCCATGCTGGCCAGCTCGGGCCGTTCGCGCATCTGGCGCAGCGGCAGCAGCGGCGTCTTCTGCACCAGGGCCACGTCCACCAGCAGCCAGCGTGGTGATTCCGCGCTGGCCTTGGCGTCGAAATAGGGGCTGGCCGGGTCGAACTGGGTGGGGTCGGGATAGGCCGTGCTGGCCACCCGCGCCAGGCCGGCCACGCCGGGCTCGGCGCAGGACGAGTGGTAGAACAGCACGCCGTCGCCCACCCGCATGGCATCGCGCATGAAGTTGCGCGCCTGGTAGTTGCGCACGCCCACCCAGGGCACGGTGGCCTGCGGTGCTTGGGCCAGGTCGTCGATCGAGCACTCCGAGGGCTCGCTCTTCATCAACCAGAACTGTGGCTGTGCGGCGCTTGGCATGGAAAGTGGGGTGTCCGTTGCAGAACCGTGGACCGCATTCCTGATCCCAAGGGGGAGATCAGGTGGGCGAGGTCAGCGAGGCTTCGGGTTCATCTGACGCGAGACGATCACACCAGCTTCGCGATGTTCCAAGCCCTGGCTCATAGAGCATCGGATCAAGGAAATATAAAGCCCACAGCACGCAACGGACGGCCCCATTCTAGGCATGTCCGATGCCCTTGCTGCAGTGTCATTTCTCACAGCAGCTGGCCGTCCTGGCCCAGCACGCTGTCGATGCGGCGGATCAGGTGCTCCACATCGATCTCGCCCTCGGCCACCGCCAGGGCAGGCGCCGGCACCGGCGCCGGCTGGCGCGCCTGTTCGGCACGCTGGTAGGCCAGGTTCAGCGCGGTGAGCACGGCGATGCGCTCACGCGCCTTGACCTTGCCGGCATCGCGGATGGCGCTCATCTCGCGGTCGACGATGGCCACCGCCTCGCGCAGCAGGCTCTCGCCGTCGGGCGGGCAGGCCAGCATGTAGCTCTGGCCCAGGATGGTGGCTTCGATCTGCTTCACGGGGGCGGTCACGGGTGTCCCTTCGGGCTGCGCACGGCGCGATGCGCCGCGGGGCGGCGCGGCGGCTGGGTCATGCGGCGTCTGTCTTGCGGGCCACCGCCGGGGCGGCCACCGGCTCGGCCGGCAGGCGGTCGAGCAGGGCGTCGATGCGGGCACGGGCGGCGGCCAGGCGCGAGCGCAGGCTGTCGCGCTCGCTGGTCACCGTGCCCAGCTGGGTCTGCAGCAGGGCATTGGTGCGCTGCAGCTCCTCATGCCGCAGCACCAGCCGTTCGATCCGCTCGGCAAGGTCATCGAGTCTTGACATGGGCTGGCGCCGCCTCCTGTAGAAGCGGTGGATTGTAGGTGGCGGGCCTGCGGCGGCCACCCTGCGCACCGGGGGCGCGCCGCGGCGCCGCATGGCGCTGCGTTAGCATCGCGCCTGTTGGTGCTCTGGCCGCCCGTCGTGTCGGCCAGGTTAAACGGGAAGCAGGAAGGCGTTCACCCCCCGGGTGTGCACCCAACCTGCGCTGCCCCCGCAACGGTAAGCGGACGTGGTCTCAGGACCACCGCTCCTGTGTCTGACGCCACTGGTCGCGCAAGCGCTCGGGAAGGCCACAGGGGTTGTCTCCGCCAGCCCGGATACCGGCCAACAAGGTGGTGCGCGCCCCTGGCGTGCGCCGTGCGGTGGCCGGCTGCGGGGAAGCAGCGGGCCACGATCCTGGGTTCCTGCTTCCATGATGTCTTCCAACTCCGGCCTCCGTGCCCGTCCGCGTGCGTCTGCCGTGGCCGCTTCGCTGTTCCTGCTGGCCGCCGCGCCGGCCTTCTCCCAATCCCAGACCCAGCCCACCGCCGATGTGCTGGTGGCCGTGGCCGATCCGGTGGTGGTCACCGCCGCCCGTCGTGCCCAGCCGCTGTCGCAGGTGCTGGCCGATGTGTCGGTGGTCGACCGTGCGGCCATCGAGCGCAGCGGGGCCACCAGCCTGGCCGACCTGCTGGTGCAGCTGCCCGGCATCGAGATGTCGCGCAACGGCGGGCCCGGCAACACCACCAGCGTGTTCATCCGCGGCGGCGAGAGCCGCCATGTGGCGGTCTACCTGGACGGCCTGCGCATCGAATCCCAGGCCACCGGCGGTGCGGCCTGGGAAATGCTGCCGATCGAGGAGGTCGACCGCATCGAGGTGCTGCGCGGCCCGGCGGCGGCGCTGTACGGCTCCGACGCCATCAACGGTGTGGTGCAGCTGTTCACCCGCCGTGGTGGTGGCCCGCTGCAGGCTGGCGCGTCCCTGTCCTACGGCAGCCATGCCACGGTGCAGGCGCGGGCCTCGGCCAGCGGTGCGGCCGGGCCGGTGGACTACGCCCTGTCGGTCTCGCACGGCCGCAGCGACGGCTTCAACGCCCGCAACCTGGCCACCGCCAACCCCGACGCCGACGGCTGGCGCCGCAGCGGCATGACGGCCCGTGCCGGCACCCAGCTGGCGCGCGGCCACCGGCTCGACCTGTCGCTGCTGGCCAGCAACCTGCAATCGCAGTACGACAGCAGCCCCACCGACGACGATGTCAACCGCCACACGCTGCGGGCGCTGAACCTGAACTGGGAAGGCCAGTGGTCGCCTGGCAGCAGCACCCGCCTGCAGCTGGGTCAGTCGGACAGCACCTACGAGTCGCGGCCCAACTTCTACCGCACCGAGACCACGCTGCGCACCTTGCTGCTGCAGCACGGCGTGCAGCTGGGCATCCACCACCTGGACGTGGCGCTGGAGCGGCGCGAGGACAAGCTGCTGAATCCCGCCACCCAGTTCGCGCCCACGCTGCAGGGCCAGCGCAGCCAGGACGGTCTGGCGCTGGGCTGGCGCACCGACATCGGCGCCCATGCCCTGCAGGCCAATCTGCGGCATGACCACGACAGCGAGTTCGGCAACCAGCCCACCGGCAGCCTGGCCTGGGGCTGGCAGCTGGCGCCGGCCTGGCGCGTGACGGCCTCGGCCGGCACCTCGTTCCGTGCCCCCACCCTCTACCAGCGCTTCAGCGAGTACGGCAACCCCACGCTGGACGCCGAACGCGGCCGCAATGTCGAGCTGGGGCTGCGCTGGGCCGAGGGCGGCAGCGAGCTGCGCGCCACCGCCTGGCGCAACCGGGTGCGCAACCTGATCGACTTCGGCGCGCCCGGCCCCTGCGTCTCGGCCTTCGGCTGCTACAACGGCGTGGGCAATGCGCAGTACGAGGGCATCACCTTCAGCGCCGACACCCGCTGGGCCGGCGTGGGCCTGCTGGCATCGGCCACCTACCAGGAACCCCGCAACCTGGATCTGGACCGCCAGCTGCGCCGGCGTGCCCGCGTGCTGGCCAATGTCAGCGCCGATGGCCAATGGGCCGGCTGGGGCTGGGGTGTGGCCCTGCGCGGCAGCGGAAGCCGCTTCGACGACGCGGCCAATGCCCAGCGCCTGGGTGGTTATGTGCTGGTGGACCTGCGGCTGGAGCGTGAACTGCGGCCCGGCCTGACGCTGGAGGCGCGCATGGACAACGCCACCGACAAGGCCTACACCCTGGCCCGCACCTACGCCACCGACGGCCGCAGCGTGCAGCTGGGCCTGCGCTGGGCGCTGCGCTGAGCGCCATGACCGGCACCGCCCATCACCCGCCGGCCGGCCACCGCTGCGTGGCCGTGCTGGTGGCCGCCCCGGCGTCCGGCCAGGGCAAGACCACGGTGGCCAGCGCCCTGGCGCGCCTGCATGCCCGCGCCGGCCGGCGGGTGCGGGCCTTCAAGTGCGGGCCGGATTTCCTGGATCCGCAATGGCTGGCCCTGGCCAGCGGCGCGCCGGTGGACTCGCTCGACCTGTGGATCAACGGCGAGGATGACTGCGCCGCCCGGCTGGCCAGCGCCGCGGCCGAGGCCGACCTGGTGGTGGTGGAAGGCGTGATGGGCCTGTTCGATGGCCAGCCCAGCGCCGCCGACCTGGCGCGCCGCTTCGGCCTGCCGGTGCTGGTGGTGGTCGACGCCAGCGCCATGGCCGGCACCTTCGGCGCGCTGGCCCATGGCCTGCAGCACTACCAGCCCGGCCTGCCCTGGCTGGGCGTGCTGGCCAACCGCGTGGCCGGCGCCCGCCATGCGCAGATGTTGCAGGACAGCCTGCACGACCCGGCGCACTGGTGTGGCGCCTTGCCCCGCAGCGCCGCCTGGGCCCTGCCCGAGCGCCACCTGGGCCTGGTGCAGGCGGCCGAGCTGCCCGATGCCCTGGCCCGGCTGGACGCCGCGGCCGATGCCCTGGCCGGCACGCCGCTGGGCCGGCTGGCGCTGGCCGACTGGCCGGCGTGGCAGCCGGCACCCGCGCCCGTTGTGGCGGCGGTGCCCCCGCTGCTGGCCGGCCGCCGCGTGGCCGTGGCGCAGGATGCGGCCTTCTGCTTCAGCTACCCCGCCAACCTGGCCACGCTGCAGGCCCTGGGTGCGGAGCTGCTGCACTTCTCCCCACTGGCCGACGATGCGCTGCCGGCCTGCGACGCGGTGTGGCTGCCCGGTGGCTACCCCGAGCTGCATGCCGCCCGGCTGGCCGGCTGCACCCGGCTGCGTGGCCAGCTGCGCGCCCATGTGGCGGCCGGCCGGCCGGTGTGGGCCGAATGCGGCGGCATGATGGTGCTGTTCGATGCCCTGGTCGATGCCGATGGGGGCCAGCATGCGATGTGGGGCCTGCTGCCGGGCACCGTCACCCAGGGCCGGCGCCTGGCCGCGCTGGGGCCGCAGCAGCTGCTGCTGGGCGGCCAGGCGCTGCGTGGCCACACCTTCCACCATTCCAGCTGCGCCACGCCGCTGCCGCCCTGGGCGCATTGCCAGGCGGTGCGGGGTGGGGTGGTGGGCGCCGGTGAGGCGGTGTATGTGCGCGGCCCGGTGCGCGCCAGCTACTTCCACGCCTGGTTCCCGTCCAGCCCGGCCCTGGTGGCGGCCCTGCTGTCGCCCGGGCCGCTGCCGGCGCCGGCCGAGGGGGCGCTGGCATGACGGGCCCGCTGCACGGCCTGATCCTGGGCGGCCAGAAGAGCGGCAAATCGCGCCTGGCCGAGCAGCGCGCCGCGGCCTGGCTGGCCGTGCCCGGCCGGCGTGCCACCCTGGTGGCCACCGCCCTGGCCGGTGATGCCGAGATGGCCCGGCGCATCGCCCGCCACCAGGCCGACCGCGCCGCACGGGTGCCCGGCCTGGCCACGCTGGAGGAGCCGGTGGACCTGGCCGGTGCCATCCGCCGCCACAGCGCGCCCGGCCATCTGCTGGTGGTGGACTGCCTGACGCTGTGGCTCACCCAGCGCCTGATGCCGCTGCAGGGCGTCGGCCTGGACGACAAGGACCTGGCCGCCGCCACCACCGCGCTGCTGGCGGCCCTGCAGCAGGCGCCGGGGCCGGTGCTGTGGGTGTCCAACGAGATCGGCCTGGGCATCAGCCCGCTGGGCGCCGAGGTGCGCCGCTTCCTCGACGCCCTGGGCCTGCTGCACCAGCAGATCGCCGGCCTGTGTGGCCAGGTGCAGCTGGTGGTGGCCGGCTGCCCGCTGACCGTGAAAGGCTCCCCATGAACCGCTTGCCATGGCGCCGCTGGCTGGCCCTGCTGTTGCTGGCCGGCCTGCTGCAGGGGGCCGCGGCCCAGCCCCTGGTGGTGCAGGACGACCGTGGCAACAGCCACCGCTTTGCCGCACCGCCGCAGCGCATCATCAGCCTGCTGCCGTCGCTGACCGAGAGCGTGTGTGCACTCGGCGCCTGCCCGCGCCTGGTGGGCGTGGACCGCTGGAGCAACTGGCCCGAGGCGGTGAACAGGCTGCCGCGCCTGGGCGGTCTGGACGACGCCCTGGTGGAAGCCATCGTGCGCCTCAAGCCCGACCTGGTGCTGGCCTCCAACTCGGCGCGCTCGCTGGAGCGGCTGGAGGCCCTGGGCCTGCCGGTGCTGCGCCTGCGCTCGGAAACCCATGCCGACGTGCAGCGCACGCTGCAGCTGCTGGCCCGCCTGCTGGGCACGCCCGACCAGGGCGCCCTGGCCTGGGCCCGGATCGAGCGTGAACTGGCCAGCGCGGCGGCGCGTGTGCCATCCGCCCTGCGCGGCCAGCGGGTGTATTTCGAGATCGGCGGCGGGCCGTATGCGGCGGGCACCAGCTCCTTCATCGGCGAGACCCTGGCCCGCATGGGCCTGGCCAACATCGTGCCGGCCACGCTGGGCCCGTTTCCCAAGCTGAACCCCGAGTTCGTGCTGCGTGCCCAGCCCGACATCGTGATGGGCGCGGCCAAGGACGCCCAGGCCATGGCCGCACGCTCGGGCTGGTCGGCCCTGGTGGCGCTGCAGACGGGCCAGCGCTGCGGTTTTGCCAGCGAGGCCTACGAATCCATGATCCGCCCCGGCCCGCGCCTGGGCCAGGCCGCCGGGCTGATCGCCGATTGCCTGCAGCGGCTGGGGGCGGCCCGGTGAGCGCCGTGCAGCCGCCGGTGGGCGAGGGCAGTGCGGGCCGCATGGCGCTGGCCGCGGCCCGCCCTGCCGTGCCCATGGCTTCGCCCGACACCCGGCACCGCCGCCGGCTGGCCGGCCTGCTGCTGGGCATCGCCCTGCTGGTGCTGCTGGCCGGCCTGCTCACCGGCAGCGCCGGCTTTGCACCGCTTGCCACCTGGGCCGAGCTGCAGGGCGACCAGGCCGGCCTGATCCTGGGTCAGATCCGCCTGCCACGCACCCTGGGCGCGCTACTGGTGGGCGCGCTGCTGGGCCTGGGTGGCGCGCTGGCGCAGGGGCTGTTCCGCAACCCGCTGGCCGACCCCTACCTGCTGGGCAGCGGCGCCGGCGCCGGCCTGGCCGTGGTGCTGGTGCTGGCCGGCGCCTCGCTGGGTGGTGTGGCCATCAGCCTGGCCACCGCCGCCTGGCTGGAGCGGGTGGGCCTGGTGGTGGCGGCCTTTGCCGGCGCCCTGGGCGGCGTGCTGCTGACCCTGGCCCTGGCCCAGGGGGCGGTGCAGACCCTGCGTCTGCTGCTGGCCGGCGTGGTGGTGTCGGTGCTGATGGGCGCGGTGTCCGACCTGGTCACCGTGGTCTCGCCCGATGCGCTGCGTGGCAAGCAGGCCTTCATGCTGGGCAGCACCAGCTTCCTGGGCTGGCCGGCGCTGGGGCTGATGGCCGGCGGCCTGGTGCTGCTGCTGGGCCTGGCCCTGCGCCATGCCCGTGCGCTGGACGCGCTGACCCTGGGCGAGGACAGCGCCGCCAGCCTGGGCCTGCACCTGGGCCGGGTGCGCCTGCTGCTGGTGGTGCTGCTGGCGGCCAGCACCGCGCTGGCGGTGTCGCAGGCCGGGCTGGTGGCCTTTGTCGGCCTGGTGGCGCCGCACCTTGTGCGCCGGCACGCGCCGGGCGCCCATGGCTGGCTGCTGGGCGCCAGCGCCGCCATGGGGGCGGTGCTGCTGGGCGTGGCCGACGTGGTCTCGCGCGCGCTGATCCCGCCGCAGGAGCTGCCGGTCGGCGTGGTCACCGCGGTGCTGGGCGGGCTGTACCTGTTCGTGCTGCTGCGGCGGCGGGGGCTGACATGACGCCACCCCTGCCGCTGCGGGCCGAGGGGCTGCG
The DNA here is from genome assembly GCA_040386375.1 of Pseudomonadota bacterium. Lineage (GTDB taxonomy): Bacteria > Pseudomonadota > Gammaproteobacteria > Burkholderiales > Burkholderiaceae_C > Pseudaquabacterium. The sequence goes on from JAZKFQ010000072.1 coordinate 13,232, forward strand.
CGTGGACCTGGGTGGCCGCACCGTGCTGCAGGCGGTGTCGGCCGGCCTGGCGCCGGGCTGGACGGCCATCGTCGGCCCCAACGGCGCCGGCAAATCCACCCTGCTGCGGGCTCTGGCCGGCCTGCTGCGACCGCAGGCCGGCACGGTGTGGCTGGGCGACCAGCGCCTGCAGCAGGTGCCACCGGCCGCGCGTGCGCGCCAGATCGCCTGGCTGGCCCAGCAGGGCGACACCAGCGGCGACCTGACGGTGCGCGAGACCGTGGCCCTGGGCCGCATCGCCCACCTGGGCCTGCTGGCCAGCCCCGGCGCGGCCGACCAGGCCGCGGTGGACCGGGCGATGGCCCTGACCGAATGCAGCGGCTGGGCCACCCGCCGCCTGCAGGCCTTGAGCGGCGGTGAGCGCCAGCGGGTGCTGCTGGCCCGCGCCCTGGCCACCGAGGCGCCGGTGCTGCTGCTCGACGAACCCACCACCCACCTGGATGCACCGCACCAGGTGGCGCTGGCACGCCTGTTCCGCCGCCTGGCGTCCAGCCACACCGTGGTGACCGTGCTGCACGACCTGCCCATCGCCGTGCATGCCGACCGCCTGCTGCTGCTGCGCGACGGCAGCCTGGTGGCCGACGGTCCCGCCACCCAGCCGGCCCTGCAGCAGGCGCTGGGCCAGGTGTTCGGCGGTGCGGTGCGGCTGCAGGCCACCGGCGGTGTGCCGCGTGTCGAGCTGGTGCTCGACTGATCCCTCCCCCTTCCCACACCCCCATGGACACCATCCAACCCCCCGCCGCCCCCAGCCCGCGCCCCACCGGTGAACGCCGGGGCCTGGTGCTGGTGCACACCGGCAACGGCAAGGGCAAGAGCACGGCCGCCTTCGGCCTGGCGCTGCGGGCGCACGGCCGTGGCAAGGCGGTCAAGATCTACCAGTTCATGAAGGTGCCCAGCGCCCGCTTCGGCGAGCACCGGCTGTTTGCCCAGCTGGGTGTGCCCATCGAGGGCCTGGGCGACGGCTTCAGCTGGAAGAGCCAGGACCTGGACCACAGCGCCCAGCTGGCGCGTGACGGCTGGGCCCGGGCCGAGGCCACCATCCGCGCCGGTGAACACTTCCTGGTGGTGCTGGACGAGGTGATGTACCCGCTGCGCTACGGCTGGTTGCCGCTGGAACCGGTGCTGGCCTGTCTGCGCGAGCGGCCGCCGCATGTGCACGTGGTGCTGACGGGCCGCAACGCACCCGAGGAATTGGTCAGACTGGCCGACACCGTGACCGAGATGGCCCTGGTCAAGCACCATTTCCAGGCCGGTGTGCCGGCGCAGCGCGGCATCGAAGACTGATGGAGAGCACCGGCCTGCTGCAGGCGCTGTGGGCGCTGTGGGCGCTGTGGGCGCTGTGGGTGCCGGCCTGGCCGGCCGAGGCCCTGCTGCGCCTGGCGGCGGCGCTGGCCATCGCCTGGGTGCTGGACCTGTGCTTCGGCGAGCCGCCCGACCGCTGGCACCCGGTGGCCTGGCTGGGCGGGGCGCTGGCGCCGCTGGGCCGCTGGCTGCCCACGCTGGCGCCGGCCCCGGGCTGGGCGGCTGGCGCGCTGGCCTGGTGGCTGGTGGTGGGCAGCGTCACCCTGCTGGCGCTGGCGCTGCAGGGCGCGCTGCTGGCGGCGCCTGCCTGGTTCGGCGTGCCCCTGCTGGCGCTGCTGCTGAAACCGGCCTTCGCCTGGCGCATGCTGCACGACGAGGTGGCGGCGGTGGGCACGGCCCTGGACAGCACCGGCCTGGCGGCGGGCCGGGCCCAGGTGGCCCGGCTGTGCAGCCGCGACGTGGCCGGCCTGGATGCCGATGCGGTGCGCGAGACCGCCATCGAGACCCTGGCCGAGAACCTCAACGACTCGCTGGTGGCGCCGCTGTGGTGGTGGCTGTTGGCTGGCCTGCCCGGCGCCTGGGCCTGGCGCGCGGTGAACACGCTGGACGCCCTGTGGGGCTACCGCGGCCGCTGGCTGTGGGCGGGCCAATGGGCGGCGCGGGCCGACGACGTGCTGGCCTGGGTGCCGGCGCGCCTCAGCGCGGCGCTGCTGGCGCCGCCCGACTGGCGGGTGCTGGCGCAGCAGGCCCGGCTGACACCGTCGCCCAACGGCGGCTGGCCGATGGCTGCCATGGCCTTGCACCTGGGGGTGCGCCTGCACAAGCCCGGGGTGTACGCGCTGAATGCCGGTGCACCGCCACCGCAGCCGGCGCAGCTGCAGCAGGCGCTGCGGCGCGGTCGCCGGGCCGCCTGGGCGGCGGTGTTGCTGACCATGCTGGTGCTGCTGGCGCTGGCGGCCTGGCGGGGGTGGGCCTGATGCCGGACCGTGTGCACGGCGGTGCCGGTCCCGGCAGTGCGGTGCGCTGGGACTTCTCCAGCAACGGCAATGCCACCGGCCCTTGCCCGGCCGCGCTGGCCGCGGTGCAGGCCGCCGACGCCAGCCGCTACCCCGAAGCCAGCCACCTGGCCGTGCGCCAGGCCCTGGCGGCGCACCACGGCGTGGCCGTGGACCAGGTGCTGGTGGCGGCCAGCGGCAGTGAATTCATCCAGCGCATCAGCGCCGTGGGCGCGCGCCTGGCGCCCGGCCCGGTGCAGGTGCCGGCCAAGGCCTATGGCGACTACGCGCTGGCAGCGCGGGCCCATGGCCGCCGCGTGCTGGTCGACGTGGTGGATGTGCCACCCACGCTGCGCTGGTGTGCCGAGCCGTCCAGCCCGCTGGGCCGCGACGCAGCACCACCCGCCGCACCCGGTGCCTGCCCCACGGTGCTGGACGCCGCCTATGCGCCGCTGCGGCTGGACGGCAGCGGCCGCTGGACCGCGGCCGACCGCGCGGCCGCCATCAGCCTGCACAGCCCCGGCAAGGCCCTGGGCCTGCTGGGTGTGCGCGCGGCCTATGCCCTGCTGCCGCAAGCCGGGGCGGTGGCCTGGGATGTGCCTGCCTGGCGCCAGGCGCTGCTGGCCGCTGCGCCCTCCTGGCCGCTGGGCGCGCATGGCGAGGCCTTGCTGCTGGCCTGGTGCCAGCCCGCGGTGCAGCAGTGGCTGCAGCACAGCCTGCACACGCTGCGTGCCTGGCGCGCCCGGCAGCGTGGGGCGCTGGCCGCGCGTGGCGTGGTGCTGGTCGACAGCGTGGTGCCGTTCTTCTGCGCCCGGCTGGCGCTGGCGCCCGCCGCACTGCAGCAGCAGGGGGTGGCGGTGCGCGATGCCGGCTCCTTCGGCCTGCCGGGCTGGGTGCGGCTCAATGCCCTGCCGCCGGCCGCGCAGGCGGCGCTGCTGCAGGTGATCGACCACAGCCCGGGCGCCGTCGAACCGGTTGAACAGCCATGAACCAGACCGTGCCCACCGCCCGCGCCGTCGCCGTGATGGGCTGCACCAGCGGCGCCGGCAAGAGCTGGCTGGCCACCGCGCTGTGCCGCTGGTATGCGCGGCGCGGCCTGGTGGTCAAGCCCTTCAAGGCCCAGAACATGAGCAACCATGCCCGTGTGGTGGCCGATGCACACGGGCGGATGGGCGAGATCGGCAGCGCCCAGTACTTCCAGGCCCTGGCCGCCGGCGCCGTGCCCGAGCCGCGCCTGAACCCGGTGTTGCTCAAGCCCGAGGCCGACACCCGCAGCCAGGTGGTGCTGATGGGCCAGGTGCGGCGTGACCTGGCCAGCATGCCCTGGCGGGAGCGCAGCGCGCTGCTGTGGCCCACCGCGCAGCAGGCGCTGCGCAGCCTGCGCCAGGATTGCGAGGTGCTGGTGATCGAGGGCGCGGGCTCGCCGGCCGAGATCAACCTGGCGGCCAACGACTACGTCAACACCTTCACCACGCTGGAGGCCGAGGCTGCCGCCATCCTGGTGGCCGACATCGACCGCGGTGGTGCCTTCGCACATTTGTTCGGCACCCATGCGCTGATGGACGACCGGGTGCGTGCCCGGCTGCGTGGCTTCGTGCTCAACCGGTTCCGCGGGGATGCGGCCCTGCTGGCGCCTGGGCCGCAGATGCTGGCCCAGCGCACCGGCGTGCCCCTGCTGGGCGTGCTGCCCATGCTGCGTGGCCATGGCCTGCCCGAGGAGGATGCCGTGCCGATGGGGCAGGGCGGGCAGGGCGGGGCCGCCGGTGGCGTGGTGGTGCTGGCCACGCCGCATGCCAGCAACCTGGACGAGTTCGAGCCGCTGGCGCGTGCCGGCGTGCCGGTGCACTACAGCCGCAGCGCCGCCGAGCTGGCGCAGGCCGCCTGGCTGGTGCTGCCGGGCAGCAAGCACACCCGGGCTGATGCCGACTGGGTGCGTGCCCAGGGCCTGGCGCCGGTGATCGCTGCCCACATCGCCGCCGGCCGGCCGCTGCTGGCCGTGTGTGGTGCCCTGCAGTGGCTGGGCGCGGTGATCGACGACCCGCTGGGGCTGGAGGGCGCAGCGCCGGGCCAGAGCGCCGGTCTGGGCCTGCTGCCGCTGCACACCCGCTTTGCCCCGGCCAAGCAGCTGGCCCAGGCCGCGCACCGCCTGGGCGCATTGCAGGGGCCCTGGGCGCCGCTGGCCGGGCTGGCGGTGCAGGGCTATGAAATCCACCTCGGCCAGACCACGCCGCTGCCCGGGGCCGCGCTGCCGCCGGCCTTTGCCGACAGCCCCGGCCTGGGCTGGCAGCAGGGCCCGGTGCTGGCGCTGTACCTGCACGGCCTGTTCGAGAACCCGGCGGTGGTGCAGGCCTTGTTCGGCCGCGCACTGCCGCCGCTGCAGCAGGTGTTCGACCGCCTGGCCGACGCGGTGGACGAACACATCGGCCAGGCCCATCTGCTGGCCTTGCTGCAACCCCGCTGAGACCCCATGACCGACACGCTCCCCACCGACCTGCAGGCCTTGATCGCCCGCGTGCAGCCACGCGCCGATGCCGCACTCGCCCAGCGCCTGCAGCAGCGCCTGGACCGGCTCACCAAGCCCACCGGCGCCCTGGGCCAGCTGGAGGCGCTGGCGCTGCAGATCGGCCTGCTGCAGGGCAGCACGCGGCCGCAGCTGCACAGCCCGCAGCTGATGGTGTTTGCCGCCGACCACGGCCTGGCGCGCCAGCGGGTGTCGGCCTACCCGCAGGACGTGACCTGGCAGATGGTGGCCAACATGCAGGCCGGCGGCGCGGCCATCAATGTGCTGGCGCGCCAGCACGGCCTGGCCCTGACCCTGGTGGATGCCGGCGTGGCGCATGACTTCGGCGCCGCCCAGGGCCTGGTGGGCGCCAAGCTGGGCTGGGGCACGGCCGACGCCAGCGCCGGCCCGGCCATGTCCACCGACACCGCCGCCCAGGCCTTGCTGGGGGGGGCAGGGCTGCTGGCCCGGCAGCCGGGCAATGCCGTGCTGTTCGGCGAGATGGGCATTGCCAACACCGCCAGCGCCAGCCTGCTGCTGGCCCGGCTGGCCGGTGTGCCGCTGGCCACGGCCACCGGCCGTGGCACCGGGCTGGACGATGCCGGCCTGGCGCGCAAGCAGGCGGTGCTGGCGGCCTGCCTGGCGCGGGCGCCGCAGGCCAGCACGCCGCTGCAGGTGCTGGCCGAGTTCGGCGGCTTCGAGATCGGCATGATCGCCGGCGCCATGCTGCAGGCGGCGGCCGAGCGGCGCCTGATCCTGGTCGACGGCTTCATCGTCGGCGCGGCCCTGCTGGTGGCGGCGCGGCTGGCGCCGGCGGTGCTGGACGCCTGCGTGTTTGCGCACTGTGGTGCCGAGGCCGGCCATGCCGCGCTGCTGGCGGCGCTGGGCGCCCGCCCGCTGCTGGCCCTGGGCCTGCGCCTGGGCGAGGGCACGGGTGCGGCCCTGGCCTGGCCGCTGCTGCAGTCCAGCCTGTTGCTGCTGGACGGCATGGCCAGCTTCGACAGCGCCGGTGTCAGCGACCGGTCCGCATGAACCCGGGCCGGCGCCTGCTGCATGAGGCCCGCCTGGCGGCGGTGGCCTTGCAGTTCCTGACCCGGGTGCCGCTGCACTTACGGCAGTTCGACCCGCAGTGGCTGCAGGACTGCACCCGCCACTTTCCGCTGGTGGGCGCAGGCGTGGGGGCCTTCGGCGCCGCCGTGCTGCTGGCCGCGCTGCAGGCCTGGCCGCCGCTGGTGGCCGTGGGCCTGGCCATGGCGGCCACGGTGTGGCTGACCGGCGGCTTCCATGAAGACGGCCTCGCCGACACCTGCGACGGCCTGGGCGGCGCAGTGGACCGGGCGCGGGCGCTGGCGATCATGAAGGACTCGCGCCTGGGCAGCTACGGCGCGCTGGGCCTGGTGCTCACCCTGGGCCTGAAGGCGGCGGTGCTGACCGTGCTGGCGCAGCGCCAGCCGCTGCTGGCCGCTGCCGCCCTGGTGCTGGCCCATGCCTGGAGCCGCACTGCTGCGGTGGCGCTGCTGGCCTGGCTGGACTATGCCGGTGATGCCGCGCATGCCAAGGCCAAGCCGCTGGCCCAGCACATCGGCCCCGGCGCGCTGGCAGTGGCGCTGGCCTGGTGTGGTCTGCTGGCAGGGGTGGTGCCGGCGCTGGTGGCGTGGGCCGACGCTGCGGCGACGCCGCTGGCGGACCTGTCGGCGCTGCGCCTGCTGCTGGCGGCACTGGCTGCCGCCGGCGTGGCCCTGTGGTGCGGCCGCTGGCTGCGGCGCCGCCTGGGCGGCTTCACCGGCGACGGCCTGGGCGCCACCCAGCAATGGTGCGAGCTGGCCATCTACCTGGCGCTGGCGGCCGGCCATGGCGGCTGAGCTGTGGCTGTGGCGCCATCCGCGGCCCCAGGGTGCGGCCGGGCGCTGCATCGGCCGCACCGACCTGCCGGTGGACCCGCGCCGTGCCAAGCGACTGGCCCACCACATCCGCCGCGCGGCGCGCCGCCACGGCCTGCCGCGGGTGGTGTGGACATCACCGCTGCGCCGCTGCGCCGACGTGGGCCGCTGGCTGGCGCGCTGGGGCTGGCTGCACCAGGTCGACGGGCGCCTGCTGGAGCTGGATTTCGGCCGCTGGGACGGCCAGCCCTGGGCCGCCATCGGCCATGCGGAGGTGGCGGCCTGGGAGGCCGACTTCGTGCGCCACGCGCCGGGTGGGGGCGAGGCGCTGCTGGTCCTGGTGGCCCGCTGCCGCGCCTTCATCGCCGCGCAGCCGGCGGCGCCGCTGCTGGTGGTGGCCCATGCCGGCTGGATGCAGGCCTGCACCACGGCCGACCCGCTGGCCTGGCAGGCCGCCAGCTGGCCGCCCGCGCCGGCCTATGCCAGCCTGCAGCGCATCAGGCCGCCGGCTTGAGCAGCCGGCCCGTGCTGCACTGCTGGCGCACCGTGCACACCCCGCATTTCGGCGAGCGCGCGGTGCAGACGTAGCGGCCATGCAGGATCAGCCAGTGGTGGGCGTCCTGCCGGTAGGCGGCCGGCACCCGCTGGTCCAGCTGCTGCTCCACCGCCAGCGGCGTCTTGCCCGGCGCCAGGCCGGTGCGGTTGCCGACGCGGAACACATGGGTGTCCACCGCATTGGTGGGCTCGCCGAAGGCCACGTTGAGCACCACGTTGGCGGTCTTGCGGCCCACGCCGGGCAGGGCTTCCAGCGCCGCGCGGCTGCGGGGCACCTGGCCGCCGTGCAGGTCCACCAGCAGACGGCAGGCCTGCAGCAGGTGCCTGGCCTTGTTGCGGTACAGGCCGATGGTCTTGATGTGCTCGGCCACCGCGGCTTCGCCCAGGTCGATCATCTGCTGCGGCGTGCTGGCCACCAGGAACAGCCGGCGTGTGGCCTTGTTGACGCTGACATCGGTGGCCTGGGCCGACAGCAGCACCGCGGCCAGCAGCTCGAACACGCTGGTGTAGGCCAGCTCGCTGGCGGGCTGCGGGTTGGCGGCCTGCAGCGTGGCGAAGAAGGTCTGGATGTCGGCCGCCGGCATGCGGCGAAGCTTGGGGCTGGCGTGGTCTGCGCTCATGTGGTGCTGTCGGGTTTGCCGGGCTGGGCCTTGGCACGCGCCCGGGCCAGCGCGGCCTCGATCACCGCGCGCTTGCGGTCCAGCACCGCGGGGTCGGTGTGCTGGCTGTGGGCGGCCAAGTCGGCCAGCTTGGCCGTGGCCTTGGCCGCCAGGCGCGCCTGTTGTTCCTGCTCACCACGCTGCACGCGCCACTGGTGGAACTGGTAGCGCTGGCGGGAGGTGCTGGCCTGCTCCGCGCTCCATGCCTGCCAGCCGGTGGCGCTGCCGCTGACCGGCTGCATCGTGATGCAGTCCACCGGGCAGGCGGGCAGGCAGCGCGCGCAGCCGTTGCAATCGTCGGCCAGCACGGTGTGCATGCGCTTGTGCGCGCCCAGGATGGCATCCACCGGGCAGGCGTCCAGGCACAGGGTGCAGCCGATGCACCAGGCCTCGTCGATCAGGGCCACGCCGCGCGGGCCTTCGGCGCCGCAGTCGGCATCCAGCGGCAGCACCGGCTGGCCGCTGAGGCGGGCCAGCCGCACGATGCCCTCGGCGCCACCCGGCGGGCAGCGGTTGATGGCCGCTGCACCGGTGGCCATGGCCTCGGCGTAGGCCCGGCAATCGGGGTAGCCGCAGCGGGTGCACTGGGTCTGCGGCAAGGCCGCATCCAGGCGGTCGGCCAGGCTGGGTGGGTGGGCATCGGAAACGGGCACGCGCGGATTATCGGCGGCCGGCCCTACGCAGCGTGGCGGCCGCTGGATGCAGCCGGAAACACCGTGGCCGGATCTTCCGGCAGCCACAACACTGGCGCCGCGCCGGTGGCCCAGCCGGCGCGGCCGACCACACCAGGAGACCCGGATGCATCCACCGACTTCAGCCACGCCCGACGGCGGCAGCGCCACCACCACCACCACCGCCGATGGCCTGCGCCGGCGCAGCCTGCTGGCCTACGCCGTCTCGGCCCCGGTGGCCACGGTGGTCGCCGGCTTTGGCGCCAACCTGGCCCTGCCGGGCAGCGCCGCGGCCGCATTGCCGCTGACACCACCCGACACCGTCGACTACTACGACCTGGGCGACGCGGTGCTGCAGACATCGCTGCCCACCATGCCGCTGGTGCGGCTGCAGGTGGGCACGGACGGCCGCGTCCGGCTCGAGCTGCCGCGCATGGAATCGGGCCAGGGCATCGACACCGCCGCCGGCATGCTGGTGGCCGAGGAGCTGCACGTGGCGCTGTCGCAGGTGGACGTGGTGCTGTCCGACGCCCGGCCCGAGCTGGTGTTCAACCAGCTCACCGGCGGCTCCACCAATGTGCGGGTGTTCGACGCCGCGCTGCCGGTGATGGCCGCCGCGCTGCGCCTGCGGCTGATCGCCGCCGCGGCCCAGCAGTGGGGCCTGTCCAGCAGCAGCCTGAGCGCGCGTGGCGGTGTGGTGTACAGCAGCGACGGGCGCAGCGCCGCCTATGCCCAGCTCACTGCCAGCGCCAGCCTGCTGCCCCTGCCCACCGGCGTGCTGCCCAAGCCGGTGGCGCAGAACACGGTGGTCGGCCAGCGCCTGGGCCGCATCGACGCCCGGGCCATCGTCACCGGGCAGAAGAAGTTCACGCTGGACCAGAACGTGCCTGGCGCCAAGCCCACCATGGTGCGGCGCCCGCCCACGCTGCTGGGCACGGTGGTGGCGGTCAACAACGCGGCGGCGGTGCAGGCCATGCCGGGGGTGCTGGCGGTGGTGGTGATCCCGGCCGGTGGCAACCTCACCATCACCCCGCCCGGCGTGGCGGTGATGGCCGAGACCTTCGGCCAGGCCTGGACGGCGGTGAACGCGCTGGACGTGACCTGGGGCAAGGGCACGGTGGATGGCGAATCCAATGCCAGCATCCATGCCAAGCTCAAGGCCTCGGTGCTGCCGTTTGCGCTGCCGCCGCTGGGCGCGCTGACGGTGGAGGGTGAATTCGAGATGGCGCCGCTGAGCCATGCGCCGATGGAGACCGATTGCGCCATCGCCGATGTGCGGCGCGACGCCAACGGTGCCATCAGCAGCGCCGAGATCTGGGCCGGCCTGCAAAGCCCCATCGTCACCCAGCAGGACATGGCGCTGATGCTGGGCCTGCCGCAGGACAGGGTGAAGGTGCACGTGGTCTCGTCGGGCGGCTCGTTCGGGCGACGCCTGTTCTGGGACCCGGTGCAGCAGGCGGTGCAGGTGAGCCGGCTCACCGGCCGGCCCTGCAAGCTGCTGTACCACCGCGCCGACGACATGCGCCACGGCCGTGGCCGGCCGCAGCAATACCACCGCGCGCGCGCCACCCTGCTGCTGGGCCAGGTGACGGCCTTCGAGCACCGCATCGCCAGCCCGCGGCTGGACACCCGCCACGGGTTTGGTGAACTGCTGACCGCAGCCGCCGCGGCGGGGCCCATGCCGGCCACGGTGCAGCAATCGGTGGGCAACCTGGCGGTGGAGGAAGCGCTGTTCAAGACCATGGTGGCCGCGCCCTACAACTTCGGCATCAACACCCGCACGCTGCAGCCAGCGCCCATCGTGATGAACACCGGCTCCTACCGCTCGGTGCACATCCAGCCCACCCGCCTGGTGGAGGAGATCCTGGTCGACGAGATCGCCAAGCTGCTGAACCAGGACCCGGTGGCCTTTCGCCTGGCATCGCTGCGCCAGCCGCGCGCACGTGCCGTGCTGCAGACGGTGGCCAGCGCCGCCGGCTGGGGCAAGGCCATGCCGGCAGGCTTTGGCCAGGGCATTGCGGTGCACCAGGAGACCCGCGCCTACGTGGCCTGCTGCGTGGAGATCGACGCCCGCGCCCAGCTGGCCGGCACCGGCCCGGCCCTGGTGACCCGCGCCACCATCGCCATCGACGTGGGCAAGCCCATCAACCCGAGCGGCATCGAGGCCCAGCTGCAGGGTGCGCTGGCCGAATCCATCTCGCTGGTGCTGATGTCGGGCCTGCACCTGCAGAACGGCCTGCCGCTGGAAGGCAGCTTCTCGCAGTACCACTACGGCCGCATCAAGCACTACCCCAAGCAGGTGCAGATCATCATCGCGCCGGCCAATGGTGAGGCCATCGGCGGCCTGGGCGAGGTGGGCATGGCCGCGGCCAGCGGCGCCATCGCCAATGCCTGGGCGCGTGCCACCGGGCGCAAGCCGCGCCAGTTCCCGCTGTTCTTCCCGGTGGACTTCACGCCGTTCCCGCCGGGCAAGCTGCCCGACCCCGTCACCAACCCGACCCCGGCCTGAGGAGCTGACCCATGCCCACCCAACATTTCAACGTCAATGGCAAGGCGGTCAGCCTGGACGCACCCGACGGCATGGCCATGCTGTGGGTGCTGCGCGACAAGCTCGGCATCACCGGCCCCAAGTACGGCTGCGGCATCAATGTGTGCAAGGCCTGCACCTGCCATGTGAACGGCAAGGCCGCCACCATGTGCTCGACCACGGTGGCCTCGGTCCGCGGCAAGTCCATCACCACCATCGAGGGCCTGGCCGATGCGGCGCTGGCCGCGGGCAAGGCGGTGGACGGCCTGCACATCGTGCAAAAGGTGTGGCTGGACCTGGACGTGGCCCAGTGCGGCTTCTGCCAGCCCGGCCAGATCATGGCGGCGGCCGACCTGTTGCGCCGCACCCGCACGCCCACCGATGCCGACATCGACGCCATCGAGAACGTGTGCCGCTGCGGCACCTATGGCCGGGTGCGGGCGGCGATCAAGGCGGCAGCCGCGCTGATGCCCTGACGGCCTGTAACGCCGCCGGCAGCGCGCGGGCACCAGGCCCACCGCACTGCCGGCCGTGCTTCAGCTGCTGCGGCGGGCGGACTTGCGCGCCGGCTTGCCGCTGTCGGCAGCCTGGGCGGGTGCATCCACCGGCTTGGCAGCCGGCTTGCGGGCGGCCTTGGTCACCGGCGTGGCAGCGGGCTTGGGTGCAGCCTTGCGCGGTGCGCGCTGCGGCGCGGCCACGCTGGCCTGGGCGCTGGCCGGCATCGGCGCGGCCATGGCCGGCTGGGCAGCCGGTGCATCGGCCTGGGGCACGGGGGCAGCCGCCGGCAGCACCGGCTCGGCCACCGGGTTGTAGCGGCGGATGAAGTCGCGCACCGTCGGGTAGGCCATGTCGCGCCAGCGGCGGCCCGAGAAGATGCCGTAGTGGCCCGCGCCCACCACGTCGTAGTGGAACTGGCGGTCCTTGGGGATGCCGGTGCACAGGTCGTGGGCGGCCTTGGTCTGGCCCGAGCCGGAGATGTCGTCCAGCTCACCTTCCACCGTCAGCAGGGCGCTGGTGGTGATGTCCTGCGGCCGCACCAGGGTGCCCTTGACGTTCCAGGTGCCGTTGACCAGGGCGAAGTCCTGGAACACCGTCTTGATGGTCTCCAGGTAGTACTCCGCCGGCATGTCCAGCACGGCGTTGTACTCGTCGTAGAACTGGCGGTGCTGGTCGGTGGACTCGTCGTCACCGCGGATCAGGTCGAGGAAGTAGTCGTAGTGCGCCGTCAGGTGGCGGTCGGGGTTCATCGCCACGAAGCCGGTGTGCTGCAGGAAGCCCGGGTACACACGCCGGCCGGCGCCCGGGAAGTTGCTGGGCACGCGGTAGATCACGTTGTTCTCGAACCACTCGAAGCTCTTGTTCGTCGCCAGGTTGTTCACCGACGTGGGCGATTTGCGGGCGTCGATGGGGCCGCCCATCATGGTCAGCGTGCGCGGGGTGAACTCACCGTGCGTGGCCAGCAGCGAGACGGCGGCCAGCACCGGCACCGTGGGCTGGCAGACCGAGATCACGTTGACCTCGGGCCCGACGAAGCGGATGAACTCCTGCACGTAGGCCACGTAGTCGTTCAGGTGGAAGGGGCCGGCCTCCAGCGGCACGGTGCGGGCGTCGGTCCAGTCGGTGATCAGCACCTTGTGGTCACGCAGCAGCGTCTTCACCGTGTCGCGCAGCAGGGTGCTGTGGTGGCCCGACAGCGGGGCGACCACCAGCACCGTAGGCTGGTTCTTCATCACGTCCAGCACCGCGGCGTCGTCGGAGAAGCGCTTGAAGCGCAGCAGCCGGCAGAAGGGCTTGGTGATGGGCACCTGCTCCTGCACCGCCACTTCCACGCCGTTGACTTCCACACCACGGATGCCGAACTCGGGCTTCTCGTACTCCTTGGCCAGGCGGTGGGCCAGGTCGAAACCGGCCGACACACGCTGCGCCATCGGCGTGTGCGTGAAGGGCGACAGCGGGTGGTTGTAGAGCTTGGCCGTGGCGCTGGCGAATTCGGAGAACGGCGCCATCAGCGCGCGTTGGGTTTCATACAGCTGGTAAAGCATGGGCTCTTGGCTCCAGTGGGTGGGCGCGTGGTGTGACCGCTGAGGCGATCATGTGGCGTGGGCGCTGAATCGCAGCTGACAATCGCTTGAAATATTGTGCAGTGCAGCAATTATGCGCCTTCCTGCTAAATGTTGCATCGCAACAGTGCGGCCGGCTTCCGTGAAAACACCCAATCCGGCGCTGCAATTCAAATGTTTGTCGCCGGGGTGACATGATTTTGCGGCGGGCAGAAAAAAGCCCGGGCGGGCCGGGCTTCAGGTCGCTGCGCGCTGGAATCAGACCACCTTGGCGATGGCAGCCACCACCTGGTCGATGTTGCGGGTGTTGAGTGCGGCCACGCAGATGCGGCCCGAATCCACGCCGTAGATGCCGAACTCGTTGCGCAGGCGCTCCATCTGCGGCTTGCTCAGGCCGGAGTAGCTGAACATGCCGCGCTGGCGGGTGATGAAGCTGAAATCCTGCTGCACACCGGCGGCCACCAGCTTCTCGGCCAGCAGGGTGCGCATCTGCTTGATGCGCTGGCGCATGCCGGCCAGTTCTTCTTCCCATTGCGCACGCAGGGCCGGCGTGTCCAGCACCGTGGCCACCACCTGGGCACCGTGGGTGGGCGGGTTGCTGTAGTTGGTGCGGATGGTGATCTTCAGCTGCGACAGCACACGTGCCGCTTCGTCCTTGCTGGCGCAGACCACGCTGAGCGCGCCCACCCGCTCGCCATAGAGCGAGAAGCTCTTGGAGAACGAGGTCGCGACGAAGAAGCTCTCCACGCCTGCAGCCAGGAACTGGCGGATCACCGCGCCGTCTTCGGCGATGCCGTCGCCGAAGCCCTGGTAAGCCATGTCCAGGAAGGGCACCAGGCCACCCGCCTTCAGCACGCCGATCACCTGGTCCCACTGGGCCGGCGTGATGTCGTAGCCGGTGGGGTTGTGGCAGCAGGCATGCAGCACGACGATGGTGCCGGCGGGCGCCGCCTGCAGGTCGGCCAGCATGGCCTCGAACTTCACGCCACGCTTGTCGGCGTCGTAGTAGGCATAGGTGCCGACCGGGAAGCCGGCGTTGGAAAACAACGCGCGGTGGTTCTCCCAGCTCGGGTCGGAAATCAGCACCGTGGCGCCGGGGTTCAGCTTTTTCAGAAAATCGGCGCCCACCTTCAGGCCGCCGGTACCACCCAGGGCCTGCACCGTGGCCACCCGGCCGGCTGCCAGCGCGGCCTGGCCGTCGGGGAAGGACCCGAACACCAGGCCCTGCACCGCCTTGTCATAGGCGGCGATGCCGTCGATGGGCAGGTAGCCACGCGGCTTGGCGGCGTCGGTCAGCTGCTGCTCGGCCGATTTCACGCAGGCCAGCAACGGCAGCTTGCCGGCGTCGTCGAAGTACACGCCCACGCCCAGGTTCACCTTGGCGGGGTTGGGGTCGGCGTTGAACTGCTCGTTCAGGCCCAGGATGGGGTCACGCGGGGCCAGTTCGACGGCGGAAAAAAGCGACATGGGTTGGATCCTGAAGGGACGTTGTCAGTGGTGGAGCAGGGCGGGCGGTGGTGGCGCCGGATGGAATCGGCTGGCTGCGCTACGCTGTCGGGTTGCTTGGCGGCTGCGCCGCCAGCGTGAAAACCCGTGATTTTAGGGCCGAGTACCCCCGGGGTACACCAACCGCCCGCTGCCGAAGGATTTGCCCATGACGGACCTTGCCGCCTTGCCCCCGCTGTCGGAACAACCGGCCGAGCTGCTGCCGGTGCCGGACCAGGGTGAGTTCGTCAGCTACCCGGATTCGCCGTTCCAGCTGTACCAGCCCTATCCACCGGCCGGTGACCAGCCCGAGGCCATCCGCCTGCTGTGCGAGGGCATTGACGACGGCCTGGCCTACCAGACCCTGCTGGGCGTGACCGGCTCGGGCAAGACCTTCACCATGGCCAATGTGATCGCACGCATGGGCCGGCCGGCCATCGTGTTTGCGCCCAACAAGACCTTGGCGGCCCAGCTGTATGCCGAGTTCCGCGAGTTCTTTCCGCGCAATGCGGTGGAGTACTTCGTCAGCTACTACGACTACTACCAGCCCGAGGCCTATGTGCCGCAGCGCGACCTGTTCATCGAGAAGGACAGCTCGATCAACGAGCACATCGAGCAGATGCGGCTGTCCGCCACCAAGAGCGTGCTGGAGCGGCGTGACACGGTGATCGTGGCGACGGTGAGCGCCATCTACGGCATCGGCAAGCCCGAGGACTACACCCAGATGCGCTTCATCACGCGGGTGGGCGACAAGATCGGCCAGCGCGACGTGATCGCCCAGCTGATCCGCATGCAGTACAGCCGCAATGATGTGGACTTCAGCCGCGGCAGTTTCCGCGTGCGCGGCGACACCATCGACATCTTCCCGGCCGAGCACAGCGAGCTGGCGCTGCGGGTGGAGCTGTTCGACGACGAGATCGAGACCCTGAGCCTGCTGGACCCGCTGACCGGCAAGGTGCGGCAGAAGATCCCGCGCTTCGTGGTCTACCCCAAGAGCCACTACGTGACGCCGCGCGAGCGGGTGCTGGCGGCGGTGGAGACCATCAAGGTGGAGCTGCGCGAGCGGGTGGCGCAGTTCGTCAAGGACGGCAAGCTGGTGGAGGCCCAGCGCCTGGAGCAGCGCACCCGCTTCGACGTGGAGATGATGCAGGAGGTGGGCCACTGCAAGGGCATCGAGAACTACAGCCGGCACCTGTCGGGCGCGGCGCCCGGTGAGCCGCCCGCCACCCTGGTGGACTACCTGCCACCCGACGCGCTGATGTTCCTGGACGAGAGCCATGTGCTGATCGGCCAGCTGGGCGGCATGTACAACGGCGACCGGGCGCGCAAGACCACGCTGGTGGAATACGGCTTCCGCCTGCCCAGCGCGATGGACAACCGGCCGCTTAAGTTCGACGAGTTCGAACGCAAGATGCGCCAGGCGGTGTTCGTCTCGGCCACGCCCGCGGCCTATGAGCAGCAGCATGCCGGCGCGGTGGTGGAGCAGCTGGTGCGGCCCACCGGCCTGGTCGACCCGATGGTGGAGGTGCGCCCCGCCGGCCACCAGGTGGACGATGTGCTGCAGGAGATCCGCATCCGCGTCGACCTGCACGAGCGGGTGCTGATCACCACCCTGACCAAGCGCATGGCCGAGCAGCTGACCGACTACCTCACCGACAACGGCGTGAAGGTGCGCTACCTGCACAGCGACATCGACACGGTGGAGCGGGTGGAGATCCTGCGCGACCTGCGCCTGGGCCTGTTCGACGTGCTGGTGGGCATCAACCTGCTGCGCGAGGGGCTGGACATCCCCGAGGTGTCGCTCGTCGCCATCCTGGATGCCGACAAGGAAGGCTTTCTGCGCGCCGAGCGCAGCCTGATCCAGACCATCGGCCGGGCGGCGCGCAACCTCAACGGCCGCGCCATCCTCTATGCCGACAAGATGACCGAGTCGATGAAGAAGGCCATCGGCGAGACCGAGCGCCGGCGCGAGAAGCAGATCGCCCACAACCTGGCCATGGGCATCACGCCGCGCAGCGTGAAGAAGGAGGTCAAGGAGCTCATCGACGGCGTGATCTCGGCCCAGGACGACAAGAGCAAGGTGCGTGGCCTGGTGGAGGCCGCCGAGGTCGAGGCCATGAGCGAGAAGGACCTGGCCAAGCGCATCAAGCTGCTGGAAAAGCAGATGCTGGACCACGCCAAGAACCTGGAGTTCGAGAAGGCCGCGCGGGTGCGCGACCAGCTGGCCCTGCTGCGCGAGCAGGCCTTTGGCGCGGCGGGGCACGACAGCAATGTAGTGCCGCTGACCGGCACACGCTGACCCCGGCCGGGGGTGCTCAGCGCCCGGTCTTGAAGATGCGCACCGCCTGGCTGACCACCTCGGCCTGGCCGTGCAGCGACGAGGCGGCCGCCGCCAGTTCCTCCACCATCGCCGCGTTCTGCTGCGTCAGGCTGTCGAGCTCGGTCACGCCGGCGTTGACCTGGGCCACGCCCTTGCTCTGCTCGGCCGCGGCCAGGCTGATCTCGCTGATCAGGGCGTGCACACGCTGCACTGCCTGCTGGGTCTGGCGCGTGGTCTCGCCGGTGGCCTGGGCCAGGCGGGTGCCGGCCTCCACCTTGTTCGACGAGTCCTCGATCAGCAGCTTGATCTCGCGCGCCGCGCCGCTGGTGCGCTGGGCCAGGGCCCGCACCTCGGCCGCCACCACCGCAAAACCACGCCCGGCCTCGCCGGCGCGCGCCGCTTCCACCGCCGCGTTCAGCGCCAGGATGTTGGTCTGGAAGGAGATGCCGTCGATGGTGCCGATGATCTCGGCGATGCGCGCCGACGACTGGCGGATCTCGCCCATGCGCTCGGCCACGTCGCTGGCGGCTTCGCCGCTGCGCTGGGCCACGGCCGCCGCCTCGCCCGCCATCTGCGCCGCGGCCACGGCGGTGTCGGCGGTCTGGCGGATGGTGCCGGTGATCTGCTCCATCGATGCCGCCGTCTGCTGCAGGTTGCTGGCCTGGGATTCGGTGCGCGTGCCCAGGTCGTGGTTGCCCTTGGCGATCTCGCTGGAGGCCAGGGTGATGCCCTCGACCTCGCGCCGCACATCGCCCACGATGGCCTGCAGGTTGACGTTGAGCTGGGTCAGGCCACGGTTGAGCTGGCCCAGTTCGTCCTGCCGGTCGGCCTGCAGCACACCCGACAGGTCGCCCGCCGACATGCGCCGCACGGTGGCGATGGTGTCGCGCAGCGGCGCCAGGGCCTGCCGCCGCAGCCAGGTTGCCGCGGCAGCGCCCACCAGCAGGCTGCCCACCACCTCGGCCAAGACACCGAAGGGCGCGAGCAGGTCCACCGACAGGCCGACCGCCAGCGTGCCGAGCATGGCGGTGGCCGTCAGGCGTGTGCCCAGGCTGGGTTTGCGCAGGTGCGCCAGCCAGCCGGCCGGCCCCGCCAGGTGCAAGTCGCCCTGGCGCAGGCTGTGCACCAGCTGGCCGGCGGCGGCCTCGGCCCGCATGCGGGCATACAAGGCTTCGGCGGCGGCCACTTCGGCACGGCCGGGCGTGGTGCGCACCGACATGTAGCCGGTCACCCGGCCGGCCTCCAGCACCGGCGTGACATTGGCCC
This sequence comes from Pseudomonadota bacterium, assembly GCA_040386375.1. GTDB lineage: Bacteria > Pseudomonadota > Gammaproteobacteria > Burkholderiales > Burkholderiaceae_C > Pseudaquabacterium. The sequence goes on from JAZKFQ010000072.1 coordinate 31,491, forward strand.
GCACCCAGTAGTGGTCGCCGTTCTTGCGGCGGTTCTTCACCAGGGCCGTCCAGGGCTGGCCGGCCTTCAGCGTCGCCCACATGTCGCGGTAGGCCTCGGCCGGCATGTCGGGGTGGCGCACCAGGTTGTGGGGCTGGCCGATCAGTTCGTCACGCGCATAGCCGCTCACATCGACGAACGCCGGGTTGCAGTAGGTGATGTGGCTCTGCAGATCGGTGGTCGACACCAGGGTGGTGCCAGCCGGCAGCTGGTATTCACGCTGGGTGACGGGGCCGTTGTTGCGCATGTGTTGTCCTTGTGGCGCCGCGGGCTGCGGGCTGGCCTGTCCGGTTATCGGCGGCCGGTCTGGTGCGTGCAGCGTGTTGCTGTGGGGATTTCTCGATATGTCTTGTCGGGAGTGGCCGCATCGCCAGCGTGGGTGCGTGCTGGCGCTGGGCTATCCTCCGCGGCCATGATCTCGCGTTGGTTCCGCCGCTCCGACACCATCCGCCTGCGGCTGCTGATGGTCTGCACCGGCAACATCTGCAGGTCGCCCATGGCCGAGGCCGTGTTGCGCAGCAAGCTGCAGCGCAGCGGCCTGGCGCAGGCGGTGCTGGTGGATTCGGCCGGCACCCATGGTTTCCACAAGGGCACGCCGGCCGATCCACGGGCGGTGGCCCAGGCCGCCCGCCGCGGCTACCCGCTGGACGGCCTGAAGAGCCGCCCGCTGGTGGCCGAGGACTTCAGCCGCTTCGACCTGCTGCTGGCCATGGACCAGGACAACCTCGCCACCCTGCGCAAGCGCTGCCCACCCGCCGAGCAGCACCGCCTGCAGCTGCTGATGACGCACGCCCCCCAGGCCGGCACCGACGAAGTGCCCGATCCCTACTTCGGTGCCGTGGCCGGCTTCGACCTGGCGCTGGACCTGATCGAGCCGGCCTGCGACGGCCTGCTGGCCGACATCCGGCGCCGGCTCGCCCTGGTCGGCTGAGGGTGTCCGGCAGGCCAATGCCGAGCAAAACAGTCGGCTTCCGCTATACTTGAGTGCATCAGTCGGGTACCCGCTGGCCCATGTTGGTCAGACAGTGGCCGCTGATGTCCGACCTCAGGAGAATCTTCATGCGATTGACCACCAAAGGCCGTTTTGCCGTGACGGCGATGATCGACCTGGCGCTGCGCTCGAACAACGGGCCGGTCGCGCTGGCGGCGATCAGCCAGCGCCAGCAGATCTCGCTGTCCTACCTGGAACAACTGTTCGGCAAGCTGCGCCGGCACGAGCTGGTGGAATCCACCCGCGGCCCGGGCGGCGGGTATTCGCTGGGCCGCAAGAGTGACGCCATCACCGTGGCCGACATCATCGTGGCGGTCGACGAGCCCATCGACGCCACCGGCTGTGCCGGCAAGGAAAACTGCATGGGCGACGACGCCGGCCGCTGCATGACGCACGACCTGTGGGCCAGCCTGAACCAGAAGATGATCGAGTACCTCGATTCCATCTCGCTGAAGAAGCTGGTGGAAGACCAGCTCGCCAAGGGCGTGTCCATCGAAGAGGCCCCGATCAAGCGCGCCATCTCCAGCGTGCCGGTGGTCAAGCCCATCAAGATCACCGCGCCGAACTCGGTGTTTGCACTCGGCAACGCCTTGTCGAAGTGAACGCTGCACCCCGCCTGTTTCCCGCTCCTCGCCTGACCAGAACACCATGACCCCGCACTTCCCCATCTACCTGGATTACGGCGCCACCACGCCGGTGGACCCCCGTGTCGTCGACGCCATGATCCCCTGGCTGCGCGAGCATTTCGGCAACCCCGCCAGCCGCAGCCATGCCTGGGGCTGGGAGGCCGAGGCCATCGTCGAGAAGAGCCGTGAGCAGGTGGCGGCACTGATCAACGCCGACCCGCGCGAGATCGTCTGGACCAGTGGCGCCACCGAGAGCAACAACCTGGCCATCAAGGGCGCGGCGCAGTTCTACAAGGGCCGCGGCAAGCACATCGTCACCGTCAAGACCGAGCACAAGGCGGTGCTGGACACGGTGCGCGAGCTGGAGCGCCAGGGCTTCGAGGCCACCTACCTCGACGTCGAGCCGAATGGGCTGCTGGACCTGGACAAGTTCAAGGCCGCGCTGCGGCCCGACACCATCCTGGCCTCGGTGATGCTGGTCAACAACGAGATCGGCGTCATCCAGGACATCCCCGCCATCGGCACGCTGTGCCGCGAGCGTGGCATCGTCTTCCACGTCGACGCGGCCCAGGCCACCGGCAAGCTGGTGATCGACCTGGCCACGCTGCCGGTCGACCTGATGAGCCTGGCCTCGCACAAGACCTACGGGCCCAAGGGCATCGGCGCGCTGTACGTGCGGCGCAAGCCGCGGGTGCGGCTGGAGGCCCAGATGCACGGCGGCGGCCATGAGCGCGGCATGCGCTCGGGCACGCTGCCCACGCACCAGATCGTGGGCATGGGCGTGGCCTTCGACATCGCGCGCCAGGAGATGGGCGCCGAGAGCGAGCGCATCCGCGCCCTGCACACCAAGCTGGTCAGCGGCCTCACCGACATCGAGCAGGTGTTCATCAACGGCGACATGCAGCACCGCGTGCCGCACAACCTGAACATCTCGTTCAACTACGTGGAAGGCGAGTCGCTGATCATGGGGGTGAAGGGCATCGCCGTGTCCTCGGGCTCGGCCTGCACCTCGGCCAGCCTGGAGCCCAGCTATGTGCTGCGTGCCCTGGGCCGCAGCGACGAGCTGGCCCACAGCAGCCTGCGCATGACCATCGGCCGCTTCACCACCGAAGCCGAGATCGACTACGCCGTCAGCACCCTGAAGGACCGGGTGGCCAAACTGCGTGAACTCTCGCCCCTGTGGGACATGTACCGCGACGGCATCGACATCAGCAGCATCCAGTGGGCTGCCCACTGAGTTTGGAGAACTGACATGGCATACAGCGACAAGGTCATCGACCACTACGAGAACCCCCGCAACGTGGGTGGCTTCGACAAGGGCGACGCCGACGTGGGCACCGGCATGGTGGGCGCGCCGGCCTGCGGCGACGTGATGAAGCTGCAGATCAAGGTGAACCCGGCCACCGGGCTGATCGAGGACGCCCGCTTCAAGACCTATGGCTGCGGCTCGGCCATCGCCAGCAGCAGCCTGGTGACCGAATGGGTCAAGGGCAAGACCCTGGACCAGGCACTGGAGATCAAGAACACCAACATCGCCGAAGAGCTGGCGCTGCCGCCGGTGAAGATCCACTGCTCCATCCTGGCCGAGGACGCCATCAAGGCGGCGGTCAGCGACTACAAGGCCAAGCACGCGGACGCCTCCGTGGCGCAGGCTGCGGGCGCCCAGGCAGCCTGACACCATGGCCGTCACCCTGTCCGAAGCGGCGGCACGCCATGTGTCGCGCTACATCAGCAAACGTGGCAAGGGCGTGGGCGTGCGCCTGGGCGTCAAGACCACCGGTTGTTCCGGCCTGGCCTACAAGCTGGAATATGCCGACGACGTGGCGCCCGAAGACCACATCTTCGAGGCCCATGGCATCAAGGTGCTGATCGACCCCAAGAGCCTGCCCTACCTGGACGGCACCGAACTGGACTTCGTGCGCGAGGGCCTGAACGAGGGCTTCAAGTTCCACAACCCGCGCGAGAAAGACCGCTGCGGCTGCGGAGAATCCTTCCGGGTGTGAGCCCCGCCAGCCGGGCCTGGCACCCGGCTTGCAGCAAGGCGCGGAGGCTGCATCCCGCGCCTTTGTCTTGTCTGGATTGTGATGAACGCCGAACTGCTGATCCGCCCCGAGCGCCCTGACCAGCCCGATGTGCTGGCCCTGCTGGCCGCGCTGGACGCCTATCTGGCCAGCCTGTATGCGCCCGAGGACAACCACATCCTGGGTGTGGCGCAACTGCTGGCCGACGATGTGGTTTTCCTGGTGGCGCGGCGCGCCGGCGTGGCCGTGGGCTGCGCTGCGGTGCGCTGCATGCCCGCCGAGGCCGGCACGGCCGACCAGGCCTATGGCGAGATCAAGCGCATGTTCGTCGCCCCGGCGCAGCGTGGCCAGCGCATCGCCGAACAGCTGCTGGCACCGCTGGAAGCCGCGCTGCGGGCGCGTGGCATCGGGCAGGCGCTGCTGGAGACCGGGCGTGACCAGGCCGAGGCGCTGCGCCTGTACCGGCGCTGCGGGTATGTGCAGCGCCCCGCCTTTGGTGGCTACCCCGACAACGGCTTGTCGATCTTCATGGCCAAGACCCTGTGACGCACTCCACCACCGCCGGCATGCAACTCAGCGACGACGATTTCACCCTGTTCGGCCTGCCGCAGCGCCATGCACTGGACGGCCAGGCCCTGGCCGCGCAGTGGCGTGCGCTGCAGGCCCGGGTGCACCCCGACCGCTTCGCCAGCGAGGGCGCAGCCGCCCAGCGCCTGGCCATGCAGTGGGCGGTGCGGGTGAACGAGGCCTACCAGCGCCTGAAGGATCCGCTCAAGCGCGGCGCCTACCTGTGCGAGCTGCGCGGCGCAGCCATCAACGCCGAGAACAACACCGCCATGCCCGCTGCCTTCCTGGTGCAGCAGATGGCCTGGCGCGAGGCGCTGGACGATGCCGCCGATGCGGATGCCGTGCAGGCGCTGGACGACAGCGTGGCAGCGGAAGAACAGCGCCTTCTGGCCACCCTGGGCGACACCCTGGATGTGCAGGCTGATGCCGCTGCCGCCGCGCAGCAGGTGCGCGCGCTGATGTTCGTGGCGCGCTTCCGCGACGACATCCACCGCCGCCTGGCGGCGCTGGACCGCTGACCCCTTTCGACGACCCACAACTCCAACAACATGGCCCTGCTGCAGATCTCCGAACCCGGCCAGACGCCCGACCCGCATGCACGCCGCATCGCGGTGGGCATCGACCTGGGCACCACCCACAGCCTGGTGGCTGCCGTGCGCCACGGCGTGGCCGAATGCCTGCCCGACGGCGAGGGCCGGGCCATCCTGCCGTCGGTGGTGCGCTACCTCGACGGCAACCGCCGCCAGATCGGCTTCGACGCCCGTGCGGCCCAGGCCGACGACCCCGAGAACACCATCGCCAGCGTCAAGCGCTTCATGGGCCGGCGCCTGGCCGATGTGGCCGACGCCGGCCGCCTGCCCTACAGCTTCGTCGACCAGCCCGGCATGCTGGCCATCGCCACGCGGGCGGGTGTGAAGACGCCGGTGGAGGTCTCGGCCGAGATCCTGGCCACGCTGCGCCAGCGCGCCGAAGACACCTTCAACGACGATCTGTTCGGTGTGGTCATCACCGTGCCGGCCTATTTCGACGACGCCCAGCGCCAGGCCACGAAAGACGCGGCCCAGCTCGCCGGCCTGAACGTGCTGCGCCTGATCAACGAACCCACCGCCGCGGCCGTGGCCTACGGCCTGGACAACGCCAGCGAGGGCCTGTACGCCGTCTACGATCTGGGTGGCGGCACCTTCGACATCAGCCTGCTGCGCCTGGAGAAGGGTGTGTTCGAGGTGGTGGCCACCGGCGGGGATGCAGCCCTGGGTGGGGATGACGTCGACCAGGCCCTGGCCGACTGGGCCCTGGCCCAGGCCGGCCGCAGCGCGCACACGCCGCACGACAAGCGCGCCGTGCTGGTGGCCGCACGGGCTGCCAAGGAGGCGCTGACCGATGCCGACAGCACGCAGCTGACGGCTGAACTGAGCGGCCAGCCGCTGGCCGTGCCCGTCACCCGCGCCGAGTTCGATGCCATCAGCAAGCCCCTGGTGGAGCGCACGCTGCGCGCCGTGCGCCAGGTGCTGCGCGATGCCAGGCTCAAGCCTGACGACGTGGCCGGCGTGGTGATGGTGGGTGGTTCCACCCGCATGCCGGCGGTGCAGGCGGCGGTGGGGGCCTTGTTCGGCCGCCCGCCGCTGACCAACCTCAACCCCGACGAGGTGGTGGCCGTGGGCGCCGCCATCCAGGCCAATGCCCTGGCGGGCAATGCCCAGGACGGTGAGCTGCTGCTGCTGGACGTGATCCCGCTCAGCCTGGGCCTGGAGACCATGGGCGGCCTGGTGGAGCGGGTGATCGAGCGCAACACCACCATCCCGGTGGCCAAGGCGCAGGACTTCACCACCTTCAAGGACGGCCAGACGGCGATGGCCATCCATGTGCTGCAGGGCGAGCGGGAACTGGTGGCCGACAACCGCAGCCTGGCGCGCTTCGAGCTGCGTGGCATCCCGCCCATGGTGGCGGGTGCAGCACGCATCCGCGTCAGCTTCCAGGTCGACGCCGACGGGCTGCTGAGCGTGTCGGCCCAGGAACTGGGCTCGGGCGTGCAGGCGGCGGTGGTGGTCAAGCCCAGCTACGGCCTGGCCGACGACCAGATCGCCGCCATGCTGAAGGACGGTTTTGCCAGCGCCGAGGCCGACATGGCCGCGCGTGCCCTGCGCGAGAGCCGGGTCGAGGCCGAGCGCATGGGCCTGGCCACACGCGCCGCGCTGGCCGCCGATGGTGAACTGCTGACGGCCGACGAGCGCCAGGCCATCGAGGCCCTGCTGACCGAGCTGGCGCAGATCGCCACCGGCAGCGACCACGCCGCCATCGACACCGCCGTGGAGCGCCTGGCCGAGGGCACCGAAGCCTTTGCCGCCGCGCGCATGAACCGCGGCATCCAGCAGGCGCTGACCGGCCGCAAGCTGGCCGACATCTGAATCCAGGACACCACCATGCCCGTCATCAAGATCCTGCCCCATGCCGAGCTGTGCCCCCAGGGCGCCGATGTTCAGGCGCCACGCGGCACCTCGATCTGCGAAGCCCTGCTGGACAACGGCATCGCCCTGGAACACGCCTGCGACATGAGCTGCGCCTGCACCACCTGCCATGTGATCGTGCGCCAGGGCTTCCGCTCGCTGAATGCGATGGAAGAGGGCGAAGAAGACCTGCTGGACCGCGCCTGGGGCCTGGAGCCCGACTCACGCCTGGGCTGCCAGGCCATCCTGGCCGATGCCGACCTGGTGGTGGAGATCCCGAAGTACACGATCAACCACGCCAGGGAGAACCACTGACGGGCCAGGTCAGCGCGCCTCGTCCTGGCGGAACACCAGGGTCATGGTGGAGGGGATGCGGCCGTTGTCCAGCGGCAGCTGGCGTGTCTTGTCGATGGCGCGCAGCACCGTCTCGTCCCAGGCCGGGTTGCCGCTGGCCTTGCTGATGCGCCGGCCGACGATGCTGCCGTCGGGCGCGCAGCGCACCTCCACCTCGGTGACCGGGTTGCCACGCTCCTTCTCGGGCTGCACGATGTTGGGCAGGATGGCGCCCTTGATGCGGCCGGCATAACCCGCTGAAGGCGCGGCATCGGCCTTGGCCGTTCCGGTGGCCGTGGCCGCCCCGGTGGCGCCGGCCTGGCCCAGCATGCGCTTCAGGTTCTCCTCGCGCTGCCTGGCGATCTGCTCGGCCTGGACCTTGGCGTCCGCCTTGGCCTTGGCTTCGGCCTCGGTAGCCTTGTCACGCTCCTTCTGTGCTGCCAGGTCTTTCAGGCGCTTGGTCTCCTTCGCCTGCTCGGCCTTGGCCTGGTCCGCCTTCTGGGCGTCCTTCAGGCGCTTGGCGTCCTGCTCCTCGGCCAGGCGCCTGGCCTCCAGCCGCTGCTTCAGCCGCCTGGCCTCGTCGGCCTCCTTGAGGCGGGCGCGTTCGGCCGCTTGTTCGTCCCGGCGGCGCTCCTGCTCGGCCTTGGCCTTCTCGGTGGCGATCTCGGCGTCGCGTGCCGCCTGACGTTCGGCCGCGCTGGGCTGGGGCGGCGGGGCGGGTGCGGGTGCGGGCGCAGGTGCCGGCGGTGGTGCGGGCGGTGGTGCCACCGGCGCTGGCGCCGCCACCTGGGGCACGGCCGACCACAGCTCGGCGCTGACCACCGCATCGGCCGCCGGCAGCCGCCAGTGCAGGCCCAGGGCCAGTGCCGCCACCATCCCGCCATGGGCCAGCAGGGCCAGGGCCGCACCCAGGCCCAGGCGGCTGTCCTGCTGCGGCAGCAGGGCGTCGTGGCGGGCAGCCAGGGCCGGCATCAGCCGCCCTGCTTGACGGTCAGGCCCACACGCTGCACACCGCTCTTCTGCAGCGCGTCCATCGCCCGCACCACCGCCTCGTACTTCACCGTCTTCTCGGCCGAGATCACCACCGGCACCTGGGCATTGCCGGCCTGCAGGGCCTGCACGTCGGCGGCCAGCGCACGCAGGCTGGTGGTCTTGGGGTCGGCGCCGTCCAGGCGCAGGCGCAGCTTCTCGTCGGCGCCCACGATCACCTCCACCACGCTGCTGGGGCGCTGCGCGGCCTTGCCCACCGTGGGCAGGTCGACGATGCCGGTGCTGATCATGGGCGCGGTGGCCATGAAGATGATCAGCAGCACCAGCATCACGTCGATGAAGGGCACCATGTTCATCTCGGCCATGGCGCGCCGGCTGCGGCGGCCGCCCGATCGGCTGACGACGCCGGGCATGGCCTAGCGCGCCGGCGCCGCAGCCGGCGGCTGCGTGGCGTTGCGCTGCAGGATGTTGGAGAACTCCTCGATGAAGCTCTCCAGCTGGATGGCGATGCGGTCGATGTCGCGTGCGAAGCGGTTGTAGGCCACCACCGCCGGGATGGCGGCGAACAGGCCTATGGCGGTGGCCACCAGGGCCTCGGCGATGCCCGGCGCCACGGTGGCCAGCGTCACTTGCTGCGCATTGGACAGGCCCACGAAGGCATGCATGATCCCCCACACCGTGCCGAACAGGCCCACGTAGGGGCTGACCGAGCCCACGCTGGCCAGGAAGCCCACGTTGCCCTCGATCACGTCCAGTTCACGCTGCAGGCTGGCGCGCATGGCGCGGCGTGCGCCGTCGAGCTGGGCGCTGGCCTCCTGCCGGCGCTCCCGCAGCTTCAGAAACTCCCGCATGCCGCTGGCGAAGATGCGCTCCATGGGCGCGTTCTGGGTCTTGCCGGTGGCGCTGTTGTAGAGGTCGTTCAGGTTCTTGCCCGACCAGAACTCGCGCTCGAAGTCGTCGTTGCCCTGGCGCAGGCTGCGCAGGCTGAACACCTTGCCGAAGATCACCGTCCAGCTCGCCAGCGAGGTGAACAGCAGGCCGGCCATCACCAGCTGCACCATGAAGCTGGCATGCAGCACCAGGGTGATGATCGAGAATTCCTGGTTCATCGGGGGAGGGTCTGGTTGATCTGGTCAGGGAACCGGCGCGGGCGGAAGCTGCTGGCATCCACGCAGCCGATGCGGATGCTGCCCTCGCACAGCAGGGTGGGTGCAGCCAGCTCGCCATTGTTGCGCCAGGCCTGTTGCTGCAATGTCATCGAGGCCCGCCCCATGTCGATGGGTTGCACGGTGATGCTCAGCAGGTCGTCCAGCCGGGCCGGCGCCAGGTAGCGCAGCGCCGTGTCGCTGACGATGAAGATGGCGCCCGTGGCCTCGCGCAGCGCCTGCTGGCCCACGCCCAGCGCGCGCAGCCACTCGGTGCGGGCCCGCTCAAAGAACTTCAGGTAATTGGCGTAGAACACCACGCCGCCGGCGTCGGTGTCTTCCCAGTAGACGCGCAGCGTGTGGCTGAAGGCGGCGTGCTTCACCCCAGCACCCGCTGCAGGCGGTGCAGGGCCTCGTCGAGCTGGTCCTGGCTGCTGGCAAACGACAGGCGCAGCCAGCGCTGCGGGTCGTGCCGGCCGAAGTCACGCCCCGGTGTCAGCGCCACATGGGCCGTCTCCATCAGCCGGTGGGCGAAATCCCAGCTGTCGGCGCTGTGGGCGCTGCAGTCGGCATAGGCGTAGAAGGCGCCGTCGGGTTCCACCGGCACGCGCAGGCCCAGCCTGTTCAACGCCGGCACCACCTTGTCGCGCCGGGCGCGGAACTCGGCGCGCCGGCGCTCGTACTCGGCGATGGACTCCGGATGGAAGCAGGCCAGGGCGGCATGCTGGGCGATGGTGGAGGCGCAGATGAACAGGTTCTGCGCCAGCCGCTCCATCGCCGGCACCAGGGCCTCGGGCAGCACCAGCCAGCCCAGGCGCCAGCCGGTCATGCTGAAGTACTTGCTGAAGCTGTTCACCGAGACGATGTGCTCGCCCAACTGCAGGGCGCTGTGGCCGAAGGTGTCGTCGTAGCTCAGGCCCAGGTAGATCTCGTCGACGATGGTGACCCCGCCCCGGCCACGCACCACGCCGTCGATGCGGCGCAGTTCATCCGGGTGGATGGAGGTGCCGGTGGGGTTGGACGGGCTGGCCAGCAGCACACCGCGGGTGGCCGGGCGCCAGGCCTGGGCCACGGCTGTGGCATCCAACTGGAAGCGCTGGGCATCGGTGGTGGGCAGCAGGCGCGCCAGCGCATCGGCCGCGGCCACGAAGTGCCGGTTGCAGGGGTAGCTGGGGTCGGGCATCAGCACCTCGTCGCCCGCCTCGAACAAGGCCAGGCAGGCGAGCTGCAGGGCGGCCGACGCACCCGCCGTCACCAGGATGCGCGACGCGGGGATCTGCAGGCCGAAGCGCTGGGCATACCAGCCGCTGATGGCCTCGCGCAGTGCGGGCAGGCCCAGGGCGTCGGTGTACTGGCTGCGGCCGTCGTGGATGGCGCGCCGGGCGGCTTCCTGCACCAGGGGCGGCGCGGTGAAATCGGGCTCGCCGATGTTCAGGAACAGCATGCGCTCGCCGCCGCGCGCGGGGTCGCAGGCCGGGCTGGCGGCGATGGCCTGCGCCGCCTTAGCGCACTCCATCACGTAGAAGGGCTCGATGCGAGCCAGCCTGCCGGCGAGTTTCATGCGCCGCGCTTGGCCGCCTGGCGCGCCGCCACCTCCTGCGGCCGCAGATCCCCGGCGCACTTGTCGAGCACGCCGTTGACGTACTTGTGGCCGTCGGTGCCACCGAAGGACTTGGCCAGTTCCACCGCCTCGTTGATGACCACGCGGTAGGGGATGTCCAGGCAGTGCGTCAGCTCGTAGGCGCCGATCATCAGGCAGGCATGCTCCACCGGTGACAGGTCCTTGGTGCGGCGGTCCACGTGCCTGGCCAGCGCGGCGTCCAGCACGCTGGCCTCGGCGATGCCGCCGTGCAGCAGGGCGTCGAAGTGCAGGCGGTCGAACTTGTCGAAGCCGTCGTGCTCGGCCAGGTGGGCCTCGATCTCGCTGCCTGCGGCACCGCTGATCAGCCACTGGTACAGGCCCTGCAGCGCCAGTTCACGCGCGCGGCGGCGGGTGGACGTGCCTTGCGGCTTGCGCGCCGGCTTCTTGGCGGCGGGCAGGCTGGTGGGCTCGGGGGGCGTGGGTGAATCGCTCACGGCGCGTCGTCCGCCAGGTCGTTCAGCAGGTTGGCCATCTCCACCGCCACGCGGGCGGCGTCGCGGCCCTTGTCCTCGGCGCGGGCCCAGGCCTGGGCCTCGTTCTCCACCGTGAGGATGGCATTGGCCACCGGCAGGCTGGCGTCCAGCGACACCCGGCTCACGCCGGCGCCGCTTTCGTTGGCCACCAGCTCGAAGTGGTAGGTCTCGCCGCGGATGATGCAGCCCAGGGCGATCAGGGCGTCGAACGCCTCGGTGTCGGCCAGGGCCTGCAGGGCCACGGGCACCTCCAGCGCGCCGGGCACGGTGACATGACGGATGTGGTGGGCCGGCACACCCAGCGCGGCCAGTTCGGCCAGGCAGGCTTCGGCCAGCTTGCCGGTGATGTCGGCGTTGAAGCGCGCCTGCACGATGGCGATGGACAGGCCGCTGCCGTCCAGGTTGGCGGCCTCGCCTTGGTTGGCGTGTTGCATGGGAGCTTTCGAAAGAGGGGCTGCGTGCCGGGTCAGCGGTCCGCCGCCTGGAAGCTGGTGACTTCCAGGCCGTAGCCCACCATGCTGGGCATGCGGCGCGGGCTGCCCAGCAGCTTCATGCGCTTGACGCCCAGCTCACGCAGGATCTGCGCGCCCACGCCATAGGTGCGCAGGTCCATCTGCATCGGCCGCGGCGCGCGGCTGGCCTGCTGGGGCAGCACCTGGGGCATCAGGGTGGCGATGTCGGTGCCGCAGTTCAGCAGCACGGCCACACCGGCCGGCGCGGCCTGGATGGCGGCCAGCGCGGTGGGCAGCGGCCAGCTGTGGGCGCTGCGGCCCACGTCCAGCAGATCGAGCGCGGTGAAGGGCTCGTGCACCCGCACCAGCACCTCGTCCTCGTCTTCCCAGCTGCCCTTGCGCAGCGCCAGGTGCAGGCCGCCGGAATGGTCGCGGAAGGCCTGGCAGATGAAGTTGCCCTGCGGCGTCATGATGCCGCGCTCGCCCAGGCATTCGATCAGGGTCTCGTTGTGCGAGCGGTAGGCGATGAGGTCGGCGATGGTGCCGATCTTCAGGCCGTGCTGCTGGGCAAACACCTGCAGGTCGGGCAGCCGGGCCATGGTGCCGTCGTCGTTCATGATCTCGCAGATCACCGCGGCGGGGGTGCAGCCGGCCATGGCGGCCAGGTCGCAGCCGGCCTCGGTGTGGCCGGCGCGCATCAGCACGCCGCCGTCCTGGGCCTGCAGCGGGAAGATGTGGCCGGGCTGTACCAGGTCGGTGGGCTGGGCCTCCTTGGCCACCGCCGCCTGCACCGTGCGGGCACGGTCGGCGGCGCTGATGCCGGTGGACACACCGGTGGCGGCTTCGATGGACACGGTGAAGGCCGTGCCATGCACCGTGCCGTTGCGCGCGGCCATGGGCTGCAGCTGCAGGCGCTCGCAGCGTTCCTTGGTCAGCGTGAGGCAGATCAGGCCACGGCCATGCTTGGCCATGAAGTTGATGGTCTCGGCCGAGACATGGTCGGCGGCGAGCACCAGATCGCCTTCGTTTTCGCGGTCTTCCTCGTCGACGAGGATCACCATGCGGCCGGCGGCCAGCTCGGCCACGAGTTCGGGGACAGGGGAAAGTGCCATCCCGGGATTGTAGGCGGCCGGGGTGGGCCGCCCTGTCACGGGCAGGGCAGGCTGCTGCTCAGCCGGCAGCCTGTGTGGCGGGCTGGGGCTCGGCCCATTCCCAGCCACGCTCGGTCAGCAGCTGGTGCGGGCCGAAGCCGGCCTTGTAGGCCATCTTGTCGCTCTCGGCGATCCAGTAGCCCAGGTACAGGTGGGGCAGCTTCAGCTGGCGGATCTGGCCGATCTGCCACAGCACGCCGTAGGTGCCCAGGCTGCCCTTGAAATCGGGGTCGTAGAAGGTGTAGACGGCCGAGATGCCGTCGTTGAGCACGTCGACGATGGACACCATGCGCAGCGTGCCGGGTTCGCTGTCGGGGCCGGACGTGCCTTCGGGCACCGCATCGCGGAACTCCACCAGCCGCGAGTTCACCCGGCTCTGCAGCAGGAACTGGGTGTACTGGTCGATGCTGTCGTGGTCCATGCCACCACCGGCATGGCGCCCCGACTGGTAGCGCAGGTAGAGCTGGTAGTGCTCGGGCACGAAGCACAGCCGCAGCACCCGGGTCTTGAGATGGCCGTGGGCCTTCTGCGCCCGGCGCTGGCTGCGGGTGGGGGCGAAGCTGGCCACCGGCACCCGCAGCGGCACGCAGGCGCGGCAGCTGTCGCAATACGGCCGGTAGGTGAACATGCCGCTGCGCCGGAAGCCGTTGGCCACCAGGCCCGAGTAGGCATCCGCGTGGATCAGGTGGCTGGGCGTGGCCACCTGGGAGCGCGCCATGCGGTCCGGCAGGTAGCTGCACGGATAGGGTGCCGTTGCATAGAACTGCAACGACGACAGCGGTAGCTCCTTGGGATGGGTCACGCGGTGGCGGGCGGCGGGTCGGGGGCGGGGTTGGCGGGGCTCAGCGCACCCAGGTCCAGCTGCGCCCACAGGCCTGGATGATAGGCCCAGGCCCCGGGCGGCGTGGCCCCCAGCGTGCGGGACAAATGCGCTTCGAAGTCGGTTCTGGGGATCTGGCGTGCGCCGAAGCTGGCCAGGTGGCCGGTGTGCTGCTGGCAGTCGATCAGGCTGATACCGTGCGCCCGGCAGAAGGCCACCAGGGCGGCCAGGGCGATCTTGCTGGCGTCGGTGCGGTGGGCAAACATCGATTCGCCGAAGAACATGCGGCCGATGCCCACGCCGTAGAGCCCGCCCACCAGGCGGCCGTCGATCCAGGTCTCCACGCTGTGGGCGCGGCCCAGCCGGTGCCAGGCGGTGTAGGCGTCCAGGATCTGCGCCACGATCCAGGTGCCGTCCTGGCCGTCGCGCGGCGTGCTGGCGCAGGCGGCCATCACGGCGCGGAAATCACTGTCGATGCGGATCTCGCAGCCGGGCGTGCGGATGAAGCGGCGCAGGGTCTTGCGCAGCGAGTGTGAGAGCCTGAATTCCGCCACCGGCAGCACCATGCGCGGATCGGGCGCCCACCACAGCGGCGGGTCATCCGGGCTGAACCAGGGAAAGATGCCGTGGCGGTAGGCCTCTTCCAGCCGCGCCGGGGTGACCCGCCCGCCGGCGGCCAGCAGGCCCGGCGCCTCGCTGTCGGCGCCCAGGGCGTGCTGCGTGGCAGGCAGCGCTGTGCTGTCGTCGATCCAGGTGAGGGCGGTGCCAGCCATGTGGCCCTCATCCTAAGACCAAGCGGCCCTGCGGGCAGACGGGCCTGTGGCCTGGCGTGTCGCCGGCTGTGCTGGGCCTGTCGCGCAGCGGCGCGGCTGCCCTGTGCCGGGCTGCAGACTGGACGCGCCGCTTGCGCATTAGTCGACGGCGGCCTGTGCACCCCGGGCTGGATTCTGAAGTGAAAAAAATGACAATGGCCGCATGACACCGCGCTCCGAGTTGCCGCCCCATCTGCAAGCCCTGTCCACGCCCGGCATGGCGCCGGGCGGGGCGCCACGTTCGGCGTTCTGGCGCTGGCTGCAGAGTGATCTGCCCTGGCTGGCCGCGCGCCTGCATCTGCTGGTGGGCGCGCTGGTGTTGCTGCTGCTGGGCCTGGGGGCGCAGCACCTGGTGGCCTATCTCTCACAACCACCGCGCACCGTGCTGCCGGTGGCGCAGCAGCAGCTGCGAAGCATGCTCGACCAGGTGGAAGAGTGCCGCGGCACCGAGTCGCTGCTGGTGATGCTGCCGCCCGGCACCGAGCGCGAGGCTGCCGTCGGCCGGCTGCTGCGCCAGCAGCGCCTGATGGACAGCTGGCTGCGCGACAACGGCGGCTGGCTGGCGGCCGCGCATGGGCCGCAGGCCGTGGCCGAGCTGCGGACCGCCGCCACCGCCTGGCGCACGTTGCAGCAGCGCATCGTCGAGGCCGATGCCAGCGTCGGCCGCACCGGCCTGGTCCAGCAGTCGCGGGTGCTGATGACCGGCCCGTCGGCCCAGGCCTACCAGCGCCTGGTGGCGACGCTGGAGCGCATCGCCCGGCGCGAAGCGGGCTGATCCCGCGGCAGCGCCATGCGCCGTGGTGGCCTGTGCGCCCGTGAGCCACTGAAGCTGCCAGGCAGTGAGCCGCCTCAGGCGGGGCGCTGCAGCACGCGGCCCAGGATCTGCGCCGCAAGCTCGGCACAGCCCGCCGCGCCATGCGCGCGCGGGCGTGGCAGCGGGATGGGCTGGTCCAGCACCACGCCGCCGTCCTCGATCAGCAGCACCCGGTCGGCCAGCGCCACCGCCTCGGCCACGTCGTGCGTGACCAGCAGGGCGGTGAAGCCGTGGCGCTGCCACAGCGCTTCGATCAGGCGGTGCATCTCGGTGCGGGTGAGCGCGTCCAGCGCGCCCAGCGGCTCGTCCAGCAGCAGCAGGCGCGGTGCATGCACCAGGGCGCGGGCCAGGGCCACCCGCTGGCGCTGGCCGCCGGAGAGCACGGCCGGCCAGTCGCCGGCACGGTCGGCCAGGCCCACGGCGGCCAGGGCCTCGCGGGCGCGCGGCCGGGCGTCCGGGCCGACCAGGCCCAGGGCGATGTTGTCGAGCACGCTCTTCCAGGGCAGCAGGCGGGCGTCCTGGAACATGATGCGGATCTGGTCGCGCAGCGCGGCCAGCGGCTGGCCGCCCCCGGCCTGCAGCGTGCCGGCATCGCTCGGCTCCAGCTGGGCCAGCAGGCGCAGCAAGCTGCTCTTGCCGCAGCCGCTGCGCCCGACGATGGCGACGAATTCCCCCGGCGCGATGCTGAGATCGATGCCGGCCAGCACCTGGCGCGCACCGTAGTGCTTGCCGATGCCGCGCAGCTGCAGCGACAGTCCGGTGGCGCCGGGGGCTTGGGGGCTCATGGCGTTGCCCATGGCGATCTTCATGGCGACGTGGGCGACCCGGCATAGCCCGGGTGCCAGCGCAGCCACCAGCGCTCCAGCCCCTTGGCCGCCAGGTCGGCCAGCTTGCCGAGTGCGGCATACAGCAGGATGCCCACCAGCACCACGTCGGTCTGCAGGAACTCGCGTGCGTTCATGGTCAGGTAGCCGATGCCGGCCTGGGCCGAGATGGTCTCGGCCACGATCAGCAGCACCCACACCAGGCCCAGGCTGAAGCGCACACCCACCAGGATGGACGGCAGCGCACCCGGCAGGATCACCTGGCGGTAGAGCTGCCAGCCCGACAGGCCGTAGCTGCGCGCCATCTCGATCAGGCCCTTGTCCACCGCGCGGATGCCGTGGAAGGTGTTGAGGTACACCGGAAAGAACACGCCGAAGGCCACCAGGAAGAGCTTGGCAATCTCGTCGATGCCGAACCACAGGATCACCAGCGGGATCAGCGCCAGCGCCGGGATGTTGCGCACCATCTGCAGGGTGGAATCGAGCAGGGTCTCGGCGCATCGCAGGCTGCCGGTGGCCAGGCCCAGCAGCAGGCCCAGGCCGCCACCCACGGCCAGGCCGATGGCCGCGCGCTGCGTGCTCACCATCACATGGCTGAACAGCTCGCCCGAGGCGGCCAGGCGCCAGAAGGCGCGGGCCACGGCGGATGGCGCGGGCAGCACCTGGGGCGGCAGCCAGCCGGTGGCCGCGGCGGCCTGCCAGCTGGCGATGATCAGGACTGGCAGCAGCCAGGGGGCGAGGCGCTGGTGCAGGCGAGGGCGGTGGTGGGTGGGCGCGGTGGTGGGCATGGCGGGGCGCAGTATTCCAGAGTGCTCAGGGTTGACCCGGGGCCGGCCTGCCGGCCACGCCGGCGGCCCACCAGGCCGGGCCGTAGACTGGCCGCCACACGACTTGAGGAATCCGGCGATGACGTTGGCGATGGGATGGGATGAATGGGTGCGCCACGACGCCGTGGCGCTGGCCGAACTGGTGCGCCAAGGCGAGCTGACCCCCGCCGAGCTGGCCGCTCAGACGGCGGCGGCGGTGGCCAAGGTCAATCCGCAGCTGTCCGCGGTGGTCGAGCTGTTCGACGACGCCGTGGCCGACCCGGTCCAGGCCGGCGCCAGCGCCCAGGGCTTCTTCGCCGGCGTGCCGTTCCTGATGAAGGACCTGGGCCCGACCATGGCCGGCCGGCTGCAGGAGATGGGCTCCCGCTTCATGCAGGGCAACCGGGCCACCGAGGACAGCTTTCTCACCGGCCAGATGCGCCGTGCCGGGCTGAACCTGGTCGGCCGCACCACCACGCCGGAGTTCGGTGTCTGCTCCTCGGCCGAGAACCCGGCGCTCTATGTCACCCGCAACCCCTGGGACCTGGCCTACACCACGCTGGGCTCGTCGGCAGGCACGGCGGCGGCGGTGGCTGCCGGGGTGCTGCCGCTGTCGCATGCCACCGATGGTGGTGGCTCCATCCGCATTCCCGCCGGCGCCAACGGCAACATCGGCCTCAAGCCCTCGCGCGGCGTGCTGTCCATCGCGCCCAAGCTGTCGGACCTCACCGGCCTGGTCTCCACCCAGGGCTGCCAGAGCCGCACCGTGCGTGACACCGCGGCCTTCATCGACCACTGCCGCGGTGGTGCGCCGGGCGAGTTCATGCCCTACTGGATGCCGGACCAGCCCTACACCCAGCTGATCCAGCGTGATCCCGGGCGGCTGCGCATCGCCTTGTCGCACGAATGGGGCGACTACCGCGCCACGCCGCACTTCGTGGCCGAGCTCACGCGGGTGGGCCGGCTGCTGGAAGACCTGGGCCACCAGGTGGACTGGGCCCTGCCTGCGGTGGACTACCGCGCCGCCTTCGCCGCCCAGACCACCTGCTACATCAGCAACTTCGCCCAGACCATCGCCAACATGCTGGCCGCGCGTGGGCTGGAGCGGCCGCCGGCCGATCTGATCGAGCCGATCAACATCCGCATCTGGGAGGCGGGCATCGGCACCAGCTTCAGCGAGCGGGCGCAGATGCAGACGGTGTTCAACACCACCGCGCGTGGCTTCGGCGCCTTCTTCGAGGACTGGGACATCCTGCTCACGCCCATCACCGCCCTGCCCACGCCGCTGATCGGCACCACCGAGTACCTGACGCTCAGCGACAACCCGTCGGTGCTGGACTGGTTCAACAACCTGTGGCGCAGCTTTGCCTACACGCCGCTGAGCAACCTGTGCGGCATCCCCGGCATCTCGCTGCCGCTGGGCCGGCAGGAATCCGGCCTGCCGCTAGGCCTGCACGCCCAGGCCAGGCAGGCCAACGACGGCCTGCTGCTGCAGCTGGCCGCGCAGGTCGAGCGGGCGCTGGGCGGGCGCTGGAACGAGGGCTGCCTGCCGGCCACGCATGTGACACGGGAGACACGGGACTGACGGCGCAGCACCAAGAATCAGCGTCTTTCCTTCCGCAAGGCACGGCCATGGACGACGACCTGGACGCCCGCATCCGCAGTGGCAAGGCCCTGAGCGAATCCATGGGTGATTTCCATGTGATCGGCTGGGATCCGGCGCGCAAGGCGCTGAAGGCCGGCTTCACCGTGCGGCGCGCCTACTGCCACACCAACGGCAGCATCGCCCAGGGCGGCTTCATCACCGCCTGGCTGGACGCCGCCATGGCCCATGCTGTGCTGCATGACACCAACCACACGCAGACTGTGTTCAGCCTGGAGATCAAGGTCAGCTTCTACGAGAAGGTGGGCCCGGGTGAAGGCTGGGTGGAAGGGCGGGTGATCCGGCGTGGCAAGCGGGTGGCGTTCCTGGAGGCCGCGCTCTACAGCCCCGCCGGCAAGCTGGCGGCCGAGGCCACGTCCACCGGCCTGCTGGCCGACGTGTAGATCGCTCAGCGCGGCGGGGCCACGGCGGCACCCTGGATGCCGTGGCGCTGCAGCGCGGCGGCCACGAAGCCCGAGGCCTTCATGGTCTCGATGAAGCTGCTGAGCCAGGCCTGGGCCGCCAGCCGGCCCTTGGGCACGGCCATGGCCTGCTCGATCACCATGAAGCGGCCCGGCAGCAGGCGCAGGCCGCCCAGCCGTGCGGCATCGGCCTGCAGCTGCTGCTTGACGCCGGCCGCCACCTCCAAGGATTGCGCCAGCATCAGGTCGGTGACGGCGGGTGAGGTGGGCGCGTGCACCAGGGTGGCGGCCTGGAAGCTGCGCTGCAGATGCAGGTCGTAGGCGCTGCCGCGGCCCACCACCACCCGGGTGCCGGCGCGGTCCACCTCGCTGTTGTGCTGCAGCGGCGAGGCCTGGCGCACCAGGTAGGCGCCTTCGATGATGACGTAGGGCGCGGTGTAGTCCATGTCGGCGCCGCGCACCGGGTCGATGGCGACGAAGGCCAGGTCCACGTCGCGCCGCTTCACCGCCTCCACCACCTGGCCGGCGGAGGTGAACAGCACCAGCTCCACCGGCAGGCCCAGGCGCTGGCCGGCCTCGCGCGCCAGGTCGACCGACACACCGCGCGGCGCGCCGCCGGCATCGCGGCTGGCGAGGATGGGGTTGCCGAAGTTGATGGCCGCGCGCAGCCGGCCGCTGCCGCCCAGCTCGGCCACGGCGGCGGCCGGTGCCGTGGTGCTGGCACAGCCGCCGGCCAGCAGCGGCAGCAGGGCCGCACCGGCCAGCAGACGGCGCCGCTGCTGTGCATGGGTTGGTGTGCAAAGGGTCTTGGGGTGGTGTGGCATGCAAGTCCTGGTGGCGCTGGCATGCTGCGCACCGGGCCGGAGGCTGTCAACCGCCGCGGCCTGATCGCAAACACCGAGGCGCGCACCGCCAGACCGCCGCGCCCCACCTGCGCCAACGCCACCACCACGCCATCCCACAGGAGCATTCCCCCATGCCACACCGCTTGCGTTTCGCCACCCTGGCCCTGCTGGCCGCCACCCTGGCTGCACCGGCCCTGGCGCAGACCGTCAAGGTGACACCGCTGGGCAGCATCGATGGCGAGTTCTGCCCGTTCGACCGCGCCCTGGTGTTCGAAGACCCGAACGGCACGCGGGTGCTCTACGACCCGGGCCGCACCGTGGCCGGCGCCGACGACCCGCGCCTGGGCAAGATCGACATCGTGCTGGTGAGCCACATGCATGGTGACCATGTGGGCAATGCCCACACCAAGGCGCCCAATGCCGGCAGCTGCGACAAGCCCGATGCCTCGGTCTCGGCCATGCCCAGCTCGGTGGCGGTCCAGGTGGCGCTGGCCAAGAAGTCCAAGATCGTCACCGGCAGCGAGATGCCGCCGTTTTTTGCCGCCAAGCTCAAGGCCGGTGGTGGCAACCCGGCCGATTCCATGCTGGCGCGCTTCGGCGGCAGCCTCACCGTGGGTGGGGTGCAGATCGCCACGGTGGCGGCCTTGCACAGCAACGGGCTGGACGGCGAGTTCATCGGCGGTGAACTGGGCCGCATCATGAAGGAGGCGGGCATCGCCGGCAACGTGGGCCCGGCCACCGGCTATGTGCTGCGCTTCAGCAACGGCCTGGTGGCCTACCTGTCGGGCGACACCGGCATCACCGCCGACCAGGACCTGGTGGTGCGCCAGCACTACAACGCCAAGCTGGCGGTGATGAACATGGGCGGCGGCTTTTCCACCGGGCCGGTGGAGGCGGCCTATGTGATGAACGATCTGGTCAAGCCGGCGTCGGTGATCGCCTCGCACGCCAACGAGGTGGGCACGGTGGGCGGCAAGCTGCGCCCGGGCAGCAAGACCGAGGCCTTCATCAAGGCGGTGCGCGCGCCGGTGCACATCCCGCTGTCGGGCAAGACCATGGAATTCGACGGCGGTGGCAAGTGCACGGCGGGTTGCTGAGCGGCGGCATGCAGCCAGACCCTGCCGCCACGCCCCTGATCCTCAGCCAGTGGGGGGCGCCGCTGGACCGGCTGATCAGTGCCAGCCGGCCCGGCCTGCGCCTGCAGGCCATGGCCACCGGCCTGGACCAGCCGCTGCCCGAGGCGGCCCAGGTGCTGCTGGTGCGGCCCTTCAGCCCGGCCCAGCGTGCGCTGCCACCGCCGCTCGGCTGGCCCTTCAACCTGCGCTGGGTGCAGCTGATCTCGGTCGGCTTCGACAACTACCCGCCTTGGCTGCTGCGCACGCCGGGCCTGCCGGTTAGCACGGCGCACCGCAGCTCGTCCGAGGTGATCGCCGATTTCGCGCTGGCCAGCATCCTGCGGGTGCAGCTGCGCCTGGTGGAGCGCCGGGTGCCTGATGCGGCGGGCTGGCGCCTGTCCGAGGCACCCGGCCTGGCCGGCAGCGTGCTGGGCATCGTCGGCTTCGGTGGCATCGGCGAGGCCCTGGCGCGCAAGGCCCTGGCCCTGGGCATGCGGGTGCAGGCCCTGCGCCGCAGCGACGCACCGCTGGGCGTGCACGGCGTGCAGCGTGCCACCAGCCTGGCTGGGCTGCTGCAGACCAGCGACCACCTGGTGCTGGCCGCTCCCGGCACGGCCGACACCCGCCACCTGATCAACGCAGACACACTGGCCCAGGCCAAGCCTGGCCTGCATCTGGTGAACGTGGCGCGTGGCACCCTGGTGGATGCCGAGGCGCTGCGCCTGGCGCTGGACGATGGCCGCGTGGCCTGGGCCTCGCTGGACGTGACCGACCCCGAGCCCCTGCCCGCCGGCCACTGGCTCTACAGCCACCCGCGGGTGTGGCTGACGCCGCACACCTGCGCCATCAGCCCGCAGGTGCAGCAGGGCCTGGTCGACAAGCTGTTGCGCAGCCTGGACCTGCTGGCCGCCGGTCAGCCGCCGGAGAGCCTGATCCAGCTGGAGCGTGGATACTGAGCTGGCCCGTCAGCCTGCCGGGCGGGCCCGCAGCCGCGTGGCTGCAGCCTTCAGCCTTCCCATGGACCTCGGCACCGCCTACCTGGCCTTGCGCCACCTCCACATCGGCCTGGTGAGCGCCAGCGGCCTGCTGTTTGCCGTGCGCGGCGCGGCGGTGCTGGCGGGGCAGGGTTGGGCCATGCAAACGCCGTGGCGGCGGCTGAGCTACGGCATCGACACCCTGCTGCTGGCCGCAGGTGTCAGCCTGTGGGCGCTGCTGCAGCTGCACCCGCTGCACAGCCCCTGGCTGGGCACCAAGCTGCTGCTGCTGCTTGTCTACATCGTGCTGGGCTCGCTGGCCCTCAAGCGCGGGCGCACGGCCAACGTGCGCCGCTGGGCCTATGCCGCGGCGCTGGCCACCTATCTGTGCATGGCCGCCGTGGCGCGCAGCCACGATCCACTGGGGCCGCTGCGCGGCTGGTTCTGAGGCCGTGTCAGGGTGTCGCGGGCAGGGCACCCAGGCCCCGCCGCTGGCGCATGGCCAGGCCCACGCGGTCCAGCGTGGCATCGTCCAGCAGGCGCGCGGCCATGGGCAGCAGTTCGGCCTCTTCACGCTGGATGTGGCTGGCATAGAGCTGGGTGAAGGCCTGCACCAGGCCGGGTGTCAGCGCGCTGCCATCACCGGCCAGCACCTGGCCGAGCGCAGCCCGCAGGCGCTGCCAATGGGCTTCCAGCTGGCGGTGCTCGGCCGTCAGGGCCCGGGTCAGGTCGTGCAGGCAGACCGCATCGGAACCGGCCATGGCCTCGAGCAGCGCGGGGAACAGGTCGGTCTCCTCGTCGGCATGGTGGTCGCGCGCGGCGGTGTCGAAGTAGCGCATCACGGCGGTGGCGGCCTCGCGCGCCGCCTGGTCGGCGCCATGGGCCGCCAGGTGGGGCAGCAGGCGCTGCAGCGTGTGGTTCTGCGCCTGCACCCGGCCATGGCAGGCGGCCAGCATTTCCAGCGGCACTTCAAAGCCCGCGGCGGGGGCGCTGTGGCCGGGCAGGGGGATGGGCATGGTGGGCGGCCGGTGGTGGGGTGGGGCGCTGATTGTCGGTCGGCCGGGCGGCGGCTGCCTGTCTGGGCCCGGGCGGGCACGGTAGCGCTGTCAGCTGCCTAGAATCGGCCATGCCCAGCGATCCCGCCACCCCCGTCGTCGCCAAACGCAGCCGCCGCGGCAGCGGCGCCGTCACCCTGCACGACGTGGCCCGCTTGGCCGGTGTCGCGCCGATCACCGCCTCGCGGGCACTGAAGACACCGAACCAGGTCTCCGAGGACGTGCGCAAGAAGGTGGCCGACGCCGTGTCCCGCACCGGCTATGTGCCCAACCTGCTGGCCGGCGGCCTGGCCTCCACCCGCAGCCGCCTGGTGGCGGCGGTGGTGCCCACCATCTCCGGCCTGGTGTTCCTGGAGACGGTGCAATCACTCACCGAGGCCCTGGCCGAGCAGGGCTACCAGGTGATGCTGGGCCAGGCCGGCTACAGCGGCAACCGGGAAGATGCCCTGCTGGAAGCCATCATCGGCCGCCGGCCCGACGGCATCGTGCTCACCGGCATCATGCATTCGGCCGAGGGCCGGCGCCGGCTGCTGGGCTCGGGCATCCCGGTGGTGGAGACCTGGGACCTGACCCCCACGCCGCTGGACATGCTGGTGGGCTTTTCCCACGGCGAGGTGGGGCGGGCCGTGGCGCAGTACCTGCACGCCAAGGGCCGGCGCCGGCTGGCCGTGGTGGCGGGTGACGACGAGCGCGCCGGGCGCCGGGTGCAGGCCTTCCAGGCGGCGGCGCGGGTGCTGGGCCTGCCCGAGGTGCCGGCGGCCGTCGTGCCCACGCCCACCACGCTGCAGCGCGGGCGCGACGGACTGGCCCAGGTGCTGGCCCTGTGCCCCGAGGTCGACGGCGTGTTCTGCAGCAGCGACCTGCTGGCCCTGGGCGTGCTGACCGAAGCCCGGGTGCGCGGCCTGCCGGTGCCGCAGCGGCTGGGGGTGGTGGGCTTCGGCGACCTGGAGTTTGCGGGCGCGCTGGACCCGGCCCTGACCACGGTGCACATCAAGGGCGCGGCCATCGGCCGCCAGGCGGCGCAGTTCATCGTCGACCGGGCCGAGGGCCGTGCCGTGGCCAACCGGGTGATCGACATCGGCTTCCACATCGCCGAGCGCGCCAGCGCCTGAGCCGCAGCCCTGACACGGGTTTTCACGGGGGTCGCGGTTCTTGTCGCATCGAACAGGTAGCGCTACCATCCGCGGCTGATTTGGTAGCGCTACCTTGTTGGCGCCAGTTCAAGCATCTGCCCGCCCATCGGCGCCGGCGCCCACGGAGACCCACCATGCACACACTGCAACGCACCCTGTCCACCCTGGTGCTGGCCCTGGCCGCCACCGGCGGCGCCCTGGCCGACACCTGGCCGTCCAAGCCGGTGACCCTGCTGGTGCCGTTCCCGCCCGGTGGCTCCACCGACATGATTGCCCGCACCCTGGGCCCGAAGCTGCAGGAGAAGCTGGGGGGCAGCTTCGTCGTGGCCAACCAGGCCGGTGCGGGTGGCACGGTGGGCGCGGCGGCGGTCAAGCGCGCGGCGCCTGATGGCCACACGCTGTTCGTGTCCTCGCTGGGCCCGCTGGTGATCGGCCCGCACCTGATCAAGAACGTGGCCTACGACGCGCTGAAGGATTTCGACTACATCAGTGTGGCGGTGCAGGCGCCCAATGTGCTGGTGGTGCCGGCCGGCTCGCCGCACAAGAGCCTGGCCGACGTGCTGGCGTACCACAAGGCCAACCCCGGCAAGATGAGCTTCGCCTCGGCCGGCAATGGCACCAGCGACCACCTCACGGCCGAGCTGTTCTGGCAGGAGACCAAGACCAGCGGCCTGCATGTGCCCTACAAGGGCGGCGCGCCGGCCCTGAGTGACCTGCTGGGCGGCCAGGTGGATGCCAGCTTCATGAACATCAACACCGGCCTGCCCACCATCAAGGGCGGCAAGCTGCGGGCGCTGGCCATCACCAGCGCCAGGCGCTCGCCGCTGCTGCCCGAGGTGCCCACCATGGACGAGCTGGGCTACAAGGGGGTGCTGGTCACCTCCTGGCAGGCCATCGCCGCACCCAAAGGCCTGCCGGCCGACATCAAGGCCAAGCTGCATGAGGCGGTGGTGGCGGGCCTGAACGACCCGGCCGTCAAGACCAAGCTGCTGGACCTGGGTTTCGAGATCGTGGGCAACACGCCCGAGCAGTTCACCGCCTTCCAGGCCGCTGAATTCGCGCGTTGGAAGAAGGTGATCGAAGTCGGCAAGATCACCGCGGATTGATGTCGCCCACCCCCGAAGCGCCTGCGGCGCTCCCCCTCAAGGGGGCGGCCCCGGCGGCCCGGCAAAGCCGGTTCCGCGGCGCCCACTTGGTCTGACCCCGCTCCCACTGCCGCTTTCATGTCCACCTCTTCGACTCCCGTCATCACCGCGCTGCGCGCCATCCCCGTGGCGGGGCGCGACAGCATGCTGCTCAACCTGAGCGGCGCGCATGGCCCCTTCTTCACCCGCAACCTGCTGCTGCTGACCGACAGCGCCGGCAACACCGGCGTGGGCGAGGTGCCCGGCGGCGAGAAGATCCGCCAGACCCTGGAAGACGCCGCCGCCCTGGTGGTGGGCCAGCCCATCGGTGCCCACCAGGGCCTGCTGCGCCGGGTGCAGCAGGCCTTCGCCGACCGCGACAGCGGCGGGCGCGGCCTGCAGACCTTCGACCTGCGCACCACCATCCACGCTGTCACCGCCATCGAATCGGCCCTGCTCGACCTGCTGGGCCAGCACCTGGGCGTGCCGGTGGCGGCCCTGCTGGGCGAAGGCCAGCAGCGTGATGCGGTGGAGATGCTGGGTTACCTGTTCTTCGTGGGCGACCGCGGCAAGACCGATCTGCCGTACCACAGCGAGCCCGGTGCCAGCGACGACTGGTGCCGGTTGCGCCACGAGCCCGCCATGACACCCGAGGCCGTGGTGCGCCTGGCCGAGGCCGCACGCACACGCTACGGCTTCAACGACTTCAAGCTCAAGGGCGGTGTGCTGGCCGGTGATGCCGAGGTGGACACGGTGGTGGCCTTGCATCAGCGCTTCCCCGAGGCCCGTGTCACGCTGGACCCCAACGGCGGCTGGTTGCTGAAGGACGCCATCCGCCTGGGCCAGCGCATGCGCGGCGTGGTGGCCTATGCTGAAGACCCCTGCGGCGCGGAAGACGGTTTTTCCGGCCGCGAGGTGATGGCCGAGTTCCGCCGTGCCACCGGCCTGCCCACGGCCACCAACATGGTGGCCACCGACTGGCGCCAGCTCACGCATGCGCTGTCGCTGCAATCGGTCGACATCCCCCTGGCCGACCCGCACTTCTGGACCATGGCTGGCAGCGTGCGGGTGGCCCAGGTCTGCCGCGACTGGGGCCTGACCTGGGGCTCGCACTCCAACAACCACTTCGACGTGTCGCTGGCCATGTTCACCCATGTGGGCGCCGCGGCGCCGGGCAAGGTGACGGCCATCGACACCCACTGGATCTGGCAGGACGGCCAGCGCCTGACCCAACAGCCGTTGCAGATCGTGGGCGGCCATGTGCAGGTGCCCCAGGCACCCGGCCTGGGCGTGACGCTGGACATGGTGGAAGTGGAGAAGGCCCACCAGCTCTACCTGCAGCATGGCCTGGGCGCGCGTGACGACGCCGTGGCCATGCAGTTCCTGGTGCCGGGCTGGCGCTTCGACCCCAAGCGCCCGGCGCTCGTGCGCTGAGCCATCCCGCCACACCACCCGTCCACCCATCGACATGACCGGAGACCGCATGCCCAACACCCTCACCCGACGTGGCCTGATCGCCGCCCTGGCCCTGGCCGCCAGCACGGCCGCATCGGCCCAGGCCTGGCCCAGCAAGACCATCCGCATCGTGGTGCCGTACCCGCCGGGCGGCTCGTCGGACATCATCGCCCGTGCCATCGCCCAGCCCCTGGCCGAGGCGCTGAAGCAGAGCGTGGTGGTGGAGAACAAGCCGGGTGCCAACGGCAACACCGGCACCGATTTCGTGGCCAAGAGCAACGACGGCCACACCCTGCTGCTGTGCGACGTGGGCGCGCTGGCCATCACCGCCTCGGTCTACAAGCAGCTGCCCTTCGACCCCAGCAAGGACTTGAAGGGCGCCACCATGCTGGCCTATTCGCCGCACCTGCTGGTGGTGCACCCGTCGGTGCCGGCCAACAACCTGCAGGAGCTGGTGGCGCTGTCGCACAAGCAGAAGCTGAACTTCGCCGTCACCGCCATCGGCAGTGCACCGCACATGGCTGGCGTGGCGGTGGAAAAAGCCACCAAGGCCGAGTGGGCCTACATCCCCTACAAGGGCGGCGCCCAGGCCATTGGCGACACCGTGGCCGGCCAGACCCAGGTGCTGATGAACGGCATGCTGGCCACGCTGCCGATGGTGCAGTCGGGCAAGCTGAAGGTGCTGGGCGTGAGCAAGGCCACGCGCATGCCGCTGCTGGCCAACGTGCCCACCATTGCCGAGCAGGGCGTGAAGGGCTTCGAATCCGGCACCTGGCAGGGCCTGCTGGTGCCCGCGGCCACGCCGCCGGCGGTGCTGGCCAGGCTGTCGGCCGAACTCACCCGCATCATCCGCAGCCCCGAGGTGCGTGAGCGCCTGGTGTCGCAGGGGGCCGAGGTGCACACCATGAGCCCCACCGAGTTCAGCGCCTTCTTCGAGCGCGAGCGCAAGCAGTGGGGCGCGGTGGTGGTCCAGAGCGGCGTGAAGATCGACTGAGCCTGGCGCCCACCAGCCCACCAAGCCGCCTGAACACCTCCAACCTCCCGCAAGGATCTTCACCATGAACGTCGGATTCATCGGCCTGGGCATCATGGGTGCGCCCATGGCCCTGCACCTGCTCAACGCCGGCCACCGGCTGTTCGTCCACACCCGCAGCCAGCTGCCCGACACGCTGGCTGCATCGGCCGCCGTGCCCTGCGCCAGCGCGGCCGACGTGGCGCGCCAGGCCGAGGTGGTGTTCTTGATGGTGCCCGACACCCCCGACGTGGAACAGGTGCTGTTCGGCGACAAGGGCGTGGCCGCAGGCCTGCAGGCCGGTGGCGCGGTGCGCCAGGTGGTGGTGGACATGAGCAGCATCTCGCCCATGGCCACCAAGGCCTTTGCGGCGAAGATCAATGCCCTGGGTGCCGACTACGTGGATGCGCCGGTGTCGGGTGGCGAGGTGGGCGCCAAGGCCGCCTCGCTCACCATCATGTGCGGCGCCGACGAGGCGGTGTTCAACCGGGTGCTGCCGCTGCTGCAGGCCATGGGCAAGAACATCACCCTGGTGGGTGGCAATGGCGACGGCCAGACCACCAAGGTGGCCAACCAGATCATCGTGGCACTGAACATCGCTGCCGTGGGCGAAGCCCTGCTGTTCGCCAGCAAGGCCGGGGCCGACCCCGCCAAGGTGCGGCAGGCGCTGATGGGCGGCTTTGCGGCCAGCCGCATCCTGGAGGTGCATGGGGAGCGCATGATCAAGCGCACGTTCAACCCGGGCTTTCGCATCAAGCTGCACCAGAAGGACCTGAACCTGGCCCTGCAGGGTGCACGCGAGATCGGCGTGGCCCTGCCGCAGACCGCCGGCGCCGCCCAGCTGATGCAGGTGTGCGCCGCCAACGGCATGGCCGACCTGGACCATTCGGCCCTGGTGCAGGCGCTGGAACGCATGGCCGACCACCAGGTGGCAGAAGGCTGAGCATGGACCGCATCGCGCATGTGAAGCTGTCGTCGTGTTACCTGCCCTTGGCCACGCCCATCAGCGACGCCAAGGTGCTCACCGGCCGGCAGAAGCCCATGACCGAGATCGCCATGCTGTTTGCCGAGGTGCAGACGGCCGATGGCCACCAGGGCCTGGGCTTCAGCTACAGCAAGCGTGCCGGTGGGCCTGGGCAGTTCGCCCACGCCAAAGAGATTGCGCCGGCCCTGATCGGCGAAGACCCCAGCGACATCGCCAGGCTCTGGAACAAGCTGTGCTGGGCCGGCGCCTCGGTGGGCCGCAGCGGCCTGGCCACCCAGGCCATCGGCGCCTTCGACGTGGCGCTGTACGACCTGAAGGCGCGCCGCGCCGGCCTGTCGCTGGCCAAGCTGCTGGGCAGCTACCGCGAGTCGGTGGCCTGCTACAACACCTCGGGCGGCTTTCTGCACACGCCGCTGGACCAACTGCTGGTGAATGCTGCCGCCTCGCGGGAGCGTGGCATCGGCGGCATCAAGCTCAAGGTGGGCCAGCCTGACAGGGCCCTGGACATCCGCCGGGTGGAAGCGGTGCGCAAGCACCTGGGCGATGCGGCACCGCTGATGGTGGACGCCAACCAGCAATGGGACCGGCCCACCGCCCAGCGCATGTGCCGCATCTTCGAGGACTTCAACCTGGTGTGGATCGAGGAGCCCCTCGACGCCTACGACCACAGCGGCCATGCCGCCCTGGCCGCGCAGTTCGACACACCGATTGCCACCGGTGAGATGCTGACCAGCGCCGCCGAGCATGGCGACCTGATCCGCCATGGCGCGGCCGACTACCTGATGCCCGACGCACCGCGGGTGGGGGGCATCACGCCGTTTCTGAAGATCGCGGCCCAGGCCGAAGCCGCCGGCCTGATGCTGAGCCCGCACTTCGCGATGGAGCTGCATGTGCACCTGGCCGCGGCCTATCCCACCGAGCCCTGGGTGGAGCATTTCGACTGGCTGGAGCCCTTGTTCAACGAGCGGCTGCAGATCGCCGATGGCCGCATGCTGGTGCCCACCCGGCCGGGCCTGGGCCTGAGCCTGAGCGACCAGGCCCGCGCCTGGACGCGTGAGACTGCCGAGGCCGGCGCCCGGCCCTGAGACGAGACTGCGCACCATGAGCACCACGCCGCAAGCCACCCCGCACACCATCCGCATGCATGCCGACGACAACGTCGCCATCGTGGCCAACAACGGCGGGCTGGACGCTGGCACCGCACTGCCATCGGGCCTGGTGCTGCGTGACCGCGTGCCCCAAGGCCACAAGGTCGCGCTGGTGGACATCGCCGCCGGTGCGCCGGTGCGGCGCTACGGCATCCCCATCGGCCATGCGCTGCAGGCCATCGCCGCCGGCAGCTGGGTGCATGAGCGCCTGCTGCAGATGCCCGATGCGCGTGGCCTGGTGGACCTGCCGATGGCCACGGCCACACCCGCGCCGCAGCCGCCGCTGGCCGGCTACAGCTTCGAGGGCTACCGCAATGCCGATGGCTCGGTGGGCACCCGCAACATCCTGGCCATCACCCAGACGGTGCAGTGCGTGGCCGGCGTGACCGAGTTTGCGGTGCAGCGCATCCGCAGCGAGCTGCTGCCACGCTACCCCCACGTCGACGGCGTGGTGGCGCTGGCCCATGGGTATGGCTGCGGCGTGGCCATCGACGCACCCGACGCGCCGGTGCCCATCCGCACCCTGCGCAACATCAGCCTGAACCCGAACTTCGGCGGTGAGGTGATGGTGGTCAGCCTGGGCTGCGAGAAGCTGCAGCCCGAGCGCCTGCTGCCGCCGGGCAGTTTTGCGATCAAGGATGAACGCCAGGCCGAGGAGCCTGTGCTCGACGTGGTGTGTCTGCAGGACGAGGCCCATGTCGGCTTCATGTCCATGGTCGACAGCATCGTGCGCCAGGCCGATGTGCATCTGCAGCGGCTGAACGCGCGCCGGCGCGAGACCGTGCCCGCCAGCGAGCTGGTGGTGGGTGTGCAGTGCGGTGGCAGCGATGCCTTCAGCGGTGTCACCGCCAACCCGGCGGTGGGCTACTGCACCGACCTGCTGGTGCGGGCCGGCGCCAGCGTGCTGTTCAGTGAAACCACCGAGGTGCGTGACGGCATCGCCCAGCTCACCGCCCGCGCCAGCACGCCGGAGGTGGCACAGGCCCTGGTGCGCGAGATGGCCTGGTACGACGCCTACCTGCAGCGTGGTGGTGCCGACCGCAGCGCCAACACCACGCCGGGCAACAAGAAGGGCGGGCTGAGCAACATCGTCGAGAAGGCCATGGGCTCCATCGTCAAGAGCGGCAGCGCGCCCATCAGCAACGTGCTGGCGCCGGGCGAGAAGCTGCGCGCCAAGGGCCTGACCTATGCCGCCACGCCGGCCAGTGATTTCATCTGCGGCACGCTGCAGCTGGCCGCGGGCATGAACCTGCATGTGTTCACCACCGGCCGTGGCACGCCTTACGGCCTGGCCGAGGTGCCGGTGATCAAGGTGGCCACCCGCACCGACCTGGCACGCCGCTGGCACGACCTGATGGATGTGAACGCCGGCAGCATCGCCGACGGCACGCAGACCATCGAGCAGGTGGGCTGGGACCTGTTCCAGCTGATGCTGGACGTGGCCAGCGGCCGCAAGCAGACCTGGGCCGAGCACTGGAAGCTGCACAACGCCCTGGTGCTGTTCAACCCGGCGCCGGTGACCTGACCTCCCCGTCCGGCGCCATGGGGCGCTGCGCGGCCACGATCAGGTACTCGGCCGGCACCCGGTAGCCCTGGCCCACCCGCCAGGCTGCGATCGCCGCCAGGTAGCGCGCCTGCACCCGCTGGCGCACCGTGGCATCGAAGCGGGACCAGGCCAGTGCAACCGGGCCGCCGGCGAATGCCGCCGCGCAGGCCTGCTCGGCCCCGGCATAGGCCAGCCAGTCGCTGCGCCGCTGTTGCGCGCTGACCTGCAGCCCGGCGGTGGTGCAGGCTTGCGCGAGCGCATCGCCCAGGCCCAGGCCGAAGAACAGCGGGCAGACGGCGCTGTGCACCTCGGCGTCGACGATGCCGAACAGCGGCGCCCAGCCACAGCGCCCACGTTCGCCCCAGACCGCCAGCACGGCGCGGCCGCCCGGGCGCAGCACGCGCCGCAGCTCACGCAGCGCGGCGCCGGGGTCTGGCAGGTACATCAGGCCCAGCGTGCACAGCACCAGGTCGAAGCTGGCGTCGGGCAGGTCGAGCTGCTCGGCGTCCATGCGTTCGAAGCGGGCCTGGCCCAGGCGCAGGCCCTGCGCACGCTGCCGCGCGGCCTGCACCATCGCATCGGCGATGTCCACGCCCAGCACCTGGCCGGCGGCCCCCACGGCGCCGGCCGCGGCCACCGACAACACACCCGTGCCGCAGGCCAGGTCCAGCACCGCCTCCCCCGCGGCCGGCGCGGCCATGGCCAGCACCTGGCCTTGCACACCGGCCAGCGGGCCATGCCAGTGGCGCGCATAGGCGTCCACCGCCAGGTCCCAGCCGTAGCGCTGGATGCGGCGCTGCAGGCGGGCGTCCATGGCTGCGCTCAAGCCCTGGTGATGACGACCTCGAGGTAGGCGCTGGGCACGACCAGCGAACCCGGGCCGGCGCGGTTCAGGCTGTCCAGCAGGGCGGTCAGTTCGCCGGCCAGGGCCTCGGCCTGCTCAGGTGTCTGCGCGGCAAAGGCCTTGTTCACCGGGCCGTACCAGGTGCGGAAGACCTCGATGAAGTGCGCCGCCGAGCGGTAGCGGAAGGCGAAATCACGCGGCGTGGCCTGCACCGCCGACGCGGCACTGCCGAACAGCGTGCGCAGGTGGGCCTCGGTGCCCCACAGCGCCGGCGGCTGCACACCCGCCAGCGGCGGCACATAGCGGCCCAGCAGCTTGAACATGCGGCCGATCAGGCTGTCGGGCGTCCAGTTCGCCAGGCCGATGCGGCCGCCGGGGCGCACCACGCGGGCCATCTCGGCGGCCGCCTTGGCATGGTCGGGCGCAAACATCGCGCCGAAGGTGGAGACCACGGCATCGAAGCTGGCGTCGGCAAAGGGCAGGGCCTCGGCATCGGCGGTCTGGAAACGGATGTCCAGGCGCTCGGCCCGCGCACGCTCGGCGCCGCGTTCCAGCAGGCTGCCGACATAGTCGGTCGAGGTGACGAGGCAGCCGCGGCGCGCCGCAGCCAGGCTGGCGTTGCCGTTGCCGGCCGCCACGTCGAGCACCCGTTCGTCGGTCTTCAGGTCGCAGGCTTCGGCCAGCGTCTCGCCGACGATCTGCAGCGTGGTGCCGATCACGGCGTAGTCGCCGGTGCCCCAGGCGGCCTGCTGGCGGGTCTTGATGGCGCTGAAGTCGATGGGGGCGGTCATGGCTGTCTCCGGTGGTGGTGGGCCGGCTCGGTGGCCCGGTGGCCCACTGTCGCCGCGGCGGGTGCCGCCTGTCCTGCCCGCGCGTCCCTGCGGCCTGTCCGCCCGTCCGCAGCCCGGGCGCAGGCTGCCCTGGCGTCCGCGCGGCTTGCCCGAGCGTCCGCCGTTGGCCGGTACGCCAGCCTGCGGCTGGTGGCGCAGCGACGGCGCCGCCAGAATCGGCACTCGACACCGTGGGGAGCCCGTGCATGGACATAGAACACATCGCCGCATCGATGGACAGGGTGGCCACCGTGCTGCGCCGCAAGCCGCAGGCCGGGCTGGGCGAGGATGCCGCGGCCACCGCACGCTGGGACGGCGGCCTGCGCACCCAGGTGCACAGCGACGCAGGGCAGTCGGTGGCCACCGACATGCCGGTGGAGATCGGTGGCGAGGCCAGCGCGGCCACGCCGGGCTGGCTGCTGCGCTCCGGCCTGGCCTCGTGCGCGGTGACGCGCATCGCCATGGCCGCGGCTGCCGAAGGCATCAGCCTGCACACGCTGGAGGTGCGCGCGACCAGCCGGTCCGATGCCCGCGGCCTGTTCGCCATCCCCGAACCCGACGGCCGTCCCGTGCCCGCCGCGCCGCTGGCGATGGAACTGCAGGTGCGCATCGGCGCCCCCGGTGTGGGCGCCGAACGCCTGCGTGCGCTGGTGGCCGCCACGGCGGGCTGCTCGCCGGTGACCTGCGCCATCGAGCAGCCGCTGCCGGTGGGGCTGCAGGTGGACGTGGTGGCCTGATGGACGCGCTGTCGCAGACCCTGCGTGTGGTGCGCCTGGTGGGCGCCATCTTCCTGCACGGCCGCTTCACCGCGCCCTGGTGCTACCAGTCGCCGCATGCCGATGCAGCGGCGCCCTTCCTGGAGCCCACCGCCGAGCGGGTGGTGATCTTCCACATGGTCACCGAGGGTGAATGCTGGGTGGAACTGGGCGACCTGCCGCCGGTGCGCCTGGTGGCCGGTGATGCGGTGGTCTTCCCGCAGGGGGATGCCCACCGCATGGGCTCGCAGCCGGGGCTGACGCCGGCCTCGGGCGCGCGCCTGCACGAGGTGCTGGCACGGCGGCCGCGCCTGCTGGCCTACGGCGGCGGTGGCGCCACGACCAAGCTGGTCTGCGGCTACCTGGCCTGCGACGCGCGCCTGGCGCGCATGCTGCTGGCCGGGCTGCCGCCCATCCTGCGTGTCAGCGTGCGGGGGTCGAACGCGGGTGTGTGGCTGGAGGCCTCGCTGCGCTATGCGCTGGCCGAGGCGCGCTCACCGCGTCCCGGCGGCCATGGCGTGCTGGCCAAGCTGGCCGAGGTGCTGTTCATCGAGGTGCTGCGCATCCACATGAACGAACAGGCCGACGGCCGCACCGGCTGGCTGGCCGGTGTCAACGACCGCATCGTCGGCGCCGCGCTGCGTGCCCTGCATGCCGAACCGGCGCGGCCCTGGACCCTGGAAGACCTGGCGCGGGTGGCCGGCACGTCGCGGTCGGTGCTGGCAGAACGCTTCAGCCAGCTGGTGGGCCAGGCGCCGATGCAGTACCTGGCGCAGTGGCGCATGCTGCTGGCCTCGAACCTGCTGGCGCGCAGCAATGCACCGCTGGCGCGCATCGCCGAAGAGGTGGGCTACCAGACCGACACCGCCTTCAGCCGTGCCTTCCGGCGCGAATACGGCATGCCACCAGCGGCGTGGCGCCGCCGGCAGTCCGCAGCCGTGGCGACCGATCTGGCCTGACAGCGCCAGGGCGGAACCGGCATCTTCAGGCGCTTCAGCCGCTGCGGGCGATGGCCGCGTGCCGGCCCGTGCCCCTGGACACCAGGACATCGCTGGCCAGCAGTTCACCGGGCTGCAGCTCCACCAGCCCCTCCAGCCGCTGGTAGAGCGGCGCAAAGTCGATGCGCGCCAGTTCCAGCAGCTGGTCCAGGCTGTCGAGCACGAAGTAGCTTTCCTGGAAGTCGTCGATGCGGTAGAGCGTGCGCATCACCCGTTCCAGCTGGAAGCCGATGCGGTTCGGCGAAGGGTCGTCCACCGCGAACAGGCTCTCGGCAGACGACGAGGCGATGCCCGCGCCATAGATGCGCAGGCCGCCATGCTGGCGCAGCAGGCCGAACTCCACCGTGTACCAGTACACCCGTGCCAGCTGGTGCAGCTTGCCCAGGCGCTGTGCCTTCAGCCCACCCTCGCCATAGGCCTGGATGAAGTCGGCCATCACCGGGTTCATCAGCATGGGCACATGGCCGAACACATCGTGGAAGACGTCGGGCTCTTCCAGGTAGTCCAGTTCATGGGGCTTGCGGATGAAGTGGCCGGCCGGAAAGCGCCGGTTGGCCAGGTGTTCGAAGAACACCGCGTCGGGCACCAGGCCGGGCACGGCCACCACCTGCCAGCCGGTGGCCTGCATCAGCACCTCGCTCAAGGCGCGGAAGTCGGGGATCTGGTCGGCGCGCAGCGGCAGGGCCTGCATGCCCTGCACGAACTCGTCGCAGGCGCGGCCGGGCAGCAACCGGGTCTGGCGTTCGAACATGGTCTGCCAGACCGCATGCTCGGCCGCGGTGTAGCGCGACCAGCCCTGGTCGATGGTCCAGTCGTCGGCGTGGGCCTCCAGTGTGGTGGGCATGGTCGGTCCTTCAGCGGGCGGCGCCGGTCAGCCGCTGGTGGGCCTCGTCGGCCAGGCGCGCCCAGGCGATGTCCAGCGCGGTCAGGCCGCCGGCGTCGTGGGTGGTCAGCAGCACCTCCACCCGGTTGTAGACGTTGGACCACTCGGGGTGGTGGTTCAGGCGCTCGGCCGCCAGCGCCAGCTGCGCCATGAAGCCGAAGGCCTGGGCAAAGTCGGCAAAGACAAACTGCCGCGTGATGGCGTCGCGCACGGGGTCGTGCTGCCACAGGGGCAGTGTGGCGCGCTGTGTGCTGGATTCTTCCGGGCTGAAGCGTTGGGCCATGTTTGGCCTCCTCAATCGCGTGCCGGCAACACCGTGCCGGCACAGTCACCAAAGCCGATGCGGCGTGCACCGGGCCGCGCACAGTGGCCACGCAGCAGCACGGTGTCGCCGTCCTGCAGGAACGTGCGCTGCTCGCCATTGGCCAGCGTGATCGGCTGGCGGCCGCCCTGGCTCAGTTCCAGCAGCGAGCCGGCCTGGCCCGCGCCGGGCCCCGAGATCGTGCCCGAGCCCAGCAGGTCGCCCGTGCCCAGGTTGCAGCCGTTCACCGTGTGGTGGGCCACCAGCTGGGCCATCGCCCAGTAGGCGTCGCGGAAGTTCGACAAGGACAGGCGCTCGGCCGCCAGGCCGGCCTGGCGCATGGCCGCGGTCTGCAGCCAGACCTCGAGTGTGATGTCGGCCATGCCGAATGCCCGCACCGACGGTGCGTCCAAGTAGGGCAGCGGCTGCGGGTCGCCCGCAGGCCGCTCGAAGGGTGCACGGAACGGTGCCAGCGCTTCCAGCGTGATGATCCAGGGCGACAGCGTGGTGGCGAAGCTCTTGGACAAAAAGGGGCCCAGCGGCTGGTATTCCCAGGCCTGCACATCACGGGCACTCCAGTCGTTGAGCAGGCCCACGCCGAACACATGGTCTTCGGCCTGGTCCACGGCCACCGGCGTGCCCAGGGCATTGCCACGGCCGATGAAGATGCCCAGCTCCAGCTCATGGTCCAGTCTGGCGCAAGGCGCCAGCACCGGCGCGGCGGCGCCGGGCGCCATCAGCTGGCCACGCGGACGGTGGAAGGCCTGGCCGCTGGCGATGATGGACGAGGCCCTGCCGTGGTAGCCGATGGGCACCCACTTGTAGTTGGGCAGCAGCGGGTTGTCGGGGCGGAACAGCTGGCCCACCGTGGTGGCATGGTGGATGCCGGTGTAGAAATCGGTGTAGTCGCCGATGTGGCAGGGCAGGCCCAGTTCCACCGCGCCCTGCGGCAGCATGGCCTCGGCGAAGCGGGCGCGTTCACTGCTGCCGTCACGCAGCGCCCGGCTCAGCACCAGGCGCAGCGCGCGGCGCTCGGCAGGGCTGCTGGCCATCAGGCGGGCCATGTCCTGGTGGTCGATCAGCCCGGCGGCTTGCAGGTCGACCAGCTGGTCGCCGATGGCCACGGCGATGCGCCAGGCCTCGCCGGCCGCACGCCGGAAGCGGCCGAACGGCAGGTTCTGGATCGGAAAGTCGGTCTGCGCGTGGTTGGCCGACTCCACCCAGCTCACCAGGGCGGGGTCGTGGGTCTCGTCCAGCTCAGGCGTTTGCATGGCCCAGCTCCTTGGCATGCAGAAAGGCCGCATGGCGTGGTGCGCGCTTGGTGCGCGACCACTCGGTGAGCATGTCCCACTTCACCGCATCCAGCCGGGCGTGGATGGCGGCCTCGTCGGGGTCGGGGCAGGCCAGCTCGATGCGGTGGCCGTTGGGGTCGAAGAAGTAGATGGAGTGGAAGGCACCGTGGTCGGTGACGCCCAGCACGTCCACACCTTGCGATGTGAGATGGTCCTTGAAGGCCAGCAGCTCGGCGCGGTCATGCACCTGGAAGGCGATGTGCTGCACCCAGTCGGGCGTGTTGGCATCGCGGCCCATGGGGGCTTGCGTGGGCAGCTCGAAGAAGGCCAGCACATTGCCGCGGCCGGCGTCCAGGAAGACATGCATGTAGGGGTCGGGCGCCTTGGTGGACGGCACCTCGTCTTCGGCGATGGCGAGCACGAAGTCCATCTTCAGCATGCGGCCGTACCAGCGCACGGTTTCTTCGGCGTCCTTGCAGCGGTAGGCCACGTGGTGAATGCCTTGGGTGTTCATGGTGGGCATTTCCCGGGCTCAGGCCGTGGCCAGCACGCCGCGGCGCACCTGGTCACGCTCGATGGATTCGAACAGCGCCTTGAAATTGCCCTCGCCGAAGCCGTCGTCGCCCTGGCGCTGGATGAATTCGAAGAACACCGGCCCCAGCAGCGTGCCGGAGAAGATCTGCAGCAGCAGGCGCGGCTTGCCGCCGGCCGTGGTGCCGTCCACCAGGATGCCACGCGCCTGCAATTCGCTCACCGGCTGGCCATGGCCAGGCAGGCGCTCGCCCAGCATCTCGTAGTAGGCGTCATTCGGTGCGGTCATCAGCGGGATGCCGGCCAGCTGCAGCTTGTCCACCGTGGCCAGCAGGTCGTCGCTCAGCAGGGCCACGTGCTGGATGCCCTCGCCGTTGAACTGCATCAGGAATTCCTCGATCTGGCCGCTGCCCTTCTTGGACTCTTCGTTCAGCGGGATGCGGATCTTGCCGTCGGGCGCGGTCATGGCCTTGCTGGTGAGGCCGGTGTATTCACCCTGGATGTCGAAGTAGCGGATCTCGCGGAAATTGAACAGCTTCTCGTAGAACGCCGCCCAGTAGGCCATGCGGCCGCGGTAGACGTTGTGCGTCAGGTGGTCGATCAGCTGCAGGCCATGGCCCTCGGGGTGGCGCTCGGCGCCGCCCACCCATTCGAAGTCGATGTCGTAGATCGAGCTGCCGGGCCGGCCCGGCGCACGGCCGCCCGAAGCCGGGTCACCCCCTTGGGGGGCTCGGGGGTCATGAAAGCGGTCGATCAGGTACAGCGGCGCGCCGCCGATGCCCTTGATCGCCGGCAGGCGCAGCTCCATCGGGCCGGTGGGGATGTCCACCGGCTGGGCGCCCAGCTCCAGCGCACGTGCATAGGCCTTGTGCGCATCCTTCACGCGGAAGGCCAGGCCGCAGGCCGAGGGGCCGTGCTCGGCCGCGAAGTAGGCGGCCAGGCTGCGGGGCTCGTTGTTGACGATGAAGTTGATGCTGCCCTGGCGGTACAGCAGCACGTTCTTGGAGCGGTGGCGCGCCACCAGCTCGAAGCCCATGGTCTCGAACAGGGGCTCGAGCACGCCGGGCGTGGGCGAGGCGAACTCCACGAACTCGAAGCCCATCAGGCCCATCGGGTTGTCGAACAGATCGGACATGCTTCTCTCCTGGTCAGACGAGTTGGTCGAGGGCGATCTCGAAGGCGGTGCTGGCAATGCCCAGCCGGCTGGGTGAGCGCTGGTGGCAGCGCTGCAGCGCGCCGGCGATGGTGTCGGACACATCGCCGAAGATGGCCGCGTCGGAGATCTCGGCGTTGCGCCCCATCAGGTAGGCAAAGGCGCGTGCCATGCCGCAGTTGGCGATGAAGTCGGGGATGACGGCCACCTGCCGGTCGGCATGGGCATAGATCGGGCCGTAGAAGATCTCGCCATCGGCAAACGGCACGTTGGCGCCGCTGGACACCAGCTCCAGGCCATTGGCCACCAGCTGGTCGACCTGGGCCTGGGTGACCAGGCGCGACGCCGCGCAGGGCAGGAAGATCTCGGCACCCATCTGCCAGACCTGCTGGTTCACCAGGTCGAACGGCAGCATGTCGGGTGCGTTCAGCGCATTGCCGTTCTTGGTGAGGAACAGCGTGCGGATCTGGTCGACGCTGAAGCCGTCCGGGTTCAGCAAGCCGCCGTCGCGGTCGATGATGCCGACCACGCGGGCGCCGGCCTGGGCCAGGTAGTAGGCCGCGGCCGAGCCGACGTTGCCCCAGCCCTGCACCACCACGCGCTTGCCGCGCATGTCGCCACTGCCGCTGCCGCCGTAGATGCCGTAGAAGTGCAGCACCGATTCGGCCACGCCCCAGCCGGTGATCAGGTCGGCCACCAGGTACTTGCGCTGTGCATCGGGCGTGTAGCGCGCGTCTTCCACCACCTTGGCCACGCCCAGGCGCAGCTGGCCCACCTTCTGGATGCGCTCGCTCTCGCTGGGCTGGAAGTGGCCGTTGACCACACCTTCCTGCGGGTGCCACAGGCCGTAGCTCTCGGTGATGGGGATCACTTCATGCACCTCGTCGACGTTCAGGTCGCCGCCGGTGCCGTAATAGGTCTTGAGCAGCGGCGTCACTGCCTTGTACCACCGGCGCAGCACGCCGTCCTTGCGCGGGTCGGCCGGGTCGAAATCGATGCCCGACTTGGCGCCGCCGATGGCCGGGCCGGAGACCGAGAACTTCACCTCCATGGTCTTGGCCAGGGATTCGACCTCGCGCCGGTCCAGGCCCTTGCGCATGCGGGTGCCGCCGCCGGCGGCGCCGCCACGCAGGGAGTTGATGACCACCCAGCCCTTGGCGGGGGTCTCGGCGTCGTGCCATTCAAAGACCACTTCCGGGGCCTTGTTCTCAAAACGGGTGAGCAGTTCTTGCATGGGGATCTCTGGGATGGGGATGGAGGGGGCTGGGGCTCAGGCCGCCAGCAACAACTTGTCGTCGTCGAGCTTCTCGCCCCGGGTCTTCTCGAACATGTGCAGCAGGTCTTCCACCTGCAGGCCGTGGCGCTGGGGCCCGGCCACGTCCAGGATCACGCGGCCCTGGTGCAGCATCACGGTGCGCTGGCCGAAATCCAGCGCCTGGCGCATGGAGTGGGTGACCATCATCGCGGTCAGCCCGGCTTCGTCCACGATGCGGGCGGTCAGGTCCAGCACGAAGGCAGCCGTCTTGGGGTCCAGCGCCGCGGTGTGCTCGTCCAGCAGCAGGATGCGCGAGGGCTGCAGCGAGGCCATCAGCAGGCTCACCGCCTGGCGCTGGCCACCCGACAGCAGGCCGATGCGGTCGGCCAGCCGGTGTTCCAGCCCCAGCTTCAGCGTGGCCAGCTTGTCGCGGAACAGCGCCCGCAGCGGCCTGGTCACCGCAAAGCCGAAGCCGCGGCTGGCGCCACGCCGGTAGGCCAGGGCCATGTTCTCCTCGATCGTGAGGCTCTCGCAGGTGCCGGCCATCGGGTCCTGGAAGACACGGGCCACCAGGCCGGCGCGCTGGGCGGCCGGCAGGCGGGTGACATCGTTGCCATCGATCTGCAGGCTGCCGCGGTCGACGATCAGGTCACCGCTGATGGCGTTCAGCAAGGTGGACTTGCCGGCGCCGTTGGAGCCGATCACGGTGACGAACTGTCCGGTGGGGATCTCCAGGTCCAGGCCACGCAGCACCTGGTTCTCGATGGGCGTGCCGGGGTTGAAGGTGATTTCCAGCTGTTGGGCGCGCAGCATCAGCGGGCCTCCTTCTGCAGAGGGGTGGTGAGGGGGGCGTGGCGGGCCTTGTTGCCGAACAGGCCAGCCAGCTTGCGCTTGTAGCCCGGCACCAGCAGGGCGCCGGCCACCAGCAGGGCGGTGACCAGGTTCAGGTCCTGCGCCTGCAGGCCCAGGCTGTCGCTGTTCAGCGCGGCGGCGATGAAGAAGCGGTAGAGCACGGCACCCAGCACGCAGGCCAGGGTGGTGATGACCAGGCTGCGTGCCGGCATCAGGGTCTCGCCGATGATCACCGCGGCCAGGCCGATGACGATGGTGCCTACGCCCATGGAGATGTCGGCACCACCCTGGGTCTGGGCGAACAGCGCGCCGGCCAGCGCCACCAGGGCGTTCGACAGTGCCAGGCCGAGGATGGTCTGGCGGTCGGTGCTGATGCCCTGGGCCCGGGCCATGCGCGGGTTGCCGCCGGTGGCGCGCATGGCCAGGCCGGCTTCGGAGGCGAAGAACAGGTCCAGCAGGCCCTTGGCGGCAACCACGATCACCAGCAGCAGCAGCGGCTTGAGCCAGTACTCCGGCAGGCCGGGGATGCTGACCAGGCTGAACACCGTAGGGTCGTTGATCAGGGCCACGTTGGGCTTGCCCATCACCCGCAGGTTGATCGAGTACAGCGCGATCATCACCAGGATGCTGGCCAGCAGCTGCATGATGCGCAGGCTGACGTTGAGCCAGGCGGTGAGCGCCCCGGACGCCGCGCCGGCCAGGATGGCCGCCAGCGTGGCCAGCAGGGGGTTGGCGCCGGCCACGATCAGCGCCGCCGCCACGGCGCCGCCCAGCGGGAAGCTGCCGTCCACCGTGAGGTCGGGGAAGTTGATGACGCGGAACGACAGGTACACGCCGAGCGCGACCAGGCCGAAGATCAGGCCGATCTCGAGCGCGCCGAGTGAGGCGATGAGTGACATGGATTGACCCCGCCGGCGCTCAGCGCACCACGACCTTGGCCGACTTGATCAGCGCGTCGCTGAGCGCGATGCCCTGCTTCTGTGCCGCAGCCGGATTCACATGCAGCTCGAAGGTGTTGCTCACCTGGGACGGCATCGTGCCGGCGCTTTCACCGTTGAGGATGCGCACCACCAGCTTGCCGGTCTGGCGGCCCAGGTCGTAGTAGTTCAGGCCCAGGGCGGCCACGGCACCGCGCTTGACGGCGTCGGTGTCGGCGGCCACCAGGGGCAGCTTGGCCTGCTGGGCCACCTTGACGATGCCCTCGAAGGCCGACATCACGTTGTTGTCGGTGGGCGCGTAGATCACGTCGACCTTGCCGACCAGGCTTTGCGCGGCGCTGGGCACGTCCACGGTGCGGGCGGCGGCGGCCTCGACCAGGCTCAGGCCGGCAGCGCTGGCGGCCGTCTTCAGCGCGGCGACGATGGCCACCGAATTGGCCTCGCCCGGGCTGTAGATCACGCCCACACGCTTGGCGCCCGGCACCAGCTGCTTCACCAGCGCCAGGTGCTTGTCCAGCGGCGACAGGTCGGACACACCGGTGACGTTGGTGCCCGAGGCGGCCCAGGTCTTGACCAGCTTGGCGGCCACCGGGTCGGTGACGGCGCTGAAGACCACCGGGATGTCCTTGGTGGCGGCCACCACGGCCTGGGCCGACGGCGTGGCGATGGCCACGATCACGTCGGGCCGGGCGCCGACGTACTTGCGGGCGATCTGGGCGGCGGTGCCGGGGTTGCCCTGGGCGCTCTGGATCTCCAGCTTCAGGTTCTTGCCGACTTCGTAGCCGGCGGCCTTCAGTTCGTCCTTCACGCCGTCGCGGGCGGCGTCCAGTGCCGGGTGCTCGACGATGGCGGTCAGCGCCACCGACTTCTGCGCCGTGGTGGCGGCGAGGCCGATGGAGGGCGCACCGAGGGCGGCCAGGGCGATGGCCAGGGCGGCGCGGCGGGGCAGGGTGTTGAAGCAGGCGGGCATGGTGGTGGATCCTGGTGGGATGGCGCGGACACAAGCGCCAGCGGGGTGGGCTGGCGTCGCAAACAAGGTCCGTGGCTTGACCTCGGACAAGCGAAACTTTATCGACGAGGCCACCGAATT
This sequence comes from Pseudomonadota bacterium, assembly GCA_040386375.1. Classification (GTDB taxonomy): domain Bacteria; phylum Pseudomonadota; class Gammaproteobacteria; order Burkholderiales; family Burkholderiaceae_C; genus Pseudaquabacterium. The sequence goes on from JAZKFQ010000072.1 coordinate 74,619, forward strand.
TCATTGCGTAAGATCGCCGGATCAACCCTTGAACAAGAAATCAGATTGCATCGATTGGCTACTTCAGGAGATAAGCGTGCACGAACTTGATCTGGATCGCATCGACCGCCGCATCCTCGACCACCTGCAGGGCAACGCCCGGGCCTCCAACCTGGAACTGGCCGAGGCCGCCAGCCTGTCGCCCGCCCAGTGCCACCGCCGCCACCGCCGGCTGGAGGAGGCCGGCTACGTGGCGCGCTACGAGACGCGGCTGAATGCAGCCCGCATCGGGCTCACGGTGGTGGCCTTCATCCATGTGTCCATGGAGCGTGGCCATGTGCGTGAACTGCAGAAGTTCAAGGACCTGCTGGCCAGCCTGGTCGAGGTGCAGGAGTGCTACGCCGTGACCGGCGACTTCGACTACGTGCTGAAGGTGGTGGCGCGTGACCTGCCGGCGCTGTCGCGCTTTCTGATGGACACGCTGATGCGCCTGCCCGGCGTGGCCGCCGTGCGCTCCAGCGTGTGCATGGAGGAGATCAAGTGCACCAGCGCCTTGCCGCTGCCTGGGTGAAGCGCCTTGCCGCTGCCCGGCTGACGCACCTGGCCGCTGCCGGCCCGGTTCAGCCGCCGGCCGCCTGCCGCCCGGCCAGGATGGCGTGCACCAGGCTGCCCAGGCGCTCCACGCTGTGTTCCTTGAACAGCACGGCCTGCACCCCCAGCCCGCGTGCACGCGCCTGCAGGTCTTCGGTGACATAGCCCGAGGCCAGCACCACCGGCAGGCCCGGCGCCAGCGCCAGCAGGGCCTCGGCCAGGGCCAGGCCCGACATGCCCGGCATGTTGTAGTCGGTGATCACCAGGTCGAAGGCGGCCGGGTCGGCCTGCACCTGCGCCAGCGCCTGGCTCGCCTGCGACAGCCAGCTGACCCGGTAGCCGGCGTTTTCCAGCAGGGCCTGCACGGTGAGCGCCACCACCTCGTCGTCGTCCACGTACAGCAGGTGTTCACCCCGGCCCCGGGCCGCGGCGTCGGCCGGCGGCTCGCTGCCGGGCAGCACGCCGGGGTCGTCGACCAGCGGCAGCCGCACGGCGAAGCAGGTGCCCTGGCCCGGCGCGCTGTCGACCTCGATGCCGCCGCCGCTGGCGCTGACGATGCCATGCACCACGGCCAGGCCCAGGCCGGTGCCCTGGCCCACCGGCTTGGTGGTGAAGAAGGGCTCGAAGATGCGCTGCCGGGTGGCGGCGTTCATGCCGATGCCGTTGTCCCGCACACGCAGCACGGCGCTGGCGGCTTCGCCGTCACGCCGCGGTGCTTCCCAGTCGAGGTGCACCTGCACCAGGCCACGCTGGTCCGGCAGGGCCTGCCAGGCATTGGTGCACAGGTTCAGCACCACCTGCTGCACCTGCGACGGGTCGACCAGGGCCGGCAGCGGCCGCTCGCTCAGGGCCACCTGCAGCTGCACGCTGGCGGGCAGGGTGGCGCGCAGCAGGGCCAGCGCCTCGTCCACCAGCGGCCCCAGGCGCTGCACCGACCGGTCCTGCGGCCCGCGGCGGCTGAAGGTCATGATCTGCTGCACCAGGCCGCGGGCGCGGGCGGCCGCCTGGTGGATCAGGCCCAGGCTGTGCTGCACCGCATGGTCGGGTGGCACGGCCTGGCGGGCCACCGCCACATTGCCCAGGATGGCCGCCAGCACGTTGTTGAAATCGTGCGCGATGCCACCGGCCAGGGTGCCGATGGACTCCATCTTCTGGGATTCACGCAGGCGCAGCTCCATGGCCTGGCGCTCGCGCTCGGCCTGCTCCTGGGCGCTGAGGTCGCGGCAGACGGTGGAGTAGTGGGTGATCTCGCCGCGGCTGCTGCGGTGGCAGATGATCACCTGCGACATCGGGATCTCGCGCCCGTCGGCGGTCTGCACCGCGGTGCGCCCGAACCAGACGCCGTCGCGGGTGGCCGCCGGAATGCCCTGCTGCAGGATCAGGTTGGCGGCCCAGGGCGGGTGGCAGTGGGCGATCTGCAGTGCCGAGGTGTCGGCGTCGCGCGCCAGGCCCAGCATGTGGCGCCCGGCGCGGTTCAGGAAGATGTTGCGCCCGGCGGGATCGGCCGAGCCGACGAAGTCGGGCGTGGCGTCCAGGATCGCCGTCAGCCGCGCCTGCTGCTCGGCCAGCTGCTGGCGCTCGGTCACGTCCCGCACGATCAGGCTGGCCACCTCGCGCCGTTCGGGGCCGGTCTCGGTGTAGGTGCGGGTGGAGAGCTCGGCCTCGAAGCTGCTGCCGTCGGCCTTGATCAGCCGGGTCTGGCCCTGGGCCACGCCCGTGCTGCGGCGGGCGCGCGACAGGGCGGCCACACGCGGGTCGCTCAGGTCGATCCAGCTGCCGGGCCGTGCCGCCTGCAGCGTGGCTTCGCTGCAGCCGAACAGGGCGCAGGCGGCCGGGTTGGCGGCCAGCACCCGGCCGCCGGGCAGGGTGTGCATCACCGCGTCCAGGCTGTTGGCGAACAGCATGCGGTAGCGCACCTCGCTGCGCGCCAGGTTGTCCTTCTCCAGCTGCAGCTGGGCCGTGCCCTCGACAATCCTGCGCTCGGCCAGCAGGTTGGCCTGCACCAGGATGCGTGTCATCGCCGTCAGCGAGGCCGACAGCGCCAGGCCCAGGACCAGCAGCCCCAGCGTGGCCTGGTCGGCCGCCGGGTGGCTGGCCAGCGGCCGGATCTGGATCTCCCAGCTGCGGTCGGCCACCTGGATGCTGCTGCGCAGCATCCCGGCATCGGCCGGTGGCGCCTGGCTGGTGCCGGCCAGCCAGCTGCTGTCGAACAGCAGGGCCGGTTGGCCGCGGCGCAGGGCCTGGCTGTCGATGATGCGCAGGTGGGCACTGCGCGCCAGTTCCGGCTGCAGCACGCTGCGCACGATCTCGGCGGTGCGGAACGAGATGCCCACCACGCCCTGTGCCGCCGCCTGGCGCTGCGCCGGCTCGGCCGGTGTCAGGCCGCCGGCATAGATGGCGGCGCGGATCACCACGCTGGTCAGCGCGGGCTGGCCGGTGGCGAAGCGGTCGCGCGCCAGCAGCAAGGGGCCGGTGGCCACGTAGCCGCCGCTGTCGATGGCGCTGTCGACCGCGGCGCGGTAAGCCTGGGTGGGGTCGTACAGGTCGTAGCCGAAGGTGGCAGCGTTGGCGGGATGGTTGTGGCGCAGCACCATGTACGACGGCCGCTGCCCCGGGGGCCGCACGGCGAAACCGGGGTGGCCGCCGGGCGACAGGCTGCGGTCGTTGCGCACCGATTGCACATAGGCGTCCAGCGCCGCGCCGGGCACGCGGTCGGCCATGAAGGTCAGGGCCAGGCCGGGAAAGCGCTTCTGCAGCGAGATCGCATCCACATAGCGCAGGAACTCGGTGTCCGAGGGGGCCGACTTCAGCACGCCGAACACCCGCAGCCCCGGCAGGGTGTCGACATAGGACTGGATGCGGCTGGACAAGGCCTGGGCGAAGGTCTCGCCCTGGCTTTGCAGGCTGGCCTGGCGCGCCTGCGCCTGGGTGCGCAGCGACCAGCCGGCGAGCAGGGCCGTCAGCAGCAGGCACAGCACCAGCACGCACGCCGGCAGCCAGCGTGCCTGTGGCAGCTGGTGCCAGGCCGGTGTGCGGTGTTCAGCCATGGGTGAACAGGCGTTGGCGGGTGGCCGCAGGGCGGGGGCAGGGCAGGCGGTGGGCGGTCATGGGGCGGCGCTGGCGTCTTGCGCAGCGCAGGGCTGCAACATTGCCAGCCCTCACAAGCCTGACGGTATCTGGTTGTCGGCAGGCCGGGGGCCGGCTGTAGCCGAAACGGCCACAGCCGCGCGGCGCCTGTCGCCGTCTCCGGAAGTCGCCAAGGCGCCACCGGGCCGCTGCGGCCGCTGGCTAGGATGGAACGAACAACGAGGAGACAACACCATGAAGCCACTGTCATTGCTGGCCGCCGGCCTGCTGGTTGCAGCCACCGCGCTGCCTGCCGCCTGGGCCCAGAAGAAGTACGGGCCGGGTGCCAGCGACACCGAGATCAAGATCGGCCAGACCATGCCCTACAGCGGCCCGGCCTCGGCCTACGGCTCGCAGGGCAAGACCACGCTGGCCTATTTCAAGATGCTCAACGCCAAGGGCGGCATCAACGGCCGCAAGGTCAACCTGCTGTCGCTGGACGATGGCTACAGCCCGCCCAAGACCATCGAGCAGACACGCAAGATGGTGGAGCAGGACGAGGTGCTGGCCATCATGAATGCGCTGGGCACGCCCACCAACAGCGCCACCCACAAGTACCTGAACCAGAAGAAGGTGCCGCAGCTGCTGATCTCCTCGGGGGCGTCGAAGTGGAACGACCCCAAGAACCACCCCTGGACCACGCCGTTCTTCCCGCCCTACATCGAGGAGGGCATGATCTACGCCAAGCACATCCTGCAGCACTTCCCCAACGCCAAGATCGCCGTGCTGTCGCAGAACGACGATTCGGGCCGCGACTATGTCAAGGGCTTCAAGCAGGGCCTGGGCGCCAAGGCCAACCAGATCGTCAAGGAAGTGACCTACGAGGTGACCGACCCCACGGTCGAATCCCAGGTGATCGACCTCAAGTCCTCGGGTGCGGACACCTTGTTCCTGATGGCCACGCCCAAGTTCGGCGCCCAGGCCATCCGCAAGGTGGGCGAGCTGGGCTGGAAGCCCAACTTCTACGTGGTGTCGGTGTCCAGCTCGCAGGGCACGGTGCTGGAGCCGGCCGGCCTGCAGAACTCCACTGGGCTGATCACCGCCATGGCGCTGAAGCTGGCTGGCGACCCGACCTGGGACAACGACGCCGGCATGAAGGAGTTCCTGGCCTTCATGAAGCAGTGGTCGCCCGAGGGCAACCCCATGGATTCATCGGCGGTGCTGGGCTATGTGTCGGCGCAGATGATCGAGCTGATCCTGAAGAACTGCGGCGACAACCTGACCCGCGAGAACGTGCTCAAGCAGGCTACCAACCTGAAGAACGTGCAGTTCGGCCTGCTGCTGCCGGGCGTGACGGTGAATGTGTCGCCCGACGACTACTCCACCTTCAGCACCTTCCGCACCGCACGCTTCGACGGCAAGCGCTGGGCCATCTTCGGCGAGCCGATCAACGCCGCCGCGAAATAACCCCTGCGGCCCGTGGCCGCCCTGGCAGGAGCACCCCATGACCCACGACATCATCATCCGCGGCGGCCAGATCGTCGACGGCACCGGGCGCGCCGCCTACGCCGGCGATGTGGCCATCGACGGCGACCGCATCAGCGCCGTGGGCCGGGTGGACGGCAGCGCCCGGCGCACCATCGACGCCACAGGCCAGGTGGTCTCGCCCGGCTTCATCGACCTGCACACCCATCTGGATGCGCAGGTGGGCTGGGATCCGGATTGCACGCCGGTCAGCTGGCACGGCGTGACCACTGCGCTGATGGGCAACTGCGGCGTCACCTTCGCGCCCTGCAAGCCGGCCGACCGGCCGCTGCTGGCGGCGATGATGGAGACAGTGGAGGACATCCCGCGCGAGGCCATCCTGGGGGGCCTGCCCTGGGACTGGGAAGACTACGGCGGCTACCTCGACAGCATCGAGCGCCTGCGCCCCGGCATCAACCTCTGCGGCCTGGTGGGCCACAGCGCGCTGCGCTTCTACGTGATGGGCGAGCGCGCGGTGGAGGAGCAGGCCACACCGGCGGAGCGGGCGCGCATGGCCCAGATCGCCGGCGAGGCGGTGGACCGCGGCGCCATGGGCTGCTCGCTGAACCGTTTTGCCGCCCACAAGCTGCCCGACGGCCGCGCCATCCCCGGCACCTTTGCCGAGGTGGGCGAATGTGTGGACATCGCCCGTGCGATGGGCACACGTGGCGCGCTGATGCAGGCCGTGGGCGCGGAGTTCAGCCTGCTGCGCGCCCTGGCGGATGACGGTGGCAGCCGGGTGCTGTTCAGCTACGGCGTGGGGCCGGACGGCAGCCTGGCGCCGCAGCGGCGCCGGGATCTGGAAGCCCTGTGCCAGGGCCGCGAGGTGACCGCCGTGGCCCAGGTGCGCAGCTCGGGCTTCGTCTTCGGCCTGCAGTCGGCCATGCCCATCGCCACCCGCGCCGACACCTGGCGCAAGTTCAAGCGCATGGACCTGGCCCAGCGCCTGGCGGCGCTGGCCGATCCGGTGACCTTCCGGGCGCTGGTGGACGAAGCCAAGCGCGACGGCTTCCCCGAGCTGCTGGGCGCGGGCATCGAGAAGGTGTACTACATGGGCGACGCCGCCACGCCCGACTACGCGGCGGGCGACGAGCGCCAGCTGCTGGCCATGGCCGCGGCTGCCGGTGAGCACTGGGCCCAGACCTTTCTGCGCCTGGCGCTGGAGACGCAGGGCCGTGCGCTGTTCACCCTGCGCATGTTCAACCCCGACATGGCCGGCCTGGCGCACCTGATCAGCAGCGCCAACGTGCTGCCCGGCCTGGGCGATGCGGGCGCCCATGTGTCCCAGGTGATGGATGCGGGCTGGGCCAGCTTCGTGCTGTCGCACTGGGTGCGTGACCAGGGGCTGTACAGCCTGGAGGAGGGCGTGCGCCGCCTCACCGGGGCACCGGCCGCGGTGCTGGGGCTGGCCGACCGGGGCCTGCTGGCGCCCGGCCTGCGGGCCGACATCAATGTGTTCGACCCGGCGCGGGTGGGTGAGCACCAGCCGCAGATGGTGCATGACTTCCCCGGCGGCGCGGCGCGCTATGTGCAGCGTGCCGACGGCTACCGTGCCACCCTGGTCAACGGCCGGGTCAACCTGCTGGACGGTGAACTGACCGGCGAGCGCGCCGGCCAGGTGCTGCGCCACACGCGCAGGGCGGCGCCGGTGCGCGGCTGAGCCACGGCGCCGCGGCGCGCCGTTCTCAGGGTCAACCCCCGCTTTCAGCGATGTGAAGGCTGCGGCCGCTTGGCCGCACGCCGTGCAGGGCCATACTCCGCAGCCGCGCCGACGCCAGGGCGCACCACTGCCGAGAGGAGACCCATGCGCACTGCTGACCGCCGCACCGTTTTGTTGTCACTGGCCGCTGCCGCCACGGCCCTGGCCGGCCCGGTGGCCGCCCAGACCGAGGCCTGGCCCAGCCGGCCGATCAAGTGGATCGTGCCCTTCCCGCCCGGCGGGCCCACCGACATCTTCTCGCGCACCGTGGCCCAGCAGCTGCAGGCGGCCCTGGGCCAGCCGGTGGTGGTGGAGAACCGCGGCGGTGCCGGCGGCGGCGTGGGCATGCAGGCGCTGGCCAAGGCGGCGCCCGACGGCTACACCATCGGCCTGTCGACCACCGGCACCCATGCCATCAACCCGGCGCTCTACGGCGCCAAGGTGGGCTACGACGCGCTGAAGGACTTCACCCCGCTGACGCTGGCCGTGTCCTACGTGAACATGCTGGTGATCCACGCCAGCCACCCGGCGAAGGATGTGAAGGAACTGGTGGCCTACGCCAAGGCCAACCCGGGCAAGGTGACGTTCGGCTCGGCCGGCAACGGCTCGTCCAACCACCTGTCGGGCGAGGTTCTGAAGCTGCTGACCGGCGCCAGCATGCAGCACGTGCCCTACCGCGGCAGTGCGCTGGCGATGAACGACACCATCGCCGGCAACATCACCTGCATGTTCGACATCCTGAACGTGGCCATCCCGCAGAGCCGCAGCGGCCGGGTGCGGGCGCTGGCCGTCACCAGCAGCAAGCGCAGCCCCTACCTGCCCGAGGTGCCCACGATGGAGGAGGCGGGTGTGCCCGGCTACTCGGCCGCCGGCAGCGACCTGTGGTTCGGCATCATGGCGCCCGCCGGCCTGCCCAAGCCGGTGGCCGACAAGCTGCAGGCCGCCCTGGTGACGGTGCTGCGCTCGCCCGAGATGCGCCAGTCCATCCGCGGCCAGTTCTTCGAGCCCTACACCAGCACGCCCGAGGAGTTCCTGAAGGTGATCCGCAACGACAGCGCCAAGTGGGCGAAGATCGTCAAGGAATCCGGCGCCCGGGTGGACTGAGCACCACCCGCTCCAAGAAAAAAGCCCGGGCATGCCCGGGCTTGTTGCGTGGGCAGCGGTGGCCGCTGCCGGGGGCGGTCGCCCACCCAGGGGCCGGTCAGTGGCCGGAGGCGCCCGATGCACCCAGGCCGGTCTCCGAGCGCACCTGCTGCGCTTCGAACAGGCCACGTTCCTTGGTGGCCTGCGCGCTGCGGTCGAGCACGCTGAACAGCCAGATGCCGAAGAAGCCGATGGCCATGGAGAACAGCGCCGGCGAGGTGTAGGGGAACCAGGCCGAGCCCTTGGGGTTGCCCAGGGTCACTTCCCACACCGAGGGCGAGACGACGGTGAGGCCCACCGACGAGATCAGGCCCAGGAAGCCGCCGATCACCGCGCCGCGGGTGGTGCAGTCCTTCCACAGCACGCTCATGAACAGCACCGGGAAGTTGGCCGAGGCCGCGATGGCGAAGGCCAGGCTCACCATGAAGGCGATGTTCTGCTTCTCGAACACGATGCCCAGGGTGACGGCCAGCACGCCCAGGCACAGCGTGGTGATGCGCGACACCTTCAGCTCGGCCTTGCTGTCGGCGTTGCCCTTCTTGATCAGCGTGGCGTACAGGTCGTGCGACACGGCCGAGGCACCGCTGAGCGTCAGGCCCGCCACCACCGCCAGGATGGTGGCGAAGGCCACGGCCGAGATGAAGCCGTAGAACACGTCGCCGCCCACCGCCTTGGCCACCAGCACCGCCGCCATGTTGGCCGTGCCCGCGCCCCCGTGGATCACGCCCTTGGCGGTGTCGGCGAACTCGGGGTTGGTCAGCACCAGGGTGATGGCGCCGAAGCCGATGATGAAGATCAGCACGTAGAAGTAGCCGATCCAGGTGGTGGCCCAGAACACGCTCTTGCGGGCTTCTTTCGCGTCGGGCACGGTGAAGAAGCGCATCAGGATGTGCGGCAGGCCGGCGGTGCCGAACATCAGCGCCATGCCGAAGCTGATGGCCGAGATCGGGTCCTTGATGAAGCCGCCCGGGCCCATCAGCGCCAGGCCGATGGCGTTGGCCTCTTCAGGTGTCTTGCCGCCGTTCTGCGCGATCTGCGCCTTCACTTGCACGCCCTTGGCAAACAGCGCCTCGGGCGAGAAGTTGAACTGCGCCATCACCATGATCGCCATGAAGGTGACGCCGGCCAGCAGCAGGCAGGCCTTGATGATCTGCACCCAGGTGGTGGCCGTCATGCCGCCGAACAGCACGTAGATCATCATCAGCGCGCCGACGATGACCACCGCCATCCAGTATTCCAACCCGAACAGCAGCTTGATCAGCTGGCCCGCGCCCACCATCTGCGCGATCAGGTAGAACGCCACGACCACCAACGTGCCGCTGGCGGCGAAGGCGCGGATCGGCCCCTGCTGGAAACGGTAGCCGGCGACGTCAGCAAAGGTGAACTTGCCCAGGTTGCGCAGCCGCTCGGCCATCAGGAAGGTGATGACCGGCCAGCCCACCAGGAAGCCGATGGAGTAGATCAGGCCGTCGTAGCCCGCCATCATCACCGCCGCCGAAATGCCCAGGAAGGACGCTGCCGACATGTAGTCGCCGGCGATCGCCAGGCCATTTTGGAAGCCGGTGATGCCACCACCACCGGTGTAGAAGTCGGCCGCGCTCTTGGTCTTGGAGGCGGCCCACTTGGTGATCCACAGCGTGCCGGCCACGAAGGCGCCGAACATGCCGATGGCCGTCCAGTTGGTGGCCTGCTTGGCGGCCTGGCCCACGTCGGCACCGGCGGCCATGGCTGCGCCCGTGGCCAGCAGCGCGGCCAGCGCAGCCAACAGTTGGTGTGTGCGGTTCATTGGGCCACGTCCTCGAGGATTTCACGGGTCAGCCGGTCGAACTCGCCATTGGCGCGCCGCACGTAGATGCCGGTGATGATGATGGTGAAGACGATCACGCCCATGCCGATGGGCACGCCCAGCGTGGTGACGCCATCGCCCAGCGGCTGGGCCAGGAAGGGCTTGTTCCAGGCGATCAGCGCGATGTAGCCGTAGTACACGACCATCATCAGCAGCGTGAGCCACCAGCCGAAGGAACTGCGCTTGCGCCGGAGTTCCTGGTATTTGGGATTGGCCCGGATGCGGGCCACCACGTTGTCGCTCATCACGCTGCTCCTTCAGAGTTTGGAGCAGTGTGCGCGGTGAGACTGACCAGGCTCTGACCCGGCACTGACGCGGTGCTGACAGGCCGCTCAGTTCGAGCGCCAGGCGGCGCGGCCGCCTGGCGTCAATGCGACGCGGCCGATGCGGCGGGTGCGGCGTGGCCGCCGGTCACGTCATGGGATTCACCGCCCATGTTGACGTCGCCGCCAGCCTGCTTGAGCACGTACAGCCCGAGGGCTGCGAAGACGATGAAGGCCACCAGAAGTTTCCACATGGTTTGAAGGTCCTGTCCTGCTTGTTGAAAGAGAACCGGGCGCCTGCGCGCCCGGTGGGGTCCATCAGCCCGCCAGGCGGGCATCCGACGGTGGCATCAATCCCTGGCGTAGATGTCCACGTCCTTGGTCTCGCGCACGAAGATCAGGCCGATGACGAAGCACACCGCGGCGATCACGATGGGGTACCACAGGCCGTGGTACATGTTGCCGTTGGCCGCCACCATCGCGAAGGTGATCGAGGGCAGCATGCCGCCGAACCAGCCGTTGCCGATGTGGTACGGCAGGCTCATCGAGGTGTAGCGGATGCGGGTCGGGAACAGCTCCACCAGCATGGCGGCGATCGGGCCGTAGACCATGGTGACGTACAGCACCAGGATGGTCAGGATGCCCACCACCTGCCACCACTGGCCGCTCATGAAGCCGATGGGCTTGGCCTTGGGCGGGTAGCCGGCGGCCTTCAGCGTGTCGGCCAGGTCCTTCTTGAAGGCGGCGATGGCCTTGGTGGAGGCTTCGTCGAACTTGTGGCCGCCGGCTGTGGTGGTGGCGGTGGGCGGGGTGAGTTCCTTGTCGCCGATCTTGATGATGGTGGGGCTGCCGGCCGGCAGGGCTTCATTGGCGTAGCTGGCCGAGCTCTGCGTCAGCGCGCGCTTGGCGATGTCGCAACCGGACAGGAAGTCCACTTCGCGGGCGATCGGGCTGCCCTGGAAGGAGCAGCTGGCTGGATCGGCCTTGACGCTGATCTGCGCCGTCGCCTGCGCCTTGGCCAGTTCGGGGTTGGCGGCGCTGGTCAGGGCGGAGAACAGCGGGAAGTAGGTCAGCACGGCCAGGGCCATGCCCGCCAGGATGATGGGCTTGCGGCCGATCCTGTCCGACAGGGTGCCGAACACCACGAAGAACGGCGTGCCGATGATCAGCGACACCGCCACCATGATGTTGGCGGTGGCCGAATCCACCTTCAGCACGTTGGCCAGGAAGAACAGCGCGTAGAACTGGCCGGTGTACCAGACCACGCCCTGGCCCATCACCAGGCCGAACAGCGCCAGCAGCACGATCTTCAGGTTCTTCCACTGGCCGAAGGACTCGGACAGCGGCGCCTTGGAGGTCTTGCCCTCGTCCTTCATCTTCTTGAAGGCGGGCGATTCGTTCATCGACAGCCGGATCCACACGCTGATGGCCAGCAGGGCGATCGACAGGATGAACGGCACGCGCCAGCCCCAGTCGGCGAAGGCGGTTTCGCCCAGGAAGTTGCGGGTGCCCAGGATCACCATCAGCGACAGGAACAGGCCCAGCGTGGCAGTGGTCTGGATCCAGGCGGTGTAGGCACCACGCTTGCCGTGCGGCGCGTGTTCGGCCACGTAGGTGGCGGCGCCACCGTACTCACCACCCAGGGCCAGGCCCTGCAGGATGCGCAGGCCCACCAGGATGATGGGCGCGGCCACGCCGATGCTGGCGTAGCTGGGCAGGATGCCGACGATGAAGGTCGACAGGCCCATGATCAGGATGGTGACCAGGAAGGTGTACTTGCGCCCGATCATGTCGCCCAGGCGGCCGAACACCAGGGCGCCGAAGGGCCGCACGATGAAGCCGGCGGCAAAGGCCAGCAGCGAGGCGATGAACTGCGCCGTGGGGTCGAGTGCGGCGAAGAACTGCTTGCCGATGAAGACGGCGAGCGAGCCGTAGAGGTAGAAGTCGTACCACTCGAACACCGTGCCGAGTGAGGACGCGAAGATGACCTTCTTCTCCTCCTTGGTCATCGGCGCGTCGTGCGCGGGGGCCTTGCCGGCCATGCTGGCAGTTGCCATGGGTGTTGTCTCCTGAATGCGTGGATGGGCGACGTCCAGGTCGTCGTGTGGGCGCATGATTGGCAGCGCTTCTGACCCATCTCTGACGCTTGCCCAACACAGGCTGACAAACTCGGGTGCAACCCTGAGGAACTCTTTCGCCATGCGGGAAATCGGCGTGGCATGGATGAAAGTCCTGATGCCTGACGCCCGCCCGTCCCCCCACTTGCGGGGCCGGGCGCGCAGGCACCGGCGTCAGGCTGCCGTAGTGCTGGCGGCGCCAGAATGCCCTGGTGCCTGACCAAGACCATGCCCCGCTCACCCTCCAGCGCCTGGCGGCGCTGTTTGCCGCCGGCCTGCTGCTGCTGAACTTTCCGTTGCTGGCGCTGTGGGACCACCCGGTCACGGTGCTGGGGCTGCCGCTGTTCCCGCTGGCGCTGTTCGGCATCTGGGCGCTGCTGATCCTGGCCCTGGCCTGGCTGCTGGAAACCGAGCCGGGCTGAGGCTGGTGGGACAACCCGGCATGCTGTCCCCCGCGCTGGTGCTCGGCGCGTCCTTCGCCTACCTGCTGGGCCTGTTCGCGGTGGCGGCCTGGGCCGACCGGCGCGCCGCGGCCGGCCGCTCGGTGATCGGCAATGCCTGGGTCTATGCCTTGTCGATGGGGGTGTACTGCACCGCCTGGACCTATTTCGGCTCGGTGGGCCGGGCGGCCTCGGGCGGGGTGTGGTTCCTGCCGATCTACCTGGGGCCCACGCTGGCCATGCTGCTGGCCTGGGGCGTGCTGCGCAAGATGATCCGCATCGCGCGCAGCCACCGCATCACCAGCATCGCCGACTTCATCGCCAGCCGCCATGGCCAGAGCCGCCTGCTGGCCGGCCTGGTGACGCTGATCACCGTGGTGGGCATCGTGCCCTACATCGCCTTGCAGCTGAAGGCCGTGGCCAGCGGCTTCCAGGTGCTGACCACGCCCGCCGGCGCGCTGCCGGCCGCCGCCGGCCCCTGGTGGGCCGACAGCAGCCTGGGCGTGGCCCTGGCGCTGGCCGGCTTCACCATGGTCTTCGGCACCCGCCACCTCGACGCCAGCGAGCGCCACGAGGGCCTGGTGGCGGCCATCGCCGCCGAATCGGTGGTCAAGCTGCTGGCCTTTCTGGCGGTGGGGGCCGCCATCTGCTGGGGCCTGTTCAACGGGCCGGCCGATGTGTTTGCCCAGGCCCTGGCCCGGCCCGACCTGGCCCGCCTGCTCACGCTGGGCCAGGGCCAGCCCTTTTCCTACGCGCCGTGGTTCGCGCTCACCGGCCTGGCCATGCTCAGCGTGGTGTTCCTGCCGCGCCAGTTCCAGGTGATGGTGGTGGAGAACGTGGACGAGCGGCATCTGAAGCGCGCCGCCTGGGTGTTCCCGGCCTACCTGCTGCTGATCAACCTGTTCGTGCTGCCGATCGCGCTGGCAGGGCTGCTGCACTTCCAGGGCCGTGCCGGCAGCGGGCTGGGCGGGGCCGACATGTTCGTGCTGTCGCTGCCGCTGGACGCCGGCTGGCCCGGCCTGGCCCTGCTGGCCTTCATCGGCGGGCTGTCGGCGGCCACCGGCATGGTGATCGTGGAGGCCATCGCCGTGGCCACCATGGTCTGCAACGACCTGGTGATGCCGCTGCTGCTGCGCCTGCCGGCGGTGGCGCGCCGGGCCGATCTGAGCCGGCTGCTGCTGGCCATCCGCCGTGTCGCCATCCTGGCCCTGCTGCTGCTGGGTTATGCCTACTACCGCCTGGCGGGCGAGGCCTATGCCCTGGTGTCCATCGGCCTGATCAGCTTTGCCGCGGTGGCGCAGTTTGCGCCGGCCCTGCTGGGCGGCATGTACTGGAAGGGCGGCACGCGTGCCGGTGCGCTGGCCGGCTTGCTGGCCGGCTTCGGCCTGTGGGCCTACACGCTGATGCTGCCGTCCATCGCCAAGTCGGGCTGGTGGCAGACCGGTTTCATCGACCAGGGCCCCTTCGGCATCGCCCTGCTGCGGCCCGAGCAGCTGCTGGGCCTGGGTGGCCTGGACGCCCTGACACATGCGCTGTTCTGGAGCCTGCTGGCCAATGCCGGCCTGTATGTGCTGGTGTCGCTGGCGCGTGCGCCCAGCGCGCTGGAGGCCAGCCGTGCGCTGCTGTTCGTCGACGTGTTCCAGCGCAGCGGCGCGGCGCAGCCGGTGTTCTGGCGCGGGCGCGCCCGGCTGGCCGATCTGCAGGCGCTGGCGGTGCGCTTCCTCGGCGCCGAGCGGGCGCAGCGCCTGCTGGATAGCCGGGCGCCTGGCCAGGGGGATGGCAGCACGGCCGACGCCGCCCTGGTGCAGTTTGTCGAGACCCAGCTGGCCGGCGCCATCGGCAGCGCCTCGGCCCGGCTGGTGGTGGCCCAGGTGGTGGACGAGCAGCCGCTGGCGCTGGACGATGTGCTGCAGATCCTGGACGAGTCCTCGCAGCTGCGCCGCACCTCGCTGGCCCTGCAGGCGCAGACCGATCGCCTGCAGCAGGCCACGGATGCGCTGCGCACCGCCAACGACCGCCTGGCCGAGCTGGACCGGCTGAAGGACGACTTCATGTCCTCGGTGACGCACGAGCTGCGCACACCGCTCACCGCCATCCGTGCCCTGGCCGAGCTGATGGTCGACGACCCCGGCATGCCGGCGCCGCAGCGCCAGCAATTCCTGGCCATCGTGGTGGCCGAGACCGAGCGCCTGACCCGCCTGGTCAACCAGGTGCTGGACATGGCCAAGATCGAGGCCGGCCATGCCGAGTGGCACAGCAGCGACGTCGACCTGCCGGCGCTGGCGCGGCAGGCTGCCGACACGGTGCAGGAGCTGCTGCGCGCGCGTGGTGCCCGCCTGGTGTTGGACCTGCCCGAGACCATGCCACCGCTGCGCGCCGACCCCGACCGCCTGACCCAGGTGCTGCTGAACCTGCTGTCGAATGCGGCCAAGTTCGTGCCGGCCGAGGGCGGGCTGGTGACGCTGCGCCTGCGTGGCGACGACCAGGGCGTGACGGTGGAGGTGCAGGACAACGGCCCCGGCGTGCCGGCCGCGCAGCGCGCGCTGGTCTTCGACAAGTTCCGCCAGGGTGGGGATGCGGCCAAGCGCCCGCAGGGCACCGGCCTGGGCCTGCCGATCAGCCGGCAGATCGTCGCGCACTTCGGCGGCCGGCTGGAGCTGCGGCCTGACACCGGTCAAGGTGCCTGCTTTGCATTCTTCTTACCCTGGACCCCAGCGGCCGCAGAGCCGCCACCGCCCGCAGGAGACCCGCCATGACCGACAAGATCCTGATCGCCGACGACGAGCCCAACATCCTGTTGTCGCTGGACTACCTGATGCGGCGCGAGGGCTTCCAGGTGCTGCTGGCGCGTGATGGCGACGAGGCCCTGGCCCTGCTGCGGCAGGAGCGGCCGCGCCTGGTGCTGCTGGACGTGATGATGCCCGGCAAGAGCGGCCACGAGGTCTGCGCCGCCCTGCGCGCCGACGAGTCGCTCAAGCACACCCTGGTGCTGATGCTCAGCGCCAAGGGCCGCGACACCGACGTGGCCAAGGGCCTGGGCCTGGGCGCCGATGCCTACATCACCAAGCCGTTTTCGACCCAGGCCCTGGTGGCCCAGGTGCGCGCCATGCTGGCGGCGGCGCCATGACGGCCGAGCAGGCCCGGCTGCGCGCCTCGGCCGTGCTGGTGGTGGCGGTGCTGCTGCTGCTGGGGGCCTTCAGCGTGGTGGCGGCGCTGGTGGTGCAGCGCGCGGTGCTGGTGGTGGCCGCCGTGGCGCTGGCGCTGGCCGTGGCGGCCCTGGCCCAGCCGCTGCTGCGGCGCTGGCTGTCGGCGCCGCAGCAGCTGCACGACAGCGCCGCGCTGCTGCTGCACGGCCCGCTGCGCCAGCCGCTGGTGGTGGCAGATGGGGCAGCAGGCGGCAGCGCCGCGCTGGCCGGCCTGGCCAGCACCATCACCGGCCTGGCCCGCCAGCGAGACCAGCTGCAGACCGACATCGACGCCGCCGTGGCCCGCGCCAGCCAGGGCGTGGCCCAGGAGCGCAACCGCCTGGCCGCGCTGATGAGCGAGCTGAGCCAGAGCGTGGTGGTGTGCAACCTCGACGGCCGGGTGCTGCTCTACAACCAGCGTGCCCGCCAGCAGATGCTGGCCCTGGGCGACGGCCCGCAGCCCGCCGGTGGCGCCGAGCTGATCGGCCTGGGCCGGTCCATCCACAGCGTGCTCGACCGCGCCCTGGTGGCGCATGCGCTGGCTGCGGTGCAGCAGCGCCTGCAGCGCGGCGAGGCCCAGCCCAGCGCCCAGTTCGTCACCGCCACCCGCGGCGGCCAGCTGCTGCGGGTGCAGCTGGCACCGGTGCGTGGCGCCCCTGGTGACGGGCAGGGCGGGGTGTCCGTGCCGGCCCCGGTCGGCTATGTGCTGGTGCTGGACAACATCACCCGCAGCCATGCGCAGGACGCGGCGCAGGACCGGGCCCTGCTGGCCCTGACCGAAGGCAGCCGCGGCAGCCTGGCCAACCTGCAGGCGGCGCTGGAGATGCTGGACGACCCCGCGCTGCCGCCGCCCCTGCGCGCGCAGTTCATGGCCGTGGTGCGCGACGAGGCCCAGGCCATGGCCCGGCGCCTCACCGAGCTGCCCGTGCCCGCCGCCAGCCGCTGGCCGCTGGACGACATGCGGGGCGCCGACTTCGTGCAGGCCGCCGGCCCGGCCATGGCCCGTGCCATTCCCGCGCCGGGCGCGCTGCACGTGGGCACCCTGGAACTGGACGCCACGCTGTGGCTGCAGCTCGACAGCTATGCGCTGTTGCAGGCCTTGTGCGGCCTGGCGCGGCGCCTGCACGACGAGCGCGACATCACAACACTGCACCTGCGCCTGCAGCCCACCGCGGGTGGCCGTGCCCACCTCGATCTGGTGTGGACCGGCCAGGCCATGAGCACCGAGACGGTGATGGGCTGGGAGCTGGACCCGCTGCCCGGCACCAGCGGAGACAGCGGCGCGCCGCCGCTGAGCGTGCGCGACGTGGTGCAGCGCCACGGTGGCGAGTTCTGGTTCGAGCGTGACCGGGTGCGCCACCAGGCCTTCTTCCGCTTCCTGCTGCCGCAGGCCGCACCGTCCGCAGCGCTGTCGCCGGCCGACAGCCGGCCCGAGGTGGTGGATTTCGACCTGTTCGCCCAGTTCGACAGCGGCCACCAGCTGGACGAGCGCCCGCTCACCGCCCTGGCCTTCACCGTGTTCGACACCGAGACCACCGGCCTGCAGCCGCTGGCGGGCGACGAGATCCTGCAGATCGGCGCGGTGCGCATCGTCAACGGCCGGCTGCTGCAGGGCGAGCGCTTCAACCAGCTGGTGGACCCGCGCCGCGACATCCCGGCCGCCGGCATCCCCATCCACGGCATCACGCCCGACATGGTGGCCGGCCAGCCGCACATCCTGCAGGTGCTGCCGGCCTTCCACGCCTTTGCCGCCGACAGCGTGCTGGTGGCGCACAACGCGGCCTTCGACATGCGCTTCCTGCAGCTGAAGGAAAAGGCCAGCGGCCTGCACTTCGGCCAGCCGGTGCTGGACACGCTGCTGCTGTCGGCCCTGGTGCACCCGGCGCAGGAATCCCATGCGCTGGACGCCGTGGCAGAACGCCTGGGCGTGGCCGTGGTGGGCCGCCACACGGCGCTGGGCGATGCGCAGGTCACGGCCGAGGTCTTGCTGAAGCTGCTGCCGCTGCTGGCCGGCATGGGCCTGGGCACCCTGGGCCAGGTGCGTGCGGCCTGCCAGCAGACGCAGCGGTTGCGGCACCCGGGCTGAACCTGCGGCCGGGCCGTTAAGCTGCGGCCCATGCCCAGCGCCCGCCCATCCCTCCGCCTCTTGTCCACGCTGCTGCTGGCCCTGGCCGCCAGCAGCGCCGCCCAGGCCTGCGGCCGCCTCACCCTGGCCAACATGAACTGGCAGTCGGCCGAGCTGCTGGCCCAGGTCGACCGGCTGATCCTGCAGGCCGGTTATGGCTGCCAGGTCGACCTGGTGCCGGGCGACACCGTGCCCACCCTGACCAGCATGGTGGCCAAGGGCCAGCCCGACGTGGCGCCCGAGGCCTGGATCAACGGCGTGCGCGAACCCATCCAGAAGGCGGTGGCGGCCGGCAAGCTGCACCTGGCCGGCACGGCGCTGAAGGACGGGGGCGTGGAAGGCTGGTGGATCCCGAAGTTCGTGGCCGACGCCCACCCCGAGATCCGCACGATCGCCGACGCGCTGAAGCGGCCCGATCTGTTTCCCGCACCCGACAACCCCAAGCAGGGCGCGGTGCACAACTGTCCGTCGGGCTGGCAATGCCAGATCGTGATGGCCAACCTGTTCAAGGCCCATGGTGCGGCCGCCAAGGGCTTCAGCCTGGTCGACCCGGGTGCGGCGGCGGCGCTGGACGGCACGGTGGCGCGGGCCCACCAGCGCCGGCAGGGCTGGCTGGGCTATTACTGGTCGCCCACCGCGCTGCTGGGGCAGTACGCCATGGTCCGCCTGGCCGAGGGTGTGCCGCACGATGCCGCCGAGTGGCAGCGCTGCACCAGCCTGGCCAGCTGCACCGACCCCAAGCCCAATGCCTGGCCACGTGCCGAGGTGCACACCCTGGTGACCGACCGCTTCAAGCAGGCAGGTGGCCCGGCCTATGCCTACCTGGCCCGCCGCAGCTGGGACAGCGCCACGCTGAACGCCCAGCTGGCCTGGATGCGGGCCCAGCAGGCCACCGGCGAGCAGGGCGCGCGCCAGTTCCTCAAGACCCAGCCCCAGGCCTGGCTGCCCTGGGTGGACGCCGCCGTGGCCGCGCGGGTGCGCGCCGCGCTGTGACGCCGCGCCGGTGATGGCGGGCTTTCCGGCGCTGGACGCCGACACCCTGACCGCGGTCAAGCAGGCCATCGACGCCGGTTTCCAGGCCTTCAGCCAGCGCCATGGCGCCGCCATCGAAGCGGCGTTTGCGCCGCTGCAGGGCCTGCTGATCGCGGCGGAGACGGCCCTGCTGGCCATGCCCTGGCCGCTGCTGCTGGCGCTGGTGGCCGCCCTGGCCTGGAGCGCATCACGCCGCTGGACCCTGGCCCTGGGCAGTGCCACCACCCTGGCCCTGCTGGGCCTGTTCGGCCTGTGGGACGACACCCTCAAGACCCTGGCCATGGTGCTGGTGGCCACGGCGCTGGCGGTGTTGACCGGTGGCCCGCTGGGCGTGGCCATGGCCCGGTCGCCCCGCCTGCAGCGGGTGCTGAACCCGCTGCTGGACCTGATGCAGACCCTGCCCAGTTTCGTCTACCTGATCCCGGCGGTGATGCTGCTGGGCATCGGCCGGGTGCCCGGCCTGCTGGCGGTGGTGGTCTATGCCCTGCCGCCCATGGTGCGGCTGACCAGCCTGGGCCTGCGCGAGGTGGACCGGGACGTGCTGGAGGCCGCCGACGCCTTCGGCGCCACGCCCCGGCAGAAGCTGCTGGGCGTGCAGCTGCCGCTGGCCCTGCCCACGCTGATGGCCGGCATCAACCAGACCATCATGATGGCCCTGGCCATGGTGGTGGTGGCGGCGATGATCGGCGTGCAGGGCCTGGGCCAGCCGGTGCTGAAGGCCATCAACAACCAGTACTTCGCGCTGGGCCTGTTCAACGGCCTGGCCATCGTGGCGATTGCCATCGTCTTCGACCGCATCGCCCAGGCCTGGGGCTGGCGGCTGCAGCGCCACCGGCAGGGCGGCCATGGCTGAGCCCGCCCCCGCACTGCAGCTGCAGGGCCTGGCCAAGACCTACCCCGGCGCGGCGCGGCCGGCGCTGCAGGCCACCGACCTGCAGCTGCCCGGTGGTGGCATCTCGGTGGTGATGGGGTTGTCGGGCTCGGGCAAGAGCACCTTGCTGCGCCTGATCAACCGCCTGGTGCAGCCCAGCGCCGGCCGGGTGCTGTGTGGCAGCGTGGACGTGACGGCGCTGGCGCCCGAGCCGCTGCGCCTGTGGCGCCAGCAGTGCACGGCCATGGTGTTCCAGCGCTACGCCCTGCTGCCGCACCGCAGCGTGCTGCAGAACGTGGCCTATCCGCTGGCGCTGCGGGGTGTGGCGGCGGCCGAGGCGGCCGGGCAGGCCCGCCACTGGCTGCAGCGTGTGGGCTTGGCGGGGGTGGACGCGGCCTGGCCGGCGCAGCTGTCGGGTGGCATGCAGCAGCGGGTGGGCCTGGCCCGCGCCCTGGTGGCCGATGCACCGGTGCTGCTGATGGACGAGCCCTTTGCCGCGCTGGACCCGCTGCACCGCCGCGAGATGCAGGACCTGCTGCTGGGCCTGCAGCAGGACTTGCGCAAGACCGTGGTCTTCATCACCCACGACCTGGACGAGGCGCTGCGCCTGGCCGACCACCTGGTGATCCTGCGCGACGGCCGGGTGCTGCAGCAGGGTGGGCCGGCGGCCTGTGTGCTGCAGCCGGCCGACGACCATGTGGCGCGCTTCGTCCAGGGCCTGCACCGCGGCCGGCTGCTGCGCTGCGCGGCCCTGGTGCAGCCGGGCGGGCCGGTGGCCGGCCCGGTGCTGGCGGCCGGCGCCACGCTGTCGGAGGCCGCCCACGCCATGCTGGATGCCGCCTGCCGGCAGGCCAATGTGCAGTCACCCGAGGGCCGGCACCTGGGCACGCTGGCGCTGGATGCGGTGGTGCGCCAGCTCGCCGCCTGAGAAGTTGTGGGCATTCCAGGCCCTTGGACGGCGCCGGACGGTGGCGGAGAAACATCCCTCGTCTGCGGGCTCGCCATCCGCCTGCGCCGGAAGTCTGCATGCAGCGACCGCGGCGGCAAGGCCGAGGCTGTGGAGCCGTTCGGGACTTGCCACGCGAACACACGGCGGTGCAATCCGCTGTGCGTGTGGTGGCCGCCGCGCCTCGCGTGCCAAGCCCCGCCCGGCCCCACAACCTCGACCTTGCCATCGACCGGCGGCGTCCTGCCGGCAAGCGCCAGCCACCGTTGCCCAGCCGGTCGGCTGGCCGGCAGGCGGGGGGTTCTGTCCTCCGCAGTTCACACCGGCTGGTGGAAGGCAGAGGTCGTGGGGTCGGGCAGGGTCTGGTGCGCGAGGCGCGG
>JAZKFQ010000073.1:0-25967 GCA_040386375.1 Pseudomonadota bacterium
TTCGTGCTGCTGTTCGACAAGAAGATCAGCAACATCCGCGACCTGCTGCCCACGCTGGAGCAGGTGGCCAAGGCCGGCCGTCCGCTGCTGATCGTGGCCGAGGAAGTCGAGGGCGAAGCCCTGGCGACCCTGGTGGTCAACACCATCCGCGGCATCCTGAAGGTCGTGGCCGTCAAGGCGCCGGGCTTCGGTGACCGCCGCAAGGCCATGCTGGAAGACATCGCCATCCTCACCGGTGGCAAGGTCATCGCCGAAGAAGTGGGCCTGACGCTGGAGAAGGTCACCCTGGCCGACCTGGGCCAGGCCAAGCGCGTCGAAGTGGGCAAGGAAAACACCACCATCATCGACGGCAACGGTGCCGCTGGCGACATCGAGGCGCGCGTCAAGCAGATCCGCGTGCAGATCGAGGAAGCCACCAGCGACTACGACCGTGAAAAGCTGCAAGAGCGCGTTGCCAAGCTGGCCGGCGGTGTGGCGGTCATCAAGGTCGGTGCCGCCACCGAAGTGGAAATGAAGGAAAAGAAGGCGCGTGTCGAAGACGCCCTGCACGCCACCCGCGCTGCAGTGGAAGAAGGCATCGTCGCCGGTGGTGGCGTGGCCCTGCTGCGTGCCCGCCAGACGGCCGGCACCATCAAGGGTGACAACCACGACCAGGAAGCCGGCATCAAGATCGTGCTGCGCGCGATCGAGCAGCCGCTGCGTGAAATCGTGGCCAACGCCGGTGGCGAGCCCAGCGTGGTGATCAACAAGGTGCTGGAAGGCAAGGGCACCTACGGCTTCAACGCCGCCAACGACACCTATGGCGACATGATCGAGATGGGCATCCTGGACCCGACCAAGGTGACGCGCACTGCACTGCAGAACGCCGCCTCCGTGGCCAGCCTGATGCTGACCACCGAGTGCATGGTGGCCGAAGCCCCGAAGGAAGAGTCGGGCGCCGGCGGCATGCCTGGCGGCATGGGCGGCATGGGTGGCATGGGCGGCATGGACATGTAAGTCCCGGGGGCGGCCTGCCGCCTCCGCAGCGCCCAGCTGTACACACAACGGGCCACCTTCGGGTGGCCCGTTTTTTTTGGCACGGCATTCTTTGGCACGGCATTCGCATGCGCCGCCGCCACAGGGCAGCGCCTTTTCGGCCACGGCCCCGGCGCGCCAGAACCGGCCATTGATAATCCTCAGCATGCCCAGCCGCCCAACGTTGCAGGACTTCATCGACGACGAGTTGCTGCGCGTGCCGATGACCCTGGACCTGGTGATCGACGCGGTGCAGCAGCGCTGGCGCGAGCGCCTGCCGGCACAGGCCCGCAGCGGCGGCATCGACCCCGCCCGCGTGCTGCAGCTGCACCGCAGCGAACTCACGGCGCGCGCGCTGGCCGTGCTGCGGGGCAGCGCCCAGGAAGACCTGCGCGCCACCCTGCCGGGCAGCCCGGGCACCGACCCCAAGCCCGCCGACAAGCCCAGGCCCGCCAGCAGCAGCCAGGCCCTGCCGGCGCTGTCCCTGATCGACGAGGCCGACGTGGCGGTGGACATCGAGATCGCGCGCTGCACCCAGGCGGTGAAGCTGCATGCCGAGATCGTGCTGCGTGAGCTGCAGACCTACACCTCGGCCCTGGTCAACGATCCCAACGTCGCCCGCGACACCAACCCCTTCCGCCCCGAACGCATGGTGCGCGCCCTGTGGGCCGGCGTGCAGGTGCTGCCCATGGTGCGGCCGCTGATGGCCGCCTTCCTGGCCGACGCCGCCCAGCCCCTGGCCAACACCTTGCAGCGGGCCTATGCCGCCGCCTGCCGCCGGCTGGAGGAGCAGGGCGTGGTGCCGGCCAGCTACCGCACCATCGTCACCAGCGGCATCACCACCTGGGGCCACACCACCGGCCGCTACCAGGTGCCCGACGGCCTGCGCGGCCTGCGCGACAGCATGGCCGCACCGCTGGATGCCCTGCCCGAGCAGCGCAGCGGGCGGCCTGCCGGCAGCCCGGCGGCAGCGGCCGGCGGCGCGCCCGATCCGCAGCTGATCGCCCTGCTGGCGCGGCTGTTCGAAGCCATCCAGAGCGACTTCCAGATGGCGCCCGAGACCGTGGCCCTGATGCAGCGGCTGCAGCCCACCGCGCTGCGGGTGGCGCTGCGCGACCCCACGCTGCTGGACCGCTACGACCACGCGCTGTGGCGCTTCATGGACCAGCTGGCGCATGACCTGACTCTGAGCCCGCCGTCGCAGCGCATGCGCCTGCTGGGCCTGGGGCGCAACCTGGTGGACCACCTGGCCAATGCCGAAGTGCACCAGGCGCGCGGCAGCCATGGCTTTGCCTGGGCCCTGGAGCGCCTGCTGGCGTCCCAGCGCCATGCGCTGAACCAGGCCATTGCCGCGGCGCAACCGGAGATCGACACGCTGGAGCGCATCGCCGCCGACGCCGCCTCGGCCAGCACCAGCGGCATGCCGCTGGACGTGGGCAACCTGGACACGGTGCCCGCCGCCCTGCTGCCCGAGAGCACGCCCCCCGGCAACGCCCAGCTGGCCACCACCGGCCTGCCCCCGGGCGCGGCCCTGCGTGCCTACCTGCAGGGCGAGCGGCGCATCCTGGTGTCGCTGTGGCAGGACCGCCGGCATGAGCTGGCCCTGCTGCGTGAACCGGCCACCGAGCAGCTGTTTGCCGTGCGCCAGAGCGCCATCGCCAGCCTGCAGACCCAGGGCCTGGCCTTCCCCTACAAGGTGCGCTCGCTGGTGCGCCGTTCGGCCGACAAGGTGCTGCGTGGTCTGTAGGTCAGGGCTGCTGCGCCGCCTGCTGGCCGCCCTGCTCGCCTGTGCCGGCGCCAGCATCTGGGCGCAGGAGCCGTCCCCACCCCCCGCACAACCAGCACAATCAGCACAAGCAGCACAACCCGCACCCAGCCTGGCCGCCGCACCGGCAGCGGCCGCCCTGCCGGCCCTGGGGCGGCCACGCATCGGCCTGGTGCTGTCGGGCGGCGGCGCGCGGGGCCTGGCGCATGTGGGTGTGCTCAAGGTGCTGGAACAACTGCAGATCCCGGTCGACGCGATCGCCGGCACCTCGATGGGCGCCATCGTGGGCGGCCTGTACGCCAGCGGCATGCGGGCCGACGAACTGGAACGTGAACTGCGCGCGGTGCGCTGGAACGAGGTGTTCACCAACCGGGTGGCGCGCCAGCAGCTGTCGCAGCGCCGCAAGGAAGAGGATTTCGAGGTCTCGCCCCTGGTGGAGCTGGGCTGGAAGGACGGTGAGCTGCAAGCCCCCCGCAGCGCCGTCTCCAGCCGCGGGCTGGAATCGCTGCTGCGCCGCTACACCCTGCCGGTGCGTGCGGTGCAGCGCTTCGACGATCTGCCCATTCCCTTCCGCGCCGTGGCCACCGACATGGAGAGCGGCGCCGCCGTGGTGCTGGACCAGGGCGACCTGGCCCTGGCCCTGCGCTCCAGCATGAGCGTGCCCGGCGTGTTCTCGCCCACCGAAGTCGGTGGGCGGGTGCTGGGAGACGGCGGCCTGGTCAACAACCTGCCCATCGACGTGGCGCGGTCACTGGGCGCCGACATCGTGATCGCGGTGAACATCGGCACGCCACCGGGCGGGCGCGAAACGCTGTCGTCGGCGGTGGGCCTGACGGCGCAGATGCTCAACCTGCTGACCGAGCAGAACGTGCAGCGCAGCCTGGCCACGCTGGGCCCGAACGACGTGCTGATCGCCCCCGCGCTGGGCGCGCTGACCTCGGGTGATTTCGACCTGGCCACGCAGTTCTTCACCCTGGGCGAGGCCGGTGCACGCGGGCGCAGCGACAAGCTGGCCGCCCTGGCGCTGGACGCCCAGCGCTATGCCGCCTGGCGCGGCAGCCATCCGCGGCCCGGCGCGGTCAGCACCCGGCTGGCGGCGGTGCGCATCGAGGGCAGCACCGTCACCAACCCCGAGCGCCTGGTGGCCATGCTGGAGAGCAAGCCCGGTGATGCCTTCGACCCGGCCCGCGCCGAGCGCGACGCCGGCCGCCTGGCCGCTGGCGGCGACTACACCCGCGCCGACTACCAGTTGCTGCGTGGCGCCGACCCCGGCGACGGCGACAGCCTGGTGTTCGACCTGGAAGACAAGCCCTGGGGCCCGAACTACCTGCACCTGGGCCTGGACCTCAGCACCGATTTCAGCGGCCGCAGCGCCTTCAACCTGAAGATCAGCCACAACAGCCACTGGCTCACGCCCAGCGGCACCGAGTGGCGCAACCGGGTGCAGATCGGCGAAGTGCCGCGGCTGTTCACCGAGCTCTACCACCCGCTGGCCTGGACCGATTCCCGTGCCAACGACTGGTTCGTGGCCGGCTACGCCAGCGCCGAGCGCCGCCGGCTGGCGCTGTACGCCCCCGAGACAGGCAAGGAGCTGGCCGCCTTCCGCCGCAACACCAGCACCCTGGGGCTGGACATCGGCCAGCCCTGGGGCGAATTCGGCGAACTGCGGCTGGGCTGGTCACGCGTGACCATGGGCAACCGGCTGCTGCTGCTGTCGGGCGCGGTCGACGTGGTGGTCGACAGCGACCGTGCACGCTGGAGCGAAGACGCCCTGCGCGCCCGCGCGGTGGTCGACCAGCTGGATTTCGCCGTCTTCCCGCAGAAGGGCTACCGGGGCTCGGCCGAGGTCTGGCTGGGCCGGCGCAGCGGCGACCTGGGCGGCAGCTTCCACCGCGTGGAGGCCGAGGGCACGGCGGTGAAGAGCTTCGGACGCCACACGCTGGAGGCACAGGCGCTGGTGCAGACAGCCGAGCAAAGCAGTGGCGCGGCCGGCGTGGCGCGCTACACCCTGGGCGGTTTCCACCGGCTGTCGGGCTACCAGAGCGGCCAGCTGATCGGCAACCATGTGCTGCTGCTGCGCCTGGGCTACCTGCGCCGGCTGAGCCAGGCGCCCACGCTGACACGCGGCTTCTTCGTGGGCGCCACGCTGGAGGCTGGCAATGCCTGGACCGCGCGCAAGGATGTGACCCTGTCGGGCCTGCGCGCCGGCATGAGCCTGTACCTGGGTGCCGACACCGGCATCGGGCCGCTGTACTTCGGCATCACCCATGCACCACGCGGCCAGACCGGGCTGGCGCTGTTCATCGGCAGGCCGTGATGTCCGCCCCTCGCCAGACGGGTACGTCTGGCGATCTCCCAGGGGGATGCGGGCCGGCTTGGGGCGGCCCGGCGCTAGGCCCGCTGCCGGCTCAGTGGGAGAGCAAGCGCTGCAGGTGGCCGATCACCCAGTCGGGCTGCTCGTGCACGATCCAGTGGCTGGCGTCGGGGTGGCGGTGGATCTGGATGCCGGGCACCCAGGCCTCCAGGCCGTCGAGCAGGCCCGGGCGCAGGGCATGGTCGGCCATGCCCCACAGCACGGTGGTGGGCACCCGCACGTTGACCACCGAATCGGGCAGCACCACGGCCGCCAGTTCCGGGTCGTCGGCGCTCTTGGGCGGGCGCAGCGGCGAGGCGCGGTACCAGTTCAGCGCGCCGTCCAGCCCCTGGGACCAGACGTCCCGGTACTGCGCCCGCACCGCGGGCGTCAGCCAGCCCTGGCCCGCCTGGCCGCCCAGGCGGTCCAGCTTGGCAAACAGCGCTGCGAAGTCGTCTGCCGACAGGCGCTGGGCGGCGTCGGGCTGGATCAGCATGTTCATGTAGAGGCTGGCCTCGCGCTGCTCGGCGCTGATGCGCAGTTCACGCAGCATGGCCCCGGGGTGCGGCGAGTTGATGATCACCAGCTGGCGCACCCGCTGCGGCAGCAGGGCCGCGAAGTTCCAGGCCACGCCGCCACCCCAGTCATGGGCCACCAGCAGGTCGATGGGCGCACCGGCACCGGCCACCTGGTCCACCAGCGCCGCGATGTCGGCCACCAGGTGCTTGGCGCGGTAGGCGCTGACCTCGGCCGGTGCGCTGCTGCCGGCGTAGCCCCGCTGGTTGGGGGCCACGCAGCGCAGGCCGGGGTCGGCCGCCACCAGGGCCGCCATCACGTCGTCCCAGGCGAAGGCGGCCTCGGGAAAACCGTGCAGGAAGAGGGCCCGCCGCGGTGCGTCCACCGGCCCGGCCGCACGGCAGGCCAGGGTGACACCGGTGGGCAGGGCTTGGTCGTACAGGGTGATGGGCATGCGCCGCAGTGTGCGGCGCGCCGCCACCGGGCCGGCGTCAAGCGGGTGACAGTGGCGCTTGGTCGGCGGCGGGGTCGGCGCTGGGGTCGGGATCGGCCGCGGTCTCGGCCACAGGCGGTGCGGCCGCCTGCCACTGGCGCAGCACCAGGGCGGCATCGCCCAGGCCCTGGCGCGAGAGGGCGGAGAACAGCACCAGGCTGATGTCGGTGGTGTCGGTGGCCAGCTCGGCCAGCACCTTCTGCGCCGTTGCCAGCGACCGGGCGGCTTCGTTGCGGCTGAGCTTGTCGGCCTTGGTCAGCAGCACCAGCAGCTTGACCTCGCCCGTGCCCACCCGCTGCGAGACGAAATCCAGCAGCTGCTTGTCCAGCGGCGTGAAGCCGTGCCGACTGTCGACCAGCATCACGATGCCGGCCAGCGCATGGCGGTGGGCCAGGTAGTCGGCCATCACCTGCTGCCAGCGCAGCTTGGCGCCGCGTGCCACCGCGGCATAACCGTAGCCCGGCAGGTCGGCCCAGCGGGCGTCGGGTGCATCGGCCGGGCCCAGCTCGAACAGGTTGATGTGCTGGGTGCGCCCCGGTGTCTTGGAGGCGAAGGCCAGGCGCCGGTGCTGGGCCAGGGTGTTGATGGCGGTGGACTTGCCGGCATTGCTGCGGCCCACGAAGGCGACCTCGGGCAGGCCGGGTGGCGGCAGCTGGTTCAGCAGGCTGGCGGTGGTGAGAAAACGTGCGCTCTGGGTCCAGGACAAGGCCTCGCGCACGGCGGGATCGGCCGGGATGTCAGACCCGGATCTCGGGGCGTCAGCATTGGGGTTCATGGAGCATTGTAAAATCCACAGGTTTACCCCATTCAAGGTTCCTCGACATGAAGTCGCTGCTTGTGAACTCGCTGCCCGTGTTGTCTGCCGGTGCTGCCCGCGCCGCCTCTGCCGTGGTGCTCACCGCCGCGTTCGCCCTGCCCGCTGCTGCGGCCGGCGCCGCGGCTCCGGCCAAGGCCGATCTGGCCAAGGGCCAGGAAAAGGCCGCCGTGTGCATGGCCTGCCACACCGCCGACGGCACACGTGGCATTGCAGCCAACCCCATCCTGCAGGGCCAGCATGCCGAATACCTGGTCAAGCAGCTCACCGAATTCAAGGCCGGCAAGCGCGCCAACGCGGTGATGTCGGGCATGGCCGCTGCGCTCACCCCCGAAGACATGGCCAACGTGGCCGCGTTCTACAACAGCAAGGCGCCGGTGACAGGTGTGTCGCGCAACAAGGACACCGTGGCCCTGGGCGAGAAGATCTACCGCGGTGGCATCGCTGCCAAGCAGGTGCCCGCCTGCGCCGGCTGCCACGCCCCCACCGGGGCCGGCATGCCCGCCCAGTACCCGCGCATCGGCGGCCAGCACGCCGACTACACCGAACTGCAGCTCACCACCTTCCGCTCGGGCGCCCGTGCCAATTCGGCCCAGATGACCGCCATCGCCGCGCGCATGAGCGACAAGGAAATCAAGGCCGTCAGCGACTACATCGCCGGCTTGCGCTGAGCCTGTGCCTGTGCCGGCATGCAGGCCGGCAAGCTCCAGACGCCGCGGCCCATCTGGCCGCATTTCCTGAGCACTGCCTGAAGGGCCGGTCTTTGACCGGCCTTTTGCATGGTGCCGGGCTTGAGCCTGGATAATCTCCCGCTTATGTCTCTGTCCACTTCCGGCATTGCGCCGCGCACCGGATCACGCGCCCTGCGCGACGTGGTCGAGCTGCTGTCGTCGATGCGTTTCGCGATCTCGCTGCTGACGCTGATCTGCATCGCCTCGGTGATCGGCACGGTGGTCAAGCAGAACGAGCCGTTCAACAACTACGTCAACCAGTTCGGGCCGTTCTGGGCCGAGGTGTTCGGCCATGTCGGGCTCTACACCGTCTACAGCGCCTGGTGGTTCCTGCTGATCCTGGCCTTCCTGGTCACCAGCACCAGCCTGTGCATCGCCCGCAACACGCCCAAGATCCTGGTCGAGCTGCGCAGCTACAAGGAGGGTGTGCGCGAGCAGGCGCTGAAATCCTTCCACCACAAGGCCGAAGGCACGCTGTCCACCCCACCCGAGGCCACGCTGCAGCAGGTCAACCAGTTGCTGACCAGCCAGGGCTGGAAGGCCCGCGCCCAGGTGCGCGCCAACGGCACCATGGTGGCCGCGCGCAAGGGCATGGCCAACAAGGTGGGCTACCTGGCCGCGCACTCGGCCATCGTGCTGATCTGCCTGGGCGGGCTGTTCGACGGTGACCTGGTGGTGCGCGCCCAGATGGCCCTGCTGGGCAAGACGCCGTTTGCCGGCGGCGGCCTGATCAGCGACGTGCCGGCCCAGCACCGGCTCAGCATCAACAACCCCACCTTCCGCGGCAACCTGCTGGTGCCCGAGGGCGGCCGCGCCGGCGTGGCCATCCTGAACATGGCCGACGGCGTGGTGCTGCAGGAACTGCCCTTCGACGTGGAGCTGAAGAAGTTCATCGTCGACTACTACGACACCGGCATGCCCAAGCTGTTTGCCAGCCAGATCGTGATCCACGACCATGAGACCGGCGCCAAGACCGAGGCCACGGTCAAGGTCAACCAGCCCGCCTTCCACCGCGGCATCGCCATCTACCAGAGCAGCTTCGACGACGGCGGCAGCAAGCTGCAGCTGCGCGCCTTGCCCATGGGCGGCAACGGCGGCGGCCAGCCCTTCACGCTGGAAGGCACGGTGGGCGGCAGCACCGAGCTGCGCACCGACAACGACCAGCACAAGCTCACGCTCGAATTCACCGGCCTGCGGGTGATCAACGTGGAGAACATGGGCGGCGCCGGCGCGGCCGATACCAGCGGTGCCGACGTGCGCAAGGTCGACCTGGCCAGCTCGCTGGACAAGCACCTGGGCTCGGGCTCCAAGCCCGGCGAGAAGCTGCTGAAGAACGTGGGCCCGTCGATCAGCTACAAGCTGCGCGATGCCGCGGGCCAGGCGCGTGAGTTCAACAACTACATGGCGCCGGTGCTGCTCGATGGCCAGCGGGTGCTGCTGGCCGGCGTGCGCGAGACGCCCAGCGAGCCCTTCCGCTACCTGCGCATCCCGGTCGACGAGAACGGCAGCATCGACGGCTGGTACCGGCTGCAGCAGGCGCTGAAAGACCCGGCCCTGCGCGACAAGGCGGTGCGCCGCTACGTGGCCCAGACCACGCCGGCCGACAAGCCCGAGATGGCCGAGCAGCTGCGGGTGACCGCGGCGCGTGCACTGGGCCTGTTTGCCGGTGCGGAAGTGCCGCGCAAACCGGCCGACGGACCGGCGGGCAGCCCCGCAGCCGAGACCGGCGGCCTGCAGGCCCTGTCCGATTTCGTCGAAGGCAGCGTGCCCGAGGCCGACCGCGGCCGCATCTCCGAGGTGCTGCTGCGCATCCTCAACGGCAGCCTGTTCGAGCTGGCCCAGCTCAGCCGCGAAGCGGCCGGCCTGGCGCCCCTGAAACCCACCGAGGAAACCAGCCGCTTCATGACGCAGGCCGTGCTGTCGCTGTCGGACGCCAGCTTCTACCCGGCGCCGGTGATGATCCAGCTCAGCGGCTTCGATCAGATCCAGGCCAGCGTTTTCCAGATGGCCCGTGCCCCCGGCAAGAACCTGGTCTACCTGGGCGCGGTGCTGCTGATCATCGGCGTGTTCGCCATGCTCTACGTCCGGGAACGCCGGCTGTGGATCTGGCTGGCGCCGACCGAGGGCGGCGGAACCAAACTGCAGGCCGCCTTGTCCACCACCCGCCGCACGCTGGACGTGGACGCCGAATTCAGCCAGCTGCGCGCCGCGTTGCTGGCCACGCCCCAGAAGGACAAACCCGCATGAACACCACCACCGCTCCCAAGACGCTGGCCATGGGCCGGCCCGGCCTGGCGGGCAGCCTGGCCCGGCGCAGCGCCTACGACTGGGCCTTTGCGCTGCTGGTGGTGCTGGGGGCGGGCTACGCCTTCCAGCGCTACCAGGCCTCGATGGACGGCTACGAGCAGGCCATCCTGATCGGCAGCGTACCGGCCCTGGTGGCCCTGGGCTGGTTCTGGGGCCCGCTGCGTGGGCTGAGCCTGGGGGTGGGCGCAGCCACCCTGATCGCCATCGCGCTGTACAACCGCACACCCGACGGCTTCGGTGCCGACCTGGCCCAGGCCGACAAGGTCTTCCTGCTGAAGTACTTCATCAGCAGCCAGAGCGCCATCCTGTGGATGGCGGTGCTGTTCTTCATGAGCACGGTGTTGTACTGGATCGGCATGCTGGCCAAGGTGGGCGGCGGCGGCACCCATGCCAACCCCGGTGGCAGCGCGCTGCACGCGGGCACCGACAACACCGCCCTGCTGCTGGGCTCCCGCCTGGCCTGGGCGGGGGTGTTCATGGCCCTGACCGGCACCCTGGTGCGCTGGTTCGAAAGCCACCAGATCGCGCCCGACATCGGCCACATCCCGGTGAGCAACCTCTACGAGGTGTTCATCATGTTCTGCTGGATGACGGCGCTGTTCTACCTGTACTTCGAGCAGCACTACCGCACCAAGGCCCTGGGCGCCTTCGTGATGCTGATCGTCAGTGCCGCGGTGGGCTTCCTGGTCTGGTACACGGTGGCGCGCGATGCATCCCAGATCCAGCCCCTGGTGCCGGCGCTGCAGAGCTGGTGGATGAAGCTGCATGTGCCGGCCAACTTCATCGGCTACGGCACCTTCGCCCTGGCGGCCATGGTGGCCTTTGCCTTCCTGATCCAGCGCCAGGCGGAAGAAACCCGGTGGTGGAAGCTGGCGCCCTTGTTCGTGCTGGGCCTGGTGCTGTGCTTCGAGCCCATCGTCTTCCGCACCGCCAAGCTCAGCACCTCGGCCAGCTACTGGGCGCTGTACTTCGGCATCAGCGTGCTGATCGTCGGCACCATCGTGCTGGGCCGCCGCCGCATCGCCGCGCGCCTGCCCACGCCGGAGGTGCTGGACGACCTGATGTACAAGTCCATCGCGGTGGGCTTCGCCTTCTTCACCATCGCCACCATCCTGGGCGCCTTCTGGGCCGCCGAGGCCTGGGGCGGCTACTGGAGCTGGGACCCCAAGGAAACCTGGGCCCTGATCGTGTGGCTGAACTACGCCGCCTGGCTGCACATGCGTTTGATGAAGGGCCTGCGGGGCACCGTGTCGGCCTGGTGGGCGCTGGGCGGGCTGGTGATCACCACCTTCGCCTTCCTGGGCGTGAACATGTTCCTGTCGGGCCTGCACAGCTACGGCGAACTCTGACCCGCCCTTGCCCTTTCTTGCGTCCGGGTTGCGGCGCGGCGCGTAAGGTCCGGGGCCGGCGGCCGACCAAACCGGCAGCTTCCTGGAGACCCGCATGCACTTCCACCCCGACCGTGGCTTCGACCACGCCGTCCCGTCCGAAATCACCCCACGCGCCGTCTACGAGGGCCGGCGGGACTGGCTGAGGCGCCTGTCTGCCGGTGCCCTGGGTGCCGGCCTGGCGGGCTGGGCCGGGCGTGAGGCCCTGGCCGCCGCTCCCAAGGGCGCACCGCTGGCGGCATTGCCGGGTGGCAAGAGCGCCGTGGTGGGCGCCAACGTGATGGACGCCATCACGCCCAAGGCCTTGTCCACCACCTACAACAACTTCTACGAATTCGGCACCGACAAGGCCGACCCGGCGCGCAATGCCCACACGCTGAAGACCCGGCCCTGGACGGTGGTGGTGGAAGGCGCGGTGGCCAAGCCCCGCAGCTACGGCATCGAGGACCTGCTCAAGCTGGCACCGATGGAAGAGCGCATCTACCGCCTGCGCTGCGTCGAGGGCTGGTCGATGGTGGTGCCCTGGGTGGGCTGGTCGCTGGCCGAACTGATCAAGCAGGTGGAACCCACCGGCAATGCCAAGTTCGTCGAGTTCCACACCCTGGCCGATGCCAAGACCATGCCCTTCGTCGGCAGCCGGGTGCTGGAATGGCCGTATGTGGAAGGCCTGCGCATCGACGAAGCCATGCACCCGCTGACGATGATGGTGTTCGGCCTCTACGGCGAGGTGCTGCCCAACCAGAACGGTGCACCGCTGCGCCTGGCCGTGCCCTGGAAATACGGCTTCAAGAGCGGCAAGAGCATCGTCAAGATCCGCTTCACCGAGCAGCAACCCAAGACCGCCTGGGTCAAGGCCGCGGCGCAGGAATACGGCTTCTACAGCAACGTCAACCCCAAGGTCGACCACCCACGCTGGAGCCAGGCCACCGAGCGCCGCCTGGGCGAAGACGGCATCTTCGCCAAGAAACGGCCCACGCTGATGTTCAACGGCTATGAGCCCCAGGTCGGCCAGCTGTACGCCGGCCTCGACCTGG
Source organism: Pseudomonadota bacterium (assembly GCA_040386375.1). Taxonomy (GTDB): domain Bacteria; phylum Pseudomonadota; class Gammaproteobacteria; order Burkholderiales; family Burkholderiaceae_C; genus Pseudaquabacterium. The sequence goes on from JAZKFQ010000073.1 coordinate 12,416, forward strand.
CGAAGAACTACTGACGGCCCCGGCAGCCGAGGCTGCCGTCCGCCCACACACCATGAACAAACTGCTGCTGCACGCGGCCGCCAAGCCGCTGCTGTTTGCGCTGGCCCTGCTGCCCTTCGCCCAGCTGCTGTGGGGCGCCATCGCCAACACCCTGGGCGCCAACCCGGCCGAGGCGCTGATCCGCGGCACGGGTGACTGGGTGCTGCGCTTCCTCTGCCTGACCCTGGCCGTCACCCCGCTGCGCGAGGCCTTCGGCCTCACCGGCCTGGCGAGGATGCGCCGCCTGCTGGGCAACTTCGCCTTCTTCTACGGCCTGCTGCACTTCCTCTGCTACGCCTGGCTGGACATGGGGCTGGACTGGGCGGCCATCGTCAACGACATCCCCAAGCGCCCCTTCGTGCTGGTCGGCACGCTGGCCCTGCTGCTGATGGCGCCGCTGGCGGCCACCTCGTTCAACCGCGCCATCAAGGCCCTGGGCGCGGCACGCTGGAAGCGGCTGCACCAGGCGGTGTATGCCATCGCCCTGCTGGGCCTGCTGCACTTCTTCTGGATGCGCGCCGGCAAGAACGATTTCGGCGAGTGGGCCATCTACGCGGTGCTGGTGGCCGTGCTGCTGGGCTGGCGTGTGTGGCGTTCCCGCCGGCTGCTGCAGCGGCGTGCAGCCGCCCAGCACCCCGCAGCCCGCGCTACTTCATGAAGCTGGGCAGCCACAGCGCCAATGCCGGCAGCTCCAGCACCAGGGCCATCGCCAGGATCAACATCAGCACGAACAGCCACACGCCGCGGAAGATCTGCCTGAGCGACACACCGTCCAGCAACGCGTTCAGCACGAACAGGTTCATGCCCACCGGTGGCGAGATCAGGCCGATCTGCACCACGAAGACGATCAGCACGCCGAACCACACCGGGTCGAAGCCCAGCGCCGTGACGATGGGGAAGAACACCGGGATGGTGAGCAGCACCATGGACAGCTCTTCCATGATGGTGCCCAGCAGCACGTAGATCAGCATCATCGCGCCCACCACCATCACCGGCGACAGGCCCAGGTGGGTGATCCAGTCCCGCAGATCCCCCGGCATGCTGGTGAAGTTGATGAAATTGCTGAACATCATCGCGGCGATCAGGATGGTGAACAGCATGGCCGTGGTGCGTGCACTCTCCACCAGCACCTGCAGCAGCACCCGCCACGGCAGGGCACCACGCGCCAGCGCGAAGAAGAAGGCACCCGAGGCGCCGATGCCCGCACCTTCGGTGGCGGTGAACACACCGCCGTAGATGCCGCCCAGCACCACCACCACCAGCACCACCACGCCCCAGATGCCACGCACCGCGGCCCAGCGCTGGGGCCAGGTGGCCCGCTCGCCCGCCGGGCCGGCCGACGGGTCGCGCCAGGTGATCCAGGCCACACCGGCCATCAGCAGCGCCGCCGTCATCAGGCCGGGGATGATGCCGGCCGCAAACAGCTTGCCGATGTTGGTCTCGGTGACGATGCCGTAGATCACCAGGATGGTCGACGGCGGGATCATGATGCCCAGCGTGCCGCCGGCGGCGATGACGCCGGTGGACAGGTAGTCGCTGTAGCCCAGCTTCTTCATCGACGGGTAGGCCACCTTGCTCATGGTGGCTGCGGTGGCGATGGACGAGCCGCAGATGGCGCCGAAACCGGCGCAGGCCAGCACCGTGGCATGGGCCAGCCCGCCCCGCACATGGCCGATGAAGGCATAGGCGGCGCGGAACAGCTCATGCGCCAGCCCCGCCTTGGCCACGAAGTTGCCCATCAGGATGAACAGCGGCACCACGCTCAGGGTGTAGGCGAAACCGGTGTCGTAGACCACCTGGGCGGCCGCGGCCGCCGTGGGCCCCCAGCCGCGCATCAGCCCCAGCGCGATGAAGCCGACAAAGCCCATGGCAAACGCCAGCGGCACCCGCAGCAGGGCCAGCAGGAACACGGCGCCGAAGCCCAGCAGCGCCTCCGTCATGTGGCACCGCCGCCCGGCACGGCCGGCGCCTCATCCACCCCCGGATGGTGGTGGCTGGTGGGCTGCAGCATCAGCAGCAGGTGCACCAGGGCCGTGAGGCCGCACAGCACCGCCATCAGGTGCACAAACGGGCCTAGCGGCAGCTGCAGCTGGGCGGTGGTGTCGCCATAGCTGGCCATCTGGTCGGCCTTGTCCCACATCAGCCAGGCCAGGCCGCCCAGCGCGGCGGCGCAGCCCAGGTCGACCACGGCCTGCTGCAGGCGGCGCAGCCAGGCTGGCATCAGGTGGTCGAATGAATCGAACACCACATGCTCGCCATGCAGCGAGACCAGGGGCAAGGCGGCGAAGATCACCACCACCATCAGGATCTCGGTCAGCTCCAGCGAGCCGGTGATGCTGTGGCTCAGCAGCTTGCGCCCGGCCACGTCCACCAGGGTCAGCGCCATGATGGCGAACAGCGCCACCGCGGCCAGCAGGCCGCAGAGGCTGTCGAGCAGGCGCTTCACTTCTGCAGCTTGGCGATTTCGGCGCGGTAGTCGGCCAGCACCTGCTTGGCGTTCTTCAGGCCCTTGGCCTCGGCGGCCTTGGCCCAGTTGTCTTCCAGGTTGGCGGTCTTGGCCTTGACGGCGCCGACGAAGGCCGCATCGGCCTTGGTGAACTGCACACCCGCCGCCTGCATGAAGGCCATGCCGCGCCGGTCGACCTTGTCCCAGCCGCGGCCCAGCATGCGCGCGGCGAACTCGCCCGACATCTCGTCGACGATCTTCTTCACGTCGGCCGGCAGGGCGTCGTATTTGGCCTGGTTCATCATGAAGACGAAGCTGGTGTTGTACAGGCCACCCGGGAAGATGGTGGCGTGCTTGATCACCTTGTCGATCTTGAAGCCTTCCACCGATTCGGCCGGGAACAGCGTGCCGTCCATCACCCCGGTGGACAGCAGCTCGTAGCTCTCGGGCGCGGGCTTGAGCGTCACGTTCATGCCCATGGCCTTGCTGATCTCGTTGACCATGCCACCGCCCACGCGGAACTTCATGCCCAGCACGTCGTCGGCCTTGGCGATGGGCTTCTTGGTGTTGAAGATGATGCCGGGGCCGTGGGTGAACACCGCCAGCACCTTCACGCCCTTGTGCTCCTCGGCAAAGGCCGGGGTCTTGGCGTAGATGCGCTGGAAGGCCACCGAGGTCACCTCGGACGAATCACCCATGAAGGGGAACTCCACCATCTGCGGCATCACGAAGCGGCCCGGGGTGTAGCCGTGCACGGTGAACGACAGGTCGGCCAGGCCGTTGCGCACCGCGTCGAAGGTGCCGGGGGGGGCCGACACGGCGCGCGGCAGGGTATTGCACTTGATCTTGCCGGCGGCCTTCTGCGCCAGCATCTCGCACCACTCGATCTGGCCGGTGGTCAGGGTGTGGGCGGGCGGCACCCAGGACGACAGGGTGAGCACGGTCTGGGCGGCAGCCGGCAGGGCCGACAGGGTGCCCAGCGCGGCAACAGCGGTGGCCAGCAGGCTGGCTTGGAAAGAATGCGCCATGGTGAAGTCTCCAGGAATGGGGTGACCGGCCCGACGGGCTGGTGTTGGCGCGCATGCTGCCGCAGTCGCGCAGCGGACTCCATTGCAGAAAACGCGGCCTTGCCCACCAAGTGTGGCTGGCGCACCACGGCACCCTGTCGCCACCGGACCGGCCCGGCCGTGCGCAGGTTCACGCGCCGCGCCGCCCGCCCCCCACGCCCGTGGGGGCCGGGCGCTGGCGACCCCATGGCCCGGGGGGCCGGTGGGTGGTGCACGCGGCCTAGCATGGCTTTCAACCGCACCAGGGCCATCCGCCATGCACACCCTGAACACCCCACGCACCCAGCCGCCCAAGCGGCGCCTGCAGCAGCATGCCAGCGGCCTGTCGGCCGACGGCGCCGCGCTGGGCGAGGGCCAGGCACGCGAGGCGCTGCGCCAGGCCATGCAGGCCCTCAATACCGCCGAAACCACCGAGGGCAGCGCCCGGCCACCGGCCATGTGCCACGCGTTGACCGAGGCCGCCCGCGCCCTGGCCGGCCTGCATGCCTACAGCCCGGCCGAAAGCCACCTGGCCCAGGCCCTGCGCTGGGCCGGCCTGATGGGTGGCCACGATCTGCTGGCCGACCTGCACTGCGCCTGGGCTGAAGTGGCCACGAATGCGGCCGACCTGGGCGCAGCGCAGGCCGAGCCCGCCCGCAGCCGCGCCGCCCGGGACCGCGCGCGTGACCACGCCTTCGAGGCGGCCCGCCTGGCCGGCCTGGCCACCGACCCGAACTGGGAGATCCGTGTGCTGCTGCGTGCCAGCGACGTGCTGGAGCGCTGTGGTGACCATGACGACGCCCTGCTGCTGCAACAGCGCGCCCTGGTGCTGATGGGCATGGGCCAGACGGCGCTGCCGGCCGGCGATGCCCTGGCCAGCAGCGCGGCGCTGGACGGCGCGCCGCAGACAGCACCCGGCGTCTTGATGTAGGTCAGGCTGTGGAGCCTGGGCGCCGCCCGGGCTGCCGCACAATGCCGGTGCGTGCGCGGGTGGTCTGTCGCACAGACAGCCTGGTTCCTGCATGCAACGCACCATCTTCACCACACCCGGTGTCAACACCGTGCTGCGCGCCCTCTCCCGCGGCTTTCTGCGGGCCACCGGCTGGCAACTCAGCGGGCAGTTGCCTGGCGGCCACCCCAAGTGCGTGCTGATCGCCGCGCCGCACACCAGCAACTGGGACCTGCCCTACACCTTGATGGTGGCGTTTGCGCTGGAGCTCAACATCCACTGGATGGGCAAGCGGCAGATCTTCCGCTGGCCCTTCGGTGTGCTGATGCGCTGGCTGGGTGGCATTGCGGTGGACCGCATGCAATCCACCAACCTGGTGGCGGCCTCGGCCCAGGCGCTGCGTGCGGCCGAAGGCGCGGTGCAGCTGGTGGTGCCCCCCGAGGGCACCCGCAGCCAGACCCGGCACTGGAAGACCGGCTTCTACTGGATCGCCCACGAGGCCGGCGTGCCCATCGTCATGGCCTACATGGACTACCCGCGCAAGCTCAGCGGCCTGGGGCCGGTGTTCACGCCCAGCGGCGACATCACCGCCGACATGGTGCAGATCAAGGCCTATTACAGCCAGTTCAAGGGCAAGAACTGGCGGCAGTTCTCCACCGACTGATCAGCGCAGCAAGTCCAGCAGGGTGCGCGCCACCACCTTGGTGGCGCGGCGCAGATCGTCCAGCACGATGTGCTCGTCGGCACGCTTGGCATTGCTCTCCAGCACGGTGCGTGGGCCGGCGCCGTAGATGGCGGCCGGGATGCCATGGGCGCCGAACAGGCGCACGTCGGTGTACAGCGGCGTGCCCGAGGTGGGGATGGGCTCGCCGAACACCGCCTGGCCATGCCGCTGCAGCGCGTTCACCAGCGGTGCATTGGCCGGGTTGGCCTTGAGCGAATCGGCCAGCAGCAGGCGCTGGATCTCCACCCGGATGCCGGGGCAGGCCGCTGCGGCCTCGGCGATCACCCGCCGCACATCGGCTTCCACCTCGGCCGGGTTTTCCTCGGGGATCATGCGGCGGTCGAGCTTGAACACCACCTTGCCGGGCACCACGTTGGTGTTGGTGCCACCCTCGATGCGGCCCACGTTCAGGTAGGGGTGGCTGATGCCCTCGACCTGCGAGGTGATGGCCTGGTAGCGGCGGTTCTGGGCATACAGCGCGTTGAGGATGGCCACCGCGCCCTGCAGCGCGTCCACACCGGTGTCAGGAATGGCGGCATGCGCCATCTTGCCGTGCACGGTGACGGCCATCTGCAAACAGCCGTTGTGGGCCGTGACCACCTGGTAGCTGAAGCCCGCCGCCAGCAGGTAGTCGGGCTTGGTCAGGCCTTGTTGCAGCAGCCAGCCCGGGCCCAGTTCACCGCCGAATTCCTCGTCGTAGGTGAACAGCAGGTCCACACCGCCCCGCAGTGGCGCGCCCAGGGATTCCAGCGCCCGCAGCGCAAAGGTGTAGCTGGCGAAATCGCTCTTGCTCACCGCCGAGGCGCGGCCGTAGAGCTTGCCATCCACCACGGCGCCGCCGTAGGGATCCTGGGTCCAGCCTTCACCCGGCGGCACCACGTCGCCATGGGCGTTCAGGCCGATCACCGGGCCACCCGCGCCATAGCGCCGGCGCACCACCAGGTTGGTGATGGACTGCATGCCGTAGGCCTGCACCTGCTCGCCGGGCACGGCATGCTGCTCGGCCACCAGGCCCATCTCGGCCAGCAGCGTGGCGGTGCGCTGTGCATGCGGCGCGTTGTTGCCGGGCGGGGTGTCGGTGGGCACCTGCACCAGGGCCTGCAGAAAGCGCACCTCGGCGTCGAAGTGGGCGTCGATCCAGGCGTCGAGCTGGTGGTGGAGAGTATCTTGGGCAGTGGTCATGGCGTGGCCAGTTGGTCCAGCAGATGCAGGAAGGCCTGCACCGAGAGGTCGATGTCGTGGTTGGTGCTGGATTCCAGCGGGTTGTGGCTGATGCCGCTGTTCTCGCCACGCACGAACAGCATGGCCTGGGGCATCACCTCATGCAGCTTCATCGCGTCGTGGCCGGCGCCGCTGGGCAGGCGGAACACCGGCAGGCCCTGGGCCGCCACCGCCGCCTCCCAGCGCTGCTGCCAGGCCGCAGCACTGGGCGCGGCGGCCGCGCGCAGGGTCTCTTCCAGACTGAAGGCCAGGCCACGGCGCTGGCAGATGGCGGCCAGCTCGGCGTGCACATCGGCCACCAGGGCATCCCGCGCTGCGTCGGTGGTGGCGCGCATGTCCAGGCTGAACAGCACCCGGCCCGGCACCACGTTGATGGAGCCGGCAGGCACCTGCAGCTGGCCGATGGTGCCCACCACGTCGGGCACGCTGGCGGCACGCCGTTCCAGGAACAGCGCCAGTTCGGCCAGCGCCGGCACGGCATCGCGCCGCTGGCCCATGGGCGTGGTGCCGGCATGGCTGGCCATGCCGGTGATGGCACCCAGGCAGCGCACGCTGCCGTTGATGGAGGTGACCACGCCCAGCGGCAGGGTGCGGGCATTCAGCACCGGCCCCTGCTCGATGTGCACCTCGACGAAACCCAGGTAGCGCGCCGCGTCCCGCTGCAAGGCCTGGATCGCCGCCATGTCGGCCGGCAGGCCGGCGGCCTGCATCGCGGCGCGCATGGTGATGCCGTCGGCATCCTCCTGGTCCAGCCAGGCCGGATCGAACTGGCCCACCAGGGCACCCGAGCCCAGGAAGGTGGCCTTGTAGCGCTGGCCTTCTTCCTCGGCAAAGCCCACCACCTCGATGCCGAAAGGCAGGCGCTTCTTCTGGGCCGCCAGCTGGCGCACGCAGGCCATGGGCACCAGGATGCCCAGGCGCCCGTCGTACTTGCCACCGTTGCGCACGGTGTCGTAGTGGCTGCCGGTGAGCAGGCGCCTGGACGCGGGGTCAGCCCCGTGGTAGGTGCCCACCACATTGCCCACCGCGTCGATCTGCACCTCGTCGAAGCCGGCGTCCTTCATCCACCACTGCAGGCGGCGTGCCACGGTCTGGTGGGCGTCGGTCAGGTAGGTCACCGTCAGCTGGCCCTGCTCCTTGAAACCGGGGTCGCTGTGGGCGGCCAGTTCCTCGGCCCAGTCCCACACCAGGTTGCCCAGGTCGGGCTGGATGCCGAACTTGTCGGCCAGGCGGATCTCGGCCACGCGGTGGATGTTGCGCAGGGCCTCGTCGCGCTCGAAGTCAGGCGGGTTGGCCAGGCGGCGCGCAAAGGTCTCGATGATCTGCTGCTTGCCCAGGCCGCTGCCACGCGGGCCGCGCACGGCCAGCATGAAGGGGAAGCCGAAGCGGGTGTTGTAGGCCGCATTCAGCTGCTGGATGCGGGCGAATTCTTCGGGCGTGCAGTCGGTCAGCCCGGCCTTGCCCTGCTCGTTGTTGCTCTCGGCCGTCAGCGTCTGGCTGACCATGGCCTTGCCGGCCAGTTCGGGGTGGCTGCGGATCAGGGCCAGGTGGGCATCGGCGCCCGCTTCCTGCACCACCCGCACCAGGGCCTGCTTCAGCTGGGCCAGGGTTGCGAAGGGGCGGGCCGCGGCGGCACGCTCGGCGATCCAGGGCGAGTGTTCGTAGGTGCCGTCCAGCAGCGTGGTGAATTCGGCCGCGCTGGCAGCGTTGAGTTGGTCCAGGGTGAGCATGGTGGCGTGGCTTTCAGGAAGCCCACACAAAGGCAGTGTCGGCATTGAACGGGTGCACCTGCTTCCAGTGGCGGGCGATGTCGATGCGGCGCGTCACCCACACCTTGTCGTGCTTCTCCACATGGTCCAGGAAGCGCTGCAGCCCACGCAGGCGGCCAGGGCGGCCGAGGATGCGGCAATGCATGCCGATGCTCATCATCTTGGGGCAGTCCTCCCCCTCGGCATACAGCACGTCGAAGCTGTCGCGCAGGTATTCGAAGAACTCGTCGCCCTGGCTGAAGCCCTGGGGCAGGCCGAAGCGCATGTCGTTGCAGTCCATGGTGTAGGGCACGACCAGCTGCGGCAGCAGGGTGCCGCTGCTGGTCTTGACGTTCAGCCAGAACGGCAGATCGTCGCCGTAATAGTCGCTGTCGTACTCGAAGCCGCCCTGGTCGGCCACCAGGCGGCGCGTGGCCGGGCTGTCGCGGCCGGTGTACCAACCCAGCGGCCAGGCACCGCCGGTGATCTGCTTCAAGATGTCAGTGCCGATGCGCACATGCTCACGCTCCACCACCTCGTTGACCTGCTGGTAGTTCACCCAGCGCCAGCCATGGCAGGCGATCTCGTGGCCCAGTTCCATCAGGCCTTCGGCCAGCTCCAGATGGCGCTGCAAGGCCATGGACACCGCAAACACCGTCAGCGGCAGCTGGCGGCGCTCGAACTCCCGCAGGATGCGCCACACGCCGGCGCGCGAGCCGTATTCGTAGATCGACTCCATCGACAGATGCCGCATCGGGTAGGCCGGCGGGTTGAACATCTCCGACAGGAACTGCTCGCTGCCGGCATCGCCGTGCAGCACATTGTTCTCACCCCCCTCCTCGTAGTTCAGCACGAACTGCAGCGCCACCCGCGCCTGGCGTGGCCAGCGGGCCTGCGGCATGTCGCGGCCGTGGCCTTTCAGGTCGCGCGGGTAATGGGGGCCGGAACGGAACAGGGTGGTCATCGGCAAGTCCTGGGGCGGATGGTGGGATGGCGGGGCCGGTCAGGGCGCTGGCTTGAGCGCGGCGGCCAGGTCGGGCGTGCGCGGGTCGAGTTGCAGATTGCGTTCCACGCTGGCCAGGTGCTGGGCCATCAGCCGGGTGGCGGCACGCGCATCACGCCGCTCGATGGCGTCGACGATGCGCACATGCTCCTGTTGGGAGTGGCCGGCCGAATGTGCGCTCTGGTACATCAGGGCGATCAGCGACGAGCGGCTGAGCAGGTCGGCCAGCAGCCGCGCCAGCACCGCATTGCCGCTGAGCTGGGCCAGCACGGTGTGGAAATCGGCCAGCAGCCGGGTGCGACCGGGCACGTCGGTGCGGGCCACGGCCGCCTGCTCCTGCTGCAGATGGGCGCGCAGCATGGCCACCTGGGCGTCGGTGATGCGCTCGCACAGGCTGCGCACCATGGCCACCTCCAGCATGGACCGCACCTCAAACACCTGGCGCGCCTCGTCCACGCTGGGCGTGGCCACGAAGGCACCACGCGCCGGCTCCAGCACCACCAGGCGGTCGCGGCTGAGCTGGTTCAGCGCCTGGCGCACGATGGTGCGCGAGACGCTGAAGATGTCGGCGATCTTCTGCTCCACCAGCTTGGTGCCGGGCATCAGCCGGCGCTCGACGATGGCGGTGGTGATGGACGCCACGATGCGCTCGGTGGCGCCGGCAGGGGCAGGCAATGCAGCCGCAGCGGCCACACCTGCCGCCACACGCCGGCGCGGCGCCGGGCGCGGGGCGGCGGCGGGGATGACGGTGGTGGCGATGTCGGGCACGGCAGATGCAAGGGAAAGGCGCAAGGGCAAGGCGTGATCGCTGGCTGGGATCGGTTGACGATCCCGGCAAAGTGTATACACTTTTGCAGATCGCGCCAACTTGGCACCGCACCACAAGGAACCCCATGGGCCACCTCAGCACCCACGTGCTCGACACCATGAACGGCTGCCCCGCCGCCGGCATGCGGGTGACGCTGCAGCGCATCGACGACCAGGGCCCCCACACCCTGCAGGTGCTGACGCTGAACGACGACGGCCGCAACCCCGGCGGCCCGCTGCTGGACGCCACGGCCATGGCGGCCGGCCGCTACCGCCTGCTGTTCGAGGTGGCGCCCTACTTCCGAGCACGCGGCGTGGCCCTGCCCGACCCGGCCTTCATCGACACGGTGCAGCTGGATTTCGGCATCGCCGACGCCGCCGGCCACTACCACGTGCCCCTGCTGGTCAGCCCCTGGAGCTACAGCACCTACCGCGGCTCCTGAGCGGGCGCCTCGGCGCCGGGCACGGCGCTTGCATCGCTGGTGGCATCGCCGGAAGCCTGGGTTGTCCCGGGTGTCTGGCTCCACCGAGGTGTATACACTTTGACCTTGTCGCCGCGGCGCACGCCTGCCCTGGCCACCAGCCTCACCCGCTGCTGGCCAGGTGCCATGCGGTTGCGACACCATCGCCTCACAGAGCCCGCTGTGGTGAGGAGAAGCCCAGCCACCGTGCGCCCCGCCCGGTGCTGGTGCCTCTCCAACCTGTGAGTGCACGATGGACACCTACCTGCTCGACTGGGCCAACCTGCTGCTGCGCTGGGCGCATGTGATCACGGCCATCGCCTGGATCGGCTCGTCGTTCTACTTCGTCTTCCTGGACAGCAGCCTCACCACCCCCACCGCGCCCGACCTGAAGGCCAAGGGTGTGGACGGCGAGCTGTGGGCGGTGCACGGCGGCGGCTTCTACAACCCGCAGAAGTACATGGTGGCGCCCCGCAGCCTGCCCAGCAACCTGCACTGGTTCTACTGGGAGGCCTACAGCACCTGGCTCACCGGCTTTGCGCTGTTCACCGTGTTGTACCTGTTCAACGCCGGCAGCTTCCTGGTCGACAAGACTGTGTTTGCCTGGGCGCCAGGCACGGCCATCGCCGCGGCACTGGGCTTTCTGGCCGCGTTCTGGCTGGTCTATGACGCCATCTGCCGCGCCTTCGGCCAGAAGAAGAACGGCGACCTGATCGTGGGCCTGGGTGTGCTGGTCTTCATCGTCATCGCGTCGTGGGCCGCCTGCCAGCTGTTTGCCGGGCGCGCTGCCTTCCTGCTGGTGGGCGCGATGATCGCCACGGCCATGAGCGCCAACGTGTTCTTCTGGATCATCCCCGGCCAGCGCACCGTGATCGCGCAGATGAAGGCCGGCCAGCCGGTCGACCCAGTGCACGGCCAGCGCGCCAAGCAGCGCAGCGTGCACAACACCTACTTCACCCTGCCGGTGCTGGTGGCCATGCTGAGCAACCACTACGGCTGGCTCTACCAGGGTGCGCACAACTGGGCTGTGCTGGTGCTGCTGATGCTGGCCGGCGCGCTGATCCGCCACAGCTTCGTGGCCCGGCACAAGGCCCATGTGCTGGGCCAGCGTGCCCCCTGGGAACACGCCATCGTCGGCACCGCCCTGCTACTGGGCCTGGCGGTGTGGCTGGCGCCGGCGCCACCCTCGGCCGCCGCGCTGGCTGCTGCCCAGGCGCCGGCCGGCTTTGCCGAGGTGCGTGCGGTGGTGGAGCAGCGTTGCGTGATGTGCCACAACGCCCAGCTGCAGCAGAAGAACGTGGCCCTGCACACGCCCGAGTTGCTGCGCCAGCATGCGCAGGCCGTCTACCAGCAGGCGGCCGTGCTCAAGCTGATGCCGATGAACAACGCCACCCAGATCACCGACGCCGAGCGTGCGCTGATCAAGCGCTGGTACGAGGCGGGTGCACCGGTGCAGTGATCGTTTCTGGCCGGCCCCTGTCCTGCACATCCACCCACCGGAGCCCCACACCATGCGCACCAACCCAGTCCACCCGGTGGACGAACAACTCCCCACCGGCCGCCTGGCTGCACTGGGCCTGCAGCATGTGCTGGTGATGTATGCCGGCGCCATCGCCGTGCCGCTGATCGTGGGCCGGGCGCTCAAGCTCAGCCCCGAGCAGGTGGCCCTACTGATCAGTGCCGACCTGTTCTGCTGCGGCCTGGTCACCCTGATCCAGAGCCTGGGCGTGACCAGGTATTTCGGCATCAAGCTGCCGGTGATGATGGGCGTGACCTTTGCCGCCGTGGGCCCGATGGTGGCCTTTGCCAATGCGGTGCCGGGGGTGGACGGCGCCCGCGCCATCTTCGGCGCCATCATCGGCGCGGGCATCATCGCCATGCTGATCGCACCGGCGGTGAGCAAGCTGCTGCGCTTCTTTCCGCCGGTGGTCACCGGCACCATCATCGCCATCATCGGCATCAGCCTGATGCGGGTGGGCGTGGGCTGGGCCCTGGGTGGCCCGCCGCCACTGGCGCAAGGGGTGGACGTGCCCAAGCTGGTGGCCATGGTCGACAGCGCCAAGGCCACGGCGGCGGCGGCCAGCGCACCCGTCAAGCTGCCGGGGCCGATCCCGATGCTGGACAACCCGGGCTACGGCGCCCTCGACACCCTGGCCGTGGCGGGTGCGGTGCTGGTGTTCATCCTGCTGCTGGTGAAGTACGGCAAGGGCTTCGTGGCCAACATCGCGGTGCTGCTGGGCATCGTGGCGGGCTGCGCCATGGCCATCACCATGGGCAAGATGCATTTCGACAAGGTGGCCAAGGCGCCCTGGTTCGACATCGTCACACCCTTCGCCTTCGGCATGCCCACCTTCGACCCGGTGATGATCCTGACCATGACCCTGGTGATGATCGTGGTGATGATCGAATCCACCGGCATGTTCCTGGCGCTGTCCGACATCACCGGCAAGCCCATCAGCCAGCCCGAGCTGGCCGCCGGCCTGCGCACCGACGGCCTGGGCACGCTGATCGGCGGGCTGTTCAACACCTTTCCCTACACCAGCTTCTCGCAGAACGTGGGCCTGATCGGCGTGACGGGTGTGAAGAGCCGCTGGGTGTGTGTGGCCGGCGGCATCATCATGATCGTGCTGGGCATGCTGCCCAAGATGGCGGCTTTCGTGGAATCCATCCCCACCTTCGTGCTGGGCGGTGCGGGCCTGGTGATGTTCGGCATGGTGGCGGCCACTGGCATCCGCATCCTGTCCACGGTGGACTTCAAGGGCAACCGCCACAACCTCTACATCGTGGCCCTGTCCATCGGCTTCGGCCTGATCCCGCTGGTGGCGCCCCGCTGGTCGCAGCAGATGGCCCATGGCCTGCACCCGCTGCTGGAAAGCGGCATCCTGCTCACCGCCGTGGCAGCGGTGGTGCTGAACCTGTTCTTCAACGGCAGCCGGGGGGATGCTGTGGGGTCCATCGAGGCGGCGAAGGCGGCTGAGGCGCATTGAGGGCCACTGTGGACTCGGAGCTGCCTTTGTGGTTGTTGAACAGCCGACGTTCATGGTTTGGCGCGGGGCCGAGGCCGGCGGGTGACTGGCCGACTCCAATCGGGATAGGGGCCGGCGCACG